>NZ_JBHJQQ010000002.1:899852-1039305 GCF_042262745.1 Kribbella sp. NPDC056345 | reverse complement strand
GGTGCGTTGTTTTTCTTTGTTTTTTTTCTATTTTATATTTTTTTTTTTTTCATGTTCGTGGCCTCCGGCCTGCGCCCGGGGCGCGGCGGCCCCCCCCCCCCCCCCCCACGGCCGAGGCCGACGCGCTGACCGAGCCGGACGCGCTGCAGGAGGCACAACTGACCGAGGTCCGCATCGACGCGGTGCGGGGTCGGGCGGGCCTCCTGTTCGATCTGCGCGGCGCCCTGCAGATCCAGGCCGCGAACGCTGCTCTGGTGATCGTGGCCGGGCTGAGCTCCGTCAGCTGGTCCGGGATACCCCGCGGGGACCGGACGGCCTGGAGCGTGGTCGATTGGCGTCCGGAGTCCGCCCGCGAATCCTGGCAGGCGGTCGTCGGCTTCGTGCCGGACGCCGAGCTGACGGTACTCGGCACCGGTGCGGCGTTCTACGTCGGCAACATCCCCGGCGGTGATGCTCCGCCACCGGACTACCTGACCGCTTCCGACGACGAGCTCCGCGCGGGTTCGCCGTTGTGGTCGTCCACGGTCGATCTGGTGGCGGCGATGTTCACTGAGCAAGACCTGGCCGGCAACGGTTAGCGCTCGCTACCGCTCGCGGCGGTGCCGGTCAGACGGACCAGTGGCAAGAGCGAGGACATCGACCGCTTATCCGGAAATGACATGTTCAGGACTCCCGCGGCGCTACGGATTCACTTGAGCCTGACTTCGGTCATCCTTGCCGCATTCGAAACGATGCACGGTGTTGAACTGCGAGGATGCATTTTCGGGCAGCTGAACTGAGGCACTAATGGAGTCGGAACAGCCTGTTGAACCAGTAGTCGGGATCCAGGGTGGGCGGGGCGAACCTGCCGCACTCACCAACCCGCTCCTGACCGCTCCTGGCCGCTCGCACTGAGCGTGAACCCAGCAGCCCACCCAGAGTTGGTGAGTGCCGGGGGTCCGCCCCCACTCCCCGGGGCCCTCATTCGGCACGGTGGCTTCGCTCGCCGGCCAGAGCTGGGGTCGAGGGGCCAGGTGGCAGGCTGAGTCACGCAGCCCGTTGACCTCCTGATCGTCCGCATGTTGCGGGAATGTGGCTCGAACTGCTGTCACCGACTGGCCGGCTCGAGCTCTAGCCCAAATGACCGAAGTCAGGCGTGACAGGTTGAGGACATTGTGGCTTCGGGGCGGTGGAGGGCTGGTACAAAGAAAGCCTTCCGCCGCCCCGGAGGTGTTCTGTGCTACGGATTCACTTCAGCTTTGCTGATCTCACCAAGGTGACTGTGTCGCGCGGCGCCTCGGCTGTTTGGGAGGTGCTGCTCAGTCTTCATATGTTGCAGCAGGGGGATGGGCGGGCGATTTTTGGTGACTGGCGGCGGCGGACGCAGGGGGCGGTTCGGCCTGAGGTGCTGGATCGGTTGCGGCGGTTGGCGCCGCCTCGGGGGTATTCGGCTGACTTCTTGACGCCTAGTGGTGAGGACGAGGACTTCAACACCGGGCTGGAGCGGATCCTCAGTACGCCGACGCGGCAGTTCGATGCGCAGTTGGCGATGGTGGCGAAGTACCGCCCGCCCAGTGCCTGGACGACGGCGCTCGGGTCGGGACATCCGCGAGTGGTCGAGCAGTTGGGCGAGGCATTGCGGGAATACCATGCCGCTGCGATCGCGCCGTACTGGCAGGCGATCAATGCTCGGGTTGCCGGGGGCAACGGACGGGTCGGGGACGAGATCGGGCGGATCGGGCTCGACCAGGTCTTGTCCACCTTGGGTCCCGGCATCCGCTGGAAGTCACCGACTCTGGAGATCGACTCCATGATCGGGCCCGACGTGCACCTGGAGGGGCGCGGGCTCCGCCTTCAGTACTCGGCGTTCTGCTGGCGAGCCCCGACCAAACTGCTGGAGCCCGACGCGACGCCGATCCTCGTCCTCCCGCTCCCGGCTCACGCCGGTCCGTTCATCGGGCAGGCCACACCACGACCAGGGCAGGACCCGGTGAGCGCATTGATCGGCGGCACGCGATCCGCCGTACTGGAAGCCACCGTCAACGCCTGTACGACGACCGTGGTGGCGCGCGTCTGTGCCGTTTCGCTGGGAACCGCGAGCTACCAGCTCAGCATCCTGCGCGAAGGCGGCCTGGTCCGCAGCGACCGCCGCGGCCCCTCCGTCGAACACCGCATCACACCCCTCGGCCAGCGCATCCTCTCCGCCACCGGCGAATACAGCACCCCCACCCTCACCGCCTAGCCGCAAGTCGGGTTGAGCACGCACGAAGCTCTGCTTGCCTCCCCACATCCCCAGCCCCAAGCGACCTGGGGTGCGTGAGGCTCGAGGTCTGCGCTATCCGATGGATTTTGGGTGCTCGGTGACGAAAACCCATCGGATAACGCGCGGGACAGCCCCGGCTGGCCTTGCGACCGACCCCGGGAGGCGCGGCATGGTGATCTGGATCAGCGGGCCAGGCGGTAGGCGCGGATGATCGTTGTCTCGAATTCGTTGCCAGAGGCATCGGTCAGTCGGGACCTGAGCGAGACGGATGTGGCACCGTCCGGTGTGCCGATGGTGGCGATGTAGCGGTTGTCGCCGTCGGCGCGGACCGGGGCCGGCCGCCAGGACTTGCCGTCGTCGGTGGAGGTCTCGAGCTGTGGTACGCCGGTGATCAGTGCGTCGACCACCAAGGGCAGCTCATGGATCGCTCCGGCTCGAAGTACAGCCTCTCGCGTTGCGCCAAACCGCATTCGACCAGTATCGAAAGGTCAACGTTGGTGGGGAGCTGTTCGTCCTGTGGCGCATGGACTTTCACAGTGACGGAGCAATGCGATGAGGGTACGACGAGGAGTGGTCGCCGCCCTGGTGGGGCTCGGGCTGCTGGGGCTCGGGCTGCAGGGCAGGCCGGCGGATGCCGCGCAGACGCAGGCGGTCGGGCCGGAGCAGGTGGTGACGTTGGTGACCGGGGACAAGGTGACGGTCCGGGCGGATGGCAAGACCTGGCAGGTGCGGGTCGAGCCACGGGCGGGGCGGCGGACCGGGTTCTTGCAGAACGTCGGGCCGAAGGGTGTGACGGTGATTCCCGCCGATGTGGCGCCACTGGTCCGCGACGGCAAGCTGGATCGGGCTCTCTTCGATGTGACCGGGCTGATCGCGCAGGGCCTGGCTGACGGGAAGAGTGCGTCACTTCCGTTGCTGGTGCAGACCGACGGGCGCCGGTCGGCCGGGACGCTCGGGCGGCTGACCCGGCAGCTGGCGAAGGGAAACCTCGCGGCCGTTTCAGCACCGAAGGGGACGGCACTCGATCAGTTGCCGGCCGGGATCAAGCGGGTCTGGCTGAACGGACGCGCCAAGCCCACACTGGATGTCAGTGTTCCGCAGGTCGGCGTACCGGCCGCGTGGCAGGCCGGGCACACCGGCCAGGGCGCCAAGATCGCCGTACTGGACACCGGGTACGACGCCGAGCACCCAGACCTGAAGGTTGCTGCAAGCAAGGACTTCACCGGTGAGGGAATTCAGGACGAGGTCGGCCACGGGACGCATGTCGCGTCGATCGCGGCCGGACGCGGTACGGCGTCGAAGGGCAAGTTCACCGGGGTCGCGAAGGACGCCGGGCTGCTGATCGGCAAGGTCTGCACCTGGGAGGGCTGCTCCTGGGACGCGATCATCGCCGGCATGCAGTGGGCCGCCGACAGCGGCGCCAAGGTGGTCAACCTGAGCCTCGGCGGCGATGCCTCCGACGGAACCGACCTGCTCTCCCAGGAACTCAACCGGATCTCGGCCGCTTCCGGCGTCCTGTTCGTGGTCGCTGCCGGCAACGCAGGTCCCGGCGGTCTGGTCTCGAGTCCAGCCGCCGCCGACCGCGCGCTTGCGGTGGGCAGTGTCACCAAACAGGACGAGCTGAGTGAGTTCTCATCGGTCGGACCGCGCCTCGGCGACTACGGACTCAAGCCGGATCTCACGGCGCCGGGATCGGACATCGTCGCGGCTCGGGCCAAGGGCACGCTGGGCGATGAGGCCGTCAACGAGCACTACGCACAGCTGTCCGGTACGTCGATGGCCGCACCGCACGTCGCCGGAGCGGCCGCGATCCTCGCCGCCCAGCACGCTGACTGGACGGGAGACCGTCTCAAGGCAGTGCTGATGAGCAGCGCCCAACCGCGCGACGGCATCTCGGCATTCGCCCAAGGGGCCGGTCGGCTCGACGTCGCCCGCGCCGACCGCCAGCAGGTCAGCACCGAGCCGGCCGCGCTGCAGTTCGGCCGCCTCGTCTGGCCGCACTCGGATCGTCAACCGATCGACCGCAAGGTGACCTTCCGGAACACCGGTACGGCGGCCGTCACGCTGACCACCAAGCTCGACGTACTGGACGCGACCGGTCGGCCCGCACCCGCCGGGTTCGCCCAGGTCGATGCCGCGACCTTGACGGTGCCGGCCGGCGGTCACGCCGTGGCGACCGTGACCGTGGACCCGAAGCTGGGGCCGCTGGGCACTTTCCAAGGCCGGCTGGTCGCGCGTTCGGCCGATGGTGGCGTGGTCGTCCAGACGCCGTTCGGTGTGCACAAGGAGGAAGAGTCCTTCGACTTCCAGCTGAAGGCCGTCGACCGGAACGGCGCGGTGCTGCCGACTGCCGGCTCAGACGCCCTGGCACGCATCGTCAACCTGGACCGCCCGGACATCGACTTGTTCCCGGTCGAGCCCGGTGCGAAGCTGCGCCTGCCCAAGGGGCGCTACCAGGTCACCGCCTACATCTACACCGCGAACGCCGGCTATGCGATCCCATCAGTGACCGCATACGCCCAACCGGACTTCGTCCTCGCCAAGGATCACGAGCTCTCCATCGACGCCCGGGCAGGCGTGCCGGTACGTCATCGCGTCGACCGTCCTGGCCGGACGGCAGGCACCTTCGCGATGGTCGCCGAGACCGCCGCCGGGCGGAGTTCCTACTCGTCCTGGTTCGCCGACCGCAGTTTCGCCGTACCGACGTCCGGATCGACGGCGTCCTTCGGCTTCCTGGACGGATCGTCGATCGAGGCCGACGAGGCGCTGCTCACCGACCGGCGGGGCAAGGCGATCCCGGTGGACTGGGCGGGGAACAGCGCCCGGTTCACCGGCAGCCGCAGGCTCCGGACGGTGAACGTCGGTCATGCCACCGACGCCGACCTGGCCGCGGCCGATGTCAAAGGCAAGCTCGCCATGTTCACGCTGGATTCGAGTGAGGTCGGTGACTATGCGGCCCGGGTCCAACGGCTGGCCGACCTCGGCGCGGCAGCCACGCTCAACTACCTCACCGATCTGAACGCCTGGCCGGGTGACGAGCCGATCCTGCCCAGTGTCGTCGCCGACGGTCCGGAGGTACGCAAACTCGTGGCGGACGCCGGGTCGTGGACAACGCTCACCGGACGCCCGCAGAGCCCTTATCGGTACGACGTCCTGTTCGGTCACCGGGGCGGGATCCCAGCGGCGCTCGATCGGCGGATCCGCGATCGCGATCTGATCACCGAGCAGACGGCCTATCACGGCGCTTCGGGTCAGACCGCGGCCCTGCTACCCGTCGGCTCCACGGGCGACCTGGGGCGGCTCGGAATCGTTTGGGCCGAGCACATCACCCTTCCGTTGCAGCGCACCGTGCTGAGGTCAGCGGCCCCAACGACCTGGGCGGACGAGCTGATCACCGACAGCGGCCACTACCGGAGCAATCCGCTGAACCGAGGGCCGGGCCGGATCAAGACCCACTGGCTCGCTCCCGTCACCGGCCCCGCACCGGCCGACGCGGCGACCCGCGACGGTGACGGGTTGTCGATCCGGCTGCCGCTCGTGTCCGACGGCGCCGGTCACGCGGCCTTCGCCACCAACGACGGATACGAAGGATCAACCACCCTCTGGCGAGGCGACCAGCGGCTCGCCCATTCCGACAAACCTGGGGACCCTTTGACGATCGACGTCCCGGCGGACGAGGCGACGTACCGGCTGACCGCTACCGCCCAGAGATCCGGTACGCCGACGAAGGTCAGCGCCGAGTGGACCTTCCGCTCCGGCCGTACGGCGGATGCCCAGCCACTGCCGCTGGTCACGGTCGGTCTGCAACCGCCCGTCCGCCTCGACAACACCGCACCGGGCGGAGTCCCCTTCCGGATCCCCGTCGCAGCACGACCCAGTCCGGGCGGACCGCCGGTCACGGTCCAATCGGTCGAGTACTCGACCGACAACGGCAAGACCTGGACCGGCGCCACACTCGCGAACGGCGTGGCCACCGTCAACCACCCGTCCACCGGCTGGATCTCGTTGCAGGTCACCGCCAAAGATGCCAACGGCAACAAAGTGCTCCAGACAACCCTCAGCGCCTACCAGCTGAGGTAGCACCAGTGCCCCGGACCCCTTCACGGGTCCGGGGCACTGGTACGGGTGAGGTACGGGCAGCGGGATGAAAGGCGGGGCGTCGAGGATTGGGCTCTGTCGTTTGCCTGATCTCGTGATGGAGGAACCTCCCCGATGCGTAAAACCTTCCTGGCCGCCGCCGCGGCGGCGCTCGCTGTGGCCGCGACCGGAGCCGTCGTGGTGGCCCGGCCGTCGGTGGCCGCGCTCAGCGACGTACCGAAGGACTGCCAGGTCTCGACCGCGGCGTACCGGTCCGACCTTCAGCGGTTGACCTACACGTACAACGGCGGGCTGGTCGGGACCAAGGCGTACGCCGGGGACAAGCTCGGCTGGGTGCCGTCGGCTCACCAGCAGATCGGCGCCTCGGGTGACGACACGGTGTTCCGCAGCACTGAGTTCGCCGTTCATCCGATCGACGGCTACCTCTACAAGGTGAGCCGCCGGGGCGAACTGGTCGACGGCGGGTGGAAGGTTCCCGAGGTCACCGCCACCCGGCTCAAGTCAGGCTTCGGCGGGACCCGGATCCTGGCCTACGGCTACCCGTACCTGTACCGGGTCACGGGTAGCGCGCTCTACCGCTACACGGTCGACTCGGCGACCGGCGTACCGTCCGCCGGCGTGCGACTGGCCACCACCGGGTGGAGCGCGGTCAACACGCTCGTCTACGAGCGCAACGGCGGAACGGGTGCCGGCGCGGTGGACGTGCTGATCGGCACCAACTCCGCCGGGCAGCTCAAGGAATGGAAGATCAACCGCGCTACGCCCACCCAGATCACCTCGAAGGTACTGCGATCAAGTGGCTGGGCGCCGTTCACGAGCCTCAGCACCGGCTTCTGCGCCGACCACCCGGCCGGTCGCCCGCTGCTCGCGATCACCGCGACCGGTAGGGCCTCGGTGCACTTCGACGCCAACAAGACCGACGGTCTCGGCACCGACATCAAGGGCGGTTCCCTGGGTGAGCTCGGCTGGACCGCGAAGGCCTACGGCCAATAAACCTCTTGGGAGAGAAACCTTTCATGCGTAGAAACATCCTGGCCGCCGGCATCGCCGTGGCCGTGGTCGCGACCGGACTGGTCGCGACCGGAGTCGCCGTCACCGCGCGGTCCGCGAGCGCTGCGCTCAGTGACGTTCCGGCCGACTGCAAGACGGTCACTGCCGCGTATCGCAGCGACGGACAAGCTCTTGCCTACAGGTACGCCGACAAGAAGACCCGCACGGAGGCCATGCCGGGCGACATGCTCGGCTGGGTGCCCACCGGAATTGTGACGTTCCTGGAGTCCGGCAGCGACGCCGGGGGGATGAACCACAGCCTGGCCACGCACCCGACCGACGGAAACATCTATCACATCAAACGCATCACCGACACGATCGACGGCGTCGAAAAGGTCACCACGCACACCGTTACCCGAGTCAAGACGGGCTTCGGCGGCACCCGATTCATCACGATGGCCTGGCCGTTCGTCTACCGGGCAGCCGGTACGTCGCTCTACCGGTACAAGTTCTCTTTCGTCGACGGCAAGCCCACCCTCTCGGGCCGAACGACGATCAGCAGCCACGCGTGGGACACGGTCAAGACGCTGGACCACCAACGCACGATCGGGACGGGTACCAAGGCCGTCGACGTACTGTTCGGCATCAAGTCGAACGGTCAGCTGAAGGAGTGGCGCATCAATCACGCCACCCCGGTGGCGGTCAGCTCGAAGGTGCTCAAGGAAACAGGCTGGGGAAACTTCACCAGTCTCGGCCGCGGCCACTGCACCTCCCGTCCGAACGGCCGGGCGCTGATGGGCATCACCGCCGAGGGCAGAGCCTCGGTCTACTTCGACGCCAACGAGACCGACGGCCTCGGCACCGACATCAAGGGCGGATCCCTCGGCCTGGTCGGCTGGACCGAAAAAGCCTACTGACAGTAGATCGTTCCCCCTTCTACTCCTCTCGGGAGAGCTCCTTCATGCGTAGAAACATCCTGGCCGCCGGCATCGCCGTGGCCGTGGTCGCGACCGGACTTGCCGCGACCGTCACCGCGCGGCCCGCGAGTGCGGCGCTCAGCGACGTACCGGCCGACTGCTTTGCCCTCGCGAGCGCGTATCGCTCCGACGGACAACGGCTCACCTATCGGTACGACGCCAAGAAGACGAGCACGGAGGCCCTGCCGGGCGACAAGCTCGGCTGGGTGCCCACCGGCCTTGTGACGTTCGCCGGGTCCGGCAGCGATGCCTCGTGGTCGGACCAGACCCTGGTCACCCACCCGACCGACGGAAACATCTACCTGATCAGGCGCGTCGCCGAGAATTTCGACGGCATCTGGAAGGTCACCAGGCACACCGTCACGAAGGTTGCGGCGGGCTTCGGCGGGACCCGATTCCTCATCATGGGAGACAAGCACGTCTACCGGGCTGAAGGCACCTCGCTCTACCGGTACGACTGGGCCTGGATCGACGGCAAGCCCACGCTCTCCGGCCGCAAGGCACTCAGCGGCGGCGATTGGGAAACGGTCAGGACGCTGCACTTCCGGCGCACGGTCGGGACAGGCGCCACGGCGGGCGACGTACTGATCGGCACCAAGTCGAACGGGCAACTGAAGGAGTGGCGCATCAGCCACGCCGCCCCGGCCGTGGTCACCTCGAAGGTGCTCAAGGCAAGCGGCTGGGGGAACTTCGTCACTCTCGGCAGCGGGTTCTGCGGCAACCACGCGACCGGCCGGCCCCTGCTCGGAATCACGCCCAAGGGCGTGGCAGCGATCTACTTCGATGCCAACGCGAAGGACGGCCTCGGCACCGACATCAAAGGCGGATCCCTCGGCCCGGTCGGCTGGACCGAAGAGTCCTACTGACCAAGGGTTTCGATGGTGGCGGAAACGCTTACCGCTGCGGAACTGTCGTGTGATCGTTGAGAGCCTGCCCAGCTCTCGAGGAGACAGTGATGATCCGTGCTTCCCGATCAACGTGGCGCCGCGCCGTGTCCGGGCTGCTCGCAGCAGCCCTGGGTACGGCGCTCGCCGTGGTGGCCGCGCCGACGGCCGAAGCCGCGACCGTCACGATCTCGGCCGACTACCGCAGCGATGCCGGCCCCTTCGACAAGGCGAAGATCCTGAACGCCAACGAGGGCGGCTATCTGACGCACAACAGCCTGAACTGGCTGCCCGAGGCGTATGACCCGTTCAAGGAAGCCGGGCTCCAGCTCGTCACGATCACCCACCTGCTCAACGAGAACTTCTACAACATCGTCTCGGGCACCGGCCCGAACTTCAGCTACGACTACACCAAGCTCGACCGGGTGATCCAGCCACTGCTGGACAAAGGGCTGACCCCGATGATGGGCCTGGCCTTCACCCCGGAGGTTCTCGGTGGCGCGACCAAGGCCCAGGGATTCAGCAACGCCATACCGAACAACAACGAGTACTGGAAGCTGATCGTCCAGAACCTCGTTCAGCACTACAAGGACAAGGGCCACACCGGCTGGTACTGGGAAGTGTGGAACGAACCCAACCTGGGCACCTCTTTCTGGAACGGCACCCAGGCTCAGTACAACGCGCTGTACAAGGCGACGGCCGAAGGCGTCAGAGCCGCTGATCCGAGCGCGAAGATCGGCGGACCGGCCACAGCCCAGCCCACAGGGGCCTTCATCCGGGACTTCACGAATTACCTCGGGCAGAACCCTTCGGTGCCCCTCGACTACCTCAGCTTTCACGAGTACGGCGAGTCCTTCGACCTGACCCAGGCTGAGGCGGACCTGGCCCGCAACGGGCGCGCCGGCACCCCGATCTTCATCACCGAGTGGCACGCGTCGCCGAACATGACTCAGGGACCGGGCGCGATGTCCGACACCAACGTGATGGCCACCTACGCCGCCTGGAAGATGTCGCACGCGCTGACGAAACCAGGACTGAGCAAGATCTTCCATTTCGCCCCGAAGGAAGGGCTCACCCCGACCAAGCTGTTCAACGGTGACCTTGGGCTCCTGACCGTCGACAACCACCGCAAGGCCGTCTTCAACACGTACAAACTGTTCAACAGCCTCGGTCCCACCCGGTTGTCCACGAACCTGTCAGGTGCCGGAACCGCCACCGGGCAGGTCGGCGCCATCACCACGAAGGACCCCGGCAGCAAGTCCGTCGCGCTGCTGATGTGGAACCACCAGAACACCTCCACCGACGTCTCGGTCAACCTCAGCAACCTGCCGTACGCGGCCGACGGGAAGAACATCCGGGTGACGCAGTACGTCATCGACGCGCACCACGGCAACTACTACGCCGACTTCGCCGCGGGCATCCGAGGCTGGGACGTCGGTCCGAGCGAAAACCTGCGCCCGCAGGAGAGCAAAGTCGTGCCAGGTTCGTCGACCTTCGCCCGCACCTTCGTCCCCGCCCCGAACGCCCTGGTCGCCTACGTGCTCGAACCCACCTCGGATGCCGTCACCGACGCAGCACAGGTCGGCCCGACCCCGATCGCGGTCGGCTCGCGCAACCTGGCGCAGGGCAGGCCGGTGAGCACCAGCTCCTCCATCGAGGCCTGGTCATGGTCGAAGGCTGCACTGACCGACGGACTGAACCACAGCTTCTCGAAGGTCGACGCCGCACCCGCTGCCAGCGGCTGGTCCAGCGACCCCCACACCACCTCGGCTGCGACAGAGTCGGCGTACGTCGACTTGGGCTCCTCCCTCGATGTCGACCGAGTGGTGCTCTGGCCCCGTGACGACAAGGAGTGCGAGGGCTACGGATTCCCCAAGGACTTCGCCCTCCAGGGCACCGACAATCCTGCAGGGACGTGGACCGACTTGGCCGCCCCGGTGGCGAACTACAACAACGGCCAGCCGCTCCCACCTGGAGCCGGCGCCCAAACCTTCGCCGTGACCGGGAAGTACCGCTACGTCCGGGTCATCGCGACGAGCCTGCAGCCCGCCTGTGCCGGCGACGGAGTCCCCAAGCACTTCCAGCTGGCCGAACTCCAGGTGTACGGCGGCGCGAACATGGCCGCCGGCGCCACCGTGACCGCATCCAGCGCACTGGAGGACTGGGGCTGGTCGACGCGGCATCTCACCGACGGCCAGGAGACCAGTGATGGACCTGCGTACGGCTACTCGAGCGCGTGGGGCCGCACCGACGACCCGGATGTGACGGTGCGGCTGACACTCCCCTCGACCAAGACCATCAGCAGGATCGACCTCTTCCCCCGAACCGACGCCGGCAACGAGGGCAAGGGATTCCCGATCGACTTCTCCGTCCGGGTCGCCAACGACGCCAACTGCACGACCTGGTCCACAGTCGTCGCCCGCGGCAACTACTGGAACCCCGGCCGCTTCACCCAGACCTTCGGCTTCGCTCCCCGCGCCACCCGCTGCGTCGAAATCGAGGCCACCCGCTTGTACCGCTTCACCGATTCCGGCTTCCACCTCTTCCAGCTCGGCGAGGTCAAGCTCTACAACTAGTCGTCAAGTCCGGTTTCGTCGGCGACGTCGTCCCAACTGACGAACTTGAAGTTCGTGTTGGCCCGCGGCTCGCCGTCGTCACCGATCACGTCCGGGGTGTTGGCGCCGTCCTGTACGACGAGGAGTCCGTCCGGGTACGCACTTCCGAAGGAGGCACTCGACACCATGGCACCGTCACATTCCTCGGAACCGTCGATCGTGGTCTTGGCCGCGATCCTGAAGTTGGTCACGAAGCGATTGGACCCCTCACGGTCGTAGGCGACGAAGGTGTTGTCGCCTTGGCTGGAGGCGAGCAGGTAGCCCTCACCGGCACCGTCGTCGAAGATCGTCAGGCCCTCGACGTCCGCGCTGACGTGAGTGCCGCCGTACCCAGGATCTGCCCCGGCAACGCACTCGTCGGTCTCCGAGTCATAGCTGCCGGGGATACCGAACTCGCGGACCTTGTCCACCAACGCCGACGTCCCGGTGAGGTTGGCGTTCAGCTTCCAGATGCCGACATCCTCCTGCCCCGCGTAGAGCTTGCCGGTGTGCGGGTCGACGACCATGCCTTCGACCTGAGGCGTCGACCCCGGCTCGTCGCAGGGCGCCCACCGTGTCCCGTTGGGCAGTGTGAAAGTGGCGGGCAAGCTATAGCTCCGCACGGCCGTATAGGTGATGGCCGTACCGACCACCTTCAGTTCGACAAGCTTGAGGGTGGTGTTGTTCCGACGGCTGGCGATGGCGTAGTGCTTGCCGGTCGCCCTGTCGGTGTAAGCGGCCAGGCCGTAAGCCGTGTTCTGGTCCTCGACCTCAGCCTCGGTCGCCGAGAAGACACGGGGCACCGACTGCGCCGTGATGTCAGTCAGGGGCGCTGCAGCATTCTTCGGATTGATGCGGTACGTCCGGATCCGGTCGCGTCCCCGGTCGGACACGACCGCAACATCAGCCCTGCCATCGGCGAACTGCACACCGGACAGCAGGTCGACGTTATTGAACCGGCCGCTCTCGAGCCCCGGCGCCGGCGGAGCAGGCACCGGCAAGGCCTGAACCTGGACACCGGCCAGGTTGTAGACCTTCAGACCGCCCTCTTTGGCCGTGGTGATCACCAGACTCTTCGACGGGTGCGCAGCGTTGCGCCAGATCGCCGGGTCATCCGCGTCGGCGTTCCCACCCGCGTCGTCGTCGAACTGAGCCGGTGTCTCGGTGACGGCGTGGACCGATGCGATGGTCGTCTTCGCACCGGCCGGAAGACCGATCGCCGCGGTGGCGACCAGACCGAGGCCGGCACCGAGAACCACCGGCAGCCGCAAGGAGCGTCGGGACATTGGCACGGGTACCTCCAGAGCTAGGCAGTGCAGATGAATGCGCGCTGGACCCTAGACCTCCAAAGCAGACAACAGGAGTCCTACTCTCGTCGAGGTGGTGTCAGAGGCTGCGGGCGCTGATGTCGCCGTGCGCGGTGGTCGCGTGGATGGTGAGCTCCGGCGTACCGTCGGTGTTCTTGAGCGAGTTCTCGATCCGGCCGTAGGTGGTGCCGGCGTCGAGGCTGGCAGAGACACCGTGCGCGGCCTGCACCGACAGATCCCCGGACTGCGTCTGTACGACGACGTGGCCGCGGACCGCCTCGCCGATCCGGATGTCACCCTTGCTGGTCGTGATCTCCGCGGCACCGTTGAGGCGGCCGACCGAGATGTCACCGGCGAGCGCCGTCAAGCGCACCCCGGCGGCCTCGTCGACGACGACCTCGCCGTACGCGCCGTCGAAGGTGATGTCGCCGAGGCGTCCGTCGGTCCGGAACCCGGCAGCAGCCGCCTTCGCCTCGACCGTCGAATCAACCGGAAGCTGAACGGTGACCTCGATGGACCCCGAACTGCCGAAGATCCGGTTCTTCGCGACGGCCTCGATCCGCAGTACGCCGTCGGCGTACTCGACCGTGGTCTGCTCGGCGACCTCGACATCGCGCCCCTTGGAAGCGTTCGCGGGCCGAACGTCGACGACCGTGTCGGTCCGCTCCGTGGCAACGAACCGGACCTGACCGGCCGGGATGTCAACGACGGCGGTGATCGGAGCGGAGGTGTCGAACTGGTACATGCTGGTCTCCTGAAGGTTCTTGTGCTGATGGATGCGATCGGCAACCGATCACAAGAACCACGATGACCGGGCGTACTGACACCGCGCGGACACCGACCTGACACGGCTTCCCTCGATAGCTGTCAGGGGCCCGGCGATCCTCTGATCCATAACCGGTGTGAGCAGGTACTGTCCGGCCGGTGACTCGCCGCCTGCTCGCCGTCCTGTGCCTTGCCCCCGCCGTACTGACGGGATGCACCTTCCCCTTGGCCGGGGCCGATCCGGGCCCGACGACCAGTCCGTCGCGGCCATCCGCGCCGACATCGAGCACTTCGCCGGGGACGGGCAAAGCGATCGCGGCCGCGCTGCGCCAGGTGCGCGTGCTCGGGCAGCGTCCCGAGGTGCCCGGCTATCGACGCGATCAGTTCGGCCGTGCGTGGACCGACGATCACTCCGGGCTCGGCGGACACAACGGCTGCGACACCCGCAACGACGTCCTGGCAGCACAGCTGCAGGAACCCAAGTACCGCGGCAAGTCCCGCTGCGTCGTGATCGCCGGCACCCTGCTCGCCGACCCGTACACCGGCAAACGCCTCGCGTTCCGCAAGGCGAAGGCCTCCGAGATTCAGATCGACCACATCTACCCACTGTCACGCGCCTGGGACATGGGCGCCTCCAGCTGGCCGGCGCAACGCCGCGTCGACTTCGCCAACGACGAAGCCACGAACCTGATCGCCGTCGACGGCCCAGCCAACGCATCCAAGGGCGACTCCGGCCCCGGCGAATGGCTCCCGATCAACCGCAACTACCGCTGCACCTATGCCCTGCGCTACCTACAGGTCGCCCACAAGTGGTCCCTCCCCATCACCACCGCCGACCGCAACTCCGTCAAATCCATCACCCACCTCTGCCCCTAGCACAGCCGGATCATGCAGGAACTCAGCAACCTTGGCGATGTCGGCCGGCTGCGTTGCGTCGTTAGGTTGCGGCCATGTTCAGACTCAGCGCCGTCATCGCCCTGGCGACCACCCTGCTGACCGCCTCGCTCGCAGTACCGACGCAGGCGGCCGCCGCGCCCATCCCGGTGCAGGTCCTCAGCCTCACCGACCTGCACGGCTACCTGTCCGAGACCGAGAACCTGACCATCGCCGGCCCCGCGGGTACCCTTCCCGTCGGCGGAGCGGCGTACCTGAAGGCGCATCTCGACAAGCTGCGGGCCGGGAAACCGAACAGCTTCCTGATCGGGTCCGGCGACCAGTTCAGCGGGTGGCCCGACTACACCCAGGGGTTCGCGAACGAGCCGACGATCGAGGTACTGAACGAGTTCGGGCTCGACTTCGACGTGGCCGGCAATCACGAGTTCGACCGCGAACTGCCGTTCCTGCAGCGGATGATGTCGGGAGCCTGTTACGGCAAGGCGGGCTTCGACACCTGCTTCACCGACTCCCGGGGCCGGGCGTTCCACGGCACCGACTACTCGTACCACGCGGCAAACGTCGTCGCCGCCAAAACACAGCGGCCGGTGCTCCCGCCGTACTGGATTGCGCAGGCGGGCACGGCGCGCGTCGGGTTCATCGGACTCGGGTTCCCCGGTACGCCGACCGAGACGTTGTCGATCGAGCAGTCGGGGCTGGAGTTCCAGGGGCTGGTCGACGCGGCGAACCGGGCGGCGGCCGAGCTCAAGGCACAGGGTGTGAACGCGATCGTGGTCAGCATGCACGAGGGCGGCCAGCAGGGCGGACTGTTCAACGACTGCAAGAACCCGGTCGGCCCGATCTTCGACGCCGCCCGGACGATGTCCCCCGAGATCGACGTGATCCTCGGCGGGCACTGGCACACGGCGTTCAACTGCATGGTTCCTGACCCGTACGGCGTTCCGCGGCCGGTGCTCGAGGCCTCCAATCACGGGCGGGTCCTCGGCGAGATCAAGCTGGCGCTCGATCCCGCGAGCGGCGAGGTGATCCGCTCGGCGACGACGGCCACGAATCACGCCGTCACCAAGGACGTCGTACCCGACCCTGCAGTCCAGAAGATCGTGAAGTACTGGATGGACAAGTGGGCGGTCCGGCAGCGGCAGCCGCTGGCCGAGCTCGATCGCGACCTCGACTTCTCCAGGACCGCCGAGAGTCGGACCGGCAACCTGGTCGCGGATCTCTACCGATCGGAGGCTGCTCACCCGGCGGACGGCGGCGCCGACTTCGCCTTGGTACCGGCCGATCTGGGGGTCGATGTGATCGCGGCCGGTCTCAAGGCCGGGACGGTCTCCTTCGGTGCCGCCTGGCCGGTGGCCGGGATCTCGCCGATCACGACGCTCGCACTCAAGGGATCGGTCGTGGAGCAGATCCTCGAACAGCAATGGATTCCACCGGCGTACGGATGCTCGCGGTTGTCGTCGCTCGCGGTCTCCGATCAGGTCCGCTACACCTACGATCTCGGCAAGCCGGTGGGTGATCGGGTCGATCCGGCGAAGGTGCTGATCCGCGGCAAGCGGCTGAAACTCGACAAGACCTACCGGGTGGCGACCAGTGCGGCGATGCCGTTGCACGGTGCGCAGTACGGATATCCGGGGTTCCAGCAGTTCACAGAGCTGAACCGGGCACCGCGCATGGGCCAGGAGGTCTTCCTGAACCATTTGCGGAGAAGGCAGTCGATCACAGCGCCTGCACTCGGCCGGGTGACAGCGATCCCGGGTACGCCGCCGCCCGTGGACGGGCCGTTCGGGCCGCTAAAGCTGCTGCCCCAGCAGGAGATGAAGGCAACGGCGACCAGTCAGGGGTCGGCCACCAACAATCCCGCGGCGGCACTCGACGGCAGTTGTACGACGATGTGGCACTCGAACTGGAGCCCGCACGCACCGCTACCGCAGTACATCACTCTCGATCTCGGCCGGAGCCGTTCGCTCGAGGCGCTCGTCTACACTCCGCGTCAGGACGCCTCACCGAACGGCCGGATCTTCCGGTACGACGTCCAGGTGAGTGCCGACGGCATCGACTACCAATCGGTTGCCACCGGCAACTGGGACGACACCAAGCCGGCGAAGATCGCCCGCTTCCCCGCCGGTACGACGGGTCGCTACGTCCGGCTGATCGGCCTCGAAGGTGGCGCGGACTATGCGGCGGCAACCGAGCTCAATATTGCTCTAGCTCCGGGCTCCTGACCTTGTCACGGTACTTCGTCGGCGGCAGACCGAAACGCTGACCGAACTGCCGGCTGAAGTAGTGCGGTGACTCGAACCCCACCGCACGAGCGATCTGTACGACGGACATGTCGGTCGCGCCGAGCAGTTCGGAGGCACGCTGGAGCCGGAGCCCGACGACGACGTTCATGATCGAGTCGCCCACCTGTTCCTTGAACAGGTGGGCAAGCCTCGAGACCGACACCTGCGCGAGGCCGGCGAGGCTGGTCAGCGTGTACGGGCGGGCGGGGTCGGAGGTGACCGCGTCCAGCACCAGTTGCACTCGTGGGTCGAGGTGGCGAGTGTCTCTGCGGAGGCTGCTGGTGGCGACCAGCAACACCTCCTCGATGCCGTTCATCGTCAACTGGACGGCGAGATTTTTCTCCAGCAGGTGCAGCTCGGTGTCGCCGGTGGGTGACAGGCCGGCGAGCTGGGCGTCGCGATGGAGGCGGGCGAAGGCGGACACCAGCCGGTCGGTTTCCGACGGCCGGGTCAGCCGGACGTAGGACAGGCCAGGCATTGCCTGCGGCAACGACCACCAGGCGTGCCACTCGCGGCGCGGCTGGAAATGCGCCCACCAGGTCTCCCAGTAGGTGCCGACGGTCCCGTAGTCGTGCTCGGTGCCGGGGCTGACCAGAACAAGGTCGCCGTGCCGGAGCGTCAGCTTGTCGCCGGCGATCTGGAAATGACCGGTGCCACCGGCGGTGTAGAGCAGATACCAACTGCCGACGCCGTCCGGCCGGAGCACGCGATAGTCACCGCCACTGTGGAAGTGGCCGGTCACCAGCTTGCTCGGCGGCGGGATCTCGCTGTAGAGCTCGATCAGCACCTGGGTAGCAAGATCGTGCTCTAAATCAGCAGGCTCTGTCATGGTGCTCCCTTCCTGCGGCTCCCTAGATTACTCACACAGCAGCAAGATCCTGTATCCCCAGTGAAGCGAGGATCCCCCGTGGGTTTCATCCCCGTCACCGAGCTCACCCGCGACGCCACTACCCGTGTTTTCGAACACGGCTGGCAGTCCTGGAGCCCCAGCGGCTGGTACCCGCTGGACGCGCGACCACCGCGCCCGACCGCACCCAATCACCACGTGATGGCCTACCGGCCCGGAGTGACCGCGCAGAGTTTCCAGGGCGAGGGTCTGCTGGCTGTTGCTACTGGCAACGAGGTGACTGTGTTCAGCGCCTACTCGCCGGATCAGGTGCCGTCGATCCGCTGTGAGGTGCGGGGAGATGTCGTGGCGGTGTCTGCTGACGGTGAGGTGCAGGTCAGCTCCGGCACGTACGAGAATGCGAATCAGGCTTTGGCCGACTGGGCCGACGGATTCGCTCGCGGGTCCGCACAGCACGCCGTACGGGTGTTCGGGCCGTCGTGGTGCAGTTGGTACGCGTACTGGGGCAAGGTCACCGAGCGCGATGTGATGTCCGAGGTGCGGCAGTTCGACAAGCAGGATCTCAGTGTCGACCTGGTGCTGCTCGACGAGGGCTACCAAGTGGAGATCGGCGACTGGCTGACCCCGCGTGAGGACTTCGGCTCGACCGTCCGGCTGGCCGCCGACATCCGCTCCGGCGGTCGACGAGCCGGCATCTGGGTCGCTCCGTTCCTCGTCGGCAGCAAGAGCGAGACCGCCCGCCGGCATCCCGAGTGGCTCGTCCCGGGCATCACCGCCGGTACCAATTGGGGCCAAGAGCAACTAGTGCTCGACGTCACCCACCCGGGCGCGGCCCGGCACCTGCAGGACGTGTTCACCGAACTCTGCCGCCAGGGCTACGACCACTTCAAACTCGACTTCCTGTACGCCGGTGCCATCGAAGGCGACCGTCATGAGCAGCTCGACGGCATCGCCGCCTACCGCCACGGCCTGCGTCTCCTCCGGGAAGCGGTCGGCCCCAACCGCATCCTGCACGGCTGCGGCGCCCCGATCCTGCCCAGCCTCGGTCTGGTGGACTGCATGCGAATCTCCCCTGACACCGACCCGCTGGTCGACCCGCCGTCCGGTGACATCTCCCAACCCGGCCAGCGCGGCGCCCGCTCCACCTCGATCGCCCGCGAGTTCCTGCACGGCCGGTGGTGGGCCAACGATTCCGACTGCCTGATCGTGCGACCCGACGTACAGGCTCGTGAGGAGTGGGCCGCGCACATCGAGAACGCCCCCGGGTTGCGGATGTCCAGCGACCCGATCGGCGACCTCGACCAGTGGGGCCTCGCTCGGACCCGGGAGTTGCTCACCCCGAGCTCGCCCCGGCCGCACCCGCTGCGGAATCCCGATGCTTAGGCCTGCACCCCGGCGTACCCGCCGCGTCCAGCGACAGCGGCAGACCCTGGCCGGCTATGCGTTGCTCGCGCCGAGCATGATCGGCGTCCTCGGCTTCCTGCTCGCGCCGGTACTGATCGTGATCGTGCTCAGTCTCTTCGACTGGAAGTTGCTCTCCACCCCCGAGTTCATCGGCCTCGCCAACTACCGCGAGCTGCTCAGCGATGACGACGTCTGGCACTCGTTCCTTGTCACCCTGTACTACGTCCTGATCTGCGTGCCCGGCACCACGATCCTGTCGCTGCTGCTCGCACTGCTGGTCAACCGCAAACTCCGCGGCATGAAGTACTTCCGCGCCCTCCTGGTGATCCCGTGGATGGCAACACCGGTGGCGATGGGCCTGGTCTGGACCTGGATCTTCGACCCGGGCCGCGGTGCGCTGAACCAGTTCCTCGGTCTCTTCGGAGTCGACGGCCCGGCCTGGCTGTCGTCTCCGCTGCTGGCGATGCCGAGCGTCGCGGCCGTGCACATCTGGCAGTTCGCCGGCTACAACATGCTGTTCTTCCTGGCCGGGCTGCAGAACATCCCGGCCTCGTTGCGGGAGGCATCGTCCCTGGACGGCGCGTCTCCCGTCGCGCACTTCTTCGCCGTCACCCTGCCGCTGCTCCGGCCGACCATGCTGTTCGTGCTGATCACCAACGTGATCGGCTCCTTCCAGGCCTTCGACACGATCTTCGTGATGACCGAGGGCGGCCCCGGCGACAGCACCGAGGTGGCGACGTACCTGATCTACGACGAGGCGTTCCGCAAGTTCGACTTCGGCTACGCCTCGACGATCTCCGTTCTGCTGTTCGCGGTGATCCTGGTCGTCACGATCTCCCAGTTCGTCTACTTCGAGCGTCGCACGACGTACGACTTCTCCTGAGGTGGTGCCGATGTCGAGATACCGGATCCTGCCGTACGGCGTACTGGTGGCCGGCTGTCTGTTCGCGATCTTTCCCTACTACCTGACGTTGCTGACCGCATTCAAGGGCCCTGGGCAACTATTCGGTACGGCGCCCTGGGAGCCAGGGGTGCCACCCAGTACGGCGGCCTTCGACCGGTTGTTCGCCTCGGGGTTCGGTGGGTATCTGGTCAACACCGTCGCGGTCACCGTGGGCATCACGGTCGGGCAGCTGGTGTTCGCCGTACTGGCTGCTTATGCCTTCGCCCGCTTGTCGTTCCCGGGCCGGGACGTCCTGTTCTGGGTCTACCTGTCGACTTTGATGGTGCCGCCGGTGGTGACGATGATCCCGCTCTACCTGATGATGCAGAAGCTCGGGCTGGTGGACACCTGGGCCGGGCTGATCCTGCCGACCGTGCTCGGAACGCCGTACGCGATCTTCCTGTTACGCCAGTTCTTCCGGACCATCCCGGCCGATCTGGAGGACGCCGCCCGGATCGACGGCGCGGGACGGGTACGGACCTTGCTCTCGATCGTGCTGCCGTTGTCCAAGCCGATCCTGGTCACCGTCACCACGCTGGCGGTGGTCGCCAACTGGAACAGCTTCCTCTGGCCGCTCATCATCACCAGCAGCGAGGACAAACGGCTGCTCTCGGTCGGGATCGCCTTGTTCAAGAGCGAGATCGGCGTCGACTACAACGCGGTGATGGCCGGCAGCCTGATCGCGCTGGCGCCGCTGCTGGTGCTGTTCATCTTCTTCCAGCGCTTCATCGTCCGCTCGGTCGCCGTCACCGGGCTCAAGTAGGAGGTTCCACCATGCCCAATCCTTTGTCCCGACGGACTCTTCTGCTGGGCGCTGCCGGTCTCGCCGGTCTGACCGCTTGCGGCTCATCCACCGACAAGGCAAGCAGCGGCGGCGGCAAAACCGAGCTCGTCTATCGCCTCTGGGACGAGCAGCAGGAGGTCGGCTACAAAGCGGTCTTCGCTGCCTTCACCGCCGAGAATCCGGACATCACCGTCCGGATGGAGGTGCTGCCCTGGGACCAGTACTGGACCAAGCTCACCACTGAACTGGCCGGCGGCAAGGCGCCCGACGTCTTCTGGCTGACGGTCGAGAACTTCCCCGATCTGGCCGGCAAGGGTGTGCTCGCACCACTCGACGACGTGATCGCCAAGGCCGGGCTCAAGCTCGACTCGTACCACCCGAATGTCGTCCAGTCGTACAAGTTCGAGGACAAGCAGCTCGGTCTGCCGAAGGACCTCGGGGTGGTGGGCCTGCTCTACAACAAGACGCTGGTGGCCAAGGCCGGGATCACCATGCCCGATCAGCTCACCTGGGCCCCCGACGGCTCGGGCAACTTCCTGGAGATCGCCCGCAAGCTGACCGTCGGCGACAAGCAGTGGGGCTTCTGTTCCTGGAACCACAGCCAGACCCAGTGGCTGAACTGGATCGCGTCCAACGGCGGCAAGGCGATGGACAAGCCGTACGGCACCTTCGACTTCGCCGGACCGAAGTCGGTCGAGGCCCTGCAATGGGCCCGCGACCTGATCTTCAAGTGGCGGGTCTCCCCCGACGGCACCCGGACCAACCCACCGACCGGGCAGGCCACCGAGATGTTCTACCGCGGCGAGGTGGCGATGTTCCCGGCCAACAACGCGCTGCTGCCGTTCGCGTTGCCCGAGGTGAAGTTCCCGATCGGCGTCGCTGCACTGCCGGCCGGCCCGTCCGGGCGCACAGTGGTGATCAACGGGCTGGCCGAGGTGATGTTCGCCAGAACCAAGCACCCCGAGGAGGCCGGGAAGCTGATCGCGTTCCTCGGTTCGGAGAAGGCGCAGAAGCTGATGGGCGACGCGGGGTACGTCATCCCGGCGCTCAACGACGCGGGCGCGGGCTACGCGGCGTACTGGAAGCAGAAAGGCATCGACGTGCAGCCGTTCATCGACTCCGCGGCCGGCAACACGGTGAACATGCCGATCGCCGAAGGCTGGACCGCGAAGGTTGCCGAGATCAACAAAGCGATGAACGACGTCTACCTGGACAAGGCTGCCGTGGCCGGCATCGCCACCACCCTGGACAAGATCGGAAACGAGAAATGAAAGAGCTGCTCGACTCGACTCCCGCCGCCGACGATCCTTCGGTACTGCGCGAGCGCCTGGCCGGCGACGGCTACCTGTTCTTCCGCGGTCTGTTGCCGGCCGCGGTGATCGATGACGTCCGTCGGCAGATCGCCCAGATCCTTGCTGATAGCCATTGGTTGGCTCCCGGGTCCGCGCCCGACGAACTGCGCGCTTCGGGTCGTGCGGTGGAGGAGGGGTCGGCGGGCTTCTTCGGCGCTTACACCGCGATCCAGAGCACGGAGGCGTTTCATGCGTTGGCCGTGCGGCCGGAGTTGCTGGCGCTGGCAGAGCGGTTGCTCGGGGAGCCCGCGTTTGCGCACCCAGCACACATCTGCCGCATCGCACCGCCGTCGCCCGGGGCCAATCCGACGCCGATCCATCAGGACTACCGCTTCATCCAGGGTTGCATCGACACGTTGACAACCTGGCTACCGCTGAGCGCCGCGCCACCGGAGATCGGTGGGCTCCGGGTGTTCGCGGGGTCGCCACGGCTCGGCGTACTGCCGGTGAAGGCATCCGACGGGCCGGGGATGATGCGGGCCGAGGCCGATGAGGATCACCCCGAGTGGCGGACGACGTCGTACCAGCCAGGTGACGTGCTGCTGTTCAGCAGCCTGACCGTGCACGGCGCGATGCCGAACAAGACCGACCAGCTGCGACTGTCGGCCGACTTCAGATACCAGGCAGTCAGCTCGCCGATGGCAGTAGACGCGCTCGGCACGGGCAAGCCGCACTACCACCCGGACGTCCCGGACTTCCCAACCCTGACCCGCGGCTGGACCTCAACCGCGAGCATCGAGATCCCCGCCGGCGTCACCTACGTAGACCGCTTCGATCCGCGCCTGGACGCCGTACCAACGCCCCCTTCGCGCTTCGCCTACTAGACAAGACGGCCGCGCATGGGTCCACGTCTCACCAGCAACCGTCAGGGCTGCTTGTTGCGCTCCTCGTTGATCCGGAGGGCTTCGGCCAGCTGGTCTTCCAGGATGATGATCCGGCAGGCCGCGTCCAGCGCCATCCCTTGGTCGACCAGTTCGCGGGCGCGGGCGGCCAGGCGCAACTGGTAGCGCGAGTAGCGGCGGTGACCGCCCTCGGAGCGTTGCGGCGTGATCAGCTTCGCTTCGTCGAGACTGCGCAGGAACCCCGGCGTGGTGCCCAGCATCTCCGCGGCCCGGCCCATCGTGAAGGCGGGGTAGTCATCGTCGTCGAAATGGGCCTGTCCGGCCGTCGGGTGTGAACTCAACAAAGTCTCCGTGTGCATGTCTGGGGTCATCGAACCTCCGTGCCGAAGGGCCCCGGTGCCGAAGCACCGGGGCCCAAGGGGTAGTTGGATTGTCACCATCTACCGGCCGTGAGGCCGGCCTTGCATGTCCACAGCGCGCCACGTGAAGGCCGTCGCTGCAGGGATCGCTGAATGCGTAACCGAAGACCACCTTCCCATCCGATGGAACTGCGGCACCCGCCCGGCGAAGTACTGGCACTGGCGGGCGATCCGACGGTGTAATCCCTTCCCTTCTCTCTCGAACTACAACTTCCAACTGCAACTACGAGTACGGAACTGCAACTACCTACTGCAACTACAGAACTGCTCACTGCAACTTCTTACTGCAACTTCAACTTCTCACTACGAACTGCTACTTCAACTACGAACTGCTACTTCGTTGCGTCAAGCCTGGAACCCCGATCGACCACCGGCTCCACAGACTCTGACCTTGGCGCGAATCCCGAGCCCTTCCACTGATCGGCCCGGCGGAGTCCGCCGTCGTACCTACTACACAATCGCACTCTTGGACAGAACGTTAGCTGTCCACCTCAGCTTCGCTGTTCTTCTCTGTCAACGAGAAGAACACTACACACCCCAGCCACGAATGTCTAATCCCGCCACCACAGATATTCACCCCGGGCCGATGGAGAGATATACCTAGACGATGGAGCGGGAGACCGTCGACACCGGGTTGGTCGTCGTGATCGTGCTACTCGGTCTGCTGGTGCTGGGATCGCTCGCCCTGCTGCCCAAGCTGTGGCGATCGCAGGCCGACATCCAGCGCGCGGAGGCGACCAGGGCGTGGCCGTTCAGCGAAGCGTTCCGGGCCGGGTTCCTGCGCTCGATCCCGGCCGCGGTGCTGGCCCTGCTGATGCTCGAACTCGGACTGATCGCGGGGTTCTTCGCCCAGTACCTCACCGGCGACGGGAGCCGATTGGCTGACCGGCTCACGGTCTACTTCGGTACGGCGTTCGTCGTGATGCTGCTGGTCGACCTGAGCGTGACGCTGTTCAACCGGCCCAAGTTCATCGTGCCACCGGATGCGCGCAGCGAGCCCGGCGCGGTGCGGCTGTGGTGGTCGAGCCGGAAGCGCCGCCGGGCCAGGTAACCGTGGGTTGTCTGTATACCCCGCGGCGACTAGGTGATGACCCTGATCGGTACCGCAGTGGGGGTACAGCGGGTGCAGCCGCTGAGGCGACGCGGTGGGCGGGTGGTCACGGGCAGGCTGATGCTCACACCACAGCGACAGGAGAAACCACCATGAGCATCTCGCTCGACACCCGTCTGGTTCGTAGCGCGAACAGCACCCTCGGCTGGCTGAGCCGGCACAACGTCGACATCCTGCGGGTCAGCCTCGGGCTGATCTTCTTCGGCTTCGGCCTCCTCAAGTTCTTCCCCGGTGCGAGCCCGGCGGAGGCGCTGGTCACGCGAACCGTCGGCGCTCTCACCTTCGGCATGGTCGACGGACGCAACGCCGTACTGATGACGGCCGGGCTGGAGTGCTTCATCGGCCTCACCCTGATCACGGGCCTGCTGCTCCGTTCCGGCCTGCTCGTCCTCGCGGTGTCGCTCGGCGGCATCATGGCGCCGCTCGTGCTCTTCTTCAACGACCTGTTCCCCGGCGGAACGCCCACGATCGAGGGCCAGTACGTCCTCAAGGACATCGTGCTCGCAGCCGCCGCCTTGGTCATCGCCGCCCGCGCCTTCGGCCTGGACGGATCCCAGTACAAGCAGCCGTCCCGATCCGACCTGATCAAAGCCGCCTGACCCGCATGCGAGCCGGACCGAGCCCGGCGACCCACACAGCCGTGGGGTCGCCGGGCCTTGGGCGTTCAGCTGAGCTGGCCCGTCGGCATGACGGTGAGCTGTTGCAGGTTCACCCGTGCCGGGAGCGACGCGATAAACCCAACAGTCACAGCGATGTCGCCCGGGGTCAGCCACTCGAGTTGGGTCTTGGCGCCCTCCAGCCACTCGGAGATGCCGGGGTCGGTGACGTGACTCTGGAGTTCGGTGGTGGTGAAGCCGGGTTCGATCGCCGCCACGCGGACGTTCTTCGGGCCCAGGTCGGCGCGCATCTGCTTGGAGAGCTGGGTGACGTACGCCTTGCTGGCGCAGTACACGGCGAAGTTGGGATAGGGGTTCTGAGCGCCGATCGACGAGGTGTTGATCAGGTCGGCCACGCCGCGCTCGGCGCCGGCGCGAACCAACTGCGGGACGAAGGCGCCGATGACGTTCATCAAGCCGGCGATGTTGGTGTCGATCATCTGCTGCCACTGGCCGCTGGCGACTTCGTCGATCGGTGCCGGCAGCATCACTCCCGCGTTGTTGAAGAGCAGGTCAGCACCACCGAACTCGGCAGCCACCTGATCGGCGGCGGCCCGCACCGCGGCACCATCGGCCACGTCAGCGGCGATGGCGAGCGCCGTACCGCCGCCTTTCTCGATGCGGGCAACCAGATCAGTCAATCGATCGGCACGACGGGCCAGTACGGCGACGCGCGCGCCGAGGCCGGCCAGGTGTTCGGCTGTGGCTTCGCCGATACCGCTGGAGGCGCCGGTGATGACTGCGACGCGGCCGGTGAGGGGCTTGGACATGGAAACACCTTTCGGAGCTGGTAGTTGCGGCGTTCCTGCCGCCTTTCCAGAACACCAGGCCTGAGCGCTGTTTCGAGGCCCCGAACAAGGCCTGTCCAGGCAGGTACCAGCAGGGCCACCCAGGGCGCCGTACAGGTCGATCCGATGACCGACACTGGATTCCATGGACCGCAGTGCTGAGCTCTCCGACTTCCTGCGCTCCCGTCGCGCCCGGGTCACCCCTGACCAGGCGGGGATCGCCGACGACGGCCGCGTCCGCCGGGTGCCCGGCCTGCGTCGTGACGAGGTCAGCCGCCTGGCTGGCGTGAGTACGGAGTACTACACCCGGCTGGAGCAAGGGCGGGCCGGATCACCGTCACCGGAGGTCGTCGAGGCGCTCTGCCAGGCGCTCCGCCTCGACCTGGCAGAGCGAGAGCACCTCCGCGACCTGCTGGCCAGGCCGAGACCAGTTCGCCGTACGGCGATCTCCCCGCAGCGCGTGCGCCCGGGCCTGCACCTGCTGCTCCAGACACTGGACCAGGTCCCCGCATTCATCATCGGCCGGCGTACCGACGTACTGGCGTCCAACCGCCTCGCCCGAGCGGTCGTCACCGACTGGGAGGCGCTCCCGGTCCCACAGCGCAACCTGGCTCGGTACTACCTGCTGAACCCGGAGGCCCGTGAGCGCGTCGGCGACTGGGAACAGATCGCAGCCGAAACCGTCGCCATGCTCCGGCTGGACGCCGGTCGCTACCCGAACGACCGCAGACTGTCCGACCTGCTCGGCGAGCTGACGCTGCGGTCGCCCGAGTTCCCAGGGTGGTGGAACGAGCACCACGTCCTGATGCGCACCCACGGCACCAAGCGCTACCAGCACCCAGAGGTCGGCGAGCTCCACTTCTCCTACGAAGCACTCCACCTGCCCGACGACCCGGACCAGATGCTGTGCGTCTACAACGTCGAGCCCGGCTCCGCGACGGCCGACTCCCTGCGTCTACTGAGCAGCTGGAGCCTGACCAGCCAGTGAGGGCGGCGTGAAGGCGGACAGTGCGGTGGCGGCGATGTAGTCAGCGGCAACGTCGGGAGTCAACCGACCGGCGCTGATCTCATCGGCAGCGCTGTGCATGATGCTGTGCAGTACGCCGACGAGCCAGGTGGTCGGCAGGTCCGTCCGGAAGACACCTTCGGCGCGGCCGCGTTCGACCAGGCCCTCCACCCGCTCGACCGGGCCGGCGTGCAGCTCGCGGATCTTGCCGGGAGACAGGACGTCCTGAGCCGCGATCAGGAGTGACCTCGACTGGCTCACCAATTGCCAACTGGAGTCGATGAGCCGGGCGAGAGCTTCGCGGGGGTCGCCGGACAGATCGACTGCCTCGAGGCCGGCATGTCCGTCGGCGATGGCGCGGGTCATCGCTGCCTCGACGAGGTCGGCCCGGTTGGGGAAGTGGCCGTAAACGGTGACGCGTCCGACGCCGGCGGTCTTGGCGATCTCGCTGACGCTGGCCTCCGGATTCCGGCTCAGGGAGCGGATGGCCGCATCGAGGATCGCTTCGATACTGCGCTGCGCGTCGGCTCGTTTCGCCGTCATCGATTCCCCCTCTTGTCGTACACAGGTGTACGAGTTACGGTAACAGAACTAACTCATACACCACTGTACGAATTGGAGTTACCGCCATGACTACTGGCGAGACCGTGGCCGCGGACCCTCGGCGCTGGCGCCTGCTGGCGTTGCTGGGTGTCGCGCAGTTCATGCTGATCCTCGACGTGACCGTGGTCGCGATCGCGCTGCCGCACATCGGCACCGATCTGGGTCTGGCGCGCGACACCCTGACCTGGGTGGTCAGCGCCTACACCCTGATGTTCGGCGGACTGATGCTGCTGGGCGGCCGGGCAGCAGACCTGCTGGGCGCGCGCCGCGTCGTACTGACCGGACTGCTCGTCTTCACCGTTGCTTCCCTGGTCACCGGCCTGGCCGACAGCGCCGCGTTGGTGATCGGTGGCCGCGTGGCGCAGGGCATCGGAGCGGCAATGCTGTCACCGGCTGCCTTGTCGGTAGTGACCAAGACCTTCCATGGCGACGAACGCAACAAGGCGCTGGGCATCTGGTCGGCGCTGGGCGGCGGCGGCTCGGCGATCGGCGTACTGCTCGGTGGCCTACTGACCGCTGGCCCGGGCTGGCAATGGGTGTTCTACATCAACGTGCCGATCGGCATCATCGTGTTCGCCCTGCTGAGCCGCACGCTGCCACGCGACCTGCCGACCGGACCGCGGACTCGCCTCGATGTCCCCGGCGCGCTGCTGATCACCGCAGGAACCGGTACGGCGATCTACGCGCTGATCAACGCCGGCGACGCGGGCTGGCTGAGCGGCCGGACCCTGGGCACACTGGCGGCGGCAATCGTGCTGTACACGGTGTTCGCCGTCGTACAGCGCACTGTGAAGTCTCCGCTGATGGACCTGCGGATCCTGGCCCGCCGACCAGTTGCCGCAGGCACCTTTCTGATCCTGGTGGCGACCGCGTTGATGATCGCGGTGTTCTTCCTCGGATCGTTCTACCTGCAACACCACCAGGGGTACGGCGCACTGCGCACCGGTCTGCTGTTCCTGCCGGTCGCGGTGGCCACGATCCTCGGCGCACAAGCCGCCGGCCAGGCAATCGGTCGCACGGGCGCACGCACGGTCGCTGTCGTCGGTCTGCTGATCGCAGCCGCTGGTACGGCGATCGCCGCGATCTGGGCGGACCCAGCGACCGTGGTGATCGGCATCAGCATCGGCGCGGCCGGCATCGGCGCAGCCTTCGTCGCCTCGTCGGTCACCGCCCTCAGCCAGGTCGCGCACCACGAAGCCGGTACGGCGTCCGGGCTGCTGAGCACCTTCCACGAATTCGGAGCCGCCCTCGGCGTCGCCGTGGTGTCCAGCATCGCCGCAGCCAGCATCGCAGGCACCACCGGTGCCGGCTTCACCAACGGCTTCACCTTCGCCGCCATCACCGCCGCGGCAGCCGCATTGCTCGCACTACTGGTCGTTCCGGTAAGAAGCCTCAGGAACTGATCGTCGCCGGCGCGCATCTATCTATGCAACGGCGAGGAGACGACCATGGCAAAGACAGCGGACAATCTGACCAGCCAGGTGCTCCGCAGCTTGGGGGCGTGGCTTGGGACCGTCGCTGCGCTGGTCGGTGTGGTGACCTGGATCAGTGGCTGGCGCGGCGGCCACAGCCTGGTCACGCTCGGTCTACTCGTCGTCTTGGTCTTCGCCTCCGACTGGAAGGTTTCCCCCCATCTGGGGTTGGCGCTCGGGTACGTGCTGGTGGCCAATTGGAGCTTCGCGAGGTCCGATCTCGAGGAGGCCGGGAAGTACTACGCCAAGGCCGCGCGTCGCCTCCGGAAGGTCGTGCGGTACCGCGACAACGAGCTCTGGCGGCTGGCGACCGCGCACGATCAGCGGTGGCGTCTGCTCACCGTGCTCGACAGGCACGAAGATGCTCTGCCGGCCGCCCGCGAGGCCGCCGACGCCTGGCGGGCAGCGGTCGCGCACGACACAGCCCGAACGCCACAGCTGGCCGAGGCCCTCAACCGACTCGCCGTGACCCTCGGGCAACTCGACCGCGAAGCCGATGCAATCCCCATCACCGAAGAAGCGATCACCGTCAACCGGCAACAGGTCACGCTGCACGAGGGCCACCTCGCCCGCAACCTGGCCAACCTGGTGATCTCACTGAGCGACGGCGAGCACTGGGAACGCGCACTCCCACCCGCCGAGGAAGTCTGGACGATCCGCCGCCGCTTGGCCGTCTCCGATCCGAACCTACGTGACGAGGTCACCGACGACGCAGACCGCTTGAGGAGGGTCCTCTACCATCTGGACCGCCCCGCTGAGATCCTGCACGTCTCCGAATCCCTGGTCGACCACGAGCGTGCACTGGTCGCCGACGACCCGGACCGGCTACCGGCGTACGCGGAAGCTGTCCGCTGGCTCGGCACCAGCCTGGTGGACGTGGACCGCGTCCCAGAAGCCAAGACACGTTGGTACGAAGCGCTTGAACTGCTGCGGAGTTTCAGCGATAGCAACCCAGCCGCCCGACCCAGCTACGCGACAATGTGCGAACGGGTCGGTCACACCCTCGGTCCGCTCGGCGCCACCGACGAGACACTCGCCGTCATCCGCACCGGCCTCGCGATCCGCCGTACCCTCGCGGACGAGGACGACCAACACCACCAGGAACTGGTCCGAGCCCTGGCCGGCGCTGCTCTCAGACTCAGCTTCTGCGGCCAACCCGACCTAGCCCGACAGTTCGCAGCCGAAGGCCTTGCGCTCTATCGCCAGAACCCCGAGACCAGCGGCCCTCCGCAGGTACTGCAGGTGCTCGAGGAACATGCCGGAGAAGAGAGTGATGGCTAGCCGAGTGCAGAGAGCAGAATCATCAGCACAACGAAGGCGACGATCCCTCCCATCAGGCCCAGGAAGAAGCCGAGTCCGTTGCGCTTCACCTTGCTGTGGCCGATGCTCCCGGCATTGGCGAACTGGTGGTACGGCGCCGCATAGAACACCGGCACCGCCTGATTCGGCTGCACGGTGCAGTCGAGTCCGGCCATGCCGAAGCGGCGCATCCACTGGCAATGAACGTCGATGTGCAGCGGCCCGGCGAAGACCGGAATGTCGTTCCGGCCGTACTTCACCCGCACCGGGTGTCCGTTCAGATGCACAGTCGGCGGGATGAAGCTGCTCGTCATGACGCTGCCCTGGATGGTCAGATGCAGCATCCCCATCGGAGCCTGCGGCTGATACTGCTGCGGGGCCTGCGGCTGGAACTGCTGCGGCTGGAACTGCTGCGGAGCCTGCGGCTGGAACGGCGGCGGCTGCTGCGGGTAGCTCATGCCGCCTAACGATAGAGCGTCACCGCCATCACCCGCCGAGGTGATACCTCAGGCCTGGACTTTCGGGGTCCCGAGGCTGTTGAGCGCGTGCTCGAGAGCGGCCTCGGCCTGGCATTCGACGTCCGGGATCACACCGACCTGCTCCCAGTTGGTGCCAGTAACGGTGTTCACCGAACGGGCGATCGGCACGGTCAGCTCCAAGGTATCGGTCACCTCGAAGATCTCGCACGGATGTGCACCGCCGCCGGTTCGCTCGCCGATCACCGTCGCGCGGCCGTGGACCTGGAGGTTGTAGGCCAGCTCCTCGCATCCGGAGAAGGTGTTAGCGCTGGTCAGCACGCAGATGGGAACCGACAACGGCAGCCGTCCGGCGGCGGGGTTCGTCCAGAACTGCCGGACGCTGCCGTCGCGCGCGACGAGGTCCTGCAGGTGCACGGGCTCGTCGCCGAGGAGATAGCCGCAGATGAAAGCCACCGTCTCCGGGACGCCGCCACGACCGGCGCGCAGGTCGATGATCAACCGGTCGACGCCGGCCAGCAGTTCGAAGGCGGCGACGACGTACCGCTCGGCCATATGTACCGGCGACGTGTACGGCGCGATGGCCAGCAGGCCAGTGTTTTCGGCCAACCGCTCCACCCGGCTGATGCCGCCGGCATTGCGGACCGCCTCGGCCGCGTAATGCCGCTCCCAGTCGTCGGGACGGGACAGAGCGCCGTACTGGCGGTATCGCGCGCGGAGATGCCGGTCCTGGTTGACCGCCTGCAGACGCTCGGTCAGCCGGGCGGCGGTCTCGACCGGATCGGTGTCGACGGAGCCCGTGTCGACGTCGGCCAGCCCGGCCACGATGGCCTCGGCAACCTCGGGGAAGACGTAGTTCTCGCTGACCAGGGCGGCGATTCGTTCGTTCAAGTGCGGGGTAATCGTCATGTCCCCAGTCCAGCAGCGGCCTTGACAAAGCGACAACTGCTCTTGACGCTTGATTCGTGAATCCGCCAGAGCTCTTCGACGCCACCAGCGCAGCCCATGCCCGTGCCCTGTCCCATCCGACCCGGCACCGCTTGCTGCTAGAGCTCGGGGAGGGCGCGGCGACCGTCAGCCAGCTGACCAATCGCCTGATGATCAACAAGGGAAACGTCGCGCACCACCTGGCAGTGCTCGTCGAGGCCGGCCTCGTACACAAGGGATCCACGCGCACTGTGCGCGGCGGCACCGAGCAGTACTACGTTCGCCCGGCCAAGGCCATCAAGTTCGAGGGCGGACCGGACAATGCCGCGCTGTTCGCGATGATGAGCAACCTGGCCAACGAGATCGCCGGCGACAAGCAGGCACTGCTGAATCACCGGACCCTACGCCTGACCGAACACCAGGCCGCCGCACTGACCACACACCTCGACAAGCTCGTCCACGACCTCAAGCCGGCCAGCCCACCCGAGCAGCGCTTCGGCGTAGTGGTCAGCGTGTACCGCCACGGGCGCGCGGCGGTCAGTCAGTCGGTGTGACGCTCTTTGCTGCGGACGACGGCAGCGTGCCACAGCAGCACGACCGGCACGACAACCAACTCCAGCACCAGCGCGGCGCGGAACGCCGGGTGCGGCTTACCCACGCGGCGCGTCGAAATGATCCGCGGCACCCCACCCAAGGCAGCAGTCCCCAGCACGACCCGGGTCGCCGTCGCCCGTTCCTCCGGCCGCCGAATCGACCACCACAACACCAGCCCGGCCATGGTCCAAAACGTGTTCACAAACCGATACTCGTTGTCGACACTCGCCGTGGTCGCCCCACCGCCCGGCGCCCCTTTCGGACCCCCAAGGATGCCACTGAGCCCGCTAGCCACCGGAACCGCACCCAGCACACCCAACGTCGCCAACAACGCCTTACGCGACTTCGCCTCTGCCATACCCCCGAGCCTAGATCAGCGCACCAGGCCAGCCACGAAACTAGTCAGAAGCCGCTGACCAACAGGCCAGTCCTCGAGCTTGCTCGCGGAGTTGATGTGCCCCTGCGCACCCGCACTGACCAGGGGAACCTGCCATTCCCCGGCAATCCGACCGGCGGCCTCGAGCGCGCAGTACGGATCGTTCTCGCTCGCAACCAGCAGCGCGGGAACGCCGACCACAACCGGCTCCATAAAACTGGAGAGCAGCTCGGCGGGAAAGCTCTCGGCACGCTCGTCAGGCGGCGCAACGAGGAAGGCACCACGCACCCGCCGATCACCCCCAGACTCCAACCACTGAGCCACGGCAAAGCACCCAAGACTATGCGCCACCAGCACCACGTCACCCTCGCCCGCCCGAACGCACCGGTCGATGGCATCCACCCAGTCATCACGATCAGGATGCGACCACGACGCCGGTACGATACGTGTTGCCCCGGGCAACCAGTCCGCCTCCCAAACCGACTGCCGTGGTCGGCGTCCGACCCGTTCCAGCCCGGCACCATGACGTAACGCATACGCGGCCCCTCCTCGATCAGTGGAGCTGCCATCGTGACGGAATCCCTCGGCCGCACCCCGCGTTCTCGATGATTCCAAAGCAGTCGGCATCAGAAAGGACGATTCCATTGGACGCCACCGACCGCGAGATCCTCGCCATCCTCCAACAGGACGGCCGCCTCAGCGGCGCCGACATCGGCCGCCGAGTAAACCTCTCCCAGCCCGCCGTCTCCGCCAGAATCCAGCGACTAGAACGCCAGGGAGTAATCAAGGGCTACACAGCAATCGTCGACCCAGCCCAACTCGGCCTCAACATCCACGCCATCGTCAGACTCCGCACCACCCACGCCAGAATCCCCGAGGCCCTCAACCTCTTCACCGAACTGCCAGAAATAACAGCCGCCTACCGCCTAACCGGCGAAGACTGCTTCCTCCTCGACATCCACACCCCCAACGCCAGCACACTAACCCGCCTAGTCGACACCATCGGCCGCCTAGGCCCAGCCACCACCTCCCTAGTCCTAGACGAATACCAAAGGAAGCCCCTGCCCTAGCCCACCGGAAAGACCATCCCCGCGTGCTACGCACCACTCCTCCGTCGCGCCAGCTACGCGCGCACCCGCCCACCCTCAGTTCTCCTCCGGGCTACCGCCCGGAACCCGCGGGCTACCGCCCGCCACCGACTACCCGTGGCCAGCGCCGTCTGCCCACAACCGTCCTGACGCGGCTCGCCACCCGCGGGCATGCGACGAGCACGCCCTTCGTGCCTGCGATCCGATTGGAACGCCGTACCTGAGCAAGGCAACGCAGCTGGCAGTGCAGCCCGCCGACCAAACCGTAACCAACATGGGAACCACCGACCGCGCTGTGCCTTCGCCCGGAGCAAATACCGCGACAACTAGCCTCGACCTAGTGAACAGCCACCCGACCGATCAGACCGCCGCCGACCGCCTGCGCCACGCAGTCAGAGCTCTCATACCAGCGTGAAGTGTCTCCCAACGCCGACGGGATCATCTCTGCGTTGAAGCCTATGCGGTTGACCGGCTTAGGAGCGGCCAACCGCTGACAGGCGACACGGTGCTCGGCCGGGCCACCCGCTTAGGTATCCGTCTGCCGATCGACCGCGGCTTCGTAGAAGGCGTCCGCAAGCGCGACGATGACAGCGTTGATGCCAGGTCCGTCGCTGAAGAAGTAGTCGGCCATAGTGTTGTGGGCTGCCTGGTTCTCGACGACCGCTTCAGAGACCGCTGCCTGGAAGTCCCGAGATTCCATGAACTGCTTCTTCGAGTTCACCTTGGTCTGGTTGACCAAGTCCGGGTAGGCGAGCAGCCGCTCCACCAGAGACTGCACGAACTCGCGAACCTGAGACGCGGCGAATGACTCGGCGCCGAAGAGGTCGTTCATCTTGTCGATGACAACCTGCAATGCAACGTACTTCGGTTCCTTCCGGGTGCCGGTGCCTGCCCCTGTGATGCCCTTGAGCGCCCCGTCGCCGGTCAGCGAAATGTCGACCGCGATGCCCTTGTTGTGCTTAACCCCGACAAGTACCACGTCGGAGAGGTCGACCTCCGCGGTCCAGGATGACTCTGCGATGACCTTCTCCAGAAGCCGCAAGAAGATCGACAGCATCTCCAGTTCCGGGTCACCGTAGTCGACGATCTGGCTCATGAAGTCGTAGAGCCGGACGTAGGTAGACACGTCCTTGCGGAAGAGGTCGAGGGTGTTGAGCGTGACCTTGTCGTCGGCCTCGATCGCGGCCGCATAGCGGCGGGCGAAATCGTGCTTGGGCGGGCCGATTGCGGCCGAGAGCGCATTGTTGCCCTTCCGGGTGACCCACAGCTCAGCGACCTCGCGCACCTGCTCCTGCGTGTAGATCCCCGCCTGGGCCAGCTTGGTGGCGAGGTGGACGACAACGTACGGGTCGGTCTCGGTCTCCAGGGTGGCATTGGTGAAGTACGGTTCAAACGCAGCCCGGATGTCTTCGGGCTTGTTCACGAAGTCGATGACGAACGTCTTGCGCTTCTGCTCTCCGCCCGCGGTGCGATGCGTGCGGTTGAGCCGGGAGAGCGTCTGTACGGCAGTGAGCCCGGGAAGCTTCTTGTCGACGTACATTGCCGTGAGCAGCGGTTGGTCGAACCCTGTCTGGAACTTGTTGGCAACCAGCATAATTTTGTAAGTCGCGCCTTTGAAGGCAGCGGCTAGGTCTGAGCCGGCACCGGGGTTCATATTGGCCTCGGTGAACTCGTCATCCTTGCTTGGCTGCGGCCCCCACTCCCAGGCCCACTCCTCGTCCTCATCCATCGTCTTCGATCCAGAGAAGGCGACCAGAGTGCGGTAGCTGTACGAGGCGTCTTCGGCTGCCCGCTTGGCGATGTAGGCATCAATCGCCTTCTTGTACTTGACCGCAGCTTTGCGTGAGTCCGTCACCACCATCGCTTTCGCTTTGCCCTCCAGCAGATGAGCGACGTTGGAATGGAAGTGCTCGACGATGATCTGCACCTTCTGGCTGATGTTGGTCGGGTGCAGCTTCACCCACCGCATCAGTCCCTTACGCGCCGTGGCCTCCTCCACCTCACCGCCATCACCACTCTCAGCCCTACCCGCGATCTTCAGCGCAGTGTCGTAAGACTGGTAACCCTTAAGGACATCGAGGATGTAGCCCTCCTCGATCGCCTGCCGCATCGAGTAGAGATGGAACTCGGCTGGCTTCCCGTCAGGACCTTTTCGACCGAAGAGCTCGAGAGTCTTGTTCTTCGGTGTCGCCGTGAACGCGAAGTAGGAGATGTTCTCGGAGTCGGCCCGTTCAGTCATCTCCGAGGCCAGGATCGCCTCAACGTCGACCTCCCCGCCGTCCTCAATCTCTTTGACCTCCTCAGCCGTCAGCACAGCCTTGAGCTTGGAGGAGATCTGGCCCGACTGCGAGGAGTGAGCCTCGTCCGCGATCACCGCAAACCGCCGCCCCATCAAGGATGAGTCGGCCCGGATCTCGTCGAGGGCGAACGGGAAGGTCTGCACGGTCACCGCGATGATCAGCTCCCGATTCTTCAGCGCGGTCGCCAGCAGCCCGGATTTTGACTTCGCCCCGGCCTTGCGGACGTCCTCCGGGCTGATCGTGGCCACGATCTTCCCGGACCCGTCGATCTGCCGGATGGCCTCCTGAAGCTGCCCATCGAGCACGGTGCGGTCCACGACCACGACCACCGTGTCGAAGACCTTTCTATCGTTTATGTGTAGGCGCGCCAGCCGGTGCGCGGTCCAGGCGATGGTGTTCGTCTTTCCCGACCCTGCCGAGTGCTCGATCAGATAGCGACGACCTACCCCCTCCTCAGCCACCGCGGCCACGATCTTCGTCACGGCCTCCCACTGGTGGAACCGAGGGAACAGCATGCTCGTGCGCCGCACAGACGTGCCTGTGGTGACGTCCCACTCTTCCTTGGTCTCCACGATCATCAGCCGGCCGATGATGTTCAACCAGGCATCTTTCTCCCAGACTCTCTCCCACAGATACGCTGTCGCCGACTGACCACCCTCACCCGGCGGGTTCCCCGCGCCATTCTCATCGCCGACATTGAACGGTAGGAAGTGCGTTTTCTCACCCTCGAGCCGGGTGGTCATCGCGGCCAGGTCGTTGGAGACTGCAAAATGCACCAATGCCCGGTGCCCAAACGACAACAGTGGTTCCGGCCTCCCGTTGGTCAACGGGTTTCGGTCCTTGCGGTACTGGTTGATCGCCTCCTCGAGGGACTGGGTGAACTCGGTCTTCAACTCCACAGTGGCAACCGGAAGCCCGTTGACGAAGAAGACGAGGTCGATGCTGCGCCGGTCGGCGGTGGAGAAGCGCACCTGCCGCATCACCCGCACCCGCATCGCCTCATACTGCTCGTTGGTAGTCGCGTTCAAGGTGGTCTCGGGCTGGAACTGCGCCATCTTCAACCGGCCACCACCGATGTACTGAACGCCGTTACGCAGGATATTGAGCGTCCCACCGCCATGTTCGAGAGGCCTGTCGAGCGCCGCAACCAGCACGTCGAGAAACTTCGCCCCCGATCCCGCCGCATTGAGAGCCTTCTCGTACGCCGCCCGTTGGGTCTCTTCCAGCCAGGCGAACAGGTCCGCGGGAAAGAGCGCCCGCTCCCGGTCATAGCCGGTATCGTTAGCCGAGTACAGCCATCCGTGGTCTTCAAGATACGCACAGATCTCAGCCTCGAAGACGATCTCGTTGTGATCGGCCATCACGTCATCTCCCGCACGTCGAGCTGTCCCGTCACGGCCGCCGCGATCAACGCCGCACGACGCTCACGAGCAAGCTCCACGAAGCGCTCTGCCTCAGTGATGAGCCTGTCGAGCTTGGTGATTTGCTCATCTAGATGGTCGGCGATTCGACGCTGCTCACTGACTGGCGGTACGACGACATGCAACCGAAGGAACGACTCGGGATACAGCCGTAGGCGTGACTCCCAGATGCCCCGCGAGTGGCGCGTCATCTCAATGATGTATGGGCGCGATCGGTAGAGGTAGTCGAAGAACCGGGGCTCCAATTCGACCTGAGCCAAGGGCCGATACACGCCGTACGCCGGGCTGACAATCCCTGAGATCTTCGATACGCCGAGTGCGCCCATCCATGCCCACATAGTGTTGATGACCAGATCCCCGGCTTCAACACACCTGTACCCCACCAGACTTTCAGCCTCAGTCATGTTGACGTTCTGCTTCTCCGAGCGTGGCGTGATGCCTGTCAAGTGCGAGACGGTCAGCAGCTCTTCTTCGCCGTTCACGGACAGCGCCGAGGACTCGAAGAAGAGGTTCTTGTTACGAACCCTCTGCCAGTGGGCGGGCGCAGATGGCGCCGGGTCGATGCCGGTTGCTTCGCGGGCAGCCTCCGGGTCAAGCCCATACCAGACTGTCGCGTCAACCACCGCGGTCCGACGCTCTCCGAGCATCTCGATTAGGCGCTGCTGCTCATCGATGAGTGTGTCGATGCGGGCGGTTTCGCGGTCGAGGTAGTCGGCGATGGCGCGCTGCTCTTCGGGATCCGGAGCGGTCATACGGATGCCACGTACTTGACTCGATGACAGATGCTTAACCGTTGTCGCGTAGGTGAGGTCGTTAATGACCTGGAGATGCGCTGGCAGCGCGTAGGCAAGGAATCTCATGTCTGCGCGCCCGTTCGCCCGAAGCAGGCAGAGACGCTGGTTCAAGGCTGCCGTGCCGCGTAACCAATGGACGACGTTGAAGTCGCCATCCATGCCGACCAGTACATCCCCGTTACGAATCATGGCCGACTCCGGAACGACGTCAGACGAGACGAAAGTCTCGAACGAGTCGCCGAGAATGTCGCGGATCCGCACGAGCGGCAGATCGGCATCATCCGAGAAGTCGGCAGAGTCGAACGGGAAACCATTAATCAGGTCCGCCATCTCCTGCACGCGGCGCTCGCTCCAAGTCACGACTCGACCTCTCGCAGCAGGTCGAGGATCTTGGCGACCTGTTTCTCCAGGTCGGCGTCAATCTCAGCGAGCGGCCGAGGCGGGACGTACTTGTAGAAGTGACGGGTGAATGGGATCTCGTAGCCGGTCTTTGTCTTGGCCCCGTCGATCCATGAGTCCGGTACGTGCGGCTTCACCTCGGCGTCGAAGTATGCCTGGACGACCTCGGCCTGTCCTGCCGACCCGGCCGTTGAGCCGCCATAGGTGAAAGGTACGTTCTCGGTGTCGCGCTTCTTGGAATCAGGCTTTGGCTTGCCTTTGCGATCCACAACGGGCTTGCCGTCCTCGCCGAGCAGGGGCCGCTCAACAGTGATGGTCCAGTAGCCGAACTGGTCGTTGCGTAGCACTTTGGCGTAGTCAGGGTCGGCGCCGTCGAAGTCGGCATACAGCTTGACGACGTGGGCGCGATCCTGGTCGCTGATCTCGCGTCCCTTGGAGCCCAGATTCTTGCGCATCTTGGTCCAGAACGAGGTGCCGTCAATGAGCTGGACGAGGCCCCGACGGTCGGGGTGCTTGACGTTGTCGAGGATCCAGATGTAAGTGGCAATGCCGGTGTTGAAGAACATGTTGGTAGGCAGCGCGACGATCGCCTCGACCAGGTCTGCCTCAAGCAACCATTTGCGGATGTTGGAAGGGCCGGAGTCGGCGGCGCCATTGAAGAGCGGCGAGCCGTTCATCACTATTCCGACCCGGCCACCCCCGTCCTCCGGCGCTCGCATCTTGTGTGCCAGGTGAAGCAGGAAGAGCATTTGTCCGTCTGAGGTCGACGGGAGGCCGGGAGCGAATCGACCGTATTCGCCAGCTGCGTCGCGCTCTTTCGTGACCGCCTTGACATACTGCTTCCAGTCGACGCCGTAGGGCGGGTTGGACATACAGAAGTCGAACTGACGGCCCTGGAACGCATCGTCGGTGAGCGTGTTACCGAAGGCGATGTTAGTCGCATCGTGGCCTTTGGCCAGCAGGTCGGACTTGCAGATCGCGTACGACTGCGGGTTGTACTCTTGGCCGTACAGGCTCAGCTTCGCGTCGGGGTTCTGCGCCAGCAGGTGCTCCTCGGCCAAGGAGAGCATGCCCCCGGTGCCCGCGGTGGGGTCGTACAGCGTGCGGACGATGCCGGCCTCGGTGAGGTCGGCGTCCTTCTCGGCGAAGAGCAGGTCAACCAGCAGCCGGATCGCGTCCCGGGGTGTGTAGTGGTCCCCGGACGTCTCGTTCGCGGCCTCATTGAACTTGCGGATAATGTACTCGAACGCGTCGCCCATGTCTGCGTTGGAAACCACATCTGGATGCAGGTCGACAGCCTTGAAAGACGTGATGACCTCGCGCAGGAGCCCTGCCTTCTCCAGGGCGAGGATCTCTTTCTTGAAGTCGAAGTACTCGAACACGTCGACATCGGGCGAGAACTGGTCAATGTAGTCGGCGAGGTTGTCCACCAGCCCGTCGGCGTCTGTGAGGAGATTGGCGAAGGAATAGTTCGAGGTGTTGTAGAACGGCCGACCAGTGGCCTTCTTGACCTCGGCCTTGAGCCGGTTGGGGTTCTCGTACTTGGTCGCCAGCTCTCGCACCGTCTCCCGGTCGGGCTCGAGGATGCAGTCGAGGCGACGCAGGATCGTGAGCGGGAGAACCACGTTGCCGTACTGGTTGGGACGGTAGGGACCCCGAAGCTGGTCGGCGATCGACCAGATGAAACTACCGAGGGTGCTCACAAGGCTCCTTACGAGGCTGGCTCTACGACGAACGTTCGACGTCCAGCAGGAGCCTGGGCGCGCCGTCGGAACAGGCGGCGCACAGTCGGCAGCTGCCGATGCGTCACAAGGAGCATCATTGCGCATCGTGACATCACGCGCGCACCCAAGGCTGCGGCGCAACCGGCTTCACCTAGTCAGTTTGGTGCGGTGACTGGCAGCGGCGGTGGATCCTCCGGGCGCCAGACACTACCGATGCCAAGAGCGTAGGCAGCCACTAGCCACTGCACGATCACCCCCACCGACCAGATAGTCATACATCACTCCTCGGCTGCGGCGCTCATGTCTCGCCGGGCTCGAGACCCGGTCCTATCCCCGGGAGTAAGACCCAATCGATAGGTGGACTCAATCCGCCAGCAGCCAGGCCTTCAAAGTCTCCCGCCAAAATGTCAGCCTTGCTAAGCGAAGGACGTGTTCGTCGGCGTAGGAGGTGCCTTTACCGCAAGGGTCGGCGGGGCGCCAGTTGATGCGCGTCGCACGGCCGAGGCGCGCGCCTTAGGGAGGCAGCGGTTTGTCCGGAGAAGAAATCCCTGTTTCGCTCCTCAGTCGGGTATTTATCTCGTACGCACACGATGACGCTGCGCACGAGGAGCGCGTCCGCAAGTTGTGGGTGTTCCTTCGCAAGCATGGCATCGACGCCCATATCGACTTGTCTGCAGCAGAGCAGCCGCAAGACTGGCCGAGTTGGATGCGGAGCCAACTGCGAGCTGCGCGGTTCGTTCTCCTCATCGCCTCACCTGCCTATCGGCAACGTGCGGAAGGCGACGCGTCGCCTGATGTTGGTAGGGGCGTGCGATGGGAAGCTGGCCTGATTCGAGACGAGTTCTACGCCGATCCCGACGCGGCCAGGCGTCGGTTCCTCCCGGTTGTTCTCCCGGGTGGTTCGGCCGACCATATTCCGGACTGGGTCGGACGCGCCTCTGGCACTCACTACAACGTCGCGAGCTACACGGTCAAGGGCAGCGAACGGCTCCTCCGACTGTTGACCGACCAACCGCACGAGGTCGAGCCCCCGCTCGGAGAGGTCCCGCTTCTCCCGAAACGTGGCGCCGGCGCCCCCGCGATCAGAGGGGACCTCCAGGTAGCTGGGCTGGTACGGCGCATGGCGAATCGCAGTCCCGACCGTGACGAAACGATGGTTCAGGCGGACGTCAGACAGCTACTGTTGATGGGCCACCTCGGCCTTGATGAGCACTCCCTTGGAGCCGAGGCAACAACACGCCCTGACGACCGCCGCCGCATCGTGGTCGAACGTGGGGCCACGATCATCGAGGTCCGTAGCGATCTGCGGAAACGCGGAGTCCTTCAAACCGCGGAGCGCGAACTGTCAGTGGCCGTCGAGGCTCGTACGCGCTTGACGGGTCACCGCTACGCGGCTCTGCTGACGGATGGCGCCGATTGGCGCCTCTACCACCACAACGGGGACGGCATCGACGCGGTAGCGGAACTGACGGTCGATACAGGCAGGAGCGACACCAGCCACCTGTTGTCGTGGATCGAAGCAGTTCTCGCCACCGGAAGCCAGATTGAGCCGTCGCCTGCCCAAATTTCCCGAAAGCTCGGAGCTGACAGCCCTGCTCATGCCTACGACGTAGCCGAGCTATCGGCCATCTATAACCGCTTCCGCCACCTGCCCACCGTTCAGGTCAAACGCTCACTCTGGGGTCGTCTACTCAAGACCGCCCAGGGCACAAACTTCACCGATGACGATGAGCTGTTCATCAATCACACCTTGCTGGTAATTATGGCTGAGGTGATCGGGCACGCCGTCCTTGGCATTGACCTGGACGAACCCGGGCTGGATGCAGCCGCGATCATGTCCGGAGTGCGGTTCTTCGATGCGCAGGTGCGTGGTGTAGTCGAGGCCGACTTCTTCGATTGGGTCGCTGAGGTGCCAGGCGGCGAGCAGTTCGTCATGAGTCTTGTAGGCCGGTTGACCCGTTTTGCATGGGATCGCGTCGAACACGACGTGATGAAGATCCTGTACGAATCCATCATCAGCAGGGAAAGTCGTCACCTACTCGGCGAGTACTACACTCCAGGCTGGCTGGCAGATGAGGTGATCGCTAGCACCATCGACGAACCGTTGTCGCAGCGCGTACTGGATGCCAGCTGCGGCAGCGGAACTTTCCTCTTCCACGCCATCCGACACTATCTTGCGGCGGCCGATGCCGCCGGACTCGATGGGCCACAATCGATTCGGGGCGTAGCCAGCCATGTCTTCGGAGTCGACGTGCATCCCGTCGCAGTGACGCTCGCTCGGGTGACCTATCTCTTGGCGATCGGCGAGGCTCGGCTTCGGGCTAGCGATCGTCCGCCACTGTCCGTGCCGGTCTACCTCGGGGACTCGTTGCAATGGGGCCAGGAATCGACCCTTCTTTCCTATGCCGGACTCGGGGTACCAATCGACAGCGACTTCGAGCTGTTCACGGATCGACTTGATGTTGCCGACCAACTTCGTTTTCCGGACAGCGTAATCGCTGACGCCGAGCAGTTTGATCTACTGGTCTCCGAACTAGCCCGAATGGCCACGCGACGAGCCCGTGGAGCGCGCATCCCGTCCCTTAGCCGCATCTTCCGCGGTTTCGCGATCAAGGATGAGGACCAGCCGACACTGAGAGAGACCTTCAAACGGATGTGCGAGCTCCATGATGCGGAAAAGAACCACATCTGGGGCTACTACGTTCGCAATCTAGCGCGTCCCGTTTGGTTCGCCCGTCAGGATAATCAGGTGGACATCCTGATCGGCAACCCGCCGTGGCTGTCCTACCGATTCATGACAGAGCCTCAGAAACGGACATTTCGAGCGATGAGCAAAGAGCGCGGCCAGTGGGCGGGCGCAGCCCTAGCGACCCATCAGGATCTCTCGGCACTCTTTGTCTCTCGCTGTATCGAATTATATCTGAAGCCTGGGGGGAGATTCAGCTACGTCATGCCCGGGGCGTTGCTCTCACGAGGTCAGTATGCAGGGTTCAGGTCAGGTCGTCTGGGCGGCCCGGAATTTGAAGTTAACGTCTCATTCGACAGAGCCTGGGATCTTCATCAGATCAAGCCCGCATTCTTCAAAGTACCTGCTTGCGTGGTCAGGGGCCAGCGGCGACGGGCGCGAAGGGTCCGTCTGCGTTAGACGCAACTGCAGAGATATGGATGGGCCGGTTCGACACCGACCACGCGACGAGAGCCGAGGCTGCGGAGCACACAACCCGCATCATCGGCGAGCCTCCGCCTAGGTCCACGACTCGCCGATCCGCATACTCAGACCGATTTGCCCAGGGAGCAACCGTGGTGCCGCGAGTTCTCTTCATGGTCGAACAAGATTCCGTCAGCCCATTAGGCACAGGCCAGGGCCGCTCTGCGGTTCGAAGTCGCAGAAGCGTTCTCGAGAAGCCGCCGTGGAAGCACCGTGAACCACTGCGGGGAATCGTCGAGAGCAGGTTTATCCACTCCATGTATCTCGGAGACTCTGTCCTGCCGCACAGGATCCTTGCCCCGCAGCAGGCGATCATCCCCAGGGAAGGTCGGCATCTATTGAGAGGCGATGATGATCTCATAGATGCCTACCCAGGCTTGGCCCAATGGTGGCGCGAGGCAGAGGCCGCCTGGCTTGAAGATCGCGCAAGCGACCGTCTTGATCTCATGGCACGGCTGGACTATCACAGCGGCCTCTCTCGGCAACTGGCAACCAGCGGTCATCGCGTTGCCTACACTAAGAGCGGAATGTATCTCGCCGCCGGCATCATTACCGACACATCGGCCATCATTGATCATAAACTATATTGGGCGGATGTCACGACGCTCGATGAAGCGCGTTTCCTAACCGCGATATTGAACTCCGCCGTGCTGACAATGGCGGTTCGACCGCTACAGGCCCGAGGTGAACACAACCCGCGAGACTTCGACAAGCACATCTTCCAGCTGCCGATTCCACTCTATGACGTAGCGAAAGCAGCACATCGGCAACTCGCCGAACTCGCAGAGGAGGCAGAGGTAGTAGCCGCCAATGTTGATCTACCCACGAGCCGGTTCGAGACTCAGCGTCGAAAGGTCCGGGAGGCACTTGATGCTTCCGGGATCGCTGCCGAGATTGATGCAAGAGTCAAAGCCCTACTGGCTCGCCAATCTTGATCATAGTCAGACTTACGATCCGTAGAATATGGAGTCCGAAGTGATTGGGTCGACATTAGAGAATTGCACCCGATCACTCTGAATTACCCGACTAACGGTGAGCCATTTCTCACCTACTAGATCCAGTAGTTCACCGCGCAACTGCGAGTCTTCGAGGACCCTATAGTCACCGAAAGACAATGCGAGCAGAACAAGCACCAATTCCTCCCGCTCCACCGAAGTGGTGGCATGGCGCCCAGTAACCATGATGTAGACCGCCGCCATCCTCTCCCACTCCCGCAACTCAGGCTCGGGATGGTCATCCTGGGCGAGAGCGGTCAGGAAGCCCATGAGATCTCCGACGATCCGCGGGTTGCCCGCGCCTAATGTGTTGACGACATTCAGAGCACGAACTGCGATATAGCTCTCGATCTCGATAGTCTCCGGAGGCGGCAGCACCGCGATTGTCTCCAACGGAACCTGTCGGATCTCTCCGTGCCCCTGAGCCTGAAGGTACCTCTTGAACGTCGCCAGTCTGTCGGCAAGATCCGGGCGGGTCGCACGAAGGATCTCCGTCACCAGATCGTCGAGTTCGCGGCCGGCTGTCGTCAGGGCGAACTTGTCCGCCAGCGTCGGCGAGAAGCGGAGTACGTCCTCGCGACCGACGCCGTGCCACAGAGGGATGATCACCTTGCCAGTACCGGAGATCTCCCGGGCGGTCAGACCACGCAGTTCATACTCCGGCCATGGCTTGCTCATGAAGTGCCGGCTCAGGACGACCAGCCCAAACTGGGTGACCGAGAGGCCCGCGTCAATCGACCGAGAGAGACTGTCGCCGGCGGTGAGCGTGTACTCGTCGTACCACACTGTCACACCTGTCCGGCGCAAGGCAGCGGCCAGCGGCCGCACCAGTTCATCCTTGTCCTCTGAAGCGTGGGAAATGAACAGCTCAACCTTGACGCGGGGATCACGCAATCGAGCTCAGTCGCTTTCTAGCCCGATGATGCGATGAAAGTTCTCGTAGCCGGCGAACTGTGCCAACGCGACCGCAATTGGCCGAAGCTGGTCTTGGAGCGCCTCGAGCTCGGCCCGGAACAACTCATTGTCTGGCCACTCGCTCTCAGAGGTGTGCTGGTTCGCAGATCGCCATTCCTCATACCGCCCATGCCAACGTGTCTGGAAGGGGCGCAGGTGAACGTTCAGCATGTTCATGGCAAGAGTATCGACATCTGGGCGCCCCGATGGCACGCGGGTTTCGGCGTCGCTCGAAAGCAACTCCTTGACGATGCGGAACAGTTGGTGGAGGGAGGCGATCACCTCATCAGCACGGCCTTCACCCGCCTGCAGCCGTTGGACTGCAACCCTGGACAACATCTCGATCAGAATTCTGCGAGCCAACACACGGTGGTCCTTCGTGACAGCGAAAGTAATCCGGCTGAACTGAGGAAGCATGACATCGATCTCGGAGACAACGGCAGACTTCATGAACCATCGCCAGGCGAGAGCTCCGAGGACCGCAGCCGCACCGCCGACACTGACGTAAACGCCGATCCCGGTCCACTGCAAGGCGTAGTACACCAAGGCCCCGCCAGCCATACCTGCCACGGCAGCAGACGCCACTACGACAACATGCCGCACGCGTCGTCTCCCGTGTGACAGGACAGTCACCGCCCCCAGTCCGTTCAAGGCCGGGCTCCGCTGACTGTCGGTGGCCGCGACCGCTCAACCTGCTCGGAAGACAGTAGCCGCATGGACTCGTCGTTGAACAGGCCCACTCCTCTGCAACTAGGTGGGCCGAGATCTTCGAATCCAAGTGTGATGTAGCCGCTTGAGACGGCGGCGTTGTGGCGGCAGCCTTATCCCACCGGTGTGGAGATACAACATCCAAGCGGACTGCGGTGTAACGGTTGGATCGCCACAGCGATCATCAACATGTGGTGGTACGCCGGGGGGCGGGACGACGATCGACATCTCGAGCCTGTTGGCTGATCTGGTCTAGAGCCAGGTGCTGTCGCAAAGCCGGGCTTGCCAGGGGCGGATGAGGCTGGGGGAAGGCTGTGGAGTCAGAGGGGGTGGGCTCGTCTGTGGCGGACGGGTCCTTGAATGACCGGGCCGCGCGGATCTTCGAGTTTTTGATCCAACTACAGCGGCTGCGGACGAGGGTCATCCGTTCGGTCGAGGCATATCGGTCGGTGATGTGGTTCGGTGATTTGCCCGCGGCTGATGGTCTGCAGTTCGGACAGGAAACCTCCGACCCGGGCGTGTGGCTAACGATCGATCGTGTTGAGCGGGATCCACCGCCGACGCCACCGAACATTCTGAGGCCGTGGATCACTGAACACTCATTGCGTGACTCCTCACGACCAGCCCCGATGCTGAGCCGGACTGCGGTCCGGGCCGTTGAGGTCGTGACACCTGAGGGCGATCTCGAAACCGTTACCGAAGAGCTTTTGCTGCAGGATCATCCCGAAGTCGCCGACGCATTGAGGGATTGGGCCACAGTCTGGCAGGCATGGGCGGCAGAGGATCAGCCGCGGGCCGCGGTGGGCGACGCCTACCACCGGGTCTATGCGATGTACCAAGATTCACGAGCTCTCGCCGAGACGTACGAGGTCGTTCTCGGGTTCGGATGCCTGGTCACCAAGTCTGGTGGACAGGATGTTCGGCGTCATCTTGTGACGATGGCCGCGACGATCGAGCTCGATCTGGACTCGGGAAGGCTGGCTGTAGTGCCGTCGCCCGATGCGCGACCTCCAGCGCTCGAAGAAGACATGCTGGATCCGCAGGACACAGCATCAGACGAGCTTCGCCAGGCGATCCGTACTGGCCTCGAGAGCCTTGAGGATCCCTGGGCCAGCGAGCCCGACGGTGTGGCCGTCCTCCTCCGCTCCTGGGTGAACGGCTCCGGCCCGGATGCCGCCTTCGTCCCTGATCTACCGCCGCCCGCTGGTCACAGCGGCGCAAACGCGCCCACCGTGACGTTCGCGCCTGCACTGATCCTGCGCGAGCGAACCCGGAGGTCGTTTGTCGCTGCTTGCGAGCAGATCGTCTCAATGCTGCGCGCCGGGCTGGAGGTGCCCTCAGGTGTGCGGCAGTTCGCCGAGATCACCGACGGCCGCGTCTTCGCCGCAGACCAGCGGACCTGGAAGCACGCCTACGCTGATGAAGAGGTGTACTTCCCGAAGCCGGCGAACGAAGAACAGCGCCAAGTCCGGGATCGGTTGGCCGACCATCAAACTGTGGTCGTTCAAGGCCCACCAGGGACAGGCAAGACACACACGATCGCAAACCTAGTCAGCGACCTCTTAGCCCACGGGCAACGGGTTCTCGTCACAAGCACGACAACACGCGCCCTGACTGTGCTCAAGGACAAGCTTCCAAGCGATGTCAGCGATCTGTGCGTCAGCGTTACCGACGATGCAGTGCGAGGGCAGGCCGATCTCGAGCGGTCCGTCACGACGATCCTAGACCAGGCGGACCGATGGAACGCTCCGGCCGCCGAGAGGGAGGCAGCAGAGCTTCGACGGCGTCTGGCTGACGCCCGGGAGCGGGAGCAGACAGCGCTGGCCGAGCTGCGCTCGATCCGAGAGCAAGAGACCTACGTCTATGCACCCGATATCGGCGACTATTCCGGCACATTGCAGGAGATTGCCGAACGTCTCGCACAGGAAGCGAACACGTTGGGATGGCTCGGTCATCCGATGACGGAGCGGCTAGACCTCAGCGCAGAAATTGTCACCGATTTCCTGGACCTGTCGCGTCGCGCAACGCCTGAGTTGCGGGCGCTGACCGGCAAGGTTCCACCAGTCAGCGAGCTCGTGCAGCCAGGCGAATTCGCGCAGCTTGCCGAGCGGCGTGCCGCGCTCGGCGCCCGTGAAGCGAGCCTGATCGAGGCTCGACGTACACAGGAGTTCATGGCTCTGGCGACCACCACAACGCCTGAGCGGGACGAAATTCGCCACTTACTCGGAGACCTAAGCCGACGGAAGCGGGAACTGGGCCGCCGCAAGGAGCTGTGGGTCGTGCAAGCGCTGCGCGATGTCATTGGCGGCCGGGATCACATGTGGCGGCAGCGGCAGGAAATGACCGCCGCCGGCATCGACAGCGGACAGAGTTGGCTGGCAGGTGTCGATGGACGAGTTGTCACGGGACTCGACACTATCGATCTCGGTGAGGCCGCCGGGCACGCCTCTGCGCTCTTCGATCTGTTGAGCCAGGGCGGCAAACTCAAGGGATTGCTCGGGCGGTCCAAGATTGCCAAGGCTGCTTCGCCGTTCCTCGATCAGATCCGTGTCGACGGCCGCGAGATTCAAGATTTGAATCAGCTACGGCCTGCTCACAGCCAAGTCATGGTCGAGAAGTTGCTAGCGCCTCTGGAAGAGATGTGGGGCTATGCACAGCCGCACCGGCTGCCCCTGGCGCAGCGAATCGCAGTACTTGCGGACGAGAACAAGGTTCTCGCTGATGTGCTGTCCTTTGCCAGCGCAGTCGTCACCGTCGAGAGCCGACTGCAGGCCGTTCCCGCGATGCCTGCCGTGGACCTGAGCATCGATGATGACTTCGGCCGGCTCCTGGGCGCACTCGATGCTCTGGATCTGGTCGACCTTCAGGACTCTGTTCGAGCTTCGGTCGATCGGACACGGCGGATGCTTGACGATCTGGCACCCGAGTCTGTCACGGCTGTCCGGTCAGCTGCGGACGCCCTTGGACGATGGGACCCCACCGAGTATCGAGCCGCGTTCCACGCTCTGGAAGCTGCCCGCGAGGCGAACTCGGTCCTGGAGCAGCTGCAGCAGCGTCGGCAGACGGTGGCAGCTGCCGCACCAGATCTCGTCGCGCGTATTGAGCAGACCAGCTTTGACCCGAGCTGGGACGAAAGGTTGCCCCGGCTACCCGAGGCCTGGGCCTGGTCTGTGTGGGATGACCGGTTGAGGGCTAAGACTGATTCATTGGCCGAACAGCACCTGCGGGCGTCGCTCGACGCCGCTGAGGTCGATGCCCGAGCAGCGCTGGAGCGGCTGGCAACCAACAGAGGCTGGGCGCATGCACTCAGGCGGCTCACTCCGCGGGAGTCCACTCATCTGAAAATGTATGCCCAAGCTGTGCGCAAGGCAGGCAAAGGCACCGGAAAGTACGCAAACAGGTACCGCGATGACGCTCGCAAGAGTCTCCAAGAATGCCAAAGCGCGGTTCCAGCGTGGATCATGCCGATGCACCAGGTCTTCGACACCGTGCCTGTCGATCGGCCGAATCTGTTCGACGTCGTGATCGTCGACGAGGCTAGTCAATCTGGGCTCGAAGGACTCCTGCTCTCCTGGTTGGCGCCACGGATGGTCGTTGTTGGAGACGACAAGCAGGTAAGCCCGTCGAACGTTGGACTGGACCACGAGGCAGTCTTCACGTTGCAGGACCGCTATCTGGCACCGCTGGAGCACAAGTCCTTGTTCGGGCCCCTCAACAGCTTCTTTGACCAAGCGGTCGGCATGGCGTCTCGCATCATGCTCCGCGAGCACTTTCGTTGCATGCCTGAGATCATCGGCTTCTCCAATGAGCTGTGCTATCACGGCGCGCTCATGCCACTGCGGCAGTACGGCGCCGATCGGCTACCACCATTGCGCACGACCTACGTCAAGGGCGCGGTGGTATCCGGCGGCCGGGACATCATCAACGAACCCGAAGCCGACGAGATCGTCGCTCAGATCGAGAAGTGCTGCGCTGATCCGGCTTACGACGGCAAATCAATGGGTGTGATCAGCCTCCTCGGACACTCCCAGGACAAGCACATCATGCAGCGCTTGGTCGATGCGCTTGGAGTCCGAGTCGTCGAAATGCGCAAGCTCCGTGCCGGAAACGCCGAGGCGTTCCAGGGTGACGAGCGAGATGTCGTCTTCATATCGATGGTCTCGAGTCTGCAGTCGACGCGCGGTCCGGCCCGGATCGGCACTCTCAGCAAGGAGTCAGACCAGCAGCGGCTGAACGTCGCTGCATCGCGCGCGAAGGACCAGATATGGCTTTTCCACAGCGTCCACCCGGGAGACCTGTCCAGCAAGGATCTGCGTCAGCGATATCTCCGCTATCTGATGAAGCCGCTGATACAGCAGGACACCCTCGACATCGGCGACATACTGCCTGATCGACGCCATCCAGCCTTCGACAGCCTCTTTGAACAACGCGTCTTCCTGGCGGTTCGTGAGCGTGGCTTCCGCGTGCGTCCGCAGGTGAAAGTCGGCGGATACCGGATCGACCTCGTCGTCGAAGGCGGGACTCAACGACTAGCCGTCGAGTGTGATGGCGATGCATTCCATGGTGGGGAAGCAGCGTCTGACGATGCAGCCAGGCAACGGGATCTGGAGCGAGTCGGGTGGACCTTCTGGCGCGTCCGGGGAAGCACCTTCTTCCGGGACCCGGAACAAGCCCTTGAATCACTGTGGGAGCTGCTGGATGAGTTGGAGATCCAGCCGGCCTGGAATCAGCCGACTACCCAGGATGAGATCGTTACACACGCCGAGGTTGAGGCATCAGCGGTCCCCGTCAGCGACATCGAGGATGAGTTGCTTGACGAGCAACCGACTGCGAACGGAACGGCCGCGACGATCGCCTCGTTGCCTACGAGGGCCGAAGCAGTGGAAGCGTTGTTCGAGCAGCCAACAACGCTTGATCACCGGGCGCCTCGGTTTAGCAACGGAAAGATGTTGCTGTCGTCGAGTGCACGGCACAGGGTGCAGGACGAGGCGGCAGCCATCGAGCGGTGGCTTGCGAATCCGCCTCCTGTCCATGCCGTCGACGGACGCTCACGCGACGTCGAGATCGCGAAAAGGGAGCAGCAACGCGACGATCTGGAAGCCCGACTGGACCATCTCGGACGGGTGATGTCGCAGTCAACCGTGGATCCGTCGCACAGTGGCGGCGCCTGGGTTACACCGGGCTGCGTCATCCATCTGCAGTACCCCGGCGAGGCTACACCTGACCGCATGTTTGTCACGATCATGCCGCACGCCGACGGCGTCCCCTCGGATACATCACCAGTGAGTCCACTCACTGACCTCGCCCAGGCCATTGAAGGCGCCAAAGCCGGAGACACGGTCCGCTTCGATACGCCACGCGGCATCCAGGAGGCTGTCGTTATCGAGGTGGAGGACTGAATCGAGGCGCCTCGATTCATGAATCGTGGAGTCCCGGCGCGCCGAGCAGGATCGGCAAACCTTGCTTATACCGGCACCATAAGGAGCGAGATGAAGGCGGATGCACTCAGCCCGCGACAGTTGTTCGACGGAAAGATGCACTACGAGATCCCCGCGTTTCAACGCCCGTACGTGTGGAACGAGGAAGATCAGTGGGCGCCACTGTGGGCCGACGTCGTCCGAGTCGCGGAGAGCCGAGTCACGGCCGACGGCCGCCAGCCGACGGTGCCCCACCACTTTCTGGGCGCAGTGGTCTACGAGTCAAAGCCGCCGGTCGTCGGCGACGTCACTCGGCACCTGGTCATCGACGGCCAACAGCGCACAACAACTCTGCAACTGATGATCGACGCTGCTCAGGCCATCATCAGAGAACGCGGGCACGACTTCTTGGCCGAGGATCTGGAGGAGTTGATCCTCAACAAGTCGTCAGCCTTCAGAGAGAAGCCTGAACGCTTCAAACTCTGGCCGTCGCGCAACGATCGCAGCGCGTTCGCACAGGCCATGGACCCCCAGGAAGGGTGGGTTGGCGAGCACCGAATATTGGCCGCTCATGAGTTCTTCAGTGCCGAAGCCCGTACCTGGCTGACCGGCAGACCTGATGCTGACGGCAACAAACCGCCGGGTACAGAAGCCGAACGGGCTGCGGCTCTCTCCGCGACACTGCAGGACGGACTATTCCTCGTTGCGATCAATCTGGCCGGCCACGACGACGCACAGCTGATCTTTGAGACTTTAAATGATCGCGGCACGCCCTTGCTGAAGGCTGACTTGATCAAGAACTGGGTCTTCCAACACGGCGAGAGGGTCGGAGCCGACGCTGAGCGCTGGCCTGAAACGCACTGGGTCGACTTCGACGACGACTGGTGGCGGGCCGAAATCAGCCAAGGCCGCCACTCTCGCTCGCGAATCGACATCTTCTTGCAGTACTGGCTCACAATGCGCCTGTCCGACGAGGTCAAGACTGAGCACGTCTTCCGCATGTTCACCGAGTATGCGGCGCCACTCATGACGGACTCCACTAGCACCGAGCAACTGCTTGGCGAACTACGTAAGGACGCTGACACTTACCGAGCCTTCGCCCAACTTGACGAAGGCACCGCTGAGGGAGACTTCCACAATCGAGTCGTCGAGACTATGGAACTTGCGGCGACGAGCCCGCTGCTCTTGTGGATGTTGTCCGAGAATCACAAGGTGCCACCCAACCAGCGCGCAGTCGGACTCAACGCGCTTGAAAGCTGGGTCATCCGGCGTACGTTGCTTCGACGCACCATGAAAGACATCAACCGGATGATGGTGGCGATCCTGAAGCTCCTGGACAGGAGCAAAGTCGCGACAGCGGGCGACACCGTTCGGAGCTTCCTTGCCTCGCAAACCGCGGACGCCCGAGCTTGGCCAACTGACGACGCGATGACGACTGAGTTGCCAACGGTTCGACTGTACGGAAACGTGCGGCAGGCTCGGCTGCGGACGGTGCTTGCAGCGGTTGAGCAGCAACTCCGCACCGAACAGCATGAGAACGTTTCGTTGCCGCCCAAGCTGGAAATCGAGCATGTGATGCCGCAACGGTGGCATGCCTACTGGAATCCTGAGCCAAAGCTCAACCCTGAGGACACGGCGGCTCGGGATCGGCGGATCAATACCATCGGCAATCTCACCTTGGTAACCAAGAACCTCAACGGCGCGCTATCGCACCGTCCCTGGACGGATCAGGATGCCGACGGCCTCAAAGCCGGCGGCGAGGCTGGTCTGGGAAAGCGCAGCCTGCTCGAGAAGTACAGTTTGCTCGTCCTGTCGAAGGACCTTGTACGTACACATCCCTACGCCTGGACCGATGCGGCCATAGATGCTCGATCCATTGTGCTCACGGGGCATATCTGCGAGGTCTGGCCAGGCCCGCCCGCTGGCGCCGAGCCGAGCCGATCGATCCTCACGCAGAAGATTGACGGACCGTGAACTCTGACGCGACGCCGCATGATGTCGGTATCAGTCGGCGAAGCGGCGTTGGAGTTCGGCTTGGTTGTTGGGGTCGTGGGTGCGTGGTGGGTTTGACTATTCGCGGCGGGCTTGGAGGAGGACGGCGGCTAGGAGTTTGGCTGCACTGGCGAGGCTGAGGGGGTTAGGTGCTCGTTGGACGCTAGTACGCCGATCAGGGTGGCTAGGAGGGGTTCGATGAGGGCTATGACGGCGACGCTGGATGCCCAGAGGCGCCGGGCACCCCAGGCGATTCCGGCCAAGGCGACGTACAGGAGACCACGGCCGAAGACGGCGTGACACGGTGGTGCATCGGACACTCCAGGGTGTTCGCACGAAGAGATCGGGGCGTCTGCGAACAGCCCAAAGGAGCCCGGCTCAGGTGAGCGAGCTTCTTGCTGCGGTCGGCCGGGCTCGGACTGGTTCTGCGAAGATGCCGTGAGCAGACCACTGAGGAATGGAGCATCGATGAGCACGGGCGGCGATCGCGGTTCGATTGAGGCGCTGCAGAAGCCCATACCCGTCGGGCAGGGCGACGCCGAGAAGCGGCGGGAGTTTCGGCTGATGGGCTTTGCCACGGCTCTTGCGCTCCTGGTGCTTCTTGCTATGCCGTGGCTGACGACCTGGGGTGCCCGGGAGGGTCGGCCGACACGGGTCTACAGCGGGATCAGGCTGATCAAGCTCTATCCCGACGCGGGTGGTCCGAGCGCCGAGATCTGGGGGGCCAGCTCGGCGCTGGAGAACTGGTTGTCCGTGTTGTTCATCGCTTATCTCTTGCTGGCGGTGATCTGCCTGGTATTTCCAGCTACGGCGAAGGCCCTGACCTGCAGCTGCCTCGGGTTCGTGGTGACGGTCGTGATCATCCTCGCCAAGCCCGACGCGTACTCACTCGGGCGGAGGGTTCTCTACAATGTCGATTGGACGGGCGCCTCCACTATGGCGGCCGGCATCTGGTTGGTATCCGTGATTGTTGCTTACGCCGGCTGGTCAGCACGCCGGCGATAGCAACTTTGGGCGGCAGAACTCGTCCTCGGCTCCAGGAGTTACTCGCGGCGAGTCTGGAGGACGACGGCGGCGAGGAGTACAACCGCACCGATGAGGCTGAGTGGCGTCAGATGTTCATCAAACGCGAGTACGCCGATCAACGCGGCCAGCAGGGGTTCGATCAGGACAACGATGGCCGCGGTCGACGCCCTGACCGCCCTGAGGCCCACGTAGAACGACGCGTAGGCAAACGCGGTCGGCACAAGACCGAAGTACGCGATGAGCGGCCAGCTGGATGGGGTTGGGGTGATTGTTGTTGTCGTTGCTAGGGGCAACAGGATTAGGGCGGCGGTGGTGAAGCCGAGCAGGGCGCTGGTTGTTGGGTCTTGCTGGTTGCGGTTGAGGAGGGTGGTTAGGGCGTAGCCGGCGCCTGAGATTAGCGAGAGGGCGATGCCTGAGGTTGAGGGGTTGCCGGAGGCTCCGTTGCCGATGACGAGGAGAGTTAGGCCGAGTATTGCTAGCAGTAGGGCGCTGGTTATGCGTTCGCGGGCGCCTAGGGCGATGAAGAGTGGGCCTACGCCGAGGGAGACGACGGTGGCTACGGCGATGCCTACGCGGGGGATGGCGGCGAAGTAGCCGAGTTGGCAGATGGCTAGGCCGAGGCCGCTGAGGAGGTAGCGCAGCGGGGTTGCTGCGAAGTGGTGGATTATTCGGCTGCGGCCGAGTAGGCGGCAGGCTGCGGTTAGCCAGATGGCGCCGGCTAGTAGGCGCCAGAAGGAGATTGCTGTTGAGTTCAGGCCGCTGTGCTGGGAGAGCAGGGCGCCGGTGGGGCCGCCGGTACCCCAGGCGATTCCGGCCAAGGCGACGTACAGGAGACCGCGCGCCGAGGACGGCGCGGGACGGTGGTGCATCAGACACTCCAGGGTGTTCGCACGAAGAGATCGGGGCGTCTGCGAACAGCCCAAAGAAGCCCAGGTCAGAACCCGGGCGCGCTGAGGTCGCCGTCCGCTAAGCGGCGGCCGGCGGAGTGATGATGCGATGCATGTCGGCGACCCTAGCAACCACCCGCCTTCGGTGCCGAACCGTTTTCGACTATGCGCGTCGTATCCAACCGAGCTGCTGGATCGCCTCGGAGCTAGTTCGAGCGCCAGGTGAGCATGGGGCGGTTGGAGCGTTGGAAGAGGCTCTCGGGGAGGAGGGTTGTGGCGGTGTTGCGGAGGGGGACGGTTAGGCGGCCGGATGCTTGGGCGAACGCTCCGAAGATGGCTGACCGGCGAGCGATGGCTTGGGTTCGAGGGCGTCGGGTGCGGTCGTAGAGGTGTAGGCCGTGGGGGATGTTGGTGGTTAGGGCGTCGGCTAGGTCTACTGCGTCTTCTAGGGCTGTGGCGGCGCCTTGGCCTAGGTCGGGGGTCATGGCGTGGGCGGCGTCGCCTAGTAGGGCTGCGCGGCCGTTCACGTAGGTGCGTAGGGCTGGGAGGCGGTAGATGTCGTGGTGGAGGATTTCGGAGTTGGCCACCGACTTGAGGATGGTGGGGATGGGGTGGTGCCAGTGGGTGAAGCGGCGGTGGAGTTCGGCGCGGTTGTCGGGGTGGGTCGTGGCTGGTGGGGTTTTGGCTGTTAGGTAGGTGTAGATGGCGTTGTCGGCCAGGCGGAAGATGCCTACTCGCTCGCCTCGGCCCCAGGATTCGGTGACGTCTGCGTCGAGGTTGAGGGGTGGGGCGATTAGGCGCCAGGTGGTGTAGCCGGCGTAGATGGGTGGTTTGGCGTTGGGCCAGAGGGAGGTGCGGACTGTGCTGTGGAGGCCGTCTGCGCCTACCAGGAGATCTGCGCTGTGCTGGACGCCGCCGGCAGTCACGGTCGCCTGGTTGGCGGTGGTTTCGACGTGGGTGACTGTGGTGTTCAGGGCGATGGCTTCAGCGGGGACGGCTGCGCGGAGGATGTCTAGGAGGGTGGGGCGGCGGAGCATGAGGGTTTCGCCGTAGGGGGTTTGTAGGTTGGAGCGGAACAGCCAGCGGCCGCGGTGGTCGCGGAAGCCGCCTGGGCCTTCCACTGCGCTGAATGCGCGGACCTGATCGCCGACACCGAGGAGGTCCAGGGCTCGGGTTGCGTTGGGCCAGAGGGAGATTCCGGCGCCTACTTCGCGGAGGGCTGGGGCGCGTTCTAGGACTTTGATGTTCCAGCCGTGGCGGTGCAGGGCGATGGCGGCGGCTAGGCCGCCGATGCCTGCTCCGACGATTACTGCGTTCCGGTCGGCCACGTCTGCTCTCACTCCACCCGTGTGCTCGGTGTCACCGGGTCGATCGTAGGCACGGCGACTGTCGCGTGCAGCTAGCCACGGTGACGTGGGGCAGGCCATCATTGTCGGGCACTGGTGGGCTACAGAGAGAGATCGATGGGTGACGGCGAAGTAGTTGACCAGACGGCGGCAGGGGCACCCGACGACCAGGACAGACAACCGAAGATCGAAGTCACGGTCGGGTGGCTGGTTGGGCTGGTTGCGTGCTCGGTCGGCTTCCTTCTGGCGATCGTGTCGGTGACGTTGCCTTGGACGTTCGTCTATCCGCGGCGCGGGCAGAGGATCGTGCCGGGTGGGCCTGAATACCCTTTTCTTACCAGGATCAGCAACTACGAACCCGCTTCGACGTTGACCGTTCTTCTGGTGATCGTGTTCGCCGTGATCGTCGCTGCGTGCTTCGGCACCGTCGGATGGATCAATACCGTACTGCGGCTTGCGACGCCGGCCCTCGGCCTCCTCACTGCGTGGTTCATCGCAGTCCAGTACCTCGTCGTACTCAGGACGGTCGACTACGGCTACACCAGTGAGGTCGGCGAGTCGGTCCGGTTCAATCGCGCCGTCTACGACACCGCGGCGAGTACCGGCCTTGCTCTGTGCTGTGCCGGTGTGCTGATGATGGCCCTCGGCTCAGGGATGGCCGTTCGGCCGGTCGCCATCTCGCGGCGCGCAACAGTGGCACGGGTGGAGTTGCGTCGGTTGGGATATGTGGCCGCGGGGGTCGCGTTGGTCATGCTGTTCGGGTCGTTCTTGGAGCCGTGGGTGCGGGAGACGGCGGATCCGCTGTCCATCGATCCTGTGTGGGGCGGTCCGCCGCAGCTCGAGTCCTGGTTGGTGGTGTTCCGGTTCACGACGATCGCCGCCCTGGTCTTCCTGACCGTACTGCTGGTGTCGAAGTCGGCGCGGGTCCGTAGCTGGATGGCGAAGGCCGGGATCGTCACATGTGCGGTGACGGTGGCGGTCCTGTTGACCGGGCGGATGATCGCTTGGGTCCCGGCGGTCATGGTCGACATTCGGCCCACCTACTACCTGGCGGTCGGCGCCGCCGTACTGCTGATGATCGCGTTCTTCGACGCAGCTCGGCTGAGGGAGTCATCATGATGTCGAGGAAGCCCAGCACCATCGGGGCGAGCCTCCGGCGCAAGGCGACGGCCAGGAACCGCACCGCTGCGGAGACTCCAGCGCGGCGCCTTCTGAGCGGCAAGAACTGGTTGCTGGTGACCCTGGTCGGCGCGATCATCAGCGTGGCGATCCCGTCCGTCTTCCCACGGACGATCGATTCGGTCCGGGATCTCTGGAGCGATGATCCGATCACCATCGAGACGGCCGATGTCAGCGCGACCATCTCCGGGGTGCCCATTGTGGCAACCCCGGGGAGCATGCCGAAGACCGGCGACATCCTCGCCATCGCCGACCTTGCCTACCAGGCCGGCGGTCAGCCGGCCGGTTTCTCCGGACAGCGCTTGACCTTCCGGAATCACCGCTCCAGCAAGGTTCTGGTGACCGGCATCAAACCGGTCATCGAGAACCGCGCGAAACCTCTCGACGGAACCTTGGTGAAGTACGCCAACCAGGGAGGCGACTCCAAGACCACGGTTGTCGATCTTGATCTCGATGCTCCGCAGCCGCAGCCGACCGGACAGACCGAATCCGGCGAGCGCACCGACGAGCCGTTCTTTGCCGGCCGCAACATCGTGCTCGATCCCGGCGAGACACATTTGATGCACTTCCGCACCGTCACGAAGCGCTGCGACTGCACCTGGCGGCTGCAGGTCACCTACCGGTACCACGATCAGGACCGCACCGTGACCGTCCCGGCCACCGACCACCCGCCGTTCCGGATGACGGCGTACGCCGTGCGCTACCGAACCGTCTATCACGTCGATCCGACCGGTATTCAGGAGCCCGACCCCAAGACCTACTGCGCAGATGCCGCGATCTGTCGTGCCACGGTCACGTCGTGCGGCAAGGTGCGCACAGCTTCCGGAACGGCGGTCGTGCGGGTCGAGAAGGGCACGACGCCGTGCAAGGAAGCGTTGCGGATCACCGACCGCTATTACAACGACGATTCGATCACTCGCCAAGGCAGCGGCGGCTTCGCCGAGGTGGACGGTTGGTCCTGCGGCTCAACGACAGCCGCCGAGGCGGAAACCACCGGACACCTCGGCTCCTGCACTCGGGGTCCGTCGAAAGTGAGCATGGACGCGACGTAACCCCGCGCTCGCGGCGGGTCCCAGCGGAGGTGGCGTCTTCACGACTTGCAACATTCTTCAATTCGCTACATGATGAACTGACTCTGAGCCGGTGTGAGGAAGAGGTTGTCGTGGAGAGCAGTCAGTTCGCCGGCGATCTGCGGCGCCGGGTGCGGGAGGCAAGGCAGGCGCTGGTCGACGCGCGGGCCGAGGGAGATTTCTACGCGGTGGATATCCGCACCGGCGAGCTCGACAGCCTGCTGCGGCTCGCGATGGAGAACGGTGTCCTTCTCGTGGACGAGTACGAGAACGCAGACCCGGGCGGCGAGCGATGACCGCGCCGGTTCCGCTCTACCAAGCCAAGGCCGAGTTCTTCCGGGTGCTGGGACACCCGGTCCGGATCCGGGTGCTGGAGCTGCTGCAGGACGGACCGCGGCCGGTGCGGGAGCTCCTGGCTGACATCGCGATCGAGCCGTCGGCTCTGTCCCAGCAACTCGCAGTACTGCGCAGGTACGGAATCGTGGTGTCGCGTCGCGAAGGGCCGAGTGTGGTCTATGAGCTCGCGGGTGGGGACATCGCCGAGTTGCTGCGGACCGCGCGCCGGATCCTGACCGAGCTGATCACCGGCCAGAACGAGCTGCTCGCCGAGCTGCGTGGAGCCGAGGCCGCAGCTCGATGAATGTCCTGGGCCGGTCCCGGGAGTTACTTCCGGCCCGAGGCGATCTCGCGGCGATGCTGCATCAGCCCCGCCGCGATCTGCTCGCAGGTCTGACCGTGGCGATCGTCGCGCTTCCCCTCGCGCTGGGGTTCGGGATCTCGTCGGGGCTCGGCGCGGCGGCCGGGCTCACCACCGCCGTGGTGGCAGGAGCTCTGGCTGCGGTATTCGGCGGGTCGAGCCTCCAGGTATCTGGGCCGACCGGCGCAATGACCGTCGTGCTGGTTCCGATCATGCACGCACACGGAGCCAGCGGCGTGCTGACCGTCGGGCTGCTGGCCGGACTGATCCTGATCGGCTTGGCCGTTGCCAAGGCCGGCCGTTATATGGCCTTTGTTCCCGCACCGGTGGTCGAAGGATTCACCCTCGGAATCGCCTGTGTCATCGGCCTCCAGCAACTACCCGCCGCACTCGGCGTCGCGATACCGGACGGCGACCAGGTGGTCGTCATCGCGGCCCGCGCCATCGCGTCGTTCGCACAGCATCCGCACTGGATTGCAGCAGCTCTCGCGGCGGTTGTCGCGGCGAGCATTCTGGCCGGGGCCCGGATCCGGCCGACCGTGCCATTCTCGATCCTCGCGGTCGTGACGAGCACGGTCGTCGTCGAGGTCGCCGGGCTCGACGTGGCGCGGATCGGCGAGCTACCCGCCGGCATCCCGGCGCCGTCGCTGTCGTTCCTCGACCTGTCGACAGTCTGGTCGCTGGCCGGACCGGCCTGCGCGGTCGCTGCCCTGGCCGCATTGGAATCATTGCTGTCGGCGGCTGTCGCCGACGGGATGGGAGTCAGTCACCGGCACGACCCGGACCGGGAGCTGTTCGGCCAAGGTCTGGCGAACCTGGTGACGCCCTTGTTCGGAGGCGTCCCTGCCACCGGCGCGATCGCCCGGACGGCCGTCAACGTCCGGTCCGGCGCAGGATCACGCCTGGCAGCGCTTGTCCACGCCGCGCTGCTCGCCGCGATCGTCTACACCGCCGCGCCCCTGGTCGAGCGGATCCCACTGGCCGCGCTGGCCGGCGTACTGCTGGCGACCGCCGTCCGGATGGTCGAGGTCGGGTCGGTCCGCGCCATGGCCGGCGCCACCCGATCGGATGCCATCGTGCTGGCCCTGACCGCCGCCGCGACCTTGGCGCTTGACCTGGTGAAAGCAGTCATTCTCGGTCTCGTGGTGGCCGGCGCACTGGCGTTGCGCGCTGTTGCCCGCAGCGCGCGGCTGCGGCAGATGCCACTGCACCCCGACCTTCCCGGCGACCACACCGCCGAGGAACGCGCGCTGCTGGACGAGCACATCGTTGCCTACCGCATCGACGGCCCACTGTTGTTCGCCGCGCACCGATTCCTGCTGGAGCTGTCCGAGGTCGCAGATGTCTCGGTAGTGATCCTGCGGATGTCGGCGGTCAGCGCGATCGATGCCAGCGGAGCCCTCGTCCTCAAGGACGCCATCGAGAAACTCCAGCACCGCGGTATGACGGTCCTCGTCTCCGGCATCCAGCCCGGCCACCACCGGACGCTGGATGCACTCGACGTCATCAAGCACCTCCACGCCGCAGGTCACGTGTTCCCGCACACACCCGAAGCCATCCAGGCCGCGCGATCCCACCTGCACCACACCGGCATCCTGTAACCCACTGCAGCACTTGATGCCCAAGGCAATCAGCGACGTGAGAAAACGGTAGGTATTTCCGTTTTCGCTTGACCTGGGTGCGTCACTCCCCCAAGGGTTGTCAACATCCGATCGACTGCGGAATCTCCGGCGGCGGTCGGCTATTTCCCCTTGCCCTGCTCGCGTTTCGACGCCCCCTGCGAACCGGAGTACACCTATGCGCATGACCGATATCCAGCGTTGTGAGGTCCGTGCTGGACGTCTTGTGGAGTGGACTGTTCACCCGTTGGCCATCGAGGCTGCAGCGGAACTGCCGGAGGATTTGCGTCCGCCGAGTTACGTTCAAGAGTCACACGTGCAAACTGCGCGGTCGGTGCGCGACGGCGGGTTGTTCGTACCGACCTGGCTGGGGACGGCGTTCGACATACCGGGTCAGGTGGACCTCGAAGTACTCGAAGAGGCGCTTCGCGTGTGGACGCTGCGGCACGAGACGATGCGCAGCGGCTTCCGGGCCGTCGACGGGCAGATGCAGCGCTTCACGCTGGAGGCCGATTCGCTGCTCCTGCAACGAAAAGACGCCGGCAACTTTCCCGATGCCGAAGTGCTGACGCAGTACTTGCAGGACAGGTTCGACGTCGCGGCGGACGCGCTGAGCTGGCCGAACTTCATCTACACCGCCGTCGTGAGGGACGACAGCACGAGCGTCTACCTCGCCTTCGACCACAGCAACGTCGACGCGTACTCGATCTACCGCATCCCAACCGAAATCCACGAGCTCTATGCGGCCGGACTCGAAGGGCGGACCGATGACACCGTGCCGGTTGCCAGCTACGTCGACTTCAGCGCCGCAGAACGCACGAAGGCCGATCAGATCGAGGTGACCGACCCGATCGTCGATCGCTGGCGTGAATTCGTGGCGAACTGCGACGGCAAGCTCCCGAACTTCCCCCTCGACCTCGGCCTCGACCCCGAAGGCCCACTGCCGACGCAGAAGTTCCTGACCGAAATGCTGGTGAACGACGCCGATGCCGCAGCGTTCGAGAAACACTGCCGACCGTACGGCGGGAGCCTGGTCGGTGTGCTCGCAGCCACTGCCCTGATTGTTCGCGACCTGACCGGCCAAGACGTCTACCGCACCGTCGCTCCGTTCCACACGAGGGTCAAGTCCGAGTTGTCCGAGTCGGTCGGTTGGTACGTCGGTGGTGCGCCGCTCGAGATTCCGGTGTCCGAGGCAACGGACTTCGACGGCGCGCTCGACTCGGTCCGCACCGAACTCCGCAAGAACCGGCCGATGTCGCGCGTACCGGTCGCCCGCGTGCTCCAACTCCTGGGCACCGACTTCCGCCCCACGTCCCCCGACCTGTACTCGATCGTCTCGTTCGCCGACGGACGCGCGGTCGAAGGATCGGAGCGGTGGCAGGAGCTGAAGGCCTACGGCCTGATCAGGGTCTCGTACGGCGACCAAGTGTGCGTGTGGATCAGCAGAGTGCACGAGGGCCTGCAGTTCGCCTGCCGCTACCCGGACACCGACGCCGCCTACAAGAGCATGCGCCTGTACGTCGAACGCCTCCGCGACGTCATGCTCACTGTAGGTCGGTGAGGGATTTGCGGACGGTCGCGGCTTCCGGGGAGCCGAAGGCCTCGAAGCGTCGGAGGGCCTCGACGAGGTGTTCGCGGTCGGCGTGGATTTCGCCGACTGTCTGGTGCGCACGGGCGATGCCGAGGGCGTAGCCGGTCTCCCGCAGGATGGACAGAGCCTCGGCGGCGTACTCGCTCGCGGCCTCGCGATCGCCGAGGGCCAGCTTGACGCGCGCTAGTACGACGATCGCATCGCCTTCCTGCATGCGGTCGGTACCGGTCGACAGTTCGACGGCATCTCGGGCGAGCGACTCGGCCGTTTCCAGGTCCGAGCCGGCCAGTGCGACGACGGCTAGTCCGCGAACGGCGTGGGCGCGGTACTCGCGCAGCAGGTCCGCGCTCGCCAGCTCGGCCGCCTCCTCGAACGCCTCGCGTGCTGCTGCGAGGTCACCGAGCAGGACGTAACAGAACCCGAGCTCGTTGCGAACCAGGGCACGAGGCCGAATGACGTCGAGCTCGTCGGCCAACTGGCGCGCTGCCAGCAGCATGTCCCTGCCTTCGCGCGGACGGCCCGTGTCGCGCAGCAGGCTCGCTTGCATATAGCTGATGACGCACTGCCGGGTGATGTCGTGCAGCTCCTCGACCAGTCGCCGGCCGCGCTCGAACAGCTCGTCGATCCCGTCCAGGCGACCGAGCGTGGTCCGGCCGTGGCAGGCGTAGAGCACCCCGGCGACGGCGATGCTCGGCGCATCGGGACCGGCCAGGTCGGCCGATCGTTCCCACGCGTCGACAGCGGGACCGAGGGCGCCCGACTGATAGCTGAGGAAGCCCAGCTGGAGGAGAGTCAGCGACTGGCCGACGGTGTCGTTCGCACGCTCCTGGACGTCGCTGGCGCGCTCGAGATACTCCTGCGCGGCCGGCCGATCGTTCCCGCGGACCGCAATCGTCCCGGCGGCGTACAGGCCGAAGCCCAGTACGGCGTCGTCTCCGGACTGCTCGGCCGCCGTGACCAGCTGGGAGAGGTGCTCGGGCTCCAACGGCCGACCGACGCCGGTACCGATGATGCCGAGCTCCCCGAGCGAGAGCGCGACTGCCTGCAGGTCGTTCGCAGCGCGGGCAGCCGTGACGACCGTGTCCAGCATGGACAGTACGTCGACCCGGCGGCCGTACCGCTCCATGTCCGTGACGACGCCGAGCGCCAGATGCCAGCACCAATGCACAGGCCCGTGGTCAGCGCAGTCCCGGATCGCAGCGTGGATGTTGTCGAATTCGTCCGTCAGCCAGGCCCGCGCCTCGGTCCTGGACGCGAACTTCACCACCGGTACGTCGGGCAGTGGTGGGCACGGTGGTTCGAGACGCCAGGCGATGAGCAGCCGAGCGGCGACCTCCCGGCCACGGTAGTACCAGGTGTAGAGGCGGTTCATCGCATCGGCGCGTTGTAGCTCCGTCTCCTCCGCCATGGCGCGGCTACGGGCGTAATCACGGAGCAAGTCGTGGAAGCGATACCGGCCGGCCGCATGCTCGTCGAGCAGATGCGCGCCGGTCAGTGTCCGCAGCGCGGCCCGCGCGTCGGCTATGGGCAACTCGCTCATGGCAGCGACTGCGGGAGCGGTGAAGTCCAGCCCCGGGACCAGACCGGCGAGCCGGAAGAGCCGACGTACTCCGGGCTCCAGACGCTGGTACGACAGGTCGAAGGCACCGGCGACGGCGGACTGCTCGTCGTCGGACAGGGCGAACGCGGCCAGGCCACGTTCCTGCAGTTCGAGGAGGTAGTCGGCGACCGTGCGATGTGGCTCGTCGGTCAGTTGGGCGGCCGCGATCCGCAACGCCAGCGGTAGACCGGCACAGGCCTCGATCAAGGCGGTGACCGAGTCCGGTTCGGCTTCGATGCGCTGGGCGCCGAGGAGCCGGTCCAGCAGGTCGCGAGCCACCGCCGTCTCCAGAGTGCCGAGCGCAAGCCGGTGCGCACCTTCGCGGGCGACCAGGCCGGTCATCCGGGTGCGGCTCGTGACCAGCGCCAGGCAGCTGGAACCGGCTGGCAGCAAGGGACGCACCTGCTCGGCCGACGCCGCGTTGTCCAGCAGGATCAGCATCTTGCGCCCAGCGACCAGTGACCGGTACTCGTTGGAGGCATCGGTGACCGACTCCGGAACCTGCTCCCTGCCCAGTCCGCGGAGCAGATGGCCCAAGGCATCCAGCGGCTCCAGCGCGGGCGCCGGTGAGTGTCCGCGCAGATCGACGTACAGCTGACCGTCGCCGTACCGGTCTGCGACGTGATGCGCGTAGTGCAGGGCCAGCGTGGTCTTCCCGACGCCAGCCATGCCGGACAGGACGATCGGCCCGTCGGCCACGGCATCCAGCGCGGCCAGCTCGGTTTCGCGACCCAGGAAGGCGCCGGGCGCAGGCGGCAGCTGGGCGGGCGCCGTACCGGTCCTGGCGGGTGGGCCGTCCAGCGCGGGGCTCTCGCTGCGGATCGATTCGAAGAGCTCACGCAGTGCGCGGCCTGGTTCGGCCCTCAGCTCTTGGGCCAGTCGTCGGCGCGTGGCCTGGTAGGTCGTCTCTGCCCGGGCCTGCCGGCCGGACCGGTACAGGGCGAGCATCAGCTGACCGACGATTCGCTCCCGCAACGGGTACGCCGCGACCAGCTCGGTCAGCTCGGGCACGATCTCGCGCGCCCGGCTCAGTGCGAGCTCGGCGTCGTACAGCTCCTCGTACGCGGTCAGTCTGGCTTCCGCGAGCCGGTTGGCCTCGGCCGCGACGATGCGTGGCTCAGTGACATCGCTGTACGGCGTCCCACGCCACAACCCGAGAGCCGAGCGGAACCGGGGTACCGCCCGCTCGAGATCCCCGGCCGCGACCGCGTTCCGGGCCGCAGTGTGCCGGTCGGCGAACTCGACGGCGTCGAACTCGTCCGGGCCGACCTCCAACTGATAACCGCCCGGAATGCCGCGGAGGCGCTCCGGTCGGTCGAGCACCTGACGCAAGCGGTGCACGTGGACCTGGAGACTGTTCGACGGACTGTTCGGTGGCTCGGTGCCCCAGAGAGCCTCGGCGAGAATCTCGACCGGTACTGCGCGATTCGCTCTGACCAGGAGAACAGCGAGCAGCCGGCGGCGGAGCTCCGAGATCGGGCCCACCACCTGCGCGTCGACGATCGCCTGGACAGTCCCCAGTACTTCGAATCGCACACGCGCCTCCCGAGCCGAACCCCCATCATCGGTGATGGTAGGGGCGTCGGCCCGGGATCAGCGCGTCAGTAGGCCTGCGTCCCGAGCGCCTTGCGGTACGACGCCGTACAGAACGCCTGGAAGTTGGCCGCGTTGGTGATCGTGCCGGAGGTCCGCCCGATCCGGCGCAGAACCTTGGTGGAGTTCGCCTCCGTGTTCGGGCCGTAGTCGCCGTCGATGACGGTGGAGATGCCCCAGGCGTGGTGGCACGCGGCCTGCACGATGTAGGTCTGGGACGAGGAGCTGGTGGTGAACTTGCAGTTGGCCAACTCGCCGTACAGATCGTTGTCCACGTGGATGTGGTTCCAGTGGTCCCGGTCGTCCATGTAGGTGAGGACGTGCCGGAAGCGGCGCATCAGGCCCGCGGCGGTGCCCCAGTAGCGGCGCTTCCAGTAGTCCGCGTTGGCGTAACCGCGCCAGACGTCGTACCGCATGCTGACCCACTGCCGGGTACCGCTGCTGTTCTCGAACATGATCCGGCCGATGTCGAAGGCCCGGCCGGCCCCGTGCATCCCCGGCTTGTCGGTGTAGGCACCGTAGGAGTAGATCCGGGTCGGCGCTCCCCACGAGGTCGGGGCGTTGGAGTCGAGGTAGGTCCGCCACGAGCTGAGCTGGTTGTAGAAGTTCGATTCGAACCTGAAGCTGTCGGCGTTGCCGCTCGGTTCGTAGTACAGATCGCAGCTGGTCACACCCAGGTAGTTCCTGGAGACCAGCGCTTCCATCGCTGCGTTGGCCTGGCCGGGAAGGATCAGTCCGGCAGCGCCGCCGAGCCCGGCCGCCCCCGCGATCTTCAGTAGTCGTCGACGCGACATTCCGTCGAATTCCGATGTCATCTCAACCATGGCGAGACGCTAACTGCGCCCGCCCACCCCGCGCAGTCCCCCGAAACGCCGCAGAAAGCGACCAGAAAGCGCCGTACCAACCCGTGGTCAGCCGGTGAGACGGAAGTCGCGGCGCGGGGTGCATGCCGGCTCTCCGTCGAGGGCGCTGTTGTCGAAGACCCAGGCGTAGAACTCGCCGGTGTTGGCGTCCTTGATGGCGGCAAACGAGCGAGCCCCGGCCATCGAGTTGTACGTGCGGACACAGAGCCTGTCGTCCGTCGTACCGTCAAGGTTGCGGTAATAGCTGCCCAGCGACTTCCACTTTCCGTCCAGCGTGGCGGCCGCGTCGATGTACCGCTCTGCAGCGGCCGCGGCCGGTCCGGTCGAGACAACAAGCAGGGCAAGGGCAATAGCGGCCTGCCACCCCGAAACCTCTCCCCCGTCAACAACAGCTCGCACATCGTCCAACGGGGCTCGCTGATGTGTCTACCTTGCGGGATGGACAGCCAGGCGCTCGGCGAGCGCGCTGCGGGCCTCTGTGGCGGCCGGACCTGCGAAGCCGGCGAGTGTGTCCAAGGCCTGACGCCAGGTACGACGGGCTTCGGCGTGCTCACCGGCGTCCTCTAGCGCGTCTCCGAGGTGGGTGAGGGTATCGGCGACGAAATGCTGGTCACCGGTCACTCGCCAACCAGCCAGCGCATGCCGGTAGGCATCGATGGCATGTGCATGGTCGCCGGAGTGGTGGTAGGCGTAGCCGAGGCTGTCCCAGGCCGCCGCCAGAGTCCGGCCCTTACCGATCTCAGCGGCGATCGCGATCGCCGCCTTGCAGGCGGACACCGCCGCTGCATACTCGCCAAGCAGGGCGCTGAACCAGCCGATCTGATTCAGTGAACTCGCGCGGCTGGGCTCGTCACCAAGACGGGTATGGAGCTCATGGGCTTGCTCGGCATGGTGCCGAGCCGCGGCGTAGTCACGCTGGCGTTCGTGAAGCGCGGCGATCGTTTGGTGGCAGCCGGCCATGCTCACCTGATCACCGCTACCACGGGCGATCTCCAGAGCAGCGTCGAGCTGCCGCGCCGCCTCCGGATAACTGCCCAGGCCGATATAGGCACGGCCGAGCCCCTTACGAGCCATCGTTGCCGCGGCCTGGTCGCCGAGCCGTTCGGCGGCCGCCAGCGCGAGGTTCTCCACGGTGATCCAGTCGTCGAACATTCTTTGGTGCCAGAGGAATGTCCCGAAGGTGTCGCTGAACTGGATCACCACCGCGTCGAGATCGGTGGCCGAGGTGAGGTTGAGCAGGACCAGTCGCTCCGCGCCGAACCAGGCCATCGCCGCCTCGAGGTCGGCCGGTTCGTCCGGCCTGACGCCAGGCTGGACGGGCGGCGGGACCAGAGCAGGCGGAGTTCGATGGGGAACCAGGAGCTGCTCGCTCGAATACGAACCCCACAGGTAGTGGTCCAGCAGGCGCCGCGTGGCGACTGTGCGCTCTGGATCGGACTCCGCGAGCTCTGCGGCGTAGACCCGGACGAGGTCGTGCATGCCGTATCGGCCGTCCTGCACAGTCACCAGGTGGGCCGCCTCGAGCTGCCGTAGGGCGGTGTGCACACAGGCGTTTCCGGTGAGGCTCGCGGCTGCGCTCGCAGAGATGTCCGGCCCCGGATGCAGCCCGAGCAGCCGGAACGTCCGCTGCGCTTCCGGTTCCAGTGCGTCGTACGACGAGTCGAACACTGCTCGGATCGTCGTCCTCGGATCGTCGGTGTCGAACGCGTCCAAGCGTCGAGGGCTCGCCAGTTCGCCGGCCAGCTCGGCCAGTGGTCGGGTGGGGTGCTGGGCAGCCCGGCCGGCGACCACGGCCAGTGCCAGGGGCAGGCCGCCGCAGGGCCGGAGCAGGTCGGCGACCGCGGCCGGTTCGGCTGCGAGTCGCTCTTCGGTCAGCCGGGCTTGCAGCAGCGCCCATGCGTCGGCAGCTGCGAACGGATCGAGACGGACCGGCTCGGCACCGCGTTCGGCGACCAGACCGGTCAATGCGTTGCGGCTGGTGACCACTACCAAGCAACCACCGGCGCCGGGCAACATCGGGCGGACCTGCTCGGCATCGCGCGCATTGTCCAACAGCACCAGCACTCGCCGGCCGGCAATCAGGCTCCGGAACAGAGCCGCCCGCGCCTCCAAACCGGCCGGAATCTCCTGTGTGGGTTGGCCGAGCGCCTCGAGGACTCCGCGGACGGCCTCGCTGGGCGGCATCGGCGTACCGAGTGGGTCGAAGCCGCGGAGATTCAGATAGAGCTGCCCTTCGGGAAAGCGTGCAGCCGCCTGATGTGCCCAGTGCACCGCCAGAGTCGTCTTGCCGATACCGCCGGGGCCCGTGATGGCGGCGACCACGGCTGCCCCATCATCGCCGGATCCCACCGTGTCGGCCAGCTCATCGAGCCGCTTCAAGTGCTCCGCCCGACCGACGAAAGGCCGCGCAACCGCAGGCAATTGACGCGGTACGGCGGGCGCCGCCTCGCGAGGTGGTGCCAGGGCGTCGGGAGCGTTGCGGAGCAAGGCTGTATGCAGTTCGCTGAGTTCATGGCCGGGCTCCACACCCAGCTCCTCCGCCAGCCGCTCCCGCAGGCCGGCGTAGTGGTCGAGAGCCTCGGCCCGGCGGCCGGCGAGCGCCAACGCGCTCAGCACATACCCGGCCAGCGGCTCGGACAACGGGTAGTCCTCGGTCAGCGCGAGCAGTTCCTCCGCGATCAGGTCAAGACTCCCGGCCCGTTCCCGATGCCGAGCGAGCCCCAGCCAACCGGCGAGCCGCTCCTGACTCAGCGTTGCCCGGAAGCTGTCCACCCAGTCCCCGGACAGATCAGCCAGCGGCTGCCCCCGCCACAACGCGAGCGCTTCGTCCAGCAACTCGATCGCGGCAAACTGGTCGGATTCCTTCGCAACCCGCACCCGCTCACGGAACCTCGCCACGTCCACGTCACCCGCCGCGACATCGCAGAGGTAACCGCCGGAACGCCGTACGATCTCGATGCCTGCCGGCTCAAGCACCCGGCGGAGCTTGCTCAGATACGGATACAGCGACGCCGTCGGGCGGCCGGGCAGCTCGTCTCCCCAGACCCGATCCATCAGCACCTCGACCGGCACCAGCGTCCCTGGCGACGCCGCCAGCACCGCAAGCACCAGCCTGGGCTTGGCGGAACCGATCTCCAGCCGCACATCACCGGCCCACACCTCGACCGGACCGAGCAGCCGAATCTCCAATGACGCCCCCAAGACAGTCAAAGGTCATGCCGAAGCCACAACTTACCGCAGACGTCGCCGTCATTGGCCCGGTCACACAATTCGCGGTGGATTCGTCAAGAGGACAGAGACGATTCGCTGAGGAGTGACGATGACGATTCTGGTGACCGGCGGCACAGGGACGCTTGGCAGGCTTGTGGTCCCGCAACTGACAGCTGCTGGGTACGACGTCCGTGTGCTGAGCCGCCGTGGCGGCGTGGACGCAGCCGGCGTGGAGCATGTGCGGGGCGATCTGCTGACAGCGGATGGTCTGGATCTCGCGGGGATCGACACCGTGGTTCATCTGGCTGGTGGGGCCAAGGGTGATGCGCTTGCAGCGAGGAATCTTGCGGCAGCGGCTGCGGCGGCCGGGGTGCGGCATCTCGTGCACATCTCGGTCATCGGGGCGGACACGATGCCGATCGGATACTTCCGCGAGAAGCTCGGCGCCGAGGAGGCAGTGCGTGCGTCCGGTGTGCCGTGGACCATCCTTCGCGCAGCTCAGTTCAACAGCCTCACGTACGCCGTCACCCAGAAGATGGGCAGACTGCCGGTGGTGCCGGTGCCGGGCGGGCTGCGCTTCCAGCCGGTCGACGAGCGTGACGTCGCTGACCGCATCGCCGAACTGGCCTTGGGCGAACCGGCCGGCGCCGTACCGGACCTGGCGGGCCCGACCGTCTACAGCATGCGCGAACTGGTTGACAGCTACCTGCACAACCAGGGCAAGCGTCGTCCCCACCTCCCGATTCGCTTGCCAGGCAAGGTCGGCCGCGCCTACCGCACCGCCGAGAACCTCACCCTGACCGGAGCCACCACTGGCAACCGCACCTGGGAGAACTACCTCACCGAGAACACCCCGCGCTAGTCAGCCGCAGAAGTCAGTACGGGCACGGCGGCTGCGGTTCGTCGTAGGATGGTTGTGGCCGCTCCAGAACGTGGGTTGCCGGAGATCGGTGGCACAGGAGCCCGGCATGCCCCACAATGACCCGTCCGCGGAGGCCTTCGGGAGACTGGCCACTGAACTGCAGGCCGCTGACGGTATCGAGCTGACAATCGAGAGCGTCGTCCAGTTCGCCCTGCATGCGGTCCGGTGCAGGTACGCCTCGGTCGTGCTGATCGGCCCGGGCCGGCGCCCGCAGGTGATGGCGATGACGGACCCTCGGCTGACCAAACTCGACGAGGCCGTGATCCTGGCCGACGACGGACCGTTGCTGACGGTGATCCGGGAGAACGTCGCGGTGCTCATCCCTGATATCGCGTCCGACCACCGGTGGCCCGGAGCCTGGTCCGGCGCGCTGGTCGCCGAGGGCATCCGTTCGGCCATCCATCTGCCGTTGCAGGTCGGTGGCCGGGCGCGCGCCGTACTGAGCCTGTACAGCGACGTACCGAACGGGTTCGGCCCCGATGAACTGGCGGTGGCGCACATCCTGGCCGACCACGCCACGGTCGCGATCGCCGGCGCCCGCCGTGAGGTCGACCTGTCCCATGCCGCGGACGCGCGGAACCTCGTCGGTCAGGCGATGGGCATCCTGATGGAGCGGTACAACCTCGACCAGGAGCGGGCGTTCGCAGTGCTCAAGCGGTACTCCCAGGACAACAACCGCAAGCTCCACGACGTCGCCCAGGAACTGATCGACACCCGCATCCTGCGGAAGCCCGACTGAGATCGTTTCAGTTCCCGTACATGGAACGGGGCATCGGGGGCACAGGCTTAACCAGGAGCGGTGGCGTCTCGAGACACCATTTGCTCTAGGTCTCGGCGTTCAACCAACAGCGTCGGGGCCGAGACAGTTGTACGGAGTGCACTCATCACATGAGAAGTGTTGAAGCGCAGGTGGTTGCGGCGGCCGAGGCACGGGCCGCCGCGCTGGCGGCTGGGGACGCGGAGGCGTTGGAGGCTTGGCTGCATCCGCGGTTCAGGTGGACGTCGCATATCGGCGAGAGTTTCGATCGGGATCGCTACATCGCGAACAACACTGGCGGATCGTTGCAGTGGTCCGCCCAGACCTTGGCCGACGTCGAGGTGACGGTTGTCGCGGACACCGCCGTACTGCGCTGTGTCGTCACCGATCGGGTGGACGACGAGGAGTTCCGGATGCCGATGACGCAGACCTGGGTTCGGGAGGGGCAGCGCTGGCAGTGCCTGGCCGGTCACGCCGGGCCCCGAATGACCTGATACCGGTCTACCGGGACCGCCTGATCGTGCATTTGTGCGGCATGGCGCTGGCCCTTCGGGGCAGCTGGGCGTCACGCTCGGTGTATGCATAGAACTCTTGCGGCCCTCCTCGTCGTACCGCTCCTGGGTCTGCCGGTGAGCACCGCGAAGGCTGCCCCGGCGCTGGAAGTCAGCTTGAGCCGAGGCGATGTCGCGGTCTCGTCGCTCAACACCGTGCCGGTCACGGTCACGGTCAAGGGGTCGTACGCCGAGCTCCCCCCGCACAACAACGTCTTCGTCCAGTTCAAGCGGATCGCCGGCACCGGCCCGCTGGCCGAGTTCTCCTCGATGGCGTTGCCCCTGGTCGAAGGTGACGGCACGCCTGGTGTGTGGAGGGGTGTCGTCAACGTTCCATCCACGGCCAACGGGGCGGTCGAGGCGGCCATGGTTGACGGGTACGAGTTCATCCCGGGCGAGCCGGCCAGTGCACCCGCGCCGGTTGCGGATCCGCCGCGGTTGACGGTGAACGGCGTACACATCCCTAAGGTCGTGTCGCTGCTGACGCCGAAGGTGGTGCCGTACGACAAGCCTTGGTCGGTCCGCTACACCGTCCTCGACACGCAGACCGGCAAGCCCTACGGCACCCGACTCAAGCTGCTGTTCGGCTACGAGGAAAGGTGTCTCGAGAACCGCCCCAGTGAGTCCGTCCTGACCGATACCAGCGGCAACTATGTCCGGTCGTTCGCGGCGAACAAGAACGGCGACTGGACCAGCTGCCTGGCGATCCCCGGTAAGCCGACCAAGATCGCCTACCTCGAAACCCCCGTCAAACGGCCCGCCGCCATCTCCGCAGCCCCGTCGAAGACCAGCGCCCCGGTCGGCACCATCGTCCCGGTGAACGGCACCGTCATCTCGGGAGCCGGCTGCGCAGTCGTCCTGCAGCGTCTGTACGGCGCCACCGCGTGGCGTGAGGTCGGCTCGGGGAAGGTCCGCGACAGCGAGCGCTTCACGCTCAACGCCCAGCCGCCGTACAAGGGCACCATCTACTACCGCGCCTACCTCCCGGCGTCCGCCTTCTGCAGCTCCGACAAGGTCCCCGGCCCGAGCAACACCTTCACGATCCGCGGTACCTGAGCCGCGGTGTAGACTTCCTTACCTTGGCAGCTCAAGGTAAGGAAGTCTGCGGTGATCCTCGACCGGGAAGACGCCCAACTGCACGGTACGGCGACCGGCGCCGGCCCGACCGTCCTGCTGCTCCATGCCGGTGGTGAGGACCGCCGCGTCTGGGTGCCGATCGCCGACATCCTCAACCAGCGCGGATTCCGGGCCGTCGCCTACGACCTGCGCGGTCACGGGACCAGCACGGGACAGGCAACCACGCTCGAGGTGATCGCGGACGACGTGACCGCGATGATCCAGCACGAACCGGCCCCGCTCGTCGTGGTCGGCGCCTCGCTCGGCGGTCTCGCCGCCATCGCCTCCCTCCCCCACACAGCAGGCCAGGTGGCGGGCCTGGTCCTCGTCGACGTCGTACCTCAGCCCGATTCAGCGCGAGTCCGCGCCTGGCTCGACGACCGCGGTCTGCGCGACGAACGCCCCGAGCTCGTCGACAACATCCTTGCCCACGGCACCGAACCCCCGGCGATCGCCGTACCGGTCCTGCTCGTCCGCGCCGGCCCGACCTCCCCCCTCACCGACGCCGACGTGGACCGCTTCCACACCGCCAACCCCACCCTCACAGTCGCCCACATCCCATCCGCCGGCCACCTCATCGCCCGCGAAGCCCCTGCCGAGCTGGCCCACCTCATCACCGACCACGCGACGTACTGGCTCTAGGCGCAGACGCGGGCTCCGTTGGTGTGGAAGTTGAGCGTGCCGAAGTCCGAGGATGCTGACACCTGGACGCAGGCCGTGCTCTGCGAGTTCGCGAGGCGGATGTACGGCGTCCACGCAGTGGCCCCGCCGCTACCGGGGTGCACGACGTTGTTCGCCCCCGCACGACGGCCCTCCGACTCGACCACCTGGTCCACGGTGACGGTGTCCGGGTAGTTTCCGCCGTACAGGACGACGCGCGCCCAGTTGCCGTGGCACGACCACGACCACCGGAGCTGCAGCTCACCGATCTTCTTGCCGATCAGGTGCCCGCGAGACCCGTAGATGCCAGCGGTGGCGACGGTGATCGGACTCGCACACGTGGACGGGTCGCCGTTCCCGCCCCAGTCCGTCGCGTGCGCCGGCAGCACGCTCACACCGCTGACCACGCCGCCGACCAGGATCGCCGTACCCAAGGCCCTGAGATTCATGATCTCTCCCTAAGAGATTCGAGCAGTTCAACCCCGCCAGCGTGAGCTCACATCAGCTCCACGCGGCGGTGTTGTGCACCACTCGATCTCTCATGCACAACGGGCCCTGTTGGCTAGCTCACTGTGATGGCGTCCAGGCGTTCTTTGATGAAGGCGGCTGAGGTGACCGGTTGCAGACCGGCTTCTTTGCCGATCGGCGGTTCCAGCGGGGTGACGATCGCGTCGTGGTTTGCCTCGTAGAAGTAGATCAGCGAGACCAGGTCTTCTTCGGGTGCTTGCGGTTGGGGCGGGAGGACGCGGTGCCGTCCGGAGGGCCAGCGGCGTCCGGTCCAGTGTTCGAGGAGGTCGCCGATGTTGACGGTCAGCGCACCCGGCTCCCAGGGAGCGTCCTCCCAACCGGTCGCGTCGGAGTAGACCTGCAGACCGCCCGCGCCAGGCTCTCGGTCCAGCACGGTGACGGTACCGAAGTCGGTATGCGCGCCGATGCGGAACTGTCCCGGCTCGGGCTCACCCACCACACTCACCGGCGGGTAGTGGTTGATGTTCATCGTCCAGGTGGGGTGATCGGCGAGGGTCGCGAACGGGTTGCTCGGCAGGCCCAAGGCGTGCGCAAACAGCGCCAGCAGATCATCGGACAGCCGACGCATCGCTGCGGTGTATTCGTTGACGAGCCCTTGCAGGGAAGGAACTTCGGTCGGCCAGACGTTCGGCGCGAACCACAGCCGATCCACCTCAGCATCGCCGGTCGCAGTCTCGGCGCCCAGGCTGTAGCTCTCCTTCAGATCCGGCGGGCTCTCGGTGCCCTCGACCAGCGCATTGGCTTCCGCACCAGGGCCGAGCCAGCCGTGCCCGCCCACCGGCACCGAATAGCACGCCTTCACTCCCTCGGGCAGTGCGAAGAACTCGCGACTGGCTGCCCGCACCCGCGCAGCCAGGCCGGTGTCGACGCCATGCCCGGTGACGAGGATGAACCCGGCACGCTGCAGTCCTTCGTCGACTTCCGCCGCAACCGCGTCAGCTTGGGCACCGCCGGCGTACCAGCGAGAGATGTCAATGGTCGCAATCGCGCTCATTCGGAAACCCCGATATCTTCGTTCCACAGTGCCGGATTCGCGGCAATGAACTCGGTCATCATCGTCACACAACGCGGATCGTCGAGCAGCGTCACCGTCACGCCGTGCTCGGCCAGCCAGTCCTGACCGCCGTCGAAGGTCCGGTTCTCACCGATCACCACTGCACCGATACCGAACTGCCGGATCAGCCCGCTGCAGTACCAGCACGGCGAGAGCGTCGTCACCATCACCGTCGACCGGTAGTCGCGCTGGCGGCCGGCGTTCCGGAACGCGTCCGTCTCACCGTGCACCGACGGGTCGTCGTTCTGCACGCGACGGTTGTGACCACTGCCCAGCAGTACGCCGTCCGCCGTGAACAGCGCCGCCCCGATCGGAATCCCACCCTCGGCCAAGCCCGCCCGGGCCTCCCCGATGGCGACGTCGAGCATCTCCTCCGGGGTCATACCGCGACCACCTCGTTGTTGATCCTGGACCGGCAGAACAGCAGGTAACCGCCGCCGGCAAGCAGGAATCCGACGAAGAAGGTGATGTCACCGAGCGCGGGAACGGCCTTCGTGATCAGGCCGGTGAACCTCTCCTGGTTGGAGAACAACAGCACCGACCCGACGAGACCGACGACGAACGACAGCAGACCGGGCCAGTTCGCGTACGACCGGTCGTAGAGGAATCCGGCGACTACCTGCCGTCGCCGCAGGTACTGATCCGCGAGCACCACACCGAGCCACGGCCCGACCCAGTACGCGATGATCAACAGGAAGGTCTCGTAACTGGCTGCGGCGTCGGCGAGCGCCCACCATGCGACCAGGAAACCCGCGACACCGAAGAACGCCGTGACCAGCGCGCGGGCGATGTGCCCAGGCAGCTTCACGCCGATCGTCACGAAGGCCATCGCACCCGAGTAGATGTTGATCGAGTTGGCGGCGATCGCCCCGATCGCGATCGCGAGCAGCGTGGCCTTGGCAATCGGCGAGGCCAGCTCGCCAGTGAATGCTTCCGTCGGGTTGTCGGAGAGGGCCGGCCCGATGGTCACCGACGCGGCGCCGATCATCTCCAGAACCACACACGACAGGAACAGGCCCGCTGCCGCGAACAATCCGGTACGACGGCCTGACACCGTCGATGGCAGATAGCGCGTGTAGTCGGCGGCGTACGGCGTCCATCCGGCGGCGTAGCCGAACGCCGTACCGACTGTCAGCAGGAAGCCACCCAGGGAACCGTTGCCGACAACGGGTTCCAGCGCAGGTGCACCGAGGTGCGACTTCGTCAGGATGGCGACCGAAGCCACGGCGAAGATCACCGCCAGGACCGGAAACGCGTACCGCTCGAACGCCTGGACCAGGTTGTGACCGGCGAACGCGAGCGCCGTCTGCACCAGCACGATGATGATCAGCCCCAGCAACGGACCGATCCCGAACAACGCGGCCAACGCATACGCGCCACTGACGCTGTTCGTCGCGAACCAGCCCACGCCTGCCGTGATCGACATCAGTACGGCGGGCAGCGCGTTGCCCTTGAAACCGAAAGCCAGCCGGCCCGACACCATCTGCGGAACCCCGAGCCGCGGGCCACGTGCCGACAGGAAGTAGTGGGCCACCGCACCCAGACCGGTACCGAGCGCTACCCCGGCGACCGCCTGCCAGAAGCTCATCCCGTAAACGGCTACGGACAGTACGCCGACGAAGATCGTCGCGAACTCGAGGTTCGGCGACGTCCAGGTCCAGAACAGCTGGCTGGGCCGGCCATGTCTGTCCTCGTCGGCGATCGCCTCGTTCCCGCCGGGCTCGACGGCGAAGGTGCGATCCCGGTAGGTGCCGTCGGTCGTCGGTTCAGCCGCTGTCATTCAAGGATTGTGGCCCGCGCAGATCGCCCCCGCAACGGATTCCTGGTCACGAGCTCCGGTAGCTGGTTCCAGTCCGGCCGCCGGCCCGCGGCAGTGCCCGAAGGGGCAAGCCGGTATGGGTTTTGATGTGCGCGGGGATCGGGTCGTGGCGGTCGCCGGTGGTGGGGATGCCGGCGGGTTCGATCACCACGATCGAGGCGCCGTCGTCGGAGAACGGACGGTGCTCGACCCCACGAGGCACAACGAAGACCGACCCGGCGGGCAGGGTGACGATCCGTTCGTCGGGATCGCGCAGGCCGATCCCGAGTTCGCCGTCGAGGACCAGGAAGAACTCGTCGGTGGTCTCGTGCAGGTGCCAGATGTAGGAGCCGGCCACCTTCGTCACCCGGACGTCGTAGTCGTTCACCTGGGCGGCGATCCGCGGGCTCCAGAGGTCGTCGAAGGTCTTCAGTACGGCGCGCAGGTCCACTGGCTGGTTCATGAACCCAGCCTCACGGGTACGCCTGAGGCGTCGTGAGTGCTAGAAATGGCACATGCCGAAAGAATCCTCGCACCGGGTCGTCGTGATCGTCGACGCGGGCTCGAACCCCTTCGAACTCGGCGTTGCGACCGAGCTGTTCGGCCTACGCCGCCCCGAGCTCGACGTGCCCTGGTACGACCTCGCGCTCTGCACGCCGGCACCCTCGGTCGAGATGCATCTCGGCTTCTTCACTCTCAGCGGCGTCGCCGACCTGACGGAGGTCGACACCGCCGACACCGTCATCGTCCCGAACCGCCCCGATCCCGAGGCGCCGGTCGCACCCGCCGTACTAGACGCCGTACGCCGGGCTGCCGCGCGCGAGGCTCGCCTGGTCAGCTTCTGCACGGGTGCGTTCACGCTCGCCGCTGCCGGCGTACTCGACGGGCGACGGGCAACCACGCACTGGCGGTGGGCTCGGTTGTTCGAGCAGATGTTCCCGTCCGTCGACCTGCAGCCCGACGTCCTTTTCGTTGCCGACGACAACGTCTACACCGCGGCCGGTAGCGCAGCCGCCCTAGACCTCGGCCTGCACCTCATCCGCACCGACCACGGCGCCGAGATCGCCAACGCAGTCAGCCGCCGCCTCGTCTTCACCGCCCACCGCGAAGGCGGCCAACGCCAGTTCATCGACCAGCCCGTCCCTACGATCCCCGACACCTCCCTGGCACCCCTCCTCGCCTGGGCCCGCTCCCAACTGGCCCACCCCCTGACCGTCACCGACCTCGCCGACCGAGCAGCCGTCAGCCCAGCCACCCTGCACCGCCGCTTCCAGTCCGAGCTAGGCACCACCCCCCTGGCCTGGCTAACCACCGAACGAGTAGCCCTAGCCTGCCGCCTCCTGGAACGCGGCACCCCCGGCCTCGACCGCATAGCCCGCCAGTCCGGCCTAGGCACAGCCACCAACCTAAGAATCCAGCTAAAACGCACCACCGGCCTAACCCCCACCACCTACCGCCGCCGCTTCGCCCTAACCACCCACTGAACGACCTGATATAGCGCTGGTCGGTAACTTTTGGTCGCTATACGCGAAAAAGTACCGACTAACGCACGAGCAAACCACGCACGCTGCCACCGCCCCCCAGCCTTTTCCCGGCCGACAAAACCAGAGGGTGAGCCGAGCAGATGGCTGGGCCGGACGGCGAGGCTGGCGACCGCGGTTTCGCGTCGTCTGGGGCTGACGGGCTGTGGCTGGGGTGCGTGAGGCTCGAGGTCTGCGCTATCCGATGGATTTTGGGTGCTCGGTGACGAAAATCCATCGGATAACGCGCGGGACAGCCTGCGAACCCGACATCGCAGGACCGCAGCCACCTTGAGACTCCACCAACCATCTGACACCCGCCCCGAACGGTTGAACCGTGCTCAACCGCGATCAGGGCAATCGGCGAGCTCGTCGATCGCGCCAGCGGCCGTCTTGCGTTGATGGGCCTAGGCGCCCGCGACCCGCAGTTGACGAGATGATGGCCGTATGGATGAGCGGCTGGCGGGTGGGTTCGACGGCGGGGCGTCGTTGGTTGGCGGAGTGGTACGGCGTACTGCGGGGAGCTGGACCTCGTCGGTTCATGCGCTGCTGACTCATCTGGAGGCGGCCGGATTCTCGGCGGCACCACGGGCGTTGGGGATCGACGCCGACGGGCGGGAGATGGTCAGCTTCCTGCCTGGGCAGACGGTCGGGAACGCGCGACCGTGGCCGTCGTGGACCCATAGTTCGTCGGCTCTGACGGACGTTGCTGAGTGGCTGCGGCGCTATCACGCGGCCGTTGCCGACTTCGTTCCGCCGGAGGACGCGTGCTGGCGCGAAGGCGATACCTGGCGGCCGGGCATGATCATCGCGCACAACGACGCAGCGCCGTACAACGCAGTGTGGAACGACGACGGCCTGGTCGGCTTCGTCGACTGGGACATGGCCGGGCCGGTACGCCCCGAGCTGGATGTCGCCTGGGTCGCCTTCTCCTGGACACCCCTGCACGCCCCGCACGTCGTGGCCGCCGAAGGCTTCACCGACCTCGACTCACGCCTACCCCGCCTGACCCACTTCCTCCGCGCCTACCACTGGCAAGGCACCACCAACGACATCCTCAACCTCGTCGCCGAGCGCCTCACCCTTCAACTCACCCTGATGACCCAAGCCGCCACCACCGACCCCACCTACCAACGAATGCTGACCGCCGGCCGCGACCAAGACCTCACAGTCGCCCTGAACCAACTAACCACCCTCCGCACCACCTAGAGGCGTCGGTTCGGTGTGACAGCGGCACTCGCCGGATGAGGCCGGCCACCGGTAGTTGGCGCGGACGATAGCCCGCGAGGCCGGGCGGTAGCCCGGAGGGAACTGAGGGTGGGCGGGTGCGCGCGTAGCTGGCGCGACGAAGGAGCGACTGCGTAGCACGCTGGGGAACTTCCCTTCCCTTCCCTTCTCGTTCCTACAGGGTGAGTTTGGGGTGGCGGTTTACGTCTTTGTAGAGGAGGTAGCGGAAGGGGGTGGGGCCGCCGGCGTAGCAGGCTTGGGGGCAGAAGGAGCGGAGCCAGAGGAAGTCGCCGGCCTGGACTTCTACCCAGTCCTTGTTGAGGAGGTAGACGGCTTTGCCTTCGAGGATGTAGAGGCCGTGCTCCATGACGTGGGTTTCGGGGAACGGGATGACGCCGCCGGGCTGGAAGGTGACGATGTTGACGTGCATGTCGTGGCGGAGGTCGTCGGGGTCTACGAAGCGTTGGGTTTGCCAGGCGCCTTCGGTGCCGGGCATGGGGATGCCTTCTACGTCGGCCTCGTTGGTGACAACAGGAGTTGGTACGTCGATGCCTTCGATCTGCTCGTAGGCCTTGCGGATCAGGTGGAAGGTGCAGGTGGCGTCGCTGACGTTGCGGATCGTCCAGTCGCCGCCGGGCGGTAGGTAGGCGTAGCCGCCTGGGGCCAACCCGTGTTCGGTACCGGAGACGGTCAGCGTGATGTTGCCGTCGACAACGAAGATGACGGCCTCGGCTGCCGGGTCGGTGTCGGGTTTGGTGCTGCCGCCGCCGGGTGCTACCTCGACGATGTACTGCGAGAAGGTTTCCGCGAAGCCGGAGAGCGGGCGGGCGATGACCCAGAGCCGGGTGTCGTCCCAGAACGGGAGGCGGCTGGTGACGATGTCGCGCATGGTGCCGCGGGGCAGGACGGCGTAGGCCTCGGTGAAGACTGCGCGGTCTGTGATGAGGTCGGTCTGGCCGGGCAGGCCGCCCTTGGGGGCGTAGTAGCTCATCGGGGTTCTCCTCGAGATAGCAGGCGGCCAACGGGGTCCGAGCCGCGAAGTAGCGTTCGGCGGACTACGCCGTGCAGGGTGCGGCCGTCGTACGGGGTGATGGCGTTTTTGTGTTCAAGCGCATGAGCATCAACGACGAAGGTTTGGTCGGGGGCGAAGATGCAGAGGTCGGCGTCGGCGCCTACCTCGATGCGCCCCTTCGCGCCAAGGCCGGTTTGGACGGCGGGGGCCAGCGACATCCAGCGGACGACGTCGGCGAGGGTGAACCCGCGCCGGCGGGCCTCGGTCCAGACGGCGGGGAGGCCTAGTTGGAGCGAGGCGATGCCGCCCCACGCCGTTCCGAAGTCGCCGGTGTCCAAATTCTTGAGCTCGATCGTCGACGGCGAGTGGTCGGAGACGACTAGGTCGATGGTGCCGTCGCGAAGGCCCTCCCAGAGGAGGTCGCGGTTCGCAGACTCGCGGATCGGCGGGCAGCACTTGTACTGCGTGGCGCCGTCCGGAATCTCCTCAGCGGCGAACGTCAGGTAGTGCGGGCAGGTCTCCGCCGTGATCCGGACGCCGTCGGCCTTCGCCGCCGCGATCAGTGGCAGGACCTCGGCGCTCGAGACATGCAGGATGTGGACGCGGCAGCCGGTCCGGCGGGCGAGATCGATGACCTGGGCAACGGCTTCGTTCTCGGCCGAGCGTGGTCGTGAAGCAAGGAAGTCCCGGTACGACGCGCCGCGCGGCGGCGGGGCGTGATCGATGCTGTGGGCATCTTCCGCATGCACGATCAGCAAACCGTCGAAGGAACTGAGCTCACGCATGACCGAAGCCAGCTGAGTCGAGTCGAGCGGCGGGAACTCATCGACCCCCGAATGCAGCAGGAAGCATTTGAACCCGAAGACACCGGCCTCGTGCAGCGGCCGCAGCTGCGCCAGATTCCCCGGAATCGCACCGCCCCAGAAGCCGACGTCGACAGCCACCTGAGGGCCGGCCGTCTCCCGTTTCAGCGCCAGCGCCGGTACGTCGCACGTCGGCGGGATGCTGTTCAGCGGCATGTCGATGATCGTGGTGACGCCACCGGCGGCCGCGGCTCGGGTTGCGGAGGTGAAGCCCTCCCACGCCGTCCGGCCGGGATCGTTCACGTGAACATGTGAATCGACGAGCCCCGGTAACAGCACCTCGTCATCCGCGAGCAGGACCTCCGTCGCGCCCGCCAGCTCCGCGTCGTACGGGGCGATGGCAACGATCCGGCCGTCGCGGATGCCGATCGCGCCCGCCTGCTCCCCCGTGGCCCGCACGATTCGCTGGGCCCGGATCACCAGATCAAATCCACTCACGCGCTGCCCTCCCCGGTTTCCGCCATCGTAAGGTGCTCGATCGCGATCCGCTCGGCAAGTTTCTCCAGCAGCGGAATCGGTTCCGCGATACACCGAGCCACGTCCGGCTCCAGGTCGGTCAGCGCGTACGCCGCTCGGACGCCGACCGCGGTCAACCGCGCCGGGTCCAGTTCGTTCGCCCCACACACCGCAACCACCGGTACGTCGGCGGCCGCGGCCGCGATCCCGGCGACCGCCTTCCCGTGCAGGGTCTGTTCGTCCAGAGCACCCTCACCGGTGATCACCAGGTCCGCGCCGGTGAGCTGCTCGCGGAATCCGACCAGCTCCAGCATGAGCTCGATGCCCGGCCGGAGTTCGGCGCCCAGGAGAGCCAGTGCGGCGAAGCCCACGCCACCCGCCGCGCCGGCACCAGGTGCGTCGCGGAGGTCCTGACCGGTCAGAGCGGCCACCTGATCGGCCCACTCCGTGAGCCTGTCGTCCAACACAGCAACCTCCGACGGTGACGCACCCTTCTGCGGCCCGTAGACAGCGGCCGCACCACGCGGGCCTGTGAGTGGGTTGTCCACGTCGCATGCCACTACAACCTGCACACCGTCCAGTCGGGCTCGCAACTCCTCAAGCCGGCCGAGGGCGCGGACCATCCCCATGCCCCCGTCAGTGGACGCGCTGCCGCCGATGCCGAGGATCACTCGAGTACATCCCGCGTCAACGGCCGCACCGATCAGTTCACCGACGCCAAACGAGGACGCCGTCATCGGAGCGAGCACACCGGGCAGCCGAACCAGACCGCAGACGTCAGCGAGCTCCACGACCGCGGTGTCCCCACAGCGTGCGTACCCAGATTGGACCGGCAACCCAGTCGGCCCGGACGCGACCACCGGCACCAGCGTGTACCCGGCCGCCGCAGCAGCGGCCAGCGTCCCGTCACCACCGTCAGCCACCGGTACGGCGACCACCGTCGCGCCGGGGTGCACTCGCCGTACCCCGGCAGCGACCGCAGCGGCCACCTGCGCGCTGGTCAGGCTGCCCTTGAACTTGTCAGAGGCAACAACCACCCGCACCATCAGTCGAATTCGACGATGTTGTCGATCTCAAGCCCCATCGAGACGTTGGTGATCCGCTCCAGGATGACCTCGACCACGATCGGGACCTGATGCTCGACCATCAGCTTCTTCGCCTGCTCCAAGGCAGGGAGAATGTCGTCCGGTTCAACGACTCGCAAGGCCTTGCATCCGAGACCTTCGGCCACCTTGAGATGGTCGACGCCGTAGCCCTGAACCTCCGGACTGTTGATGTTGTCGAACGAGAGCTGCACGCAGTAGTCCATCTCGAAGCCACGTTGCGCCTGCCGGATCAACCCCAGGTACGAGTTGTTCACCACGACATGGATGTACGGGATGTTGAACTGCGCCCCGACCGCCAGCTCCTCGATCAGGAACTGGAAGTCGTAGTCGCCGGAGAGCGCGACCACCGTGGCCGATGGGTCCGCGACAGCCACCCCAAGCGCAGCAGGCAAGGTCCAGCCGAGCGGTCCGGCCTGGCCGGCGTTGATCCAGTGCCGTGGCCGGTACACGTGCAGCATCTGCGCGGCCTGGATCTGCGACAGTCCGATCGTTGACACGTAGCGCGTGTCCGGCCCGAACGCACGGTTCATCTCCTCGTACACGCGCTGCGGCTTGATCGGCACCGCGTCGAAGTGGGTCTGCCGTTGCAACGTCGTACGACGCTCACGGCACTCCGCCGCCCACGCCGTACGGTCCGGCAACCGGTCAGCCCACTCCCGGGCAACCTCGACCAGAACCTCCAACGCCAGCCGAGCGTCCGACACGACGCCGTAGTCCGGCGCGAACACCCGCCCGATCTGCGTCGGCTCGATGTCCACATGGATGAACTTTCGTCCAGCCGTGTACACATCCAATCCACCCGTGTGCCGATTGGCCCACCGATTCCCAATGCCCAGTACGACGTCCGCCGCGAGCATGGTCGCGTTGCCGTAGCGATGCGACGTCTGCAGCCCGACCATCCCCGCACTCAACGGGTGGTCGTCGGCAATCGCACCCCACCCCATCAACGTCGGTACGACGGGAATCCCGGTCAGCTCGGCGAATTCCATCAGCAGGTCAGCCGCGTCCGCATTGATGATGCCGCCACCGGCCACGATCAGCGGGCGCGAACCGCTCGCCAGCATCGTCAGCACCTTCTCAGCCTGCAAACGAGTCGCGGCGGGACGCGCGAGCGGCAGCGGCTCATACGTGTCGATGTCGAACTCGATCTCAGCCAGCTGAACATCGACCGGCAGATCGACCAGCACCGGACCAGGACGACTGGATCGCATGATCTGGAAGGCTTTCTGGAACGTCCCGGGAACCTGCGCGGCCTCCATCACCGTGACCGCCCACTTCGCCACCGGGGCAGCGATCGACGAGATGTCGACGGCCTGGAAGTCCTCCTTGTGCAACTTGGCCACGGGCGCTTGCCCGGTGATGCACAAGATCGGGATCGAGTCGGCGCTGGCGGAGTACAGCCCGGTGATCATGTCGGTTCCAGCAGGTCCCGACGTACCGATGCAAACACCGATATTGCCGGCCCGCGCCCGCGTGTACCCCTCGGCCATGTGCGACGCAGCCTCGACATGCCGCGCCAGCACGTGCTTGATGCCACCATGGGCACGCATCGCGCTGTAGAAGGGATTGATCGCGGCGCCCGGCAACCCAAACGCCTGCGTCGATCCCTCCTTCTCCAGGATCAGCACCGCCGCGTCAACCGCGCGCATGCGAGCCATCAGCTAACCGCCTTGCCGGACAACCGCTCCACGCCACGCAGCAGCGCGGAGTGGTCGAGCCCGCCGTCACCATTGACCCGCGCCGACGCGACCAGCTGCGCCACCAAAGAGCCGAGCGGTACGACGACGCCCGCCTCCCGAGCCGCCGCGGTCACGATGCCCATGTCCTTGTGGTGCAGGTCGATCCGGAACCCGGGCTCGAAGGAACGCGACAGCATGTTCGCCTTCTTCTGCTGAAGCACGGTGGAACCAGCAAGCCCACCACCAAGCACTTCCAGTGCTGCCGCGGTGTCGACGCCGTACGCCTCCAAGAAGACGACAGCCTCCGCGACCGCTTGGATGTTCGCAGCAACAATCAGCTGGTTGGCAGCCTTGACGGTCTGGCCGGAACCGCTCGGCCCGACATGCACAACGGTCTTACCCACCACGTCGAACAACGGCCGAGCCTCGGCGAAGTCCTCCGCCGAGCCACCCACCATGATCGACAGTACGGCGTTCTTCGCGCCGGCCTCACCGCCGGAAACCGGTGCGTCGAGCAACCGGAATCCCAGCGCACGGGCCTGCGATGCGAGCTGCTGCGTGACGTCCGGCCGGATACTCGAGAAGTCGATGATCAGCGTGCCGGTCTCGGCCTGCTGGAAGACCTCATCGAGCACCTCCTGGACATCCGGCGAGTCCGGCACCATCACGCAGACCACGTCGGCGCCCTTGACCACGTCGGTGATCGACGAGGCAGCGCGGCCTCCGGCCGCAACCAGCTCCGCGGCTCGCTCCACGCTGCGGTCCAGCCCAGCGACCGTGTGACCGGCCTGAGCGAGATGAACGGCCATCGGGTTACCCATGATCCCGAGACCGATGAAGGCGATATTCGTCATGTTGTCTCCTGTTAGCTCAAGGTCAGCGGCGCTCGAACGGCAGCCAGCCGAAACATTCGTCAGTGCTGGTGGACGGCTTGTACTCGAGCCCGACCCACCCGGCGTATCCCTGAGCCTCGAGAGCCGTCAGCTGCTGGTCGAGCGGCAAGGTCCCAGAGCCGGGTTCGTTGCGACCGGGCGCATCAGCGATCTGTACATGCGCGATCCGCGAGGTGTGCTCGGCGATCACGCGCTCGACGTCATCCCCGTTGACCGCAAGGTGATAGAGGTCCGCAAGCAGACCAAGATTCGGTACGTCGACCCGGTCGAGCACCGCCAGTGCGTCGGCAGCCGTCTTGAGCGGGTACCGATCAGCCCCGCTGACCGGTTCGACCAGCACGGTCGCGCCGATCCGGGCAGCGGCCCTGGCAGCGAGCGCGAGGTTCTCAACGGCGAGCTCGTCCTGCTCCTGCGCCGAGACATCCTCCAGGCGGTTGCCGTAGAGAGCGTTGAACCCGGCAGTCCCGAGCCGCTCACCGATGCCGACCGTGACGTCGACGTTGTCGCGGAACTCGCCGGCCCGCTTCGGCCAGGAGACCAGACCGCGATCGCCACCCGGCATGTCACCGGCGAAGAAGTTCAGCCCGGTCAGCTGGACGCCGGCATCGGTGATCGCGGTGACGAACGCGTCGACCTGCCGGTCCGGCGGTACCGCCTCGACGAACGGCCACCAGAACTCGACCGCCCCGAATCCGGCCTGCCGGGCCGCGGCCGGGCGCTCCAGCAGGGGCAGCTCGGTGAAGAGCAGCGAACAGTTCACCGTGTGGCGCAGCTGATGGGCCATGGTTACTCCAGTTTCCGTATTGCGGAATTTAAATTCTGTTCTGCGAAAGGACCATAAGTTCGCGACCAACCGGCCGTCAAGCGTCCGCCGGGTCTCCCTCGTACGCGGGTGCGCGTTGTACGTTCCTCTAAAGGCAGAGCTGAGGGCCTGGACAGGCACAACATCTGGAGGTACGGCGTGCTGCTGTCGGAGTTGCTGGATGCGCCGGAGCTCGGACTGCGGTTGATGCATGCCGCCGGTGGCGCCCTGGACCGGCCGGTCGGGCGGCTGGTGGTGACCGATCTCCTGGATCCGGGCCGCTACCTGAACGGCGGCGAGGTGGTGCTGACGGGCCTGGTCTGGCGGCGCCGACCGCTCGACAGCGAGCTGTTCGTGGCCTCGATGGCCGCCCGCGGAGCCACCACGATCTTGGCCGGGCGAGCGCAGCTGGGCGACGTACCGGCTGACCTGCTCGACGCCTGTCAGCGGCACGAGGTGACGCTCGTCGAGGTGCCGATCGAGATCGCGTTCGCCGACATCACCGAGTACGTCGCTGCGGCCGGGTCGGCGGAGACCGGAGCCAGGCTGTCCGCGAGCCTGATCCGCCAGCGGCAACTGCTGTCATCGATCGCATCCGGCCGCAGCCTGGACGAGCTCGCGGCCCGGATCTCCGCCGAGATCGGGCACGACTGCCGGGTGCTCACGCCGACCGGACGGCACGTCGTTCCTGGGCCCGGCGAGCTGCCGGACGAGGTCCTCGACACGATCACCCACCGGTTCCTGACCGCGGATCGGACTCCCGCGGTCGCGGTCGCGGGCGAGACGCCGTACAGCCTGTTTCCGGTCGGTTCCGGGCTCGGCAACCGGTTGACCGCGTGGGTGCTGGTGATCGACGGCGACCACACCACCTGGTCTCGCGATCACGTCGAAGCGGTCCATGAATTGTGCGCGATCGGCGCTCTCGATCGGGCCAGACGAGACGAAGGCAGGCGCGCGCTGCGTCCTTTGGTGGCTGATGCGCTGACCCTGGTCGAGTCCGGCGCACCCCATGCCGAGGTCGCCGCAAGGCTTCGGCAAGCCGGCGCCTATTCGGGCCGGCCGCTGGTTGTCGCGGTCGGCGAGCTGCGCGACGACGGCCCCAGCGAGGTCGCGCTCAGCCTGTTCGAGGACGTCGCACTGACCGTCGGGCCCGCGGTCGTCGCGCCGTCGCGGGATGGTCTCCTGGTCGGCTTTCTGCCGGCCGCACCCGGTCTGGCAGAGCAGCTACGACACGCCTTCGGGCGGCTCGCACCCGGCCTGCACCGGGCCCGGCTCGCGGTCGGCGTGAGCGGGGAAACCTCGGTCGACGCGCTCGCGGGCGGTCTCGAGGAAGCCCGCTTCGCCCAGCGCGCCGCCGCGGGCAGTCGCGCGCCGGTCTCGGTCGTCACGTCGGACGAGGTCGCCTCGCACGTGCTCCTGCTCTCCACGCTGCCGGACGACGTCCGCCGTACCTACACCCAGCGCGTCCTCGGCCCGGTGCTCGAGCAGGACCGCCGGACCAACGCCGACCTGCTCACCACCCTCCAGGCCTTCCTCGGATGCGACGGCTCCTGGACTCGTACGGCGGACCTTCTACACCTGCACGTCAACACGGTTCGGTACCGGATCGAACGCGTTGAGCAACTGACCGGACGCGATCTGTCGACGCTCGAGAACCGGGTTGACGTGTTTCTCGCCCTGAAGTCACTCTGATTGGTGGATCCTCCAAATCCGGAGGTTCATCGCCGGTTCATCTTCGGAGGTTCCTTGGGTGCAATCCGGGCCGCTCCGGGCCGATGCTGGCGTGCAGGTCAAACCTGAGGAGCGATGTCCGATGAAGGCAGCCCGCACCAGCCGCCACCCTGTCGACCAGGTACTGCCTCCCGGCAAACTCGTCGTCTACGGCACGCAGCACGTGCTCGCGTTCTACGCCGGTGCCGTGATCGTGCCGATCCTGCTGGCCAATGCGATCGGGCTGAGCACCGAGCAGCTGATCCACCTGATCAACGCCGACCTCTTCACCTGCGGGATCGCCTCGATCATCCAGTCGGTCGGCTTCTGGAAGGTCGGGGTCCGGCTGCCGCTGCTGCAGGGCGTCACGTTCACGGCGGTCTCGCCGATGATCGCGATCGGCCTGGCCGCGGGCGGCGGGGTTGACGGCCTGCTGGTCATCTACGGCGCCGTACTGGTCGCCGGACTGGCCACCTTCTTCATCGCGCCGTACTTCAGCCGGCTGATCCGCTTCTTCCCGCCGGTGGTGACCGGCTCGGTGATCACGATCATCGGCCTGGCGCTGCTGCCGGTCGCGGCCGGGGACGCCGTCGGTGGCGCGGGACCGAACGCAGCACCGACCAGCGGCAAGAACATGGCCTACGCGCTCGGCACACTCGCCCTGATCGTCCTCATCCAGCGCGTCTTCAAGGGCTTCATGGCGACCATCGCCGTACTGGCGGGCCTGGTGATCGGGACGCTGGTGGCCTGGGCGTTCGGGGATGCCCACTTCGGCGCGGTCGGCGAGGCCGCGTGGGTCGGAGTCACCCAGCCGTTCTACTTCGGCTGGCCCAAGTTCTCACTGGCAGCGATCATCTCGATGATCGTGGTCATGCTGATCACCGCGGTCGAGACGACCGGTGACGTCTTCGCGACCGGCGAGATCGTCGAGAAGCGGATCGGCAAGGAGGACATCGCCAAGGCACTCCGGGCCGACGGCCTGGCCACCACGATCGGCGGCGTCTTCAACTCGTTCCCCTACACCTGCTTCGCCGAGAACGTCGGTCTGGTCCGGCTGACCCGGATCCGCAGCCGCTGGGTGGTCGCGGCGGCCGGCGGCATCATGATCCTGCTGGGCCTGATCCCGAAGGCCGGTGCGATCGTTGCCGGAATCCCCCATCCCGTCCTCGGCGGCGCGGCGCTGGCGATGTTCGCGACCGTTGCCGTGGTTGGCTTCCAGACGCTGGCGAAGGTCGACTTCAACGACCACCGCAACGTGGTGATCGTCGCGACCAGCGTCGGCCTGGCCATGTACGTCACGGCGCAGCCGCAGGTCGCCCAGGCGGTCCCGGACTGGGCCGAGATCATCTTCGGCAGCGGCATCACCCTCGGCAGCCTGACCGCGATCTTCCTGAACATCCTGTTCCACCACGTCGGCAAGGACTTCGGTCCCGCCGTGGCCGGGCAGCCGGGCGACTCGATCCGGCTCGACCAGGTGAACAAGATGACCCGGTCCGAGTTCGTCGAGACGTTCGGCGATCTGTTCCAGGGACCGCGCTGGGCGGTCGAGCGCGCCTGGGAGCTACGCCCGTACGCCGACACGCACGCACTCCGCAGGTCGTTCCAGGAGGCGCTGTTCTCCGGCTCACGTGATGAGCAGCGTGCCCTGATCGAGGCGTACCCGCAGCTCGGCTCGCAGTTCGTCGCCGACGGTCTGAGCGGTCCGGCGTCGCTGCGGGACCAGTCCGACAAGGGTCTGACCTTCTTGTCCGACCCGGAGCGTGACGAACTGGCTACGATCACCGAGGCCTACCGCGAACGATTCGGTTTCCCACTTGTGATCAGCGTTCGCGACGCCGAGTCGTACGCTCGAATTGTCGAGCAAGGCCGCGTCCGGCTCGGCAACTGCGAAAACCAGGAGCACGCCGCCGCGCTGCTCGAGATCGCGAAGATCGCCGGTTACCGGTTCGACGACTACGTCTCCGAGGCCAACCCGATTCACAGTGCGAGAACCCGTTGGAGCAGCAACCGATGACCACTCAGTCCCTGACCGTCAATGGCGAGCGGACCGCGATCGGCGCCGTACCGGTCCACACCTCCGTGCTGGACTGGCTGCGCGACCGCGGCCTGACCGGCGCGAAGGAGGGCTGCGCCGAGGGTGAGTGCGGTGCCTGCTCGGTGCTGCTCGCCCGGCCGGGTATCGACACCCCGACCGAGTGGACCGCGGTGAACGCGTGTCTGTTGCCGATCGCAGCTTTGGACGGGCAGGAGGTAATCACCTCCGAGGGGCTGGGTACGCCGGCCGACCTGCATCCGGTGCAGCAGGAGCTGGCGGTCCGCGGTGGTTCGCAATGCGGCTTCTGTACGCCGGGCTTCGTGTGCAGCATGGCGGCGGAGTACTACCGTCCGGGTCGGTCAGCCTGCGAAGGCTCTCCTGAGCACGGTGAGAACGGGTTCGACCTGCACTCGTTGAGCGGGAACCTCTGCCGCTGCACGGGATACCGGCCGATCCGGGATGCTGCTTATGCGCTCGGGGAGCCGACCGAGAACGACGCCCTCAACGCGCGTGCTGCGGCACCCGCCCCCGCGCCGGTTGCCACCGGCATGCACTCCGCCGAGGGTTCATTCATCCGGCCGGCATCGCTCGCCGATGCGCTGTCGTTACTGGGTGAGCGGGAGGATGCGGAAGTCGTTGCCGGGTGCACCGATACCGGTGTCCAGGTCAACATCTTCGGCTCGCGGCCGGCGCTGACCGTCGCGATCGACCGGTTGGACGAGCTGCGCGAGTTCTCGTTCGGAGCGGACGAGGTACGGCTGGGCGCGGCTTTGACGCTGACTGAGATCGAGCGCCGGCTGGCCGGGCGGGTTCCGCTGTTGTCCGAGATGTTCCCCCAGTTTGCGTCCCGGCTGATCCGTAATGGGGCCACGATCGGCGGCAATCTCGGCACCGGGTCGCCCATCGGTGACACCCCGCCTGCGCTGCTCGCGCTGGATGCGTCCCTGGTGCTCGCATCGCACCGCGGTGAGCGGGTTGTTCCGCTGGCGGACTACTTCACCGGCTACCGGCAGACCGTGAAGGCCGCTGATGAGCTGATCAGGACGATCGTGATTCCGTTGCCGTTGGCACCGATGACAGCGTTCCACAAGATCGCCAAGCGCCGTTTCGACGACATCTCCAGTGTCGCGATCGGGTACGCGCTCGACGTCCGCGACGGGGTGGTGCGGGACGCGCGGATCGGGCTCGGCGGCGTCGCGGCGACACCGTTGCGGGCGCGGGAGACTGAGGCGGCGTTGATCGGGCAGCCGTGGACCGAGGAGACCGTCCGGAACGTGGCCGCGGTGATGGCAGCCGAGGGTACGCCGATGGACGATCACCGGGCGAGTTCGTCGTACCGGTCGGCGATGCTCGGGCAGTCGTTGCTGCGCTGCTATTTCGCTGAGCAGGGGGTGCTCGCATGAGTGTGTTGTCGGAGCGGCCAGCTGCTGCGGTTGTCGGCGTACCGATGCCGCATGAGAGTGCTGCGCTGCATGTGACCGGGAACGCCTTGTATACCGACGACCTGGTGCAGCGGACGCGCGATGTACTGCATGCGTGGCCGGTGCAGTCGCCGCACGCGCATGCGCGGATCACGACGCTGCGGGTGAAGCCGGCGTACGACGTACCGGGTGTGGTGCGGGTGTTGACGGCCGACGACGTTCCTGGGGTGAACGACGCGGGGATCAAGCACGACGAGCCACTGTTCCCTCGTGAGGCGATGTTTCACGGGCACGCGATCTGCTGGGTGCTGGCGGAGACGCTGGAGGCTGCGCGGCTCGGGGCGTTGGCGGTGGAGGTTGAGTACGAACCGCTGCCTTCGTTGGTGTCTGTCCGCGAGGCGATCGAGGCCGAGAGCTTCCAGGGGACGGGACGGCATCTGGAGCGCGGCGATGTGTCGGCTGCGTTGGCTGAGGCGGCGCACGTGTTCCGGGGTGAGTTCGAGTTTGCCGGTCAGGAGCACTTCTACCTCGAGACGCACTCGGCCTTGGCTCTGGTCGACGAGTACGGACAGATCTTCATCCAGTCGAGTACACAACACCCGTCGGAGACGCAGGAGATCGTCGCGCATGTGCTGGGGCTGTCCAGCCACTCGGTGACCGTGCAGTGCCTGCGGATGGGCGGCGCTTTCGGCGGTAAGGAGATGCAGCCGCACGGATTCGCCGCGATCGCCGCACTGGGCGCGACGTTGACCGGGCGGCCGGTGCGGCTGCGGCTGAACCGGACGCAGGACATGACGATGTCGGGTAAACGGCACGGTTTCCACAGCTCGTGGACGGTCGGCTTCGACGCAGACGGCCGGCTGCTGGCGCTGGATGCGACGTTGACCGCTGATGGTGGCTGGAGCCTGGACCTGTCTGAACCTGTACTGGCGCGGGCGATGTGCCACATCGACAACGCCTACGAGATCCCGCATGTGCGCGTCGACGGACGGATCGCGAAGACGAACAAGACCTCACAGACCGCGTTCCGGGGCTTCGGCGGCCCGCAGGGGATGCTGGTGATCGAGGACATCCTCGGTCGCTGCGCTCCACTGCTCGGGTACGACGCCCTGGAGCTCCGCCGGCGGAATTTCTACCAGCCCGGCGACTCGACGCCGTACGCGCAGCCCGTGCGGCACGCGGACCGGTTGGAGTCCTGCTGGAGTCAGGTCCTGTCCGGCGGTGAGGTCGCAGCCCGGCAGGCCGAGATCGCCGCGTTCAACGCTTCGCACGAGCACGTGAAACGTGGACTCGCCATGACGCCGGTCAAGTTCGGCATCTCGTTCAACCTGACTGCCTTCAACCAGGCCGGCGCATTGATCCATGTGTATAAAGATGGATCCGTCTTGATCAATCACGGTGGCACCGAGATGGGTCAAGGTCTGCACACCAAGATGCTGCAGGTCGCCGCGACCGCCTTGGGCGTCCCGCTCTCCCGGGTTCGGCTCGCCCCCACTCGCACCGACAAGGTCCCGAACACCTCGGCGACCGCAGCATCCTCCGGCGCCGATCTCAACGGGGCCGCGGTGAAGAACGCATGCGAGCAGATCCGGGAGCGGCTGGCGCAGGTGGCCGGTGGGCGGCTCGGGATCAACCCGTCCGACGTGCGGTTCGCCGACGGCGTCGTACGGGGGCTGTCTGGGGACGGTCTGCCGTGGGACGAGCTGGTCAAGGCGGCGTACATGCAACGCGTCCAGCTGTGGGCGGCCGGGTTCTACCGGACCGAGGGTCTGCACTGGGATGCCAACGTGATGCGTGGCGAGCCTTTCAAGTACTTCGCGTACGGCGTTGCTGCGTCGGAGGTGGAGGTCGACGGGTTCACCGGTGCCTACCGGCTGCGCCGGGTCGACATCGTGCACGACGTCGGTGACAGTCTGAGTCCGCTGATCGACATCGGGCAGATCGAGGGTGGTTTCGTTCAGGGCGCCGGCTGGCTGACGCTCGAGGATCTGCGGTGGGACGAGAGCACCGGGGACCAGCGTGGGCGGTTGGCGACTCAGGCCGCCAGCACCTACAAACTCCCGAGCTTCTCGGAGATGCCCGAGGTCTTCAACGTCCGGTTGCTGGAGAAGGCGCATGAGGACGGCGCTGTCTATGGCTCCAAGGCTGTCGGGGAACCGCCGCTGATGCTGGCCTTCTCTGTTCGCGAAGCGTTGCGGCACGCGGCCGCCGCCTTCGGGCCCTCTGGTGTGAGCGTTGATCTGCCGTCACCGGCTACACCCGAGGCCGTCTACTGGGCACTGGACCGGGCCCGCGGAGGTGTCTCGTGGAGTGGGTGAAAGCGATCCAGACCCTGCGAGCCGGCCGGCGTCCCGGAGTGCTCGTCACGGTGACCTCGGTCCGCGGCCATGCGCCGCGCGAGGCCGGCGCGAAGATGGTCGTTGCCTCGGACAACGTCTGGGCGACGGTCGGTGGCGGCAACCTGGAGGCACTGGCGATCGAGCGGGCACGGCAGATGATCGCATCGGCGGTTGCCGCGCCTGAGGAGCTCACCGCGGCCTTGTCCGACAAAGCGCCGTACCAGCATGGTGTGCAGTGTTGTGGAGGCGAAGTCACGTTGCTGCTCGAACCGTTGCCGGTGGTGCCGTCCGTGGCGATCTTCGGGATCGGCCATGTCGGGCTCGAGCTGGCGCGGATCCTCGCGCGGCACGACATCGAGCTGCACCTGGTCGACTCGCGACCGGAACAGCTGACCGCGGAGCGGCTCGCCGTACTGGATGACGCGATCGCTTCCGTCCACGTGCACAACGTGCCGGTCCTGCCCGAGTTGGTCGTCGGTGAGCTGCCGCCAGGCACGCATGCGGTGATCATGACGCACGACCATGCGGAGGACGCGGCGCTGTGTGATGCCGCCATCCGCAACGACCACCTGGCCACCATCGGCCTGATCGGTTCCCGGGCCAAGTGGGCCCGTTTCCAGCGCAAACTCGCCGAGGACGGCAACGCCGCCGAGCCGATCGCGCGCATCACCACTCCGATCGGAGTTTCCGGCATCACCGGTAAGGAGCCGGCCGTCATCGCAGTCAGCGTCGCGGCCTGGCTGCTCGAACTGTTCACCGCCGAGCGTCGCCCTGCGCCGGCTCATCGTGAGGCGAAGGCATGACGATCTTCCGTGGCACTTTCATCGACATCCCGGAGAACCCGTTCACCGGTGGTGTCCTGCGCGTCGACTCCGACGCGGGGCTACTGGTCGAGGACGGTGTGATCGTTGCCCGCGGCCCCTTCCTCGACATCCGCCGGGCACACCCGGCCGAACCGGTGGTCGACCTGAGCGGCGGCGTCGTACTGCCCGGGTTCGTCGACTCACATGTGCACTTCCCGCAGATCCGCGCGGTCGGCGGTCTCGGCCTGCCGCTGCTCGAGTGGCTGGACAAGTACGCGCTCCCCGAAGAAGCCCGGATGGCCGACGCTCAGTACGCCGCCGGAGTGGCTCGCGAGTTCGTCCGTGGCCTGGCCGCAGCCGGTACGACGTCCGCCCTGGTCTTCGGCGCGCACTACTCCGACGCCATGGATGCCTTGTTCGGCGCCGCGTCCGAGGTCGGCCTCCGGATCACCAGCGGTCTCGTACTCAGCGACCGCTTGCTCCGACCCGACCTGCTCACCACCCCGGTCCGCGCGTACGCCGAATCCCTCGCCCTCGCCAACCGCTGGCACGGCACCGGCCGCAACCGGTACGCCGTGACACCCCGCTTCTCACTGTCGTGCACCGACGAACTACTCGCCACCTGCGGCGAACTGATGGACGCGATCCCCGGCGCCCTCTTCACCTCCCACGTGAACGAGAACAAGGCCGAGATCGCCACCGTCGCCGACTTGTTCGGCGGCAGCGACTACGTGACGACGTACGAACGGCACGGCCTGGTCGACCGCCGTACCGTCCTCGCCCACAACGTCCACCCGACCGACGTCGAACTCAAACTCCTCGGAGTCAACGGCGCCAGCGTCGCCCACTGCCCGACCAGCAACGCAGCCCTCGGCAGCGGCCTGTTCCCCCTCCACCGCCACCTCCAGTACGGCGTCCGCGTCGCCCTCGGCTCGGACGTCGGCGCCGGCGCCGGCTTCTCCCTCCTCAAGGAAGGCCTGCAGGCCTACTTCTGCCAGCAACTCCTGGCCGACCAGGGCCGCCCCCTCACCGGCACCCACCTCCTCTACCTGGCCACCACCGCCGGCGCCGAAGCCCTCAACCTCCCCCACGTAGGCCACCTCTCCCCCGGCCAAGCCTTCGACGCCCAACTCATCCGCCCCGCCGAAGACTCCCCCCTGGCCATCGGCATCAACCACGCCGAAGACTACGAAGAAGCAGTAGCCCGAATCTTCACCCTGGGCACCACCACCGACGTACAAGCCGTCTGGATCAACGGGGAACTCCTCACCCCCTAGACGGGGACGCAGTCGTCCTCGACGCCCTGGCTGAGCACGAAGTAGTTCTTCGCCGGGTCCGCCTGAACGTGCCAGGTACCGTTCGACGGCTGCCAGAGGATCAGGTCGGGGCGCTTGTCCCCGACCATGTCGGCGACCAGCGGGACACCGCCGTAGTTGGCCCGGCCGAAGTGCATGGCGTCGATGGCCCAGCGGCCTGTCATGAAGAACCATCTGCCGTCGATCCAGCGGAGCGGATCGGCCCTGCCGTCGCCGCTGACATCCACGATGCGCTCGGGCGACGCGCCGCGCCCGATCGGGTACATGCCTCGCTCCTCGGTTTCACCCCCACCGCTCGGCAGGCCGTAGACATGCGTCGCGCCGTCACCTTCGCCGGGCACAAGCCCGCGAGCCACCATCAGGTCCTGCTTGCCGTCACCGTCGATATCTCCGAGGAGCGGCTTGTCCCCCGCCTCGCCCCACTGCGTCACCCGCTCCTCGCCGGTGCGGGTGAGCTTCATCCGCCACATGGCATCCGCTGGGTTCCACACTGCGCGCTCCGCCTTCTTGTCCCCGTCGTAGTCGCCCGGAGCCGGTACGTCGCCTTGCGCGCCGCCACCGTACTGGTAGTCGCGCTGGCCGTCGGAGCTGCGCCACACTCCCCATCTGCCGTTCGGCCTGCGGTACGCCAGATCAGCTACACCGTCACCGTCGTAGTCGGCCGGAACCGGGGTGGAATCCGCGGTTCCGAACAGCTCGATCCGCTGGTGGCCGGTCGTACCGTAGACGTACCAGGTCGAGTTCGACGGCCGCCAGACCGCCTTGTCGGCCTTCCCGTCCCCGTCGAAGTCGAGCGCGAACGGGATGTCGCCGGCCTGCCCGTACTGCGTGACGATGTCGTTGCTGCTGCGGATGACGTTCCAGCTGGTGGCCCAGTTGGTCCAGACGGCCAGATCGGCCTTCTTGTCCCCGTCGTAGTCACCGGGTACCGGAACACCGCCGTCGTACTCCTGCCAGTACTTCGACTCTTCCCCGTCGGAGCTGTGCAGCACGTGCCAGTTCCCGTAGCCCGGCCGGCGGACAGCCAGGTCGGTCCTGCCGTCACCGTCGAAATCCGCCGGTGCGGGAATGTCCCCTTGCACACCCCAGTACTTGTTCTGGATACCGCCACTGGCCAGGGCGACGTACCACCACTGATTCGAGGGCCGGTAGACCGCGGAGTCGGACTTGCGGTCACCATCGAAGTCGCCGACGAGCGGGATGTCGCCGTCCATCCCCCACTGGAACTGGCGCACCTCCCCGATCTTGCTCGACCGGGTGATCCACATCCCGGTCGACGGCCGCCAGAGGGTGAAGTCCGACGTACCGTCACCGTCGTAGTCGCCCGTCACCGGGATGTCGCCGGTCTGACCGAGCGGCTGATCGAGCTGGGTGCCGTCGGGCCGAATGACGTAGAAGGTGCTGGCCGACGGGCGCCAGATGGTCACATCGGCCTTCCTGTCACCGGTGAAATCCGCCGGCATCGGCACATCACCGATCTTCCCGAGGTACTTCGTCATCTGGACGTTGTCGCTCGACCGCTGCACCGTCCAGCGTCCCGCCGATGGCTGCCAGACCGCCAGGTCGGCCTTCCCGTCCCCGTCGAAATCGGCCGCCTTCCGCTGTGCCGCACTCGGCACGGTCCCGGCAACCGCACTCGCCACCGACGTCCCCACCAGCCCGGCACCGATCACCCCGACCGCGACCGCCCCCGCCACCATTCTTCGCCGTGTCCCAACCATCCCCAGTCCCTTCCTCGCGACACCGTCCCGGGAAGGGTGCCAAGCACCTGTCTCACCGACCTCTCACCGACGTTGCACGTGCCAGCGGTCCGTCAGGTGAGGGCGGCCTGGGTGCTGGCGACCTGGAGGGCGAGGGTGTGTTGGTCGAGGGTTTGGAGGGTGTTGTGTTCGACGACGGCGCGGCCGTTGACCAGGAGTAGGTCGAGTGGTGGGGGTGTGGAGAGGACCAGGGCGGCGATGGGGTCGGGGATGCCGGCGTGTTGGAGGGTGGTGAGGTTCCAGAGGGCCAGGTCGGCCAGTTTGCCGGGTTCCAGGGAACCGATTTCGTCGGCTCGGCCTAGGAGTTGGGCTCCACCTAGGGTGGCCATTTCCAGGGTGTCTCGGACGGTGAGGGATTGGGGGCCATTGCGGGCTCGGGCCAGCAGCAGGGCGTTGCGGAGTTCTTCGATCAGGCTGCCGGCTTCGTTGCTGGCGGCACCGTCGACGCCTAGGCCGACTGGAGCGCCGGCGGCGCGGAGGTCCGCCGTACGGGCGATGCCGGCGCCGAGGCGGGCGTTGGAGCTTGGGCAGTGGGCGATGCCGGTTCGCGTCGTACCCAGTTGCTTGATCTCGGCGTCGTCGAAGTGGATGCCGTGAGCGAACCAGACGTCGGACCCCGTCCAGCCGAGCTCGGCGGCGTACTCGAGGGGTGTGCAGCCGTACGTCTCCTGACACCACGCGGTCTCGTCGGTTGTCTCGGCGAGGTGCGTGTGGAGCCGGACGCCTTTGCGACGAGCCAGTACGGCGGACTCCCGCATCAGCTCGCCGCTCACGCTGAACGGGGAGCACGGCGCGACCGCGATCCGCAGCATGGACCCGGGCGATGGATCGTGCCAACGGTCGATCGCAGCCGAGGTCGCAGCCAGGATCTCGTCGCGGTCCTCCACGACCGAGTCCGGTGGCAGTCCACCGTCCTTCTGACCGCGATCCATCGATCCGCGCGTCGGATGGAACCGCAGTCCCACGGAGGCCGCGGCGGTGATCTCGGCCGCGAGGAGATCACCGGCGCCGTGCGGGAAGACGTAGTGGTGGTCTGCGGCAGTGGTGCAACCGGTCAGCGCCAGCTGGGCGAGCGCGGCCTGGGCGGCGACGTACACGGATTCTTCGGTGATGCGCGACCACACCGGATAGAGCGTCTGCAACCAGCCGAACAAGGTGTCGTCCACGGCGAGACCGCGAGTCACCCACTGATACAGATGCTGGTGCGTGTTGACGAAACCTGGTGTGACGAGACACCCGGACCCATCGATGACCCGAGCACCCTCGAAGTGAGGCGCCGACCCAGGGCCGACGGCAACGATCTGGTTGCCGTCGACAACCACGTGCCCGACGAACTCACGCCGGGCCGGATCGAGGGTCGCCACATAGGCGCCCTCGATGACCAGCATCAGCAGAAGCCTGGTACGGCGTGCCACGCGCTCCCGGCGTCGCTCGCTTCGTCCCGGACGACGGTTGCCTCGATCAGCCCGTACGGGCGGTCGGCGGCGATGAAGACCTCCCCCGGGTTCTCGACCTCGAACGGGCTGAGGTCGACCAGGAAGTGGTGCTTGTTCGGTGCGGAGAACTTGATCTCCGCAACCTCCGGGTGCTCACTCAGCACCGCTTCACCCATGCCGTAAAGGCTTTGCTGCAAAGCGAGACTGTGGATCGTCGCGAACTGCGAGAGCAGCAACTGCTTGATCCCGTCGTACGACTTGTCCCAGTCGACGTCGGTGTGGTCGTAGCGCCAGCGCGCTACCAGAGACGTTGCCAGAATGCGGTCGTCGGTCTCCGGCAGCGTCGTGTACTTGTCCTTCAGGAACCCATGGAACTCAGACCCGGTCGACTTCAGCACAACGAGGTCGCTGATCCCGGAGACCACATAAGCACGACGGTCGGCGCCCCGACCTTCGACGTTCACGATCGTGTTCCGGACACCGCTGCCGCCGCGGACAAACGCGTGGTCGTGCTCCTGGCCGTCGACCAAGATCCGGTCCCACGCATACTCTTCGACCGCGATCCGCGCACCCTCCGCGGCCGGTGACGCGTCCAGGAAGTGTGCGCCGAGAGTCAGCGCGTAGTCCTCGATCGCACCGATCCCCTTCTCCTTGGCGAAGGCGAAGGCGGTGTTCTTCTGCGTGTCGGTCGGCAGTACGTCGCTCTGGTCACCGGTGGTGTGCGCGGCGGCGAAGTTGCCACGGAGTGCGGTGGAGACATTCAGATCGCGGATCTGGTGCCGAGGCGTGTCGCGGTAGATGCGCACCACGCGGCTCTCGGCTTTGCCGTACTGGTTGACTCCCAGGCGGATGGCCATGCGGTCAGCTCCCTCGGTAGGTGGAAAACGCGAACGGGCTGAGCAGCAACGGAACGTGGTAGTGCCGCTCATCGGCGACCGTGAAGGTCACGGAGACCTCCGGAAAGAAGCTCTGTTCGTTGTACGCCGCCACGTCGAACCAGAGCCGATAAGTCCCGTGCTCCAGCTCAGGCGCCAACTCGGCGATCCGGCCGTCGTCATCCGTCACACCGGTCGCCAGTACGACGTCGCCCCGATAAAGCCGAACCGGTACGCCGGTCGCCGGCCGCCCGAGCGCGGTATCGAGAACGTGTGTCGAGAGACTGCTCATGCGATCACCAGCTTGTTCAACCGGAGCAATGCGATCTTCCGCAGCTCCTCATGGACAACAGCCGCCTCGGTCACGTCATCGTGCGTGAGGCGTTCCTGCAAGCTGCTCAGCATCTGCGTGGCGGACAACCCGGTCGCACAGATCAGGAACACCCGGCCGAACCGGTCCTCATAAGCACGGTTGCCCTCGGCAAACGCCGACCGGACCGCCGGGTCGTCACCGACGCCGGACTGCTCCTTGCGGGACCACTCGGCCTCGGTCCCTGCACCCTGCGGCCGGTCGCCGATCCGCGGGTGCGCCTGGAGAGCGCGCTCGACCTCGTTGTCGTCGAACTCCCGCGTCAGCTGGTCCGCAACCGCGGTCAGCGCGGCGCGATCGCCGTACGGGCGCTTGGCCAGGATGCCCTCGATCCAGCGTGGGACGTCACAGCAGCTCGCCAGCTCCGGCCGCAGCCGATCGACGGGCGCGGCGTTGAACTCCACCAGATCCATGACGAGAGCCTCCCATCCCACCCCGGCCATCGTCAACAGTTTGTTGAATTTAGCGGGCCCGGTTGAGGTAGTTGTAGACGGTGAAGCGGGTGACGCCGAGCGCCTCGGCCACGATCTCGGCCGATTTCCGGTACTCGAACGCACCGCGCGCCTCCAGCAGCAGCACGGCCTGCTGCTTGTCAGTACGCGACAACTCGCTCAGCGGACCACCGAGCTCAGCGGCGACCTCGGCCAGCAAACCCTGTACGCCGTCCGCCGGCTTGGGCGTCAGCCGGACGGCCACCACCGGTTTCCCCTTCCACAGCAGGGGAATGTCATCGGCGTGCGCCTCGTCAGGCGCGATGAGCTCCGCGTTCAGCCGTTCGATCAGCGGGGCGATCGCCGCCACCAGCGGGTGCTCAGGCATCGCGTCGTACCTGAAGCGTCACCTGGCTCGCACCTCCAGCAAAGGCCGCTTCAAGCACATGCGGGAGCGCGGACAGCACGTCCTGCTGCTCGCCACGAACCAGCGTGCCCAAGGGGCCGAAGTCGCAGTCGAGCCCGGCTTCCTCCGCAGCACGCAGCGCCTCGGTCACGTGCGCGGGTGGCGAACCCTCGACATCGAAGGGCTCAGTGGTGAACTCGGCAACCAATCGCATACCGCCGAGGCTAAGGTCGGCGGGCCAGTTTGGCGAGTGCCGTCAGCTCCACGCCGATCAACTGATCGATCTCGGTCTCGTCGATCGCGCCACAGTCGAGGCCCCGCAGGACGAACCCGGCGAGCGCAACAGCTGTTGCCGGCTCATCGAGGTACCCGGAGTCGCCGCCGCCGAGATAGGCGTGCAACCTGGTCGCGGCCTGCTCGAAGCCCTCGCGGTAGAAGAGGTACGTCGCCGCGAAGCGGGTCGGGAGCTGGGCGGGGTGCATGTCCCAGCCCTGATAGATGCCGCGGGCAAGCGAACGCCGTACCAGCCGGAAGTGCAACTGCCAGGCCGCCTGGGTCGCATCGCCGACCGGCAGCACATTGGTCGAACCGTCCGACACGAACACCCCGGTCCCGGCCGCGGCCAGCTGCATCACGTCCTTGGCGTGGTCGGCGACCGGATGCTCCATGCTCTGGTATGCCGCAGCGACGCCCAGCGAAGCGCTGTAGTCGTACGTCCCGTAGTGCAGCCCGGTGACCCGACGCCCACCGGCCTTGAGCATCCGAGCGATCAGCGCAGTCCCGTCGGCCCCGAGAATCGCCTGTGGAGTCTCAACCTGGATCTCGAACTTCAGCTCCGGCACGCGATAGGTAGTCTCCAGCGTCTCCAGCACATAGACGAACGACGAGACCTGCTCGACCGACGTCACCTTCGGCAACGTGACCACGAACCCGTCGCCGACACCACCCTCCCGGACGAACAGATCCAGCGTCCGGATCGACCGGCGCCGGGTCGGCGCCTCCAGCGATTTCACCCGCAACCCGTAGTACGGCGTCTGTCGCGCAACCCGCGCCGCCGCCACGGCTGCCGCGTCCTCCTCCGGATCCGGGCGATCGCCGTACCCATCCTCGAAGTCGATCCGGAGATCCTCGATCGGCTCCCGCTCGAGCTTCGCCAGCACCCGGTCGTGGACCTCGGCCGGCACCCCCAGTACGGCGGCCAGGTCGTGGCCGGCGAGCGCCGCCCGGGCCTGCGAGCCCCAGTCGGCGACCGTCTGATCGTCGTACCGGTCGGCCGGGACGTAGACGGTGTGGACCGGCTGCCGCACCCCGCGATCTCCGGGATAATCGGCCGCGAGGGCCGCATCGGCCGCTCCCAGCCGCCGGTCCAGCTCGGCACCCAGCTCTTCCAGCCCCATGGGCTCGCCTCCTTCGTTTTCCGTATTGCGGAGACTAATATCTACTCTGCGGATACGAAAGGGTGACCGATGACTGAGACCAGCAAGGCCCGCACCGGGAGTGTGCAGTCGATCGAGCGTGCGTTCGGCCTGCTCGAGACGATGGCCGACGCCGGCGGGATGATGGGGCTGTCCCAGCTGGCCACGGCCTCCGGCCTGCCGCTGCCGACGATCCACCGCCTGGTTCGCACCCTGGTCGACCTCGGTTACGTGCGTCAAGAGCCTTCGCGGCAGTACATCCTCGGCCCCAAGCTGATCCGCCTCGGCGAGAGCTCGTCGCACATGCTCAGCGTGTTCGCCCGGCCGCATCTCGCCCGCCTGGTCGACGAGCTCGGCGAGTCGGCCAACATGGCGATGCTCGACGGCGACCAGATCGTCTACCTCGCCCAGGTCCCGTCCCGGCACTCGATGCGGATGTTCACCGAGGTCGGCCGGCGCGTTCTCCCGCACTGCACAGCCGTCGGCAAGGCGATCCTCGCGCAGTATCCCGAGACGGCGGTCCGCGAGCTCCTCGCCCGGACCGGCATGCCGCAGCACACCGAGAACACGATCAGCACCCCGGACGCGTTCGCCACCCAACTGCATCAGGCGGCTCAATCCGGCTACGCCACCGACGAAGGCGAACAAGAACTCGGGGTCCGCTGCGTAGCGGTCGCCGTACCGGATGCCCCCACTCCGCTGGCCATCTCCGTCTCCGGCCCGGCACCGCGAATGACCGAAGCCTTGGTCGACCGCGCCGTCCCGCTCCTGACCCAGGCCGCCGAAGCTCTCTCGAACGACCTGCGCTGAAACGGACCAGCGGCGCCGGTCCCGTCCAGGACCGGCGCCGCCTTCACATCATCGATCGACTTACGTGCCGGGCCGCGGGTAGACCCGGTTCAGGACCTCGAAGTCCTGACTGGACGGCCGCAGCGACCACCCCGCGCCGATCCTGCCTTGCACCATGCAGGAGTTGGTCGAGGAGTTGTGGCCGAGGCCGAGTGCGTGACCGAGCTCGTGGCAGGTCGACTTGCGGGCCTGGTTGGTGCCGGCCATGTGGTTGGCGAGGTAGACGTCAACGGGTCCGTTCGGTGCGTTCGGACTCCAGTAGGTGACACCGAACTCGTTCGGTCCCGGACTGTAGGTCCGGACGTGGACACAGTGCCGGCCGCCTCCCGGGCAGCCCGCGGTGTGCCAGCGGTAGTAGGCGTCGATGCCGGGAGACTGGTACCAGTCGGCAACCGCGGCGGTCACCGGGAATCCGGCCGGTGTGTGGTCAAGGAAGTAGACCTGTGGGTCGTTGAATCCCCCATAGCCCCAGGCGTGGTCGCACCACTGGACGGCCGTCCCGTACGACACACAAGCCAACGGGCTCATGCTTCCGCCAGGAGGTGCCTGGCCGGCCGACAGGACGTTCTTGCCCGCAGCTCGCAGATCGCGCCGCAGTGCCTCGGCGTTCCCAGCGTGCTGGTGCAGCCCGATCCTGGTCTGACCGTTGGCCAGCCGCTCGACGGTGTAGACGTCGTCGTTGTCGACAGCAGCCGGCTTCGCTGCGCTATCGGGTTTCGCGGCCGGTGGTGCGGCGCCGGCCGGCGTTCCGATCAGGCCGATCGTGAGTGCCGCGAGTACTGCAGCGGCGGTAGCCAGTTGGCGGTGGATACCTTTCATTGAATGAACCCTCCCCAAGGGTAATCGGGCGACGCTGACTACCTCACGTCGTCAGTCGATCGCCCGGCGGTCACACTAAAAGCCACTGGGAGAGCGTCACAACACTTCGAAAGCCGCAGGCGGCAAACTGCTCAGCTTGACGTTAAAACCCCAATACGACGGGGTTTTTCATGGCCTGGAGGGGGCTTGATGATTGAAGTTCGTACGGCGGGTGGCGTGCTGCGGGGAGTTCGGGAGGCGGGGTGTTCGGTCTTTCGAGGGATTCGGTACGCCGAGCCTCCGGTCGGTGGGCTGCGGTTCGGGGAACCGCGGGCGGTTCGGCCGTGGGACGGCGTACGGGATGCGACCGTGTTCGGACCGGCGCCGCCTCAGTCTGAGGTTTTGGGGACGGGTCGGGGTGATGGTGGGGACGACTGGCTGACGCTCAATGTGTGGACGCCGGACGCGGGTGGGCTGCCGGTGATGGTGTGGATTCCGGGTGGCGCTTATGTGGCTGGTGATTGCAGTCGTCCGGAGTTTGATGGGGCACGCCTGGCGGCTGGTGGGGTCGTGGTGGTGACGGTCAACTATCGGTTGGGGATCGAGGGATTCGGGCAGATCGAGAGGGCTCCGGCCAATCGGGGCTTGCTTGATCAGGTCGCGGCGCTGCGGTGGGTGCGGGAGAACATCAGGGCGTTCGGCGGTGATCCCGATCGCGTGACGGTGTTCGGGCAGTCGGCGGGTGGTGGATCCGTGGCGTCGCTACTCGCGATGCCGCGCGCCAAAGGGCTTTTCCAGCAAGCGATCGTGCAGAGCATGCCGGGAACGTTCTTCTCCCCCGAACTGGCCGCCGACATCGCCGCGACCTGTGCTGCCGAGCTCGGCGTGACCAGTCTTGAGACTGTGGAGCCGGGGATGCTGCCGCTGGTTGGCGACGCGATCTCGGACAAGGCGATCGCGTGGCGCGACCGCTGGGGAGCGATCGCGCATCGGCCGATCCCGTTCGCTCCCGTGGTCGACGGCGAGGTGTTGCCGACTACTCCTTGGCAGGCGCTGGCTGACGGGGCTGCTCGGGACATCCCACTGCTCGTCGGGCACACGCGAGACGAACACCGGTTGTTCAGCCTGATCGACGGCGTACTGGGTGAAGTCACGGCCGAACAGACTGAGACCGCACTACAAATGCTCGCTCCGGGACTCCCTTATCGAGAGGCGTTCCCGGGCGCATCCGATGAGGAGTTGTACGAAATCGTCAACCAGGATTGGCTGTTCCGCATGCCGAGTCTCCATCTCGCTGACGCGCAACTCGCCGGCGGCGGCCAGGCCCACCTCTACGAACTGACCTGGAACGGCACCCTCGGCGCCACGCACGGCCTCGACATCCCGCTGATCTTCGGCAACCTCACCACCGGCCATCCCGCCACCCTGCTCGGCGATCCCTCCGGAGCGCAGTCGCTGTCGGACGAGATGCGCGCGGCATGGGTCGCGTTCGCCAGCCACGCCGACCCGGGCTGGTCGCCGTACGACGGAAGTCTCACCCAGGTCTTCGACACACCTTCAACCGTCACCGCCTACCCGGAAGAAGCCTCCCGGCGACTCTGGCAGGACCACACCTTCACTGCGCTGACAGTTTGCTGAGGATGGCCATCAGGTCGGCCCGGCGGCGCTCGGCGAGGGGGTCGCCCTCAAGTGCGACGATGATCTGAAGGCCCTGGTGGCAGGTGATGCGCGCCTGGTCGACCTGACCCAAGGTGTGTTGTGCGTCGGCCAGGTGACCCAGGACCTCCGACTTGAGCACCTGCTGGTGGAGCTCGTTGCACAGGGCAAGTGATCGCTGATAGGCGTCGATGGCGGCGGCGTGGTGCCCGAGTTCGGCTTGGGCTACGCCGAGGTTGTCCCAGGCGTAGGACTCCAGCATGCGGTTCGTGCCGTTGGAGAGTTCCAAGGCATCCTGGGCGGCGGCCTTCGCAGCCTCGTACTGGCCGAGGCTGAGGTACGACACGGCAATGTTGTTGAGCTTCCGCGCTTCGCTCGGATCGCTGCCGCTTCGGCGCGTGAGCTGGATGGCGCGCAGTATCAGTTCGACGGCCTCGGCGTGGCGGCCGGACCGTTCGTACTCGCAGGACAGGGCTTCGAGGCTGTCCGCGTGACCGCGCAGCGAAGCGGACTGTTCGAACAGGGCCACCGCGCGCTCCAGGTGGGCAACGGACACAGACGACATCCCGAGCTCGGAGGCTATCGTGCCGACATCGCGTTCGGCGATCGCGATGGACAGGACATCCCCGGTACGCCGCGCGCAGCTCAGCCCTAGTTCGTGAACGCGCAGCAGGTCGACGTACGCGCGGCGGTAGTGGAAGGCCATGGACATCAGGTCGCTGAGCTCGAAGCCGACTCGGTCAAGACCGCGTTCACCGGACAGCTGTACGGCGGCGAGTGTGGTCTCGCGCATCGTGTCGAACCAGTCCAATGCCTGGCGATCATCAGTGAAGTCGAGTGGGACAACATCCTCGAAGGGCGGCTCGATCTCCATCAGTGGGGCGGCTCGGCCGAGTGCAGCGCGACCGTTGGCGGCCGAGTGGAGGTAGAAGCTCAGTTGCCGGCGGAGCGCAGTGTCGCGTTCCGCGGCGGAGTCGGTGGTGTGGGCGAGTTCGATCGCGTACATGCGGACCAGGTCGTGCTGTTCGTACCGGTCCGGATGCGGTTGCTGAACCAGATTCGCCTCAACCAATCGACCGAGCAACTGTCGCGCGGTGGCCGAGGGAACTCCGGCGAGGGCCGCGGCCGCGGCCACACTGACGCCGGGCCCCGGGCTGTCACCCAGCAGCCGAAACATCCGTGCCGTCGCAGGATCGAGCGCTTCATAGGACCACGAGAACATCGCCCGTACGTCGGTCGCCGCGTCCTCGCCGTCAAAGGCTGCCAGGCGATCTCGTCCCACCGCGAGTTCGTTGGCCAAGGCAATCAACGGGAACCCAGGCTGTACGGCGGCACGGGCCGCAACGATCGCCAAGGCCAAGGGCAGTCGCGCACAGAGGTCAACGATCGCCCTGGCTGCCTCGGGATCGGCAAGGACCCGGTCGCGACCGATGCGGTTGGCCAGGAGCGTCTGGGCATCATGGGTCGCCAGCGGATCGAGCTTCACCGGATCGGCGGCAACGAGTCCGGTCAACCTGCTGCGACTTGTGACCACCACGAAACAGGTCTCGGACGCCGGCAACAGCGGCCGGACCTGCTCCGCGTCGCGGGCGTTGTCGAGGATGATGAGTACCCGTTGACCGGCCAGCTGACTGCGATAGAGCTTGACCTGCGCATCGAGGCCCATCGGCATTCGCTCGGCCGAAACCTGCAGGCCTTCCAGTAACGCCCGCAAGGCTTTCTCGGGCGTCAGCGGCGAACCCGACGGATCGAATCCGCGCAGATTCAGATAGAGCTGCCCGTCGACGAACTGGTCAGCCACTTGATGCGCCCACTGGACGGCCAGCGCCGTCTTCCCGACTCCCGCCATACCGGAGACAACTGCCACCGAGCGGTCGGCCAGTCGTTTGTCGAGCTGGGCAAGCTCATCCGTGCGCCCGGCGAAGGCCGCGATGTTGATCGGCAGTTGGGCCGGCCGCCATCGCTCCGGCGGAGGGGTCGCTGACGTGAGAATCTGCTGATGCAACCGCTGCAACGCCGTACCGGGCTCGACGCCGAGCTCGGCGGCCAGCCGTTGCCTGGCCAGTTGGTACTGCGCCAGCGCGTCAGCCTGCCGGCCGCTGAGATGCAGGGCCAGCATGAGCTGACCGGCTAGCCGCTCGTGCAGCGGATGTTCGGCGACCCGCTGCGACAGCTCGGCCACCATCGCTGCATGCTGCCCAGCCTCCAGCCGGAGGTCGTCGCGGTCCAGCTCCGCGGCCAGGCGCTCTTCGTTCAAAGTCGCGCGAACCTGGCTCAGCCACTCGTTGTCGAGAGTGGCGAACGCTTCGCCACGCCACTGCGCCAGGGCGTACTCCAGCAGCGGGAGCCTGCCCTCAGCCTCCGCAACGGCTCGCCGAAAGCGATGAAGATCCACCACTGATGGATCCGCAGCCAGTGCATAGCCCGTCGAGGTCCGCTCGATCGTGGGACCGCCGTGCGCCACCAGGGCGGTGCGCAGGCGGGAGACATAGCTGTAGAGCGATTCCTTCGCGCGCTTCGGCGGCCGGTCGCCCCAGATGCGCTCGATCAGCCGGTCGACCGGCAGCGACCGCCCCGCCTCCACCAGCAGAACCGCGAGCACAACCCGCTGACGCGCCGTACCCAGCTCAACGACAACGCCGCCCACCCGCGCCTCGACCTCGCCCAGTACGCCGAACTCCACGACCCCAGCCCCTCTCGGAGACTGGAGTCAACAACGGACTCGCGCTCTACGCAACCGAAGCCGTGTCAGGGCCTACCAGCGGTGAAGGTGTGGACGGAAGTCGGCGTAGGAGTCGTCGAGGAAGTAGGGCACGGTCGCGCGGCCGGGTGCGACGAGGGCATCGACGGCGCCAAGATCCTCCTCGGTGAGCTCGACGTCGGCGGCGGCCAGTTGCTCGGTCAGCTGCGCCGAGTTCCTCGCGCCCAGTACGACGCTGCTGACGCCGGGGCGGCTGAGCAGCCAGGCGAGTGCAAGCTGGGTAGGCGTGCAGTCCTTGACCTTGGCGAGTTCGATCAAGCCGTCCACGACGGCATCCGCGGCCGGGGTGAAGTGCTTGCGGGTCCACTCGTCATCCTTGGCAGGGTCGAAGCGAGCATCCGGAGCGACTCCAGCGCGGTACTTGCCGGTGAGGAGGCCACCGGCCAAGGGCGACCAGATGGTGACGCCGACGCCGTACGTCTGCGCCATCGGGAGAAGCTCGCGTTCGGGTCGACGATCCACCAGCGAGTAGGCGGTCTGTTCCACGACCGGACGGGCCAGGTGGTGTTCCTTCGCGGCCCACAGGGATTCGAGCAGTTGCCAGGCCGCGAAGCCGCTGGTGCCGACGTACAGGATCTTGCCTGCCGTGACCAGGTCGTCCAGGGCACGGAGGGTTTCGTCAATGGGAACTTCGGTTGTGGGGCGGTGGATGTAGTAGATGTCCAGGTGGTCGACACCCAGGCGCTGTAGGGATTTGTCGACTTGGTCGACGATGTGGCGGCGGGAGCTGCCTGCTGCGTTGGGGTCGTCACCGACCCGGACGTGGAACTTGCTGGAGAGGACGATCTGATCCCGGCGGCCGTTCTTCGCGAGCGCGGCGCCGAGTGCTCGCTCACTTTCACCCTGGCCGTAGACGTTGGCGGTGTCGAGCGCGTTGACACCCGCATCGAGCGCTTGGTCGATCAGACCTGAGGCGGTGCTGGTATCGAAGAGCATGCTGCCGAGGGTCAACTCGCTGACCTGGACCCCGGTTCGGCCGAGTGGGCGGTACTTCATGGCGTACTCCTAGTGGTGCTGTGGCGGACGATCAGCTCGGTCGGGAGGGTACGGCGTCTTGGCCGCTTCCCCTGCTGTAGTTGGTCGAGCAGCATTCGGGCTGCCAGCTCGCCCTTCTGCCGGAAGGGCTGGCGGATCGTGGTCAGGAACGGCGCTGCCCGGGGTGAGTCGTCGAAGCCGATGACCGAAACGTCTTCAGGGACTCGCAAACCGGCGTCCCGGAGACCAGCGATGACGCCGAGCGCCAGCTCGTCGCTCAGACATGCGATGGCGGTAGGGCGGTCGGCTCGGGCGGCGAGCGTCGTACCAGCCTCGACACCTTCCGGGAAGCCGTTGACCGGGCAGGACACCACGAACGGCTCCAGGTCACCGGCAGCCGCCAGCCACCCGGCAAGGCGCTCCTGAGCCACATGGCTGCTGTCCGCACCGACCGAGACCAAGCCGAGCCGATGGTGGCCGAGGGCAAGCAGATGCTCGACGGCCAGCCGAGCGCCGGCACGGTCGTCGATATTCACCCCCGGTACGCCGGGCTCCGGGCGCTGGTCGACGAAGACGCTCGGCAGGTCCCGGGAGCGCGCTGTGTCGAGGGCAGGTGATTCGCCGTCCACGGAGTAGACGATCAGGCCGTCCATGATCGCCTGGGCCGTCGGGCCTTGAGCACCGGATCGAGGCGCGGACACGATCGTCATGGCGTAGCCGGCGGGCTCAGCGACACTCGCCACTCCGGAGAGGAAGGCGGTCGCAACCGGGTCGTTGAACGCGTAGGTGAGGCTGTCGGTCAGCAGTACACCGAGGGTCTTGGTCCGGCCGGTGCGCAGGGATGCGGCGGCGGGGCTCGGCCCGGTATAACCCGCCTCTTTCGCGGCTTCCAGGATGCGGTCGCGGAGGTCGGGCGACAGTTGGTCCGGACGCGAGAAGGCGTTGGACACAGTCGTGTGGCTGACACCCAGCTGGCGGGCGAGGGTGATCAGCGTGGTCTTGGGCACACGACCACCGTACGGCAAGAGTCTTGAACGTTCAAGACGATTGGTTGACCCCGGACCTGTGACGTGATGGTGAGCTCAGTGCGTTGGTAGGGATGTGACGGCGATGAGTTCCACCGAGGTCGACTTCGAGGCGTTTGCGCGGGCGAACGCGCATCAGCTGTACCGGACGGCGTGGTTGCTGACCGCGGACTCGTACCACGCGGACGACTTGGTGCAGGAGACCCTCGGGAAGCTGTTCGGCGTGTGGGGACGGGTACGGCGGATGGAGAAGCCGGCTGCCTACGCGCAGACCGTGCTGACCCGGACGTTCATCTCGCAACGGCGCCGGCGAAGTTGGCACGAGCAGCCGACAGACGTCGTACCGGAGTTGCCGGTCTCGGATGACGACCATGAGTTGCGGCTCTTGGTGATGCAGGCGCTGGAGGGGTTGCCCGCGCTCGATCGGGCGGTGTTGGTACTGCGGTTCTTCGAAGATCGCAGCGTCGAACAGGTAGCGCGCGATCTGGGCAAGAGCGCCGGAGCGATCAAGAACCGGACGGCCCGGGCGTTGGTCCGGGTGCGGGCGGTTCTCGGTGACGTGGCGGTCATCGCACTGTGAACAGGCAGGAGAAGGACCCCGTGGAAACAACAGACGACCGGCTGCCCGACTTGATGCGGCGTGCCGCTGAGACCCTTGAGCCCCACTACCCCGATCTGGTGGAACGCGGGATGCGGCGAGGCGTCGTACGGCGGCGCCGGCGGCGGGTGCTGAGTGTCGCGGCGACCGCGGCCGCCGTGGCGATGACGGTCGGTGGGATCGCCGTCGTACAAGCGAACTTCGGGCCGCAGGCCGGTCAGCCGCCGGTCGCCGGGAACAGCACGCCCGAGCCATCGGCGCCTTCAGCTCCTTCAGCGCCGGGCGTCTCGGCGACGCCCGTTCCGCCGCCTCCGGCCAGCCCGGCCGAGACGCTGCGGACGCTGGACGGGCTGGTCCCGGGACTCACGACCTCGGGCGGGAGGACCTGGGGTGACGACTTCATCGGCGCCGGACTGTTCGTCGACGACGGCCAAGGCAAGGCGTGGCTCGAGGTGGGCATCCAGACGGTCAAGTACGACCCCAACTGCACCGACCAGCCGGAAAGCCAGAACTGCAAGGTGATGCCGGACGGGACCTTCTTCCGGTCGTACTCGGGCACGGACGCCGGGACCACCTACAACTCGGTGGTCCTCGAATACCCGGACCGGCGCGTCATCAGTCTGACCAGCACGAACAGCCTCGGCCTCAAGATGCCGCCTGTCCGTCCCGAGCCACCGCTGTCCATCGAGCAACTCAAGGAGATGGCCTACAGCGTCTCCTGGACGTTCCCTCCCGCCAACTACGGAAAGAATCTGAACCGATGATGCTCCGCAAGACCATACTGACCGCCGCCCTGGCTGGTGTCCTGATGGCACCGACCTTGACCGCTCAGGCCGCTCTGGCCTGGACCGTGACGCCCACGAAGTCGCAGCCGTCGATGCTGGACGACATCGACGCGAAGGGCGGTGAGACGTGGGCGGTCGGTAGCAACCTGATCGACTCCTACAGCGACACCCGGCCACTGGCGTTCCGCTGGAACGGCATCCGCTGGGTCGAGACACCGCAGCCGGTGCGCACGAACGCGACCCTGAACAGTGTCGCGGTGGCCGGTGCCAAGGAGGTCTGGGCGGTGGGCGAGGACCGCGCCGTACCGGAGCAGACCAAGCCGCTTGCGATGCGCTGGAACGGTACGGCGTGGAAGGTCGTTCCCGGACCGTCTGTGCCGGCTGGGTCCTTCAGCGACGTGACGATCGCTCCGGACGGGACTCCGTGGGCATCCGGTTGGGCGGACGTCGACGGTCGCGAACACGCAGTTGTCTACCGCTACACCAAGGGCACCTGGCAGCCGCTGACGGCCGGGCTGGAGGGTTCCATCAATGGCAACACGTTGACGGTGCTGTCCGCAACGGACGCCTGGCTGGGATTGAACGGCGGGATGGCGCACTTCGACGGGAAGACGTGGACGCTGGTCGACGACGTACCGACTGATGGTTCGCAGATCCCCACTGGGCTGATCGCCGTCGGTCCCAAGGACATCTGGGCCTCCGGGGTCGCGCACACCTCGAAGGGCGAGCGCCCATTGGTCCTGCACTACGACGGCAAGGCGTGGACCCAGGTCCCGACACCGCAGACGTCGTCGCAGTTGTACGACATCACCCTGCACAACAACCAGCCGATCGCGGTCGGCGAGAAGTTCACCACCTCCGGCGACATCATCACCGAGCACCCGTTCGTACTCACCCTCCAGAACGGCAAGTTCACCGAAACCACCAGCCCCGCCGCCAAGATCGGCACCCTCACCGGCGTCGAAGCGGCTGGCAGCCGCCTCTGGACCGTAGGCGCCCAACGCCAACCCGCCGCCGACCCCACCGCCCTCGCAGCCCGCACCAACTGACTACTTCCCCCCACCGGCCCGCCAGTCCCTCCGGACTGCCGGGCCGGTCCTCGTCGTGCCCGAACCCCCAGGCCATCACAATCACCCAACCACCTCACCTCCAAGCCTGCCCCCACCACGAAACCTCCATTTGTGATGGCCCCCAGGTCCGCCCCACCATTGCACCCACCCCGCTCCCACCCCCGCCCCACCACTGAACCCACCGTGCCACCCACCCCGCCCCGCGACTGAACCCACCGTGCTCGCGCACTGAACCCACTCAACGCGCCCACCGAGGCCCCGTTTCATCGACTGAACCGACTGTGCGCCCGGAAATCGAAGTCCAGCGACACACTCGCCCCACTCAAGCGACCGCAGCACGGTGAACCCAGTGGACGAGCGCACGCTGGGTTCACTGGGCGCCGGGCGGGTGGCACGGCGGGTTCAGTCGCGGGCGCACCGCGGGGGGCACGGTTGGTTCACTGGCGGGGCGGGGTGGGGCGGGGCGCGTTGGGTGGGTTCAGTGTGCGGAGGGCGGTGGGTTCGGTGGGTTGGCGGGGTGAGGGGTTTCTCTAGCTGGGGTGGGGTTTTCGGGCTAGGGCGGCGTAGGTGCCGGTGGCTAGGGCGGCGAGAGTTAGTACGGCGGCGCTCAGGGCCAGGGAGTGTTTGATGCCGATGGCGGCGCCGGTGAGGCCTACGGTGAGGCCGCTGCCGATGCGGAGGCCGCCCGAGGAGGTGTTGTAGAGGCCGATGATTCGGCCTCGGTCGGCGGGTGGGGCCTCCAGTTGGACGACGGTCTGCGAGATCGACATGGAGACGAAGTTCGCGACACCGCTGACGGCCAGGACCACCAGGGCGAGCACGTAGTTGCTGGTGATGGCGAAGACCACGATGCTGAGGCCGTAGAGGACGGTACCGACGACGGCGGTTCTGACGGTGGGGCGGAGCCAGCCGGTGGCTTCGATGACCAGGCCGCCGACGACGCCACCGAATCCGCTGGCGAACAGGAGAGCGCCGTACGTGAGTCCGGCGGAGCCTGCCCCGAGGTCCTCGGCGAACTCCGGCATCGCGGTTTGAATCGAGGCACCGACGAAGAACGAGCCCAGGCCGGCAAGCACGATCATGCCGGCGATGGTCGGACCGAGCGATGCGCCGCGGGCCGCGCGCAGGGCGGCGATGGGGCCGAGGCGTGCGCGGGAGACGACGCCTTCGCGGAGGTGGCCGGTGAAGCGGGTGCGGAACAGGAAGAGCGTCAGTGGCAGGTAGATGGCGATGTTCGCGAAGATGCCGCCGGTCGGTCCCAGCAGGAGCAGTAACAGCGAGCCGACGACCGGGCCGCACAAGACACCCAGACTCCGGAACGTCGCATTGAGGCGTACGGCGCTCGGTAGGTCATCACGGCCGACGAAGTCGTGCAGCATCATCTGCTCGGCCGGGCCCCACAGCGCGCCGGCGCAACCGTGCAGAACCAGCAGGACGCAGGCATGCCAGATCTGCAGCGAGTCGGTCAGGAAGAGCAGACCCCAGCAGAGCGAGACGAACATGAACAAGGCTTGCGCGGACTGAATGATCCGGCGGCAGTCGTACCGATCGGCGAGCGAGCCGGATAGCACCGAGAAGAGCAGGAACGGCAACCAGTGACTGATCACCTGGAAGCCGGCCAGCGCTGGTGAATGGAACTCCCGCCACAGCACCCAGTAGGTGATGACGTGCTCGACGTTGTCGCCCATCATCGCCAGCCCGGTCCCGAACAGGTACGGCCGCGCGTCGCGGTTGCGTAGCCCGGCGAAACGCGGCGACCGGGCGGGACCCGGCTGATGGTCGGTCGAGCCACAGGCCCGGCACATGGCATTCCTCCCCAGCTCAACGAGGCAGCGCACCTCGCCGTACCGAAGCTACCAGATTCGAGACACTATGTCTCGATATAACTATCCCAGACGTCCAGCGGCGGTTGCGGCGAAGTTCAGGCGGAGCCAGGCGGCGGGTTTCCCGGTGGCGAAGAAGCGGCCGCCGGGGCTGACGATGACGCCGGCTTGCCGTGCTTCGGCAGCGGCAACCGCATCGTCGGACGGCAGCCGCACCCAGAGGTAGAGACCGCCGGTCGGCACATGACTCACCCGCCAGTCCGGACGGGTATCGGAGAGCGCCGTGACGAGCGTGCCGCACCGATCTCGCAACGCCACCGCGAGACCACGCAGATGCCTGTCCCAGGCCGGCGGAACTTCGCGCAGTTCGACTTCGGCGACAAGAACGTCAACTGGTGTTTGCGATTGTCACCGCACTACTACAACACCGACGACGAGGTCGCCGCGGTCATCGCAGCCGTCGCTGAACTGCGAGCTTCTACTCGGCGGTGAAGACGACGTCGTGCAGGCCGGAGGAACCGTTCGGGCGGGGTGATGCCTGGTCGGCGGTCTGCACCTCGCCGTCGCCGTTGGTGGCGCGGACGGTGAGGCGGTGCATGCCGGGCGTTGCGTTCCAGCGGAAGGTCCATTGCCGCCAGGTGTCGATGGTGTCCTCGGCGGCGAGCTTGGCCGGTTGCCACTCGCCGTCGTCGACACGGACCTCGACCTTCTTGATCCCGCGCCGCTGAGCCCAGGCGACACCGGCGGCGACGGCGGGACCGGCCTTGATGGTGGACAGTCCCTTGGGGACGTCGACTCGGGAGGCGGTCTTGATCGGGGCTTCGACGGACCAGCCACGATCGGTCCAGTAGGCGCTGAAGTCCTGGAAGCGGGTGACCTCGAAGTCGACGATCCACTTGGTGGCGGACACGTAGCCGTACAGCCCTGGAACGACCATGCGCACCGGGAAGCCGTGCTCGAAGGGCAGCGGTTCACCGTTCATCGCGACGGCCAGGATCGCGTCGCGACCATCCGTGAGCGCGGACAATGGCGTACCGATGGTGAGGCCGTCGACGCTCGTCGACTTGACCGCGTCGGCTCCGGCGCGGACTCCGGCCTCGGCCAGGAGGTCAGCGACCGGTACGCCGATCCAGCGGGCGTTGCCGACGTACGGGCCGCCGACCTCGTTGGAGACGCAGGTCAGGGTGATGTCACGTTCGATCAGGCGGCGATCGACGAGGTCCGGAAGCGACAGGCGCAGTTCCTTGTCGACCATGCCGTGGATGCGCAGTTCCCAGTTATCGGGGTCGATGCGCGGGACCTCGAGGAGGGTGTCCACGCGGTAGAACTTCGCGTTCGGCGTCACGAACTTGGTCACCCCCGGTACGTCGACCTGGGCGGCCGCCGGGATCGCGGGAGCCGGATCGGCCGGCCGCGGTACCCGGAACTTCTCCCGCAACGCCTCACCAGCCCGGACCGGCAGCACCTTGGTCGCGGTCCAGCCCGCGGCACCGCCCACGGCCAGCGCGGACACCGTCACCAGAAAGCGACGCCGGTCGAATCCGGGCGGCTGCTTCTTCTGGGGCTCTTGCGGTTGAAATGCCCTTGTCACCAAGAACATCCCACCGGTTGCAACGAGCAACGTGACAACGGACGGCAGCACCCGATCCACCAGTCCGGACGCAGCCGACCGACTGAAGACCGCAAACCCCAGCCCCACCACCCCCAGCCCAGCCGCCAGTCCCACGGCAATCCGACGACCACCCCGACTACCGATCAGCCCGGCGACCCCGGCAACCACGACCAGCACCACACAGATACCAACCCGCAGAAGCGGCCGATCCGCCGTACCCAACTCACGAACCGCCCAGTCCTTCACCGGCCCCGGCGCCAGATCGATCACCTGCACCCCAACCGCATCCACCGGCCAAGGCCCACCCGTCACCGCCGCCACCAGATACCCCACCCCCAACGCAGCCCCCGCCGCCACCACCCCACCGACCACGCCCGCCGAACGCACCGCTCTCGTCGCCATGCCCTACCTTCGGCGCCGAAGGCCATTCGGATTGGTCGCGTGGTACGCGGACCGCCCCCACTCACCAACCTCGCGCAGCCGATGCAGTTCACGCTCAGCACCTGCCGCCCGACATGCCCAAAGGAGGGTTAGTGAGTGGCGCAGATCCGGGGATCAGGTGGTTGGGACCAGGTCGGTGATCGGGGCCGCGTGGGCCTCGGCGTAGCCGGCGGCGGCGAGGCGGTCGAGAGCGGCTTGCAGGACGGCGGTGTCTTCCAGGGTGCGAACCTCGGTGATCTTGCCCCAGCGCATCCGGATGAACTGGTTGACCACGTTCTGGTACCGCGTGCCGTCAGCGAGGCCGCAGTCGACGGTGACCGCCGTGGCCACCCGGGTGTTCCAGGGCCAGCCGGAGACCAGGATCTCGTCGACGGTGAACCGGGTGTCGGGCAGCAGCCGGAAGGCTCGTTGCCACCAGCGGCGCAAGGCCTCATGGGTACGGCGCTCGCCGGAGAGGGCGTGGTCGCCGTAGAAGCGGTAGGTGAAGGTCGGGGCCATGCCCTGGACCATGGCCTCCCAGTTGCCGGCGGTGATCTCGGCGAAGGCTTTGCGGACTTGGGCCGCTACGAATCGGTGATACATCGGTCGCTCCCTTGGCTCGACTGCTCACCAACCTACGGATAGTGCGTTCAATAACGCAACTGACTAGGATGCAGATCATGCGGAACACGTCGTTCGCCGAGTTTCACTGTTCGCTCGCGCAGTCGCTGGAGGTGATGGGCGACTGGTGGTCGCCGCTGATCCTGCGCGATCTCTACCTGGGACTGGATCGGTTCGACCAACTGGTCACCGACCTGGGCATCTCGCGGAATCTGCTCACCAACCGGCTCGAGACGATGGTCGACGCCGGGCTGATCGCACGGACGCCGTACCAGGACAACCCAGTGCGGTACCGGTACACGCTGGCCGAGGCCGGCCGCGAGCTCCTGCCGATCCTGATGGCGCTGACCGCGTGGGGCGACCGGTGGATGACTCCGGACGGCGGCCCGCCGATCCAGTTCACGCACACCACGTGCGGCCATCGGATGACACCGACGGTCGCCTGCTCCGAGTGCGGGGAACCACTCGACACCGAGCAGGTGAGACCCACGCCCGGCCCGGGCGGTCGCACAGCGCCGGGGACAGCGCTGATCGCCACGGTACTGCGCTAGATCCTGTACGCCATTGCTGCGAGCTGGACGAACGCGGGGATCAGCGGGTTGGTGTCGGTAGCCGACCAGGCGGCTACTACTGGGCTGGATGGGAGGTCGGTGACTGGTACGACGGCCAACTCGTCCGATAGGTGGTGGCCTAGTGGGGCTAGGCCGATGGTGCCGTTCCAGAGGACGGCTTGGATGCACTCCTGGACGGCTCGGACGATGGGGCCTTCGCGGGATTGGCCGCCGTTCCAGAAGGACTGCCAGAGCTGGTCGGTGCCGGGCGGGAACTGGAACCAGGCGCGGTCGGCCAGGTCGGCCAAGGTCAGGTGGGCGCTGGTGGCGAGGGGGTCGTCGGTGCGGAGTACGGCGCCTAGTGGGTCGGCGCGGAGTTCATGCAGGTTAAGGCCGGTTGGGTCGAAGGGCGCGCGAGTGATGGCGATGTCGACCAAGCCGGTGCGGAGGCCGCAGGTGGGGTCGGTGAGGTCGGCTTCGCGGATGGTGATGGTGACGGTCGGGTGCAGGCGGCGGTAGCTGTCGGCGAGGCGGGCGATGCCGGGGTCGGTGCTGTCGGCAAGGATTCCGACGGTGAGACTGGCTGCCGCGTTGACGCGGGCGCGGACCTGCTCGGATTGCTCCAGCAGGTTGCGGGCTTCGGTGAGGAGCGTGGCGCCGGCCGGGGTGAGCGAGACACCTGCGGCAGAGCGGTGCAGGAGCGTCGTACCGAGGTCGGCCTCGAGCTGACGGATCGCCCGGCTGAGTGGCGGCTGGCTCATGTGCAGGCGGTTCGCGGCCCGCCCGAAGTGGAGCTCTTCGGCGACCGCCACGAAGTAGCGCAGCAGTCGCAGGTCCATGACCAGCGATGATACCCAGCGGGTATCGGCGATGCGGAACAAGTCTTGGACGGCCCCGGTCGCACCGTCTGACGATCATCACATGGCTGACTACCCCTTCCCCGATCCGATCGTCGACACCTCGTCCGCTCAGGAGATCGCACGCGATCTGGTCGTGATCCCCAACCAGGACGTCGAGCTCGTCCCGAACATCGGCCTCATCGGCGGCTCCCAAGCGGTCCTCGTGGTCGACACCGGACTCGGTCCGCGCAACGCCGAGCAGGTGCTGAAGCTCGCCACCGAGTACGCCGCGGGCCGGCGGCTGTACTTGACCACGACCCACTTCCACCCGGAACACGCTTTCGGCGCACAGGCGTTCGCCGGGGAGGCGACGTACCTGGTGAACTCGGCCCAAGCGACCGATCTGGTCACCAAAGGGGACGGCTATCTCGCGATGTTCCGCCAGCTCGGTACGCCGGTCGCGCGCGAACTCGACGGTGTGGAGCTGCCGACGCCCGACCTGGTGTACGACGACACCCACGAACTCGACCTGGGCGGACGAGTGGTCCAGCTGCGACCGACCGGACGGGCCCACAGCCGTGGCGATCAGATCATCACCGTCGCGGGTGCCTCGGTCATGTTCACCGGTGATCTCGTCGAGACCGGGCAGTTCGCGATCTTCCCGTGGTTCCCGCCGCACGACACCGATGTCTCCGGCGTGCGCTGGATCAGGGTCATGGAGCAACTCACCGCGTCGAACCCGGAGATCGTCGTACCGGGCCATGGAAGTGTCGGCGACACTCGGCTGCTCGTCGACGTGCGCGACTACCTGATCGAACTGCGCGACGAGACCTGGGTACGCCGGGATTCGACACTGCCGGTGGAGACCATCGCCGAGGAGGTCCGGGCGCTGATGATCGAGCGGCACCCGGACTGGCGGCTCCCCGAGTGGATCGACCGCGGGGTTGGCTGCCTGTATTCGGAGTACTAGTTCTCCAGGGTGATCTCGGAGCAGGCGGTGAAGCGGAAGCTGTTGTCCGAGAGTCCGGCTTCGACGTGATTGTTGCGGATGGCAAGGTTGTGGACGCTCTTGGCCTCGACCAGCAGGCCGCCGTCGAAGGTGTTGTCCTCGATCCGGATGTTCTCGTGGACCGGGCCGCCGAGGACTGTGTTCTCCGGGTTGATCAGGATGCTGGCGTGGCCCGGGGCGGGGCGGCGGAAGGTGTTGCGGCGGATCGTGAGGTCGCGGACCGGGCCGGACTCGTACCAGCCGGAGGCGTCCGCGGTGATCAGGATCGCGGACATGTCCAGGCCGTCGAAGACGTTGTCCTCGATGACGGCCGGCCGGCGGGTGGAGACCAGGACCCCGCGGGTGGGGATGTTGCGGAACGTGTTCCCGGCAATGTGCACCGACGGTGTGTAGGTCGTGTTCTCGACCGCGAAGGCCTCCGGATCCGCGACGACCTCAGCGGGTACGTCGCGATCGAGTACGACGCTCATCGTCGTCAGCTCGCGTGAGTCTCGACCGGTCGGCCCGGTCACCGACATCACCGTCGCCTCGCCGACCGCCCGGAGACTGGCCCGGTTGACGATCTCGAGCTCGTCACCGACGGCGAACTGCGGGAAGCCCGCCGTCTCGTCATGCGCGTAGCGCAGCTGCAGTGTCCGCCCATCGATCTTGGTGATCGGGAGATACGTCCCGTGAACGTTGATGGCGTCGTCATGGGCACCGTCGAACGTGTTCCCGGTGATCGTCACGGTCCCCTTGACGCCCGACATCTGCACGAAGTCCGCAAAGGCTGCCGCGATCCGACCCGACGCCCGGTCAGTGACGAACTCATTGCCTGACACAACGATGTTCTCGCTGAACTGTCCAAGGATCCCGAACCCGTGCAGGTATCGCGCCTGCAACTCGGTCACCGCGACATCCCTCGACTGCCAGATGAATCCGGCCGCCGTGTCGCGGGTGACCTCGCGCAGCGAATAGACCATACCGAGCCCGTCCGGCGTCGCTTCGGAGCCGTAGTCGATCCGCAACCGCCGTTCGCCGACATCGGTGACCGACACCACGCCCTCGAACAACCATGCCGGCCGCCGGCTCGCCAGGCCCGCCACCGGGTCGAACACCTGCTGCCCGTTGGACAGTTCGTCCGACGAGTGCCGCCAGTACGGCTGACCGTCGTACGGGCTGGGCTCGGTCAGGAACGAGACCTGGCCGTCCTCGACGACGTACGGACTGCCTGCCGGGACGGAGACGATGCGATAGCCGGGGCCGGTCTCGATGACTGTCAGGTCGATGACGCGTGGGGCTGACTGGTCGAACTCGAAGTTCGTCAGGGTCACGTTGCTGGATCCGAGTACGGCGAAGAGGCCGAGCTGACCGTGCAGCTGGAACCGCGATCCCTGGCCGTCGATGGTCAGGTCGTCGATCCCCTCGACGTACAGGGCGAACCGCTTGAACCGGACCGCTGGATCGGCGCCGGCCGTGTTCGACAGGTACAGCTCGTGGGGGACGGCCTGATCCGGGTAGAACTGATAAGTCCCCGTCGGGAAGACCAACCGCCGTGGCCCTGAGAGGCCCTTCGCCGCCTCGAGCGCCTTCGCCACGGCCGCCATGCTGTCGGCACGCCCGGTCCGATCCGCCCCGAACTCCGTCACATCAAGCACGCTTGATCGTACATCATATAGGAAACTGTCGAAACCCAGTGGCTGCGCTTGACGGCCCAGCGGATACTCGTGGGATGTCGCGGTCCGAGGTCGTCCCCCTGCACCGGAATCGGCCTTTTGCGTTCTTCTGGTCCGCTCAACTGCTCTCGAACGCCGGTACGCAGGTCAGCGAGCTCGCGATCCCACTGATCGCCGTACTGACGCTGTCCGCCGGGCCGACCGCCATGGGGGTGCTGACCGCACTAGAGTCGCTGCCGAGCTTGCTGCTTGCGCTCTTCCTCGGTGTGTACGTCGACCGGCTCCGGCGCGGGCGGTTGCTGTTCTGGTCGAACATCGGCCAGGGGGTTCTGATCGGCACCATTCCGGTGGCGGCTGCCTTCGGATTGCTCACGATGGCGCAGCTCTACGTGGTGACGTTTGCCGTCGGCACGCTGGCGCTCGCTTATGGGCTGGCGCACACGGCCTATGTCCCCGCGTTGGTCACCGACCGCCGGCAGCTCACCGCGGCGAACAGCAGCATCGCGTTGACCGACTCGGTCACCGCGGTTGCCGGTCCTGGACTCGGTGGCGTGCTGGTTCAGTTGCTCACGGCACCTATTGCGATCGCCGTCGACGCCGCGTCCTTCCTGGTGGCCGCCGTACTGCAAGCCGCCGGCCGCGGGCCGGATCCACTACCGCCCGCCGAGAAGGACCGCTTCGGACTGTCCATCCGGGCCGGCTTCGCCGCCTTCCGGCGCCAACCCGGAATCGTCGCCATCACCATCGGCAAAGGCAGCGCCGACTTCTTCCACTGGGGTGTCCTCGCCCTCTACGTCCTGTACGCCGTTCGCGAGCTCGGACTGTCCCCCGCCGCCATCGGCGCCATCGCGGTCATCGGTTCGCTCGGCCCGCTCCTGGCCGGCCTCATCACGACCCCCATCACCCGCCGCTTCAAGCCCGCCTGGACCGCCGTCATCGCCGCGGTCCTCGTGGGCGGCGGCATCCTCATCCCCTTCGCCAACGGCCCCGACCTCCTGGTGATCGCCGTCATCGGCCTAGGGCAGTTCCTCCTCGGCCTGGGCGTCGTCCACCTGATCATCATCCGGGCCACCATGCTCCAACACACGGTGGAACCCAGCCTGCTGGGCCGCGTAGGTTCCGTCATCCGCCTCATCGAATGGGGCACCGGCCCCATCGGCGGCCTCACCGGCGGCCTCCTGGGCGCCGCCATCGGCCTCCGCCCAGCCCTCATCCTCCTCACCGCCGGCACCCTCACCGGCATCCCCTGGATAGCCACCGCCGCCGCCCGAGGCCACCTCACCCCACCGACCGACGCTAAGAACATCAGGTAGTCGTCTACGCACCCAACCGGGCCGCCAGCCCCGTCGCAGCTCGGGTTCTGCCAGTTCGTGCAAATCTGGGGAGGGGGGTCCCGCTGGGTCGGTCGGGCGGTCATTGTTGATGGGGCGACCACCACGGTCAGTGCGACTTCAGTGAGGACTGCCCTATGCGAAGAGTTCGCTTTGCCATGCCCATTTTGGTGTCGGCAGCGCTGCTGCTCGGTGCCACCGGCGTACCATCCGTTGCCGCCGAGCCTCCGGCCCCGCCGGCGGTTGCCGGCAATCTGACACCGATCGAAGAGCTGCCGGTGCTCGATGCGGCTGATCAGGCCGAGAAGGCCGCCGCGAAGTATGCGGGGTCGTACGCCGGCGCGCACTGGGACGCGGCGGCGAAGGTGCTGTACATCAACCTCGTGCAGCCCAAGGCGAAACAGGCTGACCACCGTCAAGAACTGCAGGCCGAGATCAGCGGCCGGCTGGCCGGCTCCACGGTGACGACCAGGTATCGGTCGGTGCCGCTGAGCCTGGATGAGCAGAACGCGCTCATCACCAGGTTCATGCAGGAGCGGGCCAAGTGGGGCGGCAAGGCCGCCGTCGACAACGTCCTCAGTGGATCCGTCGACGAGCTGACCGGCCGCATCAAGGCGCACGCTCTGACCGGCGCCGGTCCCTTGCAGGCCGCCGCCCGCAAGCACTTCGGCAACATCGTCGACATCACGCCCGGCGCAGCCCCGGAGGCACAGTCGCGCTACGCCAACAGTGGGTCGTACGTCGGTGGCATGGCTTTGTGGCACAGCGCGGACGGCTCCCGTGCTGTGGGCACCGCGAAGTGCACGGCGGGATTCAACTGGATTCGTCATTCGGACGGGCTGGGATACGTGAGCACGGCCGGTCACTGTGCGGCCGTCAGCGACAGCATCTTCCAGGTGGCCCGAGATCAGCGCGTCGGATACATCGGCGCCAAGTACCTCAACGACCACGAGTATGTCGATTTCGCGTTGGTCAGGATCACGTCCGGCGTCGGCGTCCTTCCGATTGTCTATGTGGGCGGTGCGGAGACCACCAGCTCCCGTGACGTCATTGGGATCGACACCGGCACGGTGACGGGCGTGAAGGTGTGCTCGAGTGGAGCGATCACCGGCCTGGTCTGTGGCACGATCGCAACCCGCACCAGCTCGGTCGTGGTCGACGGAACCCTTCTCAACCGGCAGACGTGTGTGATCGCCGACGCCGGTCTGACCCGGCAGGGTGATTCAGGTGCACCCTGGATCACGACGTACTCGCCTCAGGCCGCGAAGGCCTGGGGACAGCACACCGGGACCGTGGACTGCGCCGGCAACGACAACGTCGACATGGTGTTCAGCACCGTCCAGAACATCTCCGCACGTGCGGGCGTCACGCTGATGATCAAGTGACTCCGGGCCGGCCGGAGCGGGGCGGTGCTCCGGCCGGCCCGAAGTCGGCTCAGTAGCCCGTGGTGGGGATCCACCAAGACGGGGCGGCGTTGATGGGGTGGTAGGTGGAGGGGCGGTAGGTGGCTGGGGTTTGGGTGAGGTTCTCGGCTAGTTGTTCGCGGAGGCGGTTGGTGGCGAAGGCGCCTACTACGTTCATCTGGGCGTCTCGGTAGTGGCGTTCTACTTCGTGGCCTTGGGTTACGCCGGTGGCGCCGTGGATCTGGACGGCGCGTTGGGTGATTTCCACGGCTAGTTCGGTGGCGTAGACCTTGAGCATGCCGATGAGGTCTTTGGCGGAGTGGCCGGCTACGCGTTCGGTGGCGGCTCGGAGGGCTAGGACGCGGGCGGCGTCGAGTTGGGCTCGCGAGTCGGCCAGTTGGGCTTGGACGCCTTCCATGTGGGCCAGGGGGCGGCCGAAGGAGATGCGTTGTTGGGCGTGCCGGACCGAGGCGGCCAGTGCGGATTCGGCGGTGGCGATGGCGGCGATGGAGACCAGGAGCCAGCCCCAGGTCATGCCTTCGGCGAGTTCGGTGAAGGGGACGGGGATGACGTTGGCTTCGTCGACGTGGGCGTCGGTGTAGACGATGCCGCCCCAGGGCATGCCGCGGAGACCCATGTGCGGGATGTCGTAGCGGCGGACGCCGGGCTGGTCGAGTTCGACGAAGGCCAGGCACCATTCGGGACCGTCGTCGACCACTTCGCGGCGGGCGAGGGTGACGGCCAGGTCGGCGCGCGGGGCGTTGGTGATGCGGGACTTCTCGCCGCTGATGGTGAACCCGTCGCCAGTACGGCGGACCAGCGTTTGATAGGTGGATGCGTCACTCCCAGCCGCCGTCTCGACAATCGCGAACGCCGCCAACCGCTCGCCACTGACGAGGGAGCGAACCAGATCGTGGTGTTTCTCGTTGCCATAGGTCCGCAGCAGATTGCCGCAGAGCAACGCAGAGACGGTGGCCGACCAATACGTGCCGGAGCACGCGCGGGCCAGCGCTTCCATGGCTGCGAACTGTGCCGCCGCATCCCCTCCGGTGCCACCGAGTTCAGTGGGATGGAAGACGCCGAAGTAGCCGCTGGCTACGAGTTCCTGCCAGTTCTCGGTCGGGATGGTGCCGGTGGCGTCGACCTGAGCGGCCCGGCCGGCGATTCCGTCATAGGTAGTAGTCATGATCAGTCCTCAAACATCGACGCAGCGATCACGGGGCGCAGAACTTCGGCGCCACCGCCGGACGAGACAAAGAAGCGGGCATCGCGGTACGCACGGTCGACCAGGTCATCACCCACCGGACCGGCGAGCTCGGCCGCGCCCGAGGTGACAGCCCGAACGGCGGTCGTCGCGAACAGGCGAGCAGACGCGGCGTCCTGGTAGGTGGTCGGCGTGGAATCGTCCAGACCGGCAGCGACCTGAGCGAGTTGTCCGGCGACAAGTTCGTTCTGGATGTTCAGGTCTGCGAGCGTGAAGCGGGCGGACTGGGAGTCCAGGAGTTGCGCACCATGGAGCACGCGAGTGCGGGTGGCGGCGAGCGACCCGGTCGCCAGGGCACGGAGGATGCCGAGCCACGCGGCACTGACGAAGATCCAGTCCAGCGTCGCCAGGAGCGGCTCGACCTCAGTGGCGGCGCCGCCGACCGAGCCGAGGACGGCCTCGGCCGGCACTTGGCAGTTGTCGAGGACGATTCGGCCCCACGGGCAGGTGCGGAGTGCGGCCGGAGCGATCTCCTCGACCTCCAGACCAGGAGTGTCCGCGTCGACCAAGAACGCCGTCCGCGAGCCAGTGCTGTGCTCGGCGATGACCAGGAAGTGATGAGCTTTGGGGCCTAGAGCAACCAAATCCAGCGCCCCGGAGAGCAACCAGTCCGGACCGGAAGCGCGAGCCGTCACGGTAGCGGGACCGCCGGAGGTCTGCAGCAGCGACAGTCCGCCGATCCAATCACCCGCCGCAATCGCCGGCAGGTAGCGATCCCGCTGCGCGGACGTACCGAAGGTCCGCAGCGGCACAGTCACCAGCACTGCATGCGTTGTCACGGCCAGAGCAAGCCCAGGATCCTGCGAACCCTCCCCCAACGCAGTCAGCAACGCACACGTCTGTACGGCGGTCAGCCCGCCACCGAAAGTGCCCGGAACCGTCAGGGCCTTGAACAGGGTCTCGTCCCACTCGCGGTGCCGATCGCGGGTGGCCGCGGTCGGCCGGGCGAGGTGGCCGGCCAGCTGCCGGACCTGCTCGGCCACCGAACCGGCACGGTCACCGCTGGCACCAGGGAATTTCGGAAGCACGCTGAATCCCTTCCCTTCACAAACGCAGGCAGGATGATTTCAGGAAACGTATCCGTGATTCCCCAGCAGATCCGGAATCGTCACAGAAAACCACCGCTCGGCAGATTTCGACACGCACGCTCGCGCAGCCTCACAAGGCTCCACAATCCTTGACACAGACCTGCTTGCCCCGCCTGTCCCGGGCGCCGCAAGGTGGTGAACAGCTCGCGAAGCCGCCCCGCTCTCACGCTGTCGGGGCTGCCCCGCGGCCGGAAATCCGCCACCCAGCCAAAGGGAGCACAAACGCAATGGAACCAGCGGTAAGCACCGACGACGGGCAGCAAATCCGGCCCCGATTGTCCGACGCCACGTTGCGGGATTCGGCGCATATGGCCGGCGTCGAATTCGGCCCGCAGGATGCGGCAGTCATCGCCGACTTGCTGGTGAAGACCGGCATCGAGCTGGTCGAGGTCGGGATGATCTCGGGCCCGAACAGCAAGGACGCGGACCTGATCGAGGCCACCCACGGGGCGATCGGGCCCGAGCGCAGCATGTCGCTCGTCGTGGTCCGGGACCGCCAGCAGGTCGCCACCGCCCTGGACGAGGCGCAGCGGCTCGGCGTCCACCACATCATGTACTCGATCCCGACCTCCGAGCAGCACGCCAAGCTCAAGCTCGGATCACCCAGCCCGCGCTTCCTCGAGGCGCTGGCGAAGTCCGCCATCACACAGGCCAAGGACCGTGGGTTCCACGTCACCTTCAGCGGTGAGGACGGTGCCCGCACGCCCAAGGAGCGCTTGGTTCCTTATGTCACAGCCGGTTTCGCGGTCGGCGCCGACCGGTTCCGGGTGGCCGAGACGGTCGCCTACCTGTCGCCGTGGCAGATGCAGGACCAGATCGCGAGCCTCACCGAGATCGACGGTGCCGAGATCGAGATCCACTCGCACAACATGCTGGGCATGGCCGTGGCGAACTCGCTCGCCGCGGTCCGGGCCGGCGCCCAGTGGATCTCCGCGACCGTCGGCGGCATCGGCGAGCGGGGCGGCAACGCACCCCTCGCTGAGCTGCTGATGGCACTCCGCATCGTGTACGGCGACGACCGCTTCGACCTGTCGCACCTGACCGAGCTGTCCAGGGTCGCGCTGCGCGGCGCAGGCCTCGGTACGGCGTTCCAGTCGGGCCCGACCTCGCCGAACGCCTTCGCCTACGAATTGCCGGGGCAGCTCACCAATCCGGAGGCCTACGAAACCCTTCCGGCGGAATTGGTCGGCAATTCCCGGGAACTCCTGGTCCGTACCCGTCTGACTCCCGCCTTGGTCAAATGGGCGCTCAACGATTCCGGCCTGACGGTCGATGTCGACGAATTCACCCCGTGGCTCATCAATCGGCAGGAAGAAACCGGCCGAAACCTCCTGGACCGGGACGGTATCCGCAAGGCCGCCGTCGATTTCCAGTCCGCCTGAAATCTTCCTACTCATCTATTGGAGTTCACCAAATGTCCACCGCCACCCTTTCCGGTGTCTGCCCCGAGTGTGAGACCGACCTGACCGTTCCCCCGCTCGTGCAGGGGGAGACCTTCTCCTGCCCCGAGTGCATGCTGACGCTGCGCGTCGAGGGCATCGACGACGGCCACCTGCGCCTGTCGATGGTCGAGGTGCAGTTGCGCGACTGGGGTCAGTGAGATGCCCACAAAGTCCATCGCGATCGTCGCGGACCGGATCGCCTGGGAGGAGCGGCAGCTGATCCAGGCCGGACCCGAGCTGGGTCTGTCCGTCGAGTGGATCAACGACGAGTCGCTCTGCCTGGGCAATCCGGACGCCTCGGCGCTGGCCGGCTTCGACGCCGTACTGCTGCGCAGCCGGAGCTACACCCGGGGTGGCCTGATCGCCACCCTGGCCGAGGAGTCCGGCACCCGGGTGATCAACTCGGCGCACGCCATCAACCTCTGCGAGAACAAGGCCGTCCTCCGGACCGCACTGCGACAAGCAGGCATCCCGGTCCCGGACTTCCGGATGGTGTTCTCGCGCTCCGACTTCACCAAGGCACTCACGGAGTTCGCGCTGCCCGTCGTCCTCAAGCCCGTGTACGGCGGGATGGGCAAGCGGGTCACGTTGATCCGCGAATCCGATCTCGCCCACTCCGTCTACGACTACGTCGAGGACCTCGGCCACGCGTTCGAGCAGGCCTGCCTGGTCGAACCGTTCCTGGCCGGCGGCGCCTCCGTGCGCTGCCTGGTCGTCGGCAACGAGCTGGTCGGTGTCGCCGAGTTCAGCACCGGCGGCGAGGACTGGCGTAACAACGCCGCCCTCGGCAACACCAGTCACGCCGCAGCGGACGACCCGTACGTCGCCAAGATCGTCAGCGGTGTCCTCGACGTCCTCGGCCCCGGCATCTACGGCGTCGACCTCTTCCGTACGCCGAAGGGCTACGTGGTGAACGAGGTCAACCACGCACCGGGCTTCCGGGGCGTCGCCACCGCGACCGGGGTCGACGTGGCAGTGGCCATCGGCAACTATCTCGAGGAGGTGCTCGGATGATCCGGGCCGGAATCGTCGGTGCCTCCGGGCTGGCCGGCGGCGACCTGATCCGACTGATCGTCCAGCATCCCGAGCTGGAGCTCACGTTCCTCGGCGGCTCGTCGGCGATAGGCCGCCGCCCTGCCGAGCTGCACCCTGGGCTGCGGATGGACCTCGGCCTGACGGTCCAACCAGTCACCGAAGACATCGCGGACAAGGTCGATGTGTTGTTCCTGGCCACCCCCGCGCCGGTGTCGGCGGACCTGACCAATCTCCTGGCTGACAAGGGACCGACGATCATCGACCTCAGCGGCGCCTTCCGGATCCGCACCACCGAGCTCCACGACCGCTGGTACCCGAAGGTCAACCGCAGCACCGAGCTCGCCGACCGCTTCGTGTACGGCGTCCCCGAGCTCATCGCCGACCAGTTGCCGCAAGCAAGCTTGATCTCGTTGCCAGGCTGCTATGCCACCTCCATCACCCTGGCCCTGGCCCCGCTCACCCTCGAGCTCGGTCTGGACCTCAAGACGGTCGTGATCGACGGCAAGAGCGGTTCCTCCGGTGGTGGTCTGTCGATGCGCAAGACAGACCTGCATCCGCTCCGCAACGGCGCGATCGCCCCGTACTCCCCCACCGGCCACCGCCATGCCGGTGAGGTCCGGGACTTCTTCGAACGCGCCAAGCCCGGAACCATCGGTTCGCTGTCGATGTCGGCGTACGGCGTCTCGCACGTGCGCGGGCTGATGACGAGCAACTACGTCTTCACCGACGCCGAGGTCAACCAGAAGGACCTGCATCGGGCGTACACCCGCTTCTACAAGGGCAAGCAGTTCGTCCGCGTCCGGCGGCACAACGAGACGCTGATTCCGGTCCCGGATCCGCAGGCCGTACTGGGTTCCAACTACTGCGACGTGACCGTCCTGTACGACGAGGAGTCCCAGCGGATCGTGGCTCTCGCAGCGCTCGACAACCTGGTCAAGGGTGCTGCCGGACAAGCGATCCAGGCCGCCAACCTACGGTTCGGCCTCCCCGAGGAGAGCGGGCTGACGATGCAGCCGGTGATGCCCGCATGAGCCCGCTAGTGGTCAAACTCGGAGGCAGCTGCCTCGACGACCTGGCCGGCGACTGGTGGAACGACTTGGCTGTGCACGCGGCGGAGCATCCCGTCGTACTGGTGCACGGCTGGTCGAAACCGCTCAAGCAGCTCAGCTCGCGCTACAGCGACCCGTCCGCGATCCTGCGGGACCGCTACGGCAACCAGAGCCGCTGGACCACCACCGAGGTGATCGAGGACATCAAGACGGTCAGCACGGTGATGGCCGATGACGTCGCCACCAGGTTGGAGTATCGCGGCATCACACTCGAGCGGAGGCTCGGCAGCGACGGTCTCGTGTACGCCGGGCCGGGCGAGCGCTGGTGGTGGCAGGGCAAGCAGTTGGTGGAACTGGAGAACCTGGTCGGCCCGATCACCAAGGTCGACCCGACGGTGCTCAAGAACCTCCGGCCCGGCCACGTCTATCTGGTGACTCCACTGGCCAGGAACGAAGCCGGCCAACAGGTCAACACCGATGCCGACCGCGCGGCTGCGGCCATCGCGGGTGCCATCGGAGCCACCAACCTCGTTCTGGTCACCGATGTGGCGCATTTGCTGATCGACGACCAGCCGGTCTCCCGGATCGACGCCGACGCCGCTGCGGCCTTCCGCGACAAGGGAGCGACCGGAGGCATGCGCAAGAAGCTGCGTGCCGCCGGCGAGGCCTTGGAGCAGGGCGTGGCCGAGGTCGTCATCGGCAGCGCCCCGGTCTCCGATCTGCTGGCCGGCCGGACCGGAACCGTGATCACGAGAGCGAAGGAGCAATGACCGTGGCGCAACCCCGCGTACTGGTCGTCAACAACAAGACCCTGTCGCTTCCCCAGCTGCGCAAGCGGTTCGAGGACTTCGGCGCGGCGACCGACGTCGTCGCGAGTACCGAAGTACCGGCGAAGCTGAACGGCAGCCACCAGGCGATCGTGCTGAGCGGTACCAAGGTCCGGGCCTACGACACCGAGTACTACAAGCCGCTGATCGATCTGGTGATGACGTCGGACGTCCCGGTCTTCGGGATCTGCGGCGGTATGCAGATCATCGCTGTCTCCCAGGGCGCGGAGCTGGCCGAAGGTGAGCAGCGGGTCGGCGGGCACGAGGCTGAGGTGGACAAGAGCGAGGCGCTGTTCACCTTCGTGAAGCCGACAGTCACGGTCTTCCACCGGCACACCCTCTACCTGCAGGCCGCACCCGCCGGCTTCCGGTCGATCGGGCGTTCCGAGCACGCCCCGGTCGAGTTCCTGCGCTCCGACGACGGCCGGATCTTCGGATCCCAGGCCCACCTGGAGTTCCGCGACGACGGCCGCGAGATCCTCCGCGGTTTCGCCCAGCTCTTCCTCTGAAAGGAACCCTGCAATGACTGAGCACGACAAGCCCGCCCTGACCGTGCACCTGAACGGCGCCGGCGGCGACCTCAAGGGCTGGGTCGTCATCGACTCCCTGTACGACGGCCTCGGAATGGGCGGCACCCGGATGACCCCGGGGGTCACCGAGGCGGAGGTTGCGGGGCTGGCCCGCGACATGACCCACAAGTTCACCCTGGCCGGGCTGCCGATCGGCGGCGCGAAGGCCGGGATCGTCTCCGACGGTACCGACCGGGAGACGACGTTCAGGACCTTCGGCCGGATCGTGAAACCCTTGCTGCACGGCGGAATCCACCTCGGCATCGACATGGGCGTGACCCCGGCCGACCGGGCGATCTTCTTCGAGGAGGCGAAGTACGATCCGCGCTACCGGCTCGGTGCTCCGGACATGCCGATCGACTGGCGGACGTACTACGAGCCGCTGATCGACTGCACCGGGCACGGTGTCGGCGTGGCTGCCTTGACCGCCCTGGAGGCGAGTCAGCGCGGCCAGGCGCGAGTCGTCGTCCAGGGATTTGGGGCGGTCGGTCGGGCTGTCGCGAAGTTCCTGGAGCAGCGCGGGCACGTGATTGTCGGCGTCGCCGATATCGACGGCACGATCAGCGCGAACCGGCTGCCGGTCGACGACCTGATCGCGATCACCGACGAGTTCGGCCGCATCGACCGGACCCGGCTGCCGGACGGCGTGCACCAGAGCAGTGGTTCGGACGCTTGGCTGGATGTCGATGCGGACCTGTTGATCCTCGCGGCCCAGAAGCGCGCGCTGAACGCAGAGAACGTGCACCGGCTGCGGGCCGAACTCGTTGTCGAGGGCGCCAATATCGCCTCTACCTCCGAGGCCCAGGAGAAGGCGCGCGCGGCCGGCGCCGTACTGGTTCCGGGCGTGATCGCGAACATCGGAGGCGCCGCGTCGGCAGCCCTCGCCGTCACCCGCGTCGTCCCGTTCGACCTCGAGGCCGAGGCTCGGAAGGCGTGGGTCTTCGACTGGGTCGGCAACCGGGTGAAGCTCAACACCCAGGCCCTGCTGGAGATTGCCCAGGCCGGCGCGGGCGACCCGCTGCCCGAGCTCCTCGCCGTACGACGTGCGGAGCGCGGCCGATGACTGCGGAGTACCGGCGTCGTGGCTGGTGGCGGGATGACACCTTCCTCGACGACCTGCGCAGGCAGGCCCGGGAGCGGCCCCGCAAACTCGCCATCGCCGGACGCCGTCTCGAAGAGGCTCACACCGACACGCTGGACTACTCGGAGCTGTCCACGCTGACGGATCGGTTCGCCGGAGCCCTTCTTCAGCTGGGGGTTGAGCGCGGCGACACCGTCGCGGTGCAGCTGCCGAACCGGTGGGAGATCGTGCCGCTGATGTTCGCCACGATGGCGGCCGGCGCGGTCATCGTTCCGATAGCACCCGAGTGTCAAGGCGACGAGCTGCATCATCGGCTCGCGCTGACCGAGGCCAAGATCTGCATCACCATTCCGGAGCTGGCGGCCGACGTACGGACGATGCAGGACGAGCTCCCGCTGGAGCACCTGATCGTGGTTGGCACTCCTGAGTTCCACGACCACTTCGTCTGCACGCGGTGGGAGGACACAGTCGATCTGACCGGTCGGCAGCTGCGGCCGGACGATCCCTTCGTGGTGCTGTTCACCTCCGGTACGACGGGATTCTCCAAGGGCGTTGTGCACAGTCAGAACACCGTGCATTCCGGCGTACGGGGTTATGTGGACGCGTTCATGCTCAGCGATGACCTGGTCGTCGCGAACACGACACCGCTGGTGCACTACTCGGGCTTCGGCCAGGGCGTGCTCGCCAGCGTCTTGCTCGGCGGGACGGTCGCCTTCCAGGACGGTCCCGACAAAGCCGGCCTGCTGGACCTCGTGGAGCGCTATCGCGCCACACTTCTGTACGGTCCCCCTCCAACCCTCAGCGGTGTTGCACGGGTCCAGCAGGCCGATCCCCACGACGTCTCCAGCCTTCAGCACACGGTCACCGGCGCGGCGCCGGTGCTGCAGGGACTCGTCGACGAGATGCGATCGACGTTCGGGTCGCGGACCTATTCGGTCTGGGGGATGTCGGAGTTCGGGCCGATCACGATCACTCGGCTCGACTACGACCAGGACTGGGCCGCGCACAGTCACGGCCGGCCGATCGACTCGATGGAGATTCGCGTCGACCTTTGCCACGACCCGTCGAAGCGTGCTCCCGTCGGCCGGCTGCGGGTCCGGGGAGCATCCCAGGCGCTGGGGTATTTCAAGCAGCAGGACGTGTTCGACGCCGAGGTGTCCGAGGACGGCTGGTTCGACACCGGTGACGTGGCGCGCGAGGACGGGCGCGGCGGGATCCGGATCCTCGGCCGGGCCAAGGACACCATCGTGCGGGACGGCATCGTCGTACCGATGGCCGAGCTGGAAGCCGTCATCTCCCAGCACCCGAAGGTCACCGAGGCTGCCCTCGTCGGTACCACCGGCTCCACAGACGACCCGATCCTGGCGGTTGCCGTTGCTCAAGGCAACACTCGGCCGACCCTTCAGGAGATCCACACCCACCTGCGGTCTGCCGGTCAGGACGAGCGGTTCTACCCGGAGCGACTGGAGGTTGTCGACGTACTGCCGAAAACCCTTACTGGCAAGGTGCGCAAGGTCGAACTCCGAAAGCTCTACGCATGAGAATGTCGGCGACGCTGGCCGCCGACGAGGAATTCGAGCGTCGGCGGCTGGCCGGGGAGCAGGTCTTATTCCTGGCCACCGGCGAGATCGGGCTGCCGGTGCTGCCGGAGTTGCGTGAGCACCTGATCGCGGCGGCCGGCCGGAACGCGTACGGGCCCGTGGCCGGTTCGGCCGAGCTGCGGTTGGCGGCTGCGGGCTACTGGAGTCGTCGCGGCCTGCCGACCGATCCGGCCGACGTGGTCTGCGGTCCGGGCACGAAGCCGTTGCTGTTCGCGCTGATGCTCGCAGTCGGCGGTGATGTCGTCGTAGCGGTGCCGACCTGGGTGAGCTACGCCGCGCAGGCTCAGCTCGCCGGCTTGCGGTCGATCCCGGTACGGACGCGCCCCGGGGAAGGCGGCGTACCAGATCCGACCGAGCTCCGGGCCGCAGTGCACACGGCTCGCAGGGCGGGAGGGAATCCGCGCAGTGTCGTGGTGACACTGCCGGACAATCCGACCGGCACGATCGCCAAGCCGGAGACAGTCCGCGAGCTCGCCGAGGTGGCGCGCGAACTGGACCTGGTGATCATCTCCGACGAGATCTACTGCGACCTGGCCTATGCACCCGTCGTCTCCCCAGCGATCTACGCACCGGAACGTACCGTCGTCACCACTGGCCTGACCAAGAACCTGGCCGTCGGCGGCTGGCGCCTCGGCGTAGCCCGGCTACCAACCAATGAACTCCGCACCCAACTCATCGGAATCGCAAGCCAGGTCTGGTCCAGTACGGCGGCTCCCGTCCAGGCGGCGGCTGCGTACGCCTTGGCCGAACCGCCAGAGGTGATCCGGCGAGTAGCCGCATCACGCCGCCTGCACGAACGCGTCGTACGGGAAGTCGCCGGAGTCTTCACCACAATCGGCGCCGACCTCTCACCGGTCCAGGCGACCTGTTACCTCTACCCCGACTTCGAGCCGCTTCGCGGACAGCTCGGTGTCACCGGCAGCGGCGAACTCACGCAACTGCTCAGCAACCGGTACGGCGTCGCCCTGCTCCCCGGCACGGCGTTCGGCGAACCCCAGCACGCACTGCGGATCCGGGCCGCGACCAGCCGCCTGTACGGCGAGACCGACGCCGAGCGTTCAGCCGCCCTCTCAGCGCCCGATCCACTCACCCTGCCCTGGATCAAGGCGTCCATCGACCGCCTGACCGAAGTCCTGACCCAACTACTCAAGGAGAGCAATGTCCACCGTCATCTTCGAAGTTGAGTTCCGCGGCCGCCGCTACGCGGGGGTGGGCTTGCCGACCGACGCGCCGGTCACCCTGTTCCCGGTGGCCGAGGACCAGCTGCGGAACGCCGTACTGGCCGGTGGCGGCACGCAGGCGCTGCTGGACTCGCTGACCTCCGGAACCGACACGATCACGGTCGCGGCCGACGACCCGGAGATCCACTTCCTGCCGCCGCTGCTGCCGGCCTCGAACAACTCGCTCGTCACCGGGTTCATGGGCACGCACCGCTCGAAGTTCCCGGCACCGCCCGCTCCGGACGAGGAGTTCAAGGCACCGAACTGGCTGATCAAGGGGTTCGGTTCCTGGCTGGAGACCAACGGCAAACCGCTGACCGTCCCATCGACCTCGATCGAGTTGCTAGAGGAGCCCGAGGTCGGGCTGGTCTTCGTCAACGACGAGTTCGGCAACCCGCATTACGCCGGCTACACGTTCGGCAACGACCTGAACGACATCGGGCTGCATCTGCAGAACCCGTGGGGATGGACGCCGTACGCGAAACTCTGTGACACCTCGCTGACGCCGTGGCTGTTCCTCGGCGAACCGCCGACCACTGTCACCGGGCAGATCATCATCGAGCGCGACGGCGAGGTCGCCTGGAAGGGCGACTTCTCGGCCGGCGCGGACTCGATCTTCCAGCGCGTGCCGGACATGGTCGACAACCTCTTCTCCTACGCCGGGATGCGGCGGCCCGGCCTGGTGAACTACCTGCTCCTCGGGTCGGACAAGGCCAGCTGGCACGCGGGCTTCCGGATCGCCGACGGCGACCGGATCGTCTTCGACATCGCCAGCCACGGTGTCGTGCTGGCGAACGACGTCGTGTACGCCGGTCAGGCGGAGACGGCGGCCTCGGCCGAGTTCGGGGTCTGGGGGGCGCCCTCTGCCTGAGCCTCCCGGACCGCGACCAGGTACTCCGAGATGGCATCGCGGTTGCGCTCGAGGAAACGGATGCGCTCGGTCATCCGGTCCCGCTCGCCTTCGAGGAGCGCGACCGTCTCCTCGGTGGGTGCGGAGATCCGGATCGCCCGCGGCGAGTCCATACACGGCAGGACCTCCCGGATGACCCGGGTCGGCAGTCCGGCGTCCAGCAGGCCGCGGATCTGGATCACCTTGTCCACACAGGACTCGGCGTAGTCCCGGTAGCCGTTGGCGGACCGCTGCGAGCCGATCAGGCCCTGCTCCTCGTAGTAGCGCAACAGCCGCCGGGACGTCCCGGTCCGCTCCGCCAGAGTTCCGATCCGCATGTGGTGCACCTCACATGTCCAAAGACCTTGACCTGCACATCAATGAGAAGGTTTGAGTATATCTCCCATGGCTGCTTCCCAGACTGAGATCTCCCCACCGCCCGTCGGGGGCGGGAACAACAAGCTCCCCTGGTCACCCCTGCTGGCGCTGAGCACCGCGGCGTTCGTCGGCATCCTGACCGAGGCCCTACCCGCCGGTGTCCTGCCCGAGATGGCCCGCGACCTGTCGGTCAGCGAGTCCGCGGCAGGCCAGTCGCTGACGATTTATGCTATCGCGACCGGCCTCTCGGCGATCCCGTTGTCCGTGGCGACCGCCACCTGGAACCGCAAGAAACTGCTGCTGCTCGCGGTCGCGATGATCGGTCTTGCGAACATCGTCACCGCGGTCTCCTCCAGCTACATCCTGACCATGGGCTTCCGCCTGCTGGCCGGTATCGCGGCGGCCGCGGTCTGGGCCGAGCTGGTCGGCTACGCCCGCCGGTTGGCACCGCCGCACCTGCAAGGGCGAGCCATCTCGATCACCATGGCCGGCGTCCCCCTCGCGCTGGCCCTGGGTATCCCGGTCGGCACGTTCCTCGGCAACCTCTTCGGCTGGCGACTCACCTTCGGCATCGTGGCCGCACTCTCGGTCCTGCTGCTGGCGTGGATGGGACTGTCGGTACCGTCCACACCGGGCCAGCCGGTCGGGCAGCGCGAGCCCATCTTCAAGGCACTCAAGCTTCCGGGCGTCGTCGCCGTACTGTTCACGGTCGCGGCCTGGGTGCTTGCCCACAACATCCTTTACACCTACATCTCGACCTTCCTCGACGAGTACCACATGGGCGGACGGCGCGACGTCGTACTGCTGGTCTTCGGGATCGCCTCGGTCGTCAGCATCGTGGTCACCGGTGCCCTGGTCGACCGCAAGCTGCGCGGTCTGACCATCGGCTCCGCGGCGATGTTCGTGCTGGCGGCAGCCATGCTCGGCGTCGCACCGACCAGCGATCTCGTGGTGTACGCGGCCATGATCATCTGGGGCCTGAGCTGGGGTGGCGTCACGACGCTGCTGCAGACGGCCGTCACCGACGCCGGTGGCGATCGGGGGCAGGCTCTCCTGGTGACCACGTGGAACTCGTTCATGGCCGGCGGCGGCGCTGTCGGCGGCATCCTGCTCGCGGTCCTCGGCCCGGCATCGTTCCCCTGGGGCGTGCTGGTGCTGGTCGTCCCCGTGCTGCTGGTTGCCGTCCTCGCCCGCAAGCACGGCTTCCCGAGCCGGCGACCAAACGCAGCCTGATCGCCGAAGAGTGCCCGGGGGGGGCGGGGGGGGGCCCCGCCCCCCATGTACCCGGGGCGGATAAAAAAAAAAGAACCCCCCACACCAAATAAAAAACAGGGATGGGGGGGGGTGGGTGTTAT
>NZ_JBHJQQ010000002.1:507575-899842 GCF_042262745.1 Kribbella sp. NPDC056345 | reverse complement strand
GGGGGGGGGGGGGGGGGGCGGCCCCCCCCCTCACCCGGGTCGCCCCCCGCGGGCCACAACCCCCCCCTTTTCCCCCTCTGGGTCCGGGGCCGGCCGGGGCCCGCCCACGGCACCTCTTATCCTCTGCCGATCCGGTAGCCGACACCGCGGACCGTGATGATCCAGGAACTGGATCCGAGCTTGGCCCGCAGACTCCGCACATGGGTGTCGATCGTGCGGCTCGAGTCGGCCCAGCTCGTCTCCCAGACACTGGCCATCAACTGCTTGCGCGACACCGGCTCGTCCGGATGCGACGCCAGCTTGTGCAACAGCTCGAACTCCTTGCCAGTCAGGCGGACCGGCTCACCACGCAACCGCGCCTCATGCGCTTGTACGTCGAGACTCAACGAGCCCACCGTCATCACGCGGCCCGGCTGACGGCACGGCAGCGTCCGCCGCAGTACCGCCTCGATCCTGGCCAGCATCTCCCGCGGACCGCACCGTGCATCGACACAGTCGTCCGCTCCCGCTTGCAGGGCAAGGATCCGGTCCGTCTCCGTCCCACCAGAGGAGACCGTGATGATCGGTTTGTCACCGGCACCGCGGATCGACCGGCACACCTCGAGCCCGTCGATATCGGGAAGATCCAGGTCCAGCAAGACGAAATCGGAACTCCGGTGTGCCCGCAACGCCTTGGCTCCGGTATCCACACTGCTCACCGCATATCCCTGTCTGCGCAGGTCCTGCCGTCTGGTCTCGATCTCAGCCGAGATCCCTTCGACCACAAGAACGCGCACTGTGCCCTGTGCCACTGCTCACCTCACATGCCTGTCGCAACGAGACCTCACCGGCAGCGTCCCCCCAGGACACTAAAATGATAGTGATCTTTTTTTTACCGTCAACGAAACTTGGTCATATAGTGGCCAGGCGTCACCATCTGGCCACTCTGAGCGGACTGGGCCAGATCCTTCGGGCCAGATCTAGATCGCGCTTGCGCCACCATCGACGGGGATCGCGCCGCCGGTGACGAACGAGGCCTGATCGCTGAGCAGCCAGGCCGCAGCCCGCGCAACCTCGATCGGCTCGGCCATGCGGGGCTGGATCTGCCGGGCGACCGCTCCCTGCTCCAGCGGCGGGAAGACGCGAATCGCCTCCTCGATCAACTCGGTGCGGGTGGTGCCGACGATCAGCGCGTTGATCCGGACGCCGTACTGCCCGTACTCGGCCGCAGCGGCCCGGGTCAGACCCAGTACGGCGTGCTTGGCGGCGACGTACGCCGCGCCCGCGCCCGTGGCGAACTCCCCAGCAGTGCTGGAGGTGTTGACCACCGAACCACCCGACTCCATCATCACCGGCAACTGGTGCTTGAGGCAGTTCCAGGTGCCGCGGACGTTGACGTCCATGGTGCGTTCGAAGTCCGCGTCCGGGGTCTCGTGGATGAGCGTCCCGATCGTCCCCCACCCTGCGTTGTTGAAGGCACCATTCAGCCCACCGAACGTGCTCACCGCGGTGGCAACGGCCCGCTCCACCGCATCGGCGTCGGTCACATCGCCCGGAGTCACCTCGACCCGGCCACCGGCCGCACGGATCTCCGCGGCGATCTCCTCGAGCTTGTCCTTGCGGCGAGCCATCAGTACGACGGCCGCCCCCTCGCTCACGAACCACCGGGCGGCCGCGGCACCGATGCCACTGGACGCACCGGTGATCATGATCGTCCTGCCACTCAGTGTGCGCACTGCCTCACTCACGGCCGATCCCCTTGATTCCCTTGCATTCGTCGGACACCCCGAGGGCCGGGAGCAGGCAGCGCCAGATCTCCTCGACCCGGTCGACCAGGTCCTCGTGCGCAGTCTCGACGTACGAATGCATCTGGGCGCCGGTACAGGCGTTGACGATCATCCGGGCGATCGCCTGGATGTCCACCTCGGGCTTCAGCTCGCCGTCGTCCACCGCGGACTGCAGATCGGCCGCCATCAGGCTGGTCCACTGCTGATGGGAGTTCTCCCCCGCCGGCATGAAGCGGTCCTGCTCCCAGACCAGCCGCGCGCCGGCCCGCAGCATCGGGCTCTCCGCGAGCTGCCGCGCCCACGTCCGGGTCACGTCGATCGCCCGCTGCAGACCGTGCGAACCCTCCGGCGGCACGACGAACTCCGGCTGGCCGGCCACGATCGCCCGGGCCAGCTCCTCCTTGGACCGGAAGTGGAAATACACGCCACCCAGCGTCACCCCGGCGCGGTCGGCGATCTTCATGACACTGGCACCGGAGAACCCGTTCTCCGCGAAAACCTCGGCCGCGGCCAGCATCACCGCCGCCCGGGTCCGCTCGGCGCGCGCCTGTTTCACCACCCGTGGAGTCATGAAGACACCCTCTCCCCTGCAATCTGACCCGAAACGCTTCACGAAAAGAACAACATTATTTAATTTATACGTGGACACTGGGCGGAACCACCGTCCGTGTCCCATACCTGTCGTCCCACAGGGGGGAAACCTGTCATGCCCGTGATCACTACATCCGCCGCTCCACCCATCCAAACGCTTGTCCGCAAGGACAAATCGGACGAAGCCCTGGTCACCGACTGGCGCGAACTGCCTGATCTCGTCCAGGAAGTCACGGCAATCTGGCCACAGCGTCACGTCTTCTACACAGAGCGCGACCATTACACACCATTGCTCTTCACCGAAAGCCTCCGGCAAGCACTTGCTTTACTCAGCCACCGTGTTCATTCGATTCCGCTCGGTCACCGGCTGGGCTGGGAAGAGATCAGTTCGTGGATTCTTCCGAGCGCGCTGGACGTCCAGGCCGGCGCGAAGAAGGTCACGCTCCTGGTGAGTCATCCGAGCATCACCCGGCGCCGGATGGGCTCGGTCTACCTGGTCTCGCGGATCGACGCGATCAGCGACGGCCACCGGATCGGTGGCGCCGAGGTGCGCTACAGCGCGCATCCGCCGGCCATCTACGACCGCCTCCGAGGTCCCTACGCCTCCGCGAAGGAAGCCTTCAGCAAGGCGATCCGCCTCACCGCCCCCGTCGCTCCGGCACTGGTGGGTCGGAGCGACACCCGCAACGTCGTACTGTCCCCGACCGACCAGCCCCTCAGCTGGCAACTGCGGGTCGACACCACACACAGCGTCCTGTTCGACCACCCCCACGACCACGTCCCCGGCATGGTCCTCCTCGAAGCGGCAGCCCAAGCAGCCCAAGCCACCCACCCGACCCCAGTGGCCACCACCCGCTTCGACACCAAGTTCCTCCGCTACGTCGAATTCGACCAACCCTGCATCGTCACCGCCACCCCCAACGAGGGCGTCGTCCAGGTAGCCATCACCCAATCCGGCACCCCCGTCTTCACCACCGAAGTAACCACCGAGCCCTGGCCGGTGTGATCAGCAGAAGGACAGGACGTATACGTCCGTGGCGTCGCCCGGCCGCCGATGGTGAGCGCGGCAACGACGTCCAGCGGGCCTATACGTCCTGTCCTTCGTGGATGGATCAGCGTTGGGCGAGGTAGGCGCGCCAACCGCCGTACGACGTGATGTCGGTCGCTGGATTGATTGCGTCGGCGGTGCTGAGGAAGCCTAGGATTTGGCGACCGTCGGAGAGGTTGAGTGGGCCGATCGCCAGTGGGGGCTGGATTGTTGTGGCGAAGCTGCCGAATTGTGCGGCTGGGAGGGCCCAGATTTCGACCTCGAGCTCCGCTCCATCGGGGGCTGGGGTCAGGGCGGGGCGGGGGCCGTCGACGAGGTACATCCGGTACGTCGGTGCGGTCCGGGCCGACTCGACGAGTCGCGCGCCGCGTCGTACCAGCTCGGGGTTGAGGGGCTGGCCGGTGAGGTGGGCGCCGGCGACTGCTAGCAGGATCTCATCGGTCCATTGGGCCGCTAGGTCGATGAGCGTGTAGTCGTGACCGGCTGGAGCGATCAGCTGGACGCCGAAAGGCAGGCCGTCGGCACGGTCCGGGCCGGGGAAGGCGACTGCGCAGAGGTCGAGCAGGTTGACCATGTTGGTGAAGCGACCAAGCCGGCTGTTCGTGCCGATCGGATCGGCGGCGACCTCCGCGAGGGTCGGGTGGTTGGGGGTCACCGGCAACAACAGTGCGTCCAGCGACGTCCACAGGTGCTCGCTCGCCCGGGCCAACGCGGCGAGCCGGTCGAACCCGGCGAACGCCGCCGATGCGGTCAAGGTCTCGCCGCCGCGAACGATCGTCCGTACCGTCGGGTCGACCTCAGGCACATCGTCGAGCTTGGAGCCGAAGGCCAACCAGCGTTCAGCCAGCCAGGGACCGGAGTACAGCAGGTCTGCTGCCTCGAGCAACGGCCGGATGTCGACCCGGACGACCTGCCCCAGCCGATGGGCCTCGGCGAGCATCTGCTGCCAGGCCTTCTCGTGCGGCGGATCGAGATCCAAGTCGAGATCCGGTACGCCGATCACCGGCGGACCCACCCGACCTGGCCGGCTGTGCGGCAGCGATTCGTACCGCCGTGACCACGCGTCGTCCGGATCGAAGCCGACCATCACCTCGAACGCGCGCCGAGCGGTCTCGACCGACCGCGCCATCACGGTCACGCAGTCGAGCGATCGACAGGCCGGAACCACACCACGCGCCGACACCAGACCGCGGGACGGCTTGATACCGACGAGCCGGTTGAAGGCAGCCGGCACCCGACCGCTGCCGGCCGTGTCCGTGCCGAGGGCGAAGTCGACCTGACCGGTCGCGACCGCCACCGCGCTCCCCGAGCTCGATCCACCGGAGATGTGGTCGGCCGAGAAGACCGAGTGACAGGCGCCGTACGGCGATCTCGTGCCGACCAGGCCGGTCGCGTACTGATCCAGGTTCGTCTTCCCCAGCGGTACGGCGCCGGCCGCGATCAGGCGGTCGACCACGAATGCGTTGGCCACGGCCGGCTCGACGTTGCGCGGATCACCGGCAGTGGTCGGGACACCGGCCAGATCGATGTTGTCCTTCAGCGCCATCGTGAGCCCACGCAGCGGTCCGGGCTGCGGCTCGACCGGGTCCACCCGGGTGATCCATTCCGCGTTGGTCATGCTCCCCACCTTGCCCGTTCCGCATCGAACGCCGCCCGGCGCCGTGCCCTCAGAGTCGCGATGTCCACCGGCGCCTCCCGCTCGATCCGGCGGACGTCGGCGATCGAGAAGGTGGCCGGGGAGACCGTCAGATCCGCCCGTCCGGCGGCGATCTCGGCCCGCTCATGAGCCAGCTGCGCCACACTCACCGGGGTGAACCTGATCTTGTCGAACTGCCGCAACAGCCACGGCCGCTCGTCACCGAGCCTCCACACCGGCACGGTCCGCCCGACCAGTTGATACCCGCCAGGACCCTCCATGCCGTACACACACAGGTAGATCCCGCCGATCCCGACGGCGTTCTGTGGTGTCCAGGTGCGGGCCGGGTTGTACTTCGTCGTCACCAGCCGATGCCGCGGATCGATCGGCACCGCGACCGGCGCACCGAGGTAGACATCCCCCAGCCCGACCACCAGGTACGTCGCCTGCTGGACGATCTCGAACACCTCGGCACGCTCGTCCAGATCGTTCACCCGCCGGATGAACTCGACGTTGTCCGGACACCACGGTGCATCCGGCCGGACCGAGGTCGCGTACCGGCGCATCGCCTCATGCGCTTCCGGATGGTCGAACGCGATCGGCAACGTCACCTCGCGGGCCGGCAGTACGACGGTCTCCGGGTCCGCCAGCTTTCCAGCCAGCTGGACAAGGTGTTCGGCCAGCTCGACCGGCCCCAGTCGCGAGGTGTCCAAGGCAACCAACAGCGACCGAACGCCCTCGACAATCTCTGTCACCCCGGGAGGCCGATGCTCGCGTAACGCCTCCGCGAGCAGGTGGATCCACACCCGGACAGTGAGGTCGAGCTCCGCGGATCCGGCTTCGACGAGCAGATGCCGCTCCCCAGCACAACGGATCGTGTACTGGTCCGACGCATACAGTACGTCGGGCCGGGCCGCCGTACCCGGGATTGTGGCAGCAGACAACGGTTCCTGGCGCAGATCGGCCAGCCACCTTCGTCGTTCCTTGATCGCGGCCGTCGCGTCTTCGATTGCCACTGGCCACAATCGGACTCGGTCCCCGGGCCGCAGCTGGCCGAGCATCCAGCGGTCGGCCTCGATCACCACCGCCGGTACGACGAACCCGCCCAGCGACGGACCGTCTTTGCCGACGATGACTGGGGTATCTCCGGAGAGCATGATCCCGCCGACCGGATAGGCCGAGTCGTGCACGTTCGACGGATGCAGCCCGGCCTCGCCACCGTCGCTCCGCGCCCAGCCCGGCAACGGTCCGTCCAGCCGGATCCCAGTCCGATCGGACCGATGGTCGACGATCCACTCGGTCCCGAAGAACGCCTCGACACCCTCGGCCGTCAGATGATCCGGCGCACCGTGCGGTCCCGGGATCACCCGCAGCTGCCAGCTGTCCGTAATCGCCGGCAACTCGACGTTCACCGGACTCAGCAGGTTCTCCCGACGACCCAACGGCAACTGATCACCGGCCGCGAGCGGGCGCCCGTCCTGGCCACCGAAACCACCGAGCACAAAGGTGGATCGGCTACCGAGCACCGCTGGTACGTCGAGACCACCCTCGATCGCGAGATACCCGCGCATCCCGTCCAGCGGACCGAGATCGAGGACCGCGCCGGCCGGGAGCATGACCACCAGGCCGGGCCGCACCGGCCAGCCGTCGATCGTCGCCTGCCGGGCCGCACCTCCGACGCAGATCAGCCGATCCTCGTCGCAGGTCAGCACCGGTCCGGTCTGCACACACTCCAGCCCGGCCGCATTCGACGGATTGCCGACCGCGGCGTTCACCAGGGCGAAGGTGAGCTCGTCGGCCGCACCTGACGGCGGTACGCCGACATCCCACAGTCCCGGCCGTCCGGCCAGGTCCTGCACGGTGGTCTGCAGGCCAGGGCTCAGCACCGTGACGACCGCCACCGTCACCACCAGCCCAGAAGCTGCACCGGGGTCGGGTTCCAGCCGTTGCAGGGGTTGTTGATCTGCGGGCAGTTGCTGATCAGTACCAGGAGATCGCGGCTCGCCGTCACCTCGACGTACCGGCCGGGCGCGGACAGTCCGTCGTCGAACTTCAGCTCACCGGAGGGGGTGACGGGGACGTTCATGAAGAAGTTGACGTTGTGCGTCAGTTGCCGCTGCCCGATGCCGGCGTGCGCGCCGAGGGTAAGGAACGTTTGGCGGCAGGCGTGCTGGTGCCGGGTGTGGTGGCCGTACCGGATGACGTTGCTTTCCTGCGAGCACGCACCACCGACGGTGTCGTGCCGGCCGCAGGTGTCGTCGGAGATGACCCCGAGCTCGTCACCACGCGTCGACATCAGCCGCGACCCGGTCGTCAGGTAGACGGCCTGCTGGGCACGGATCGTGTCGAACGCCGAGTACCGGTTGTCGATGTCGTGCGCGTCGTAGAACAACGTGTCGACCGCCTGATTGCCCTGCAGATCAACAATCCGCAACCGACCGCCGGCCGGGACGCTCAGCAAGGCACCCGCACCAGGCTCGACGACCTGATCCAACGCGCTCATCGGACCAACTCCAACGCCCGCACCGCTTCCGGACGCAACCCCACCGGATCCCTATCCTCCGCCGCCCCAACCTGTACGCCGACGCCTCCGGCAGGAGTCGTCGCCAACGCATGGGGTGCGGTGGAAATGAACACCAGCAAGTCCTGCTCAGCCCGAAGCGTCACGCTGGCCCCAACGGTCGCGTGACCGGGAACAAACGCCAGCGTCGCTTGGGCCGCGGCCGCTCGACTCGCGGTGGGGGGTGAGGGCGCGGGAGTTGGCGCGGCGGCTCGAGGACCGGCCGGAGCGACCTCCCCCTCCTCCACCGCGACCTTCGTGAAGAAGTTGATGGGGCCGTGGAGGTCTGCTTCTCCTAGACCGTGTTTCGTCAGCTCCAGCAGGAGGAGGGGGCTGGGGATGAAGCCGGTTAGGCAGTCGTGCCAGTCGAGGGTAGAGGCGGTGACGGTTGCCAGGGCTAGGCCGCGGTCGGACATCAGGACCAGGCCGGCGTGGATTCGGGCCGTCATCTGGGACTTCAGGGTGTCTGGGATGTTCAGGCGGTCGAGGCGATCGGAGCCGATGATCAGGACCGAGGCGTTGGCGTTGTCGGCCAGTGCGGTCAGGGTGAGGGCGCGCCCGGCTCGGATGGGGATCGACCAGGCAGCGTTGGCGGGGATGTCGTGTTTCATGCGGCCACCGCCTGGTGGTAGGCCTTCCGCTGGAGGCGGTAGGCGATCAGGCCGCCGATTCCTACGACGGCCAGGGTGATCAGCGGGAGGTAGTGGACCGGGTTGTAGACCTCCGCGCGTGGCCAGCCGAGGTTGATCGCCATCGCCAGTCCGTAGCCGACGGCAACGAGATTGACGATCAGTCCGAACCGTCCGAGCGAGAACAGCGGCCGGCCGTCCTCGTCGGTTCCGCCGGACAGTCCGCGGCCGGTGAGGCGGCGTACCAGCATCGGCGTGGTGACCAGCAGGTAGGCGATGTAGAGCAGCATGATGCAGACACTGGTCAGACCGAGGAACAAACCGGCGTTGCCCACGTTGACCACGAGGCAGACAGCGGCCAGGACGCCGGGTACGACGGTCGCCGCGACCGGGGTGCCGGTGCGGGGCGAGACGCGGCGCAGCCAGGCCGACCCGGGCAGGACGTTGTCGCGGGCCATCGAGAAGATCATCCGCGCCGCCGCGGTCTGGATCGCCAGCGTACACACGCACACCGCGAGGGCGACGTCGAGAAGCAGGAGCTTGCCGGTGGTGGTGCCGAGCCTGCTGGTCAGCACGTACGGCAGGCCTTGGGTGGCGAGGTCGCCGTCGGTCACCGAGGGCGCGGCCATCAGCGCGGCGATGATCAGGAACGCGCCACCGATGCCGGAGGCAACGACCGCGCGAATGATCGTCCGGGGCGTGATCGCGCGTGGCTTGTGTGTCTCCTCGGCCAGCTCGCCCGCACTGTCGAAACCGACCAGGACATACGCCGCCATCAACGCCGAGATCAGCAACGGAACGACGTACCCGGTCGTGTTGTCGAGGTTGGTCGTGTGCAGGACGACGGACGGGCCGCGCTCGGCCTTGCCGAACAGCAGGATCACGATCAGCACCACACCGACGAGCTCACAGGTGACGCCGACCGAGTTGACCACGGCCATGATCCGCACGCTGGTCGCGTTCAGGATCGTGGTCGCGACGAGCAGAATGCAGCCGAGTACGACGGCGTTCGCGGCGCCGTCCTTCGACGACAACGCGGGGTCGGTGCCGATCAGCTGGAAGCCGGGCCAGACCGCGGGCAGCACAACCTGCAAGGCGATCGCCGCGGCCGCGAGCGTGACAGTCTGCGCAATCACCATCGTCCAGCCCGCGAACCAGCCGACGACCGCGCCGCCGAGCCGGCGCGCCCACTGGTAGATCGCCCCGGAGAGTGGGAAGCGAGCGGCCAGCTCGGCGAAGCAGAGCGCGACCATCAGCTGCCCGACCAGCACGGCGGGCCACGTCCAGAAGAACGCCGTACCGCCGAAGCTGAAGCCGAGGCCGAAGAGCTGGAAGACCGTGGTCAGGATGGAGACGAACGAGAAGCCCGCAGCGAACGACGCATAGCTGCCGACCCGGCGGGACAACTGCTGGGCGTAGCCGAAACGGCTCAGATCATCTGCTGGGGCGGTGAGTACATCAGAGGGTGCTGACATTCCGGCCTCCGTCGAGTCGGCCCGGAACGCGCACGGCATGCCCGGGCCTCGCGGCCTCCCGGGCTTTTGTCCCGCCGTGGAACGGCACCGAAGCGCCGTCTCCCCTCTCGGACCAGACCCACCGGAATCGGCAGCGGAACCCTAGGGGCGCCCCGCCGTCCCGGCGGGTCTGTTCCAGTTCAGAACCCAACGGTTTCAGCAACACTCTTCACTTGTTGCAACCAGGTAAACGACTTCTCTCACTATCCGTTGAGATCGGAGAGGGTCTTGGGAGCTTTGCCCTGCTCGACCCACTTCACCAGCGCGCCCAGGGGGTCGGTCGGGGTGTTGGCACCGACGCAGTGGCCGGCGCCGGGGACCAGGAAGAGGCGGTAGAAGCTGTCCACGCGGCCCATCTGGTGCTCGACGCGCTTGCGGTAGTCAACGGTTCCCTGGGCCGGGATGAGGCTGTCGGCGAGTCCGTGCCAGGAGAGCAGTTTGGCGCCGGACCGCTTGAAGGCGGACAGGTCGGGGTTGTCGCTGCCGATCACCTTGTTGTACTGCGCCTGCGACTGCCGGAACAGCTTGTAGTACTGGGCGTACGTGAGCTTGCTGGTGTCGTAGCTCGGGTCGAGCTTGAGGAAGTTGCGGACCCAGCTGTCCGGGACGACGAACGGTACGGCGCTCTGCCCGACCGTGACCGCCAGCCCGTCGAACGACGTACCGCGGGTGAGGCCGTACCAGAGACCGCGCGGGCCGTCCCAGATCTTGCGGACGACGCGGGCGTCAGCGGCCGTGATCCGCACCGGCTTGCCCTCGCACAGCACCGTCTTGCCGATCAGGTGCTCCGGGGCCCAGTGGCAGTTCTGCGGCGCTTCGATGCCGCAGGCCTGGATCGCGGCCTTGGCGAACTCGTCGAACTCACACTTCGTCGGGTAGTTGTGCTCCTGGTTCATCACCACGCTCGGCCAGACCGCGGCGACCGTCCAGCGGTCCCAGTTGATCGCGGGTGAGGCGGCGAGGATGCCGTCGAAGTCGTCCGGGTGCTGCTGCGCCTCGACGTACCCCTGACGACCGCCGGTGGAGCAGCCGTTCCAGTACGAGTACGACGCCGCGCGGCCGTAGTACTGGTTGGTGACCGCCTTGCCGACCTCGGCCAGTTCGTGCTGCGACCGGGAGGCGAAGTTCTTCAGCAGGGCCTGATTGACCTTGCCGTCCTTGAGCGCCCAGTTGTCAGCGCTGAACGGTGACGGCCCGACACCCGCGTCGGTCGAGGCGACGGCGTACCCGGCCTTGACCGCGTTCGCCCAGGGCGCGCCGAACTCGCCGGCCCAGTAGCCGCTGCCGCCGAGGGCCTGGAAGCGGCCGTTCCAGCCGGTCTTGGGCAGCCAGACCACGGTCTTCACGTGGTCGCCGGCGCCCGGATGGCTGAGCTGGACGGTGACCTCGCAGTACGCCGGTACGCCGCTGACCGGGTCGTTCGGGAACGGCGGGTTGGGCGGGAAGGTGACCGTGCCACCGGGCTGGTCGACCGCCGTCACGGAGGCGATGTGGGCACCCTGCGGCGCCTGGACGGAGAGGTTCGAGCAGGCGCTGGGCTCAGCGGCCTCGCTGCTCGAGAGCGGGACCAGCGCGGCGAGCGGGACAATCGCTGCCGCCACCAGGGTCAGGATTCGTTTCATGCTGCCTACCGAACCAAGACCGCTCGGAGGCAACCAGGGATACTTTGTCCTGTGATCCAGGGCACAGGACTGAATCGGGCGATGCTCGCCGACTTCCTCCGCAGCCGGCGCGCGCAGCTGCAGCCGGAGGATGTCGGCCTGCCACGGGCCCCGCGCCGCCGGTCGGACGGCCTGCGCCGCGAGGAGATCGCGGAGCTGGCCGGGGTCTCGGCCGACTACTACAGCCGGATCGAGCAGCAGCGCGGACCGCGACCGTCAGAGCCGATCCTGAACGCACTCGCCGACGCTCTGCGGCTGAACGATGACGAGCGCAACCATCTCTTCCGGCTGGCCGGCTACCCCAATCCGCCGCGGCACCTGCACGACCGGCCGGCTCAGCACCTGCTCCGGGTCATGCACCAACTGGAGAACACGCCCGCCCAGATCTGCAGCCACCTGGGCGAGACCCTCCGGCAGAACGAGCTGTCGGTGGCCGTCTTCGGCGATCACTCTGTCTTCGAGGGGATCGAGCGGTACTGGGTCTATCGCTGGTTCCTGATCCCTTCGGAGCGCGCTCTTTACGCGGAGCAGGACCACGACCGGATCTCCCGGGCGATCGTCGCGGAGGTGCTCGCGACCCATGCCACGTCAGACCCGCAGGCGGCCGTCCTGGTCGACACCTTGCTCAGCCAGAGCCCCGAGTTCGCCGAGGTCTGGGCCGAGCATCCCGTCTTCGAGCAGGAGTGGCCGCGAATCCACCTGAACCATCCGACAGCCGGTTGGCTGGAGCTGAACAGCGACTACGTCCTCGACAGCGACCGCTCGCAGTTCCTCGCCATCTTCACCGCAGATCCAGGTTCTGCCGATGCTCAGAAGCTGGAAGCCTTGGCGTTGCGCTCGAACTTCGACCAGATCGGTGACGTGCAGTTGACGCAGGACTGACCGAAGAATTCACCCCGGGCCTGCTCGTCGCCCAGCAGCCAGAACCGGAACCAGGCCGTGATCGCGCCCCGGAACTGCCCACCGTCGGGGCTCACCACGAAGTGATCGGCACCCTTCAGCTCGGCATAGATCGCGGGCACGTGACTGCTCTGCGCGTACCGGTCGTGCACAACCGACGGCCACACGATGATGTCCGCCTGACCGGCGAAGTACAGGGCCGGGCCGTGCAGCTTCGCCGGGTCGTTGAACGGTCCGCCCTCGAGCGGCGCCACCGTGTCCACCCGCGGATCCGCACCCGCGCCGACGGCTGCGCCACCACCGAGCGAGTGACCGGTCGCCCCGACGTGGGCCAGATCGACCTTGCCCGCGAACACGCTCCCCGCCGTACCGTTCTGTGTCGTCAGGTAGTCGAGCCCAGCCAGCAGCGGCGCCGCAGAGCTGGATCGCCCTTCGCCCGCGGCCACGATGAACCCGTGCGAAGCGAAGTGCTCCAACAACGGCTGGTACGTCGAGACTGTCGCGGCCGCACCGTTGCTCCACAGGATCACCGGGTGCTTGGCACATCCGAGCGTCCCGAGCTGAGCCGGCCGAATGATCGTGGTGCCTTGCCCGTTGGAGGCCGACGTCACGGCGTACGGACCGGGGCCGGCCCAGTTCTTGTTCACCGACGGGCAACCAGCGGCCTGGGCGACCGGCGTCAGGTTGACGATCAACGCAGCGGCTGTAACGACAACGGCGAGCAGGCGTTTCACTTGAGCTCCTTCGATGGCTCTGAATCGTAAAGGTTGTCCAACGCGTCGACGTACTTGTCCCGCACCACGGAGCGCTTCAGTTTGAGCGTAGGCGTCAGCTCGCCGGAATCTGTGCCCCAAAGGGAATCCAACAGCGTCCAGCGTTTCACCTGTTCGACCCGCGACAATCTCTCGTTGCCGATCCGCACAGCCCGCTCGATCTCAGCCTGTACGGCGGGGTGCGTGGCGGCGTCGGCCGGACTCGTCACCTCGATGTGGCGTGCTGTGCACCACTGACGCCAGGCGGGATCAAGGGTGATCAGGGCAACGAGATAGGGCCGGTTGTCGCCGTGGACGTAGACGGATCCGATCAGGTCGGACGCCGAGGAGAGGGCCTGCTCGACGTTGGCGGCGGAGATGTTCTTGCCGGCCGCGTTGATGATGAGTTCCTTCTTGCGGCCGACGATCGAAAGGTAGCCGTCGGCATCGATCCGGCCGAGGTCGCCGGTGTGCAGCCAGCCGCCGATGAAGGTGTCGGCGGTCGCGTCCGGACGGTTCAGATAGCCGGGCGAGATGATCCGGCCGCGGGCCAGCAGTTCGCCGTCCTCGGCCAGGCACAGCTTGACACCGGGCAGTGCGCGGCCGACCGTGCCGAGGCGTGGTTCGCTCAGCGAGTTGAGCGTCAGGACGGCGGAGGTCTCGGTCATCCCGTACGCCTCGACGATCGTCACGCCGATCCCGCGGAAGAAGACCAGCACCTCCTTCGAGATCGGCGCTGCACCGCTCACCGCGACCAGCATCTCGTTCAGCCCGAGTGCGCGGCGGATGCTCCGATAGACCAGCCGCTCGAACACGGCGTGCTGGAGCCGAAGGCCCGGTCCGGCCCCCGTGCCGAACCGGGCCCGCCCGACCTCCCGCGCCACGACAATCGCGCGCCGGAGCAGCGCCCGCCGTACTGGGGATTGCTCGGTGACGGTTCGCTCGGTGACGGCACCGAGCAGCTTCTCCCAGACGCGCGGGACCGCGAGGAACACGTGCGGCTGGATGGCGGGCAGGTTGTCGGCCAGCGTGTGCAGTTCGCGGACATACGTCACCGTCGAGACGAGCGCCGTACCGAGGTAGTGGGTGATCATCCGCTCGGCCAGGTGGGCGAGCGGGAGGTAGGAGACCTGGGTGCGTCCCGGCTCGGGGATCTTGCCTAGGTCCTCGGCCACGCGGGTGAGGATCCCGGTTAGGACCGTGCAGATACCGGCGTGGGTGACGAGGGTGCCCTTCGGCGGTCCCGTCGTACCGGAGGTGTAGATGATCGTCGCCGGATCGTCGGGCTGGACCTTCGCCGCTGCCTCGTGGACCTCGGCGATCCGGTCCGGGAGCGAGGCTTGGGCTGCTGCGGTCAGCACTTCGAACGACAGCACACCGGCTGGTGCCTGGCCCATGACGACGATCGTCCGGAGCTCCGGCAGGCTGTCCTTGATCGCCAGCCAGGTGGGCAGGAACTCCCTCTCGACGATGCACACCTTGCACGCCGAGTCGGCTGCCACATAGGCGAGCTGCTCGGCGGCAAGCGTGTTGTAGTACGACGAGGGTGTCGCGCCGGCGAGCATTGCGCCGACATCGGCCAGGACGTGGTCGGCCCGGTTCACCAGTTGCAGGCCGACCACGTCACCGGGTTCGATGCCGAGGTCCAGCAGGGCGAGTGCGATCGCCTGGGCCTGCCGTTCGTACTCGGCCCAGGTGAGCCGGCGCTCGCCGTCGACGATCGCCATCACGTCACCGTGCTCGGCCGCGTTCCGGCGTACCAGGTCGATCACCGTGTCGGTCATGGTCGTTAGCAGGAGGTTCTTGCGGGGCGGTTCTGGAAGCGGGCGCCCAGCCAGTTCAGGGCGTTCGTTCCCCAGAGGGAGACTGTGGCGACGTGACCGCCGAGTGGGATCACGTGCCATTCGAGAGTGGCGCCGGCTGCGCAGTAGCGGTCCTTCAACTGCAGGGCGCCCTGGTAGGGGATCAGCTCGTCGGCTGTGCCGTGGTAGAGGTAGACCGGCGCGGACGGTTTGACGTTGCCGAGCAGGTTCTCGTTGAGACGCTTCTGCCAGCGCGGATCCTTGATCACGTTGGGAGTCGTGGTGAAGTCGTTGAGCCTGCGGCCCGGCGCGAGTAACGCGATCTCGGCGACACAAGCCTGCTTGATCTTCGCGAACAGCTCCTTGCCTTGTGTCGTGAGCACGCTGTCCAGCGGAACCTCCGGGTACGCCGACGCGAGGCCGATCGCGGCAGCGGCCACCAGGCCGAATCCGATGCCACCATCGTTGCTCGCGGCAACCAGGCCGAGGTCGGCGGGCACCCCGCCGGTCGCCGTACCGACGACTTTGAGCTCCGGTGCGTACGACGCCGCCTGCTCGGCCGCCGCGGCTGCCGCCTGGCCGCCTTGGGAGTAGCCGAAGACGCCGATCGGTGCGGCCGGATCCAGCCCTGCGGCAGGGAGGCGCGTGGCCGCGCGGGCGACATCCAGGAGCGCACGGCCCTCGGACTTCGCGGTCGCGTAGGTGTGCGTTCCCGGCGTACCCAGTCCTTCGTAGTCGGTCAGCGCGACCGCCCAGCCCTTGGTGATCGCCTGCGCGATGAACGCGACCTCGACCTCGGTACCGGTCCGGATCTGGTACGACGGTGCGCACTGATCGCCGAGGCCTTGCGTGCCCATGGCGTACGCCACGACCGGGCGTTTCCCCGGGCCCGGCCAGGCCGTGAGCGGGGTGATGACGGTGCCGGATACGGCGTTCGGCGTACCGGTGGCCGAGGTGGAGCGGTACAGGACCTGGTCCGCGCGGGTCGGGACGGGGAAGAGCCGGAGGATGTCGACGTACAGATCGACCTTCCGGGTCTTGAGGACATCGCCTGCCTTCCCGGTCGGGAGCGGGTCCGGTGCCGTGTAGAAGGGGTCGTTCTGCGGGGTCGGTGGGCGGTCGTCGGCCGAGGCGGGCACGACGACCGCACAGGACAGGCCGGCGACGGCGAGTCCGGTGACGAGTCTGCGGATCACGATGGTTACCTCCGGGGCGGGATAGTGGTAACGAGGATTACCCGAATATAGGGGCCGGGATAGGCTGTGACAATCCCCTGGATCTCTGGAGGTTCGGTTGTCTGCTGAGCGCAGCTATGGCGGCGTGCCGTTGGCTCGGCGCCGGGAGGAACGCCGGGAGCGGCTCCTGGCGGCTGGGGTCGAACTGTTCACGTCGACCGGTTATCAGCAGACCAAGATCACCGAGTTGTGCGCGGCGGCCGGGATGTCGAACCGTGGTTTCTACCAGGAGTTCGAGACCAAGGAAGCGCTGCTGCTCGAGCTGTACGCCCGCACCAACCGGCTCGCCTACGACCACGTCAGCCAGATGCTGACCACCCTGGAAACCACCGATCCGGCCGAGCGGATCGATGTCCTCATCGACGTCTACCTGGCCGCCGTCACCTCAGACCCACGACTCGCCCGCCTGAACTACGTCGAAGCCGTAGGCGTCAGCCCCGCCGTCGAAGCCCTCCACGTGGAATGGGTCGGCCGCTGGAGCACCCTGATCGAACGCGAGGCCGACCAGGCCGCAGCAGCCGGCCACGCCCCACACCGAGACTTCCGCCTGACCGCCATCATGATCGTCGGCGCCATCACCGGCCTACTCCGCGAATGGCAGAACCACGCCGCCCGCTATCCCACCCCCGAAATAGCCGCCGAAGCCAAAGCCCTCATCCTGACCTCAATCACCCGCCAGGTCTGACGCAGGGTGACCCCGACTGGATCACCAGTCGGCAATGATTCTGGCTAGTAGGTCTGGTAGTAGATCAGTTGGCCGGATTCGCCGGGGGCGGCACCTTCGCTGGGGATGAAGAGGGTGATGACGAAGGCGTTCTGGCCGTTGGGGGCTTTGAGGGCGGTGATGGTGGGGTTGGCGAAGGCTGTGCTGCCGGCGTTGGTGCGGATCGTGGTGCGGTCGGCGTTGCCGGTCTGGTAGTCGTGGACGAAGGTGCGCCAGGAGCCGAAGTCGCCCTTGGTGTACTGGCCTTCGATCAGGCCGAAGGTGTAGCCGCGGAAGGTGGTCTGGTCGCGGTCGCCGATGTTGCCGCCGACACCCCAGTGCAGCAAGGCGTTGTCGAAGTTCGGCTGGGCTGCGGTGGTCCAGGAGTTGAAGTTCTTCAGGGTGCCGCGTTGCTGGCGGTCGCGGTCGCAGTTCCACCAGTAGTGGCCGCCGATGTCGATCGTCGAGTGGTCGATATCGGGTGCCAGCGTGATGCTGTAGATGTTCGGCGTACCCTCCGCGCAGGACGACAGCCGGCGCGGGGAGTCGAAGGAGCGATTCACCTTGCCGGCCAGGAGATCCGCGCGGTTGGCGAAGTACCGGAAGGCGAGGTGGTTGTTGCCACCGCCCGGCTGCTCCTGCTCCCAGGCGAGTACGAAACCACCGTTCGACGCCTGCGCGATCGTCGGCTGGGAAGCAGGGCCGGTGTTGCTCCCGGCGAGCTCACGCACCCAGTGCCAGTTGAGCAGATCGGTCGACGTCGCCAGGTTCACCCGGAAGCGTCCGTCGGCGGCCAGATGGTGCGAGACGGCCAGGTAGCCGCCGGTCGAGTCCTGGATGATCTTCACCGTGTCCATCACATGACCGGCGTCGTCCTTGGTGTTGTAGCGCTTCCCGGTAGCGCCGGAAACGTTCTCCACGATCCCGCGCAACTCCGCTCGCGCCGGATCGGACGCGGCGGTGGTCGTCGCAGCAGCCGAACCGGCACTCAGCGTGGCAAGTGTGATGACAAGCAGAACAGCAAGAGCTCTGGGCATGGGCGGTACCCCTCGCAGTCAGTTGTTCAAGGCCCTCAGGCTAGCGAGGTCAGGGCCGCCGTGCCCAGATCAGAGTGTGCCCGCTCGTCCCCTCGGCCACGAACTCCTGGCGATCGATCGCGAGGCCGGCGTTCTCGATCCACGTGCGGGTGGTCGCGGTGTCCGCCTGACTCCACCACATGGGTACGTCGCCACCCAGCCAGTTCTCCTCCGACCCGGTCCACGCGCCGGAGCCGATCGTCGCCACGAAGCTGCCGCCCGGACGCAGCCAGGTGCCGATCCGCTGGAGAAGCGCCTCCTGCTCGTCCACCGGGATGTGGATGAGCGCGTAGAACGACACGATGGCGTCGAAAGAGTCCGCCGCCAGGTCGAGGGTGGTCGCGTCAGCCTGCAGGAACGTCGCCGCCGGCACCCGCTCGCGGGCGCGCGCAACCTGCACCTCGCTGATGTCGACCCCGGTCACCAGATGCCCCGCCTCGGCCAGCACCTTCGCCACCGGCACCCCGGATCCGCACCCGAGGTCGAGGACCTGGGCGCGGACCGGGAGTTGGGTCAGGAGTGCCTGCAACCAGTCGCCGTACTTCGTCTCGCTGCCGTACGCCTCGTCGTACCGGGCCGACAGTTCGTCATAGCCCCGCCGTACCAGCGCCTTGGCCTCCTCGTTGTCCATGCGCCCGAGGCTAAACACCCCACCCCGACCACGCGACCGGATATCCGCTGCTGTTGCCCCTTCTCCCCTCGTATACGGCCTGATAAGGGGCAACACGGACGGATATCCGTCGGTGTTGTTCGTGCGGTGGTCAGCGGGGGCGGGCGTGGTGGAGGGTTGCGGCGGCGGCCAGGCAGACTGCGCCGGGGACGATGAGGGCCGCGGCGGGGGTGAGGAGGGTGGCTGCGCCGGTGGCGGCGGCGAGGGTGAGGGTTTCGACGGTCATGCGGGTGGTGCTGAAGAGGGCGGCTCCGGCGCCGCCGCGGTGGTAGGGGACGTGTTTCAGGGCTTGGCCATCGGGGACGCCTTCGGTGAGGCCCAGGCAGATGCCGAGGATGGCGGCGCCTGCGAAAAGGGCCAGCGGGGATTTGGTGAGTTGGAGGGCGAAGGCGGTACCTGCGCAGATGATGAGGGCAAGCGTGACCAGGGGTGCCGCCCAGCGGCGGGCGATGCGGGCAGCGAGTATTGGAAGGAGGGTCGAGGGGATCGTGAGCAGACTGAGCAGGAGGCCTACCTGGCCGGCACCCAAGTGCGCGCCGAGCTGTGGCAGGGCGGTCAGGCCGACAACCAGGATCCCCATGAACGCACCGGTCCCCAAGGCATAGGCCCGGTACGTCGGGATGCGCAGCAGGTCGAGCGGGATCGCGGGATCCGCCGTACGGCGTTCCACCCGGACCAGCCACGCGAATCCACCGGCCGTGATGAGCAGCAGCCCGATCGTCGCCCAGACGGGCAGGGCGAATCCGAAGGCGGTCACCGCGGCCGCGATGGTCAGTCCGAAGATGACCGCACCGGCCAGGTCGAACTCCTTCGGCAGGTCCTTGGTGCGGAGGCTCGGTAGGCCGATAGAGGTCAGGACGGCGATCCCCGCGACGGCCGCTGGTACGACGAACACCATCGGCCAGCCGCCCACCGCCATCAGGCCTTGAGCGGCGAACGGACCGAGGGCGAGACTTGTGCCTAGTACGGCGCCGACGTACCCGTAGACGCGATGCCGATCCTCAGGTGGGTAGACGGCCAGCACCATCGCCGAGCCACCGGCCGCACACATGGCCGCGCCGACGCCGGCCAGCACGCGGAGGGCGACCAGGGTGCCGAGGTCGGGTGCCAGCGCGGAGAGTACGCCGGCCACCGCGACCACGATGTTGCCTAGAGCAAAGAATTTCGTGCGCGAGGTGCGGTCGGCGAGAACGCCGGCCAGTAAGAGCGCAGCAGCGAACAGACCGTTGTAGCCGACAACGATCCATGGGCCGAGGGCGTCGGGCCCCGACAGGTCCGCGGTCGCCGCGGGGACGACGGCGGTCGAGCCGGTGATGGCGAGGGGGAAGACCGCGGTGGAGATGAGGTCGGCGACGAGTACGCGCCGACGGTGACGAACAGACAGATGAAACACGGTATGCGCTCCGGAGTCAGCAGATTCCGAGCGCCACAGGGGGCGCTCCTGACGGGAAGCCAGGAGCGACGGCTCTGGGTGTTATGCGCCGCCGCTCTTAGCGACGGCGCACCGTGTCTGTCTTGGGCACGGGCCGAGGGTAGCAACGGGACGGTCCCTGCGGCACGCGGTTTACCAGAGTGAGCCGGTGGCGTCCCAGTGCCCGTGCGAACGCTCATCGGTGAACGGCACCAGCCACTCGACCGGCACTGTCAACGTCTGCACCCGCGGCAGCACGATCGGCGTACCGTCCGCGGTCCGCAGGTTCCCGATGATCTCGTACTCCCCCTCCGGCAACCCGAGCTCGAGGCACTGCTCAGCCGTCAACGTGACCGCCGTCGTCGGACTCAGCACCGACCGCACCCCCTCGGCCGCCGACTCTTCCAGCCCCGTCACTGTCAGCGGAAAGGTCGCCCCGCGCAGCGCACCGAACGTCAGCCGCTGATCCCCTTCCAGCACATGCGGGACCTCGACCAGATACGTCGTACCGACCTCGACCTCGCCGCTGAGCACCCCACCAGGCTCCGCGTTCCGCACCCGGTTTGTCCAGGAAAAACTCCTAGCGGCCGGGGAGGCGGGTGGTGATTTCCTGGAGGATCCAGGTGTTGTTGTCGGGGTCGGTGAAGGTGGCTCGGGTGCTGTAGGTACGGCGTTCTGGGTCCAGGCCGGGGGTGAATCCTTCGGCGGTGCGGTGGAAGTAGTCGGTGACCGGGGCGCCGGCGGCGACCAGGGCCTCGCGGGCGGTGACGATGTCCTCGACGACCAGGTAGGCGGTGGACGATCCGGGGGCGGCGGGGGTGATGCCGGCGCCGAACTGGACCGAGGTGGCCGAGCCGGGCGGGGTCAGCTGGACCACGCCGGGCGGGGTGACGTCGAGGCGCCAGCCCAGGCTTACGTAGAAGTCGCGCGAAGCGTCAACGTCGGTGACCGGGATGATCAGGGCCTCGATGCGCTGTTCAAAGGTGCTCATGGACACCAAGATCACGGGTACGGCGGGGTGTTCGCACCAGGGAGAATCACTGGAACGCGGTCCGCAGTTGCCGGCGGGAGGTGATGCCGAGTTTGGCGAAGGTCTTGCGCAGGTGCCATTCGACGGTGCGGGGGCTGATGAAGAGCTGGGCGGCGATCTCGGGATTGGTGAGACCGTCGCGGGCGAGGGCGGCGATCTGGCTCTCCTGGGCGGTCAGGTCCGTCCGGGTCTCGGGGGTCCGTTTGCGAACAGTCTCGCCAGTCGCGAGCAGTTCGTGCCGAGCCCGATCCGCGAAGGCCTGCAGCCCCATCTCGGTCAGCAGGTCATGCGCGGTCCGCAGTTGCTCACGGGCGTCCACGCGACGCCCTTCCCGCCGCAACCATTCGCCGTACAGGAGGCGGCCGCGCGCGACCTCGACCCGGACCGGCGTCCGCTCGAGGTAGTCGAGCGACTGGAGGTAGGCGTCCTCATCGGCGTTGAGCAGCGCCGACGCCCGAGCTGCCAGACCGTGCCCCCAATCGGTCGCCGCTCGCTCGTTGAGCCAGCTCAGCGCGGTCTCCACGAGCTTGGTGTCGCCGGTGCGCGAGGCAGCCTCGACAAGCTCGCCGGCCACCAGTACGCCGTACCCGACGATGTCCTGCTCGAACACCTCCAGCGCGGCATCCCGGGCAACGTCATACCGCCCGAAACCGTTGTGTAGCAAGGCAGATGCGTATGTCGCGAACGCGGCCAACCGCCCGCCGCCAGTCTGCAACTCAGCGATCAACTCTCGCGCCGGCCGCTCGTTCCCCCGGTACGCCTCGAGCACCATCCGCCCAGCCGAACCACGCCGGCTCCCGGTCAGCTCGGCGATCTGCCGATCCTCGTCGACCATCCGGCCGGCCGCGGCCAGGTCGCCGGTCAGACACGTCAGCCCGGCCCGGAAGTCGAGCGCGCTCTGCAACTGCACCAACGCACCCGTACGACGCGCGATCGCGTCCTGCCGGGCCGCCATCGCCAGCCCACTCTCGAGGTCCGCCAGCTCCAGGGCGACCATCCCGCCGGCCAGCCACAACCGGCCGCCGATCTCGGCGTCCCGCGCCTGCGCCAGCGCCGTCACGAGCTGCGGCGCCGCGGCCGCATACCCCCGCGTCACCCGCTGGGCGAGTGCCTGCAGCAACAAATCCGCCGGCCGATCCGAAGCAACAACCTGTACGGCGGCCGCCGCGACCACCGCACGCGTATCCGGCCCACTCGCCCAGATCGCCGCCGAAATCGCTTCCAGATAAGCGTCCTGAGCCCGATCCCCGTCGAGCCGCCCGGCCGCGTCGAGCAACATCCGAGCCGCCTCCAGGGTCCGGCCCTGATCGAACGCGATCTCCCCGCGCAACCAGTCGACCGCCGCCGCCGCTGCCGCATCAAGCGGACCAGCGGCCGCACCACCGAGCAACGCCAGCGCCGAATCCAGCGCCCCGGACCGCCACTTCGCGATCGCCGCCGCCACCGCGCGCCGAGCCCGCGGACCCGGCTCCGGCGTCAGCTCCACCGCCCGCTCCAGCAGCGCCGCGGCGGCGAAGAATCCACCCCGCGACTGCGCCCGCTGGGCCGACTGCTCCAACTCGGCCGCGACCTCCTCGTCCGGTAACGCCGTCGCCTGCGCCCGATGCCAGGCGCGCCGATCCGGCTCACTCTGGGCATCAGTCACCTCCGCGAGCACCCGATGAACCAGCTGCCGATCCTGTGGTGAAGCCATCCGATACACCGTCGACCGCACCAACGGATGCCGGAACCGCACGTGCTGACCGATAGCGATCAGCCCCGACTCCAGCGCACCGGCCGCCGGACCGTCACCCAACCCGAGCCGCTCAGCCGCGCGCCACAGCAGGGTCGCATCACCGAGCGGTTCCGCAGCCGCAGCCAGCAGGAGCAGCCGGGTATCGGCCGGCAGGACGTCGAGGCGTCGTACAAAGCTGTCCTCGATCCGGCGGGTCAACGGGCCCGCACCCAGCCCGTCGGCGAGCTCGGCGACAGTCCATGCGTGCGGGAGCTCGATCAGCGCGAGCGGATTCCCGCGCGTCTCGGCCACGATCCGGTCGCGGACCCGCGGATCGAGCGGCCCCGGCAGCACCGAACCGAGCAGCGCCCGCGCATCGTCCTCCCCCAGCCCGCGAACCTCCAGCTCAGGCAACCCGTCGAACGCGTGCTCAGTGCCCTCCCGCACCGAGACGACCATCACGACCGACTCCGCCTCCAGCCGGCGCGCCACGAACGCGAGCACCCGGGCCGACATCAGATCGATCCACTGTGCGTCGTCGACCACACACACGACCGGCCGCTCGACCGCCGCGTCAGCCAGTAGGTTCAGCACCGCGAGACCGATCAGGAACTTCGCGGGCGGCGGTCCGCTGAGCAGACCGAACGCCGTACCAAGTGCTGCGTACTGCGGTTCCGGCAACCGTCCGATCCGGTCCAGGAACGGCTGGCACACCTGATGCAGACCGGAGTACGCCAGCTCCATCTCGGACTCGATGCCATCGGCCCGTATCACCTGACAGCCGGTAGCCTTCGCGGCCAGTGCATCGAGCAATGCCGACTTGCCGACGCCGGCCTCACCCCGGAGAACCAGTACGTCGCTCCGCCCGGTCCGCGCGGCATCGACCAGGCCTTGCAGTACGGCGATCTCGCGCTCCCGGCCCCGCAGTTCGTGCTCCGCCACGGGCCCAACCTAGCCGACCGCCGGTGTGGCCGGGACCACGATAGTTGCGTTTTGCCACGATCTCCGGAATGGTCAAAAGGTAAACCCCGACCCGTTCCTAGTGAAAAGTGGAGGCGCGCCGAAGCGAGGCGTGATTCAGCTGTGGCGATCGATTTCGACAGCCAGCAAGCAACCCCTGACCACGCAACCGAGCATCCCGCGCTCGCGACACCACCACCGCCCGGCAGCCGAAGTACGGGCTCCGGGCTCGATCGGATCGTGTTCGGCGTCACCGCCGGCATCGCACTGGCCTTCGTGGCCTGGGGATTCGCCAGTGCGACCAGCCTCGGTACGGCGTCCACCTCGGCCCTGACCTGGGTCGAGACGAACACCGGCTGGCTGTTCGTACTGCTGGCCTCCGGGTTCGTCGTGTACGTGTTGTGGCTGGCCGGCGGCCGCTACGGGCGGATCCCGCTCGGCGCGGACGACGAGGAGCCCGAGTTCAAGACCGTGTCCTGGGTGGCGATGATGTTCAGCGCCGGGATGGGGATCGGGCTGATGTTCTACGGTGTGAGCGAACCGCTGTCGCACTTCATGACACCGCCGCCGGGCACCGTCGAAGGCGGGACGGACGCGGCGTTGCAGACGGCGATGGCGACGACGCTGTTCCACTGGACGCTGCACCCGTGGGCGATCTACGCCGTCGTCGGTATCGCGATTGCCTATGGCACCTTTCGGCGCGGACGCCCGCAGTTGATCAGCTCGGCCTTCGCGCCGCTGCTCGGCAAGCGGACCGAGGGTCCGATCGGCAAGGTCATCGACAGTCTGGCGATCTTCGCGACACTGTTCGGTTCGGCGGCATCGCTGGGGCTCGGTGCGCTGCAGATCGGCTCCGGCGTGCAGATCCTCGGCTGGCTGGACAAGACCGGGAACGCCGTACTGGTCGGAGTGATCGCCGTACTGACCGCTGCCTTCGTCGCGTCGGCCGTGTCCGGTGTTGCCAAGGGCATCCAATGGCTGTCGAACATCAACATGGTGCTGGCGATCGTGCTGGCCGCCTTCGTCTTCGTGGTCGGGCCGACCGTCCTGATCCTCAACCTGGTACCGACCGCGATCGGCGACTACCTGCGGGACATCGCCGAAATGGCGGCCCGGACCGAGGCCAGCGGCGGCGACACGATGGCCACCTGGCTGTCCAGCTGGACGGTCTTCTACTGGGCGTGGTGGATCTCCTGGACGCCGTTCGTCGGCATGTTCATCGCGCGGATCAGCCGCGGGCGGACGATCCGGCAGTTCGTCACCGGCGTACTGCTGGTGCCGTCTCTGGTCAGCCTGGTCTGGTTCTGCGTCTTCGGCGGCGCCGCGATCGACACCCAGCGGCACGGCGTCGACATCGCCGGCCAGTCCACCACCGAGGGTCAGCTGTTCGGTCTCCTCGAGCACTTCCCGCTGGCGTCGCTGACCACGATCCTGGTCGTCGTACTGGTGGCGATCTTCTTCGTCTCCGGCGCGGACGCGGCCTCCATTGTGATGGGCACGCTGTCGCAGCGGGGAGCAATCAACCCGAGCAAGTCGGTCGTCGTGTTCTGGGGTGTGCTCACCGGCGCGGTCGCCGCGGTGATGCTGCTGGTCGGTGGAGGTGGCGCGAAAGCCCTGCAGGGACTACAGAATCTCACCATCGTCGCTGCCCTCCCGTTCGCTCTCGTGATGGTCGGCCTGGCCGTCGCGCTCGCCAAGGACCTCCGCACCGATCCCCTCATGCTCCGCAAGGCCATGGGGACCGAGGCCATGGAGGCAGCCGTCATCGAAGGCGTCACCACCCACGGCGACGACTTCTCGCTGGTCGTCACCGGCAACGGGGAGGACCCGGTCACGAAGGACTGACCGGGTAGCCCAGTGCGACGGCGCCGCCGTACTGGGCTATTCGCCACGCCACCCGACGATTCTGAGCGAGTACGTCGCGTAGGTGGTCTTGAGATCCTCGATCGTGCGATCGGGGCCCATCCAGGTCTGGACCTCGGCCGCGAACCCGGCGGTCGCGTCGGTGGTGTGGCCCGGCGGGCGGTACCAGACCGCGAGCCGGATGCCGAAGCCGGCGATGGCGGCGATCGCGGTCCAGGGGTCGGCGCAGTCGAACGCGCCGAGGTCGTTGCCGCGGTCGATGACGGCCCGCATCAGGTCGATCGCCTCCTTGCGGCTGGCGGCGACGCGGCGCAGCGCGGACTCGGTGAGCATGGCGAAGTCGTTGTGCGCGATGGTCGCGAACAGCGGGTACGTCGTGTGGAACTCGACGTTCGCATGGGTGAGGGCGGCCAACTGGTCCGCAGGATCCGGCCCGGCCTCCAGCAGCCCGGCGCGCATCCGGTCCCGGATCTCTTCGTTGGCGAGGAACACCAGCTCGCTGAACAGCTCGGCCTTCGACGCGTACTTCGCGTACAGCGAGCTCGGCTGCACACCGAGATGCGCGGTCAGGTCGCGGACCGAGACGCCGTGATACCCCCGGGCGGCGAACAGCTCGACCGCCGCCGCCAGCAGCCGGCCCTTGGCGCCGTCCGCCGCGAGCTGGGGCGGCAGCAGTTCGGGCATCTCACCTTCCTTAGAACGATCGATCCATAAGTTATCAGAATTTGCGCTTGACACCAGCTTCGTGGATGCTCAGAGTAATGTAACAAGCGTTCCACTGGAGGGGTTGGATGCGCACTACTGCAGGGATCTGGTGGGAGAGCACCGGCGCAGGCGAGCCGGTGCTCCTGATCAATGGATTGGGGTCAGCATCAACGTCATGGTTCCGTTTGCTCCCGGGGCTGCACGGCTACCGGGTGATCACGTTCGACAACCGCGGTGTGGGGCGTACCGGGTCCTCCCCGGAACCGTTCGACCTCGCCACGATGGCGACCGACGCAGTCGCCGTCCTCGATGCAGCCGACGTCGACCGGGCGCACGTCCTCGGCCTTAGCATGGGCGGCCTGATCGCCCAGGAGCTCGCCCTCAGCTACCCCGACCGCGCAGCCTCCCTGATCCTGGTCAGCACCCACTCCGGCGTCCCGCACCTGACCGTCGCGGCCTCCGCAGTCGCCACCACCCTCAAACAGATCGCAGGCCTACCCCCGGCCGAACGCAGCCAGGCACTGGCCCCGATCCTGTACGTCGACCAGACCCCCGCCACCGAGCGAGCCCGCGACGACGAGATCGGCGACACCCTCCCCACCACCCCCGAAGGCATGCGCAGCCAACTCCTGGCCGCCACCCCTTGGGACCGCCACACCGACCTCCACCAGCTAACCCTCCCCACCCTCGTCCTGCACGGCCGCGAAGACCGCCTGGTCCCCCTCTCAGCCGGCGAAACCCTCGCCGCCGCCATCCCCAACGCCGACCTAGTAGTAATCCCCAACGCCGGCCACCGAATCTTCACCGACCAAACCCACCTCTCCACCCACGCCATCACCACCTTCCTCCAAGCCACCCGATCCCCCCAACGACAGGACGTCTAGATCGTCGGGAACGACACGTGGTGGTCGGGTCCGCCGGTCTAGGTCACGCCTGCAGCCGGGCGCCAGATCACCTCCGGCGGCACCACCACATGTCCTTACCGACGAGGACCGCCCAACCCGACGAGAAACAAATCGGTACGGCGATGCCGGGGAATCTGCCACGATCGTCGGATGGGAGCGCTGGATGCAGTGGCGGGCAGGGTCGCCGGCGGCGCCACCGTGGCGTTTCGGCCCAGCGGGTCCTCGATGGTTCCGCTGATACGGAGTCGGCAAGAGGTGGTCGTTGCACCGGTCGACCCGACGGAACTGGCGGTCGGAGACATCGTCCTCGCCCGCGTCGCGGGAACGGTCTACCTGCACCTGGTGTCCGCTGTTGATCCGTCCCGGGATCGGGTCCAGATCAGCAACAACCGCGGCCGCGTCAACGGCTGGACCAGCCACGATCGCGTGTTCGGCATCTGCCTGTCCGTCGATGGCGTCGCCCGCTCAGGAGCCGCCTCCAAGACACTCACACCCGACGGCCCCACCGACCGATAGCCCCCCAACGACAGGACGTATAACCCCACTGGGCTACACCACCACGCTCACCGCTCCCACCCAGGCACGGCGACCGGCGTATACGTCCTGTCCGTCGGAGGATCCGCCGGGGCGCGATGGTCGGGAACGACACGTGGTGGTCGAGTCCGCCGGACTAGGTCACGCCTGCAGCCGGTCGCCAGGTCACCTCCGGCGGCACCACTACGTGTTCTTACCGACGGATGGTTGCCGCTCGACTGTGGTTGGCTGGTGGGGTGTCGGAGCAGATTCATTTCACCGCGAAGTTGCCCACGAAGCGGGTCGCTGCCGACTGTCTGTTCATTGACCGAGCTGGTCGGCTGTTGGTGCTGGAGGCTCCGTACAAGTCGACGTGGGACCTTCCTGGCGGGATGGTCGAGAAGGATGAATCACCCCGTCTGGCGGCCCGGCGTGAGGTTTACGAGGAGATCGGTCTGAGCGTGGAGCCCGGGGCGCTGCTTGCCGTGGACTGGGTACCTCAGACCGGAGACTTCACCGAGATTGTCGCCTTCCTCTTCGACGGCGGCGTTCTGGCACCGGGCGATATCGAGCGGATCGTGATCCAGCCGGCTGAGGTGAGCTCCTTCAGGTTCGTCACGCTTGCCGAGGCGGAGAGGCTGCTCGATGCTGAGCAGTTCGCACGTGTCGCAGCTGGGTTCGCGGCCAGGGAGTTGGCGCAGACCGCCTATCTCGAGGCCGGCCGCGCACCTCGGTCCGCCCAACCAGGTCGCTAAAGCAACAAGCCCCCAACCGCAGTTCCTCGCCGAATGCATCGCTTGGAACTGCATGGGGCGGTTGCGCCGGAGGCGCTGGAGGGGTGTCGCCGCCGGAGGCGGTGTCCTTTGGCGGGGAAGTTCCGGAACCGGGGAGGGGGTGTGCATGCGCATTCCGGCGCGTAGGGTTCGCGGCTAGTAAGCGCTTGCCGGGATGGTGGGAGGAAGTTGTGAGGCGACGTGTTGGGGTGGCTGTTGCGGTGGCGGGGTTGGGGGTGGGGCTGCTGACTGTGGGGGCTCCGGCTCAGGCTGGGCGGCCGGAGCGGGGGGCGGTGGTGACTGGGTCTTACTCGAGTGGGGCGGCGCAACAGTGGCAGCCGTTGCCTTCGGCTTTTGTGGGGAACGATCGGGGTACGACGCCGGACGCGACTGTGGTGGTCGATCCGAGCACGTTGCGGCAGAAGTACAGCGGGGTCGGGTTCTCGCTCGACGAGACCAGTGTTTCGAACCTGTGGAAGCTCACTCCAGCGGAGCGGGAGCGAGCGATCCGCCTGCTCGTCGACCCGAAGAGCGGGGCTGGGTTCGAGCGGTTCCGGCTGACGATCGGTAGCCCGGACCTGATCGAGCACCTGCCGTTCTGGTCGTACGACGAACTCCCGGCGGGCGTGACCGAGGACTTCGGACTCAAGTACTTCTCGATCAAGCGCGACCTCGACACGCATATCGTCGACACGGTCAAGCTGATCCAGCGCTACAACCCGAAGGCGACGTTCTTCGCGTCCGCGTGGAGTGCTCCGGCCTGGATGAAGACCAACAACCGGTTCACCGGTGAGGTCGCACTCAAGCCCGGCAGTACGTCGTACTACCAGGTGGGCAAGCTGCGCGACGACTGTATCGACGTCTTCGCGCGGTACTACGTGAAGTTCATCCAGGCCTACGCCAAGCACGGCATCAACGTCGACGCGCTCACGCTGCTCAACGAGCCCGGGATCGACGTCGTGTACCCGGCGATGGACATCAGCATCGAGCAGCAGCAGAAGCTCGCGGTGGCGATCAAGCGGGAGGTACGGCGGGCCGGCCTGCGGACCGAGCTCTACGTGCACGACTTCAACTTCTGGGACTGGCGCGACCCGAACAGCACCGAGACCAAGAACTACCACCGGATCTTCGACGACCCGGCCACGAAGAAGGCGAGTGACGCGATCGCGTTCCACCCGTACTGGGGTGACCCGACCGTGATGCGGGACGCTTACGAGCAGACCGGCAAGCCGGTGCACATGACCGAGACCAGCAACCTGTCACCGGACACGATCCTCAGCTACTTCCGGCTGGACGTTTCGTCGTACGTGATGTGGGCGCAGACGACCGATCAGGACGGCGGCACGCTGCACTGGACGCCGGCCCGCGACAACAACATCGACTGGGCCGAGGTCGGCCGCACCACCAAGTGGCCGAACCGGCTGGTCAAGGTCGACACCACCGCCCGCACCTTCACGGTCCGGGACGAGCTCTACGCGATGGGCCAGTTCGCCAAGTACCTCGGCCCGGAGCACACCCGCGTCGAGTCGAGTACGACGACCAACGGGATCAGCAACGTGGTCTTCAAGGACCGCGGTGACAACTTCGTCGCGATCATCGGCAACTCGAACACCACGTCCAGCCAGGTGCGCGTGTCACTGGCCGGAAAGACCTTCACCGTAACGGTTCCCGCGAAATCGTTCGCGACCTACCGCTGGCACGGCGAGGTCCCGTCGCCGCACGGCAACCGCGCGCCCGTGCTGAACGACGTACCGGATGTGGTCGCCGACCAGTACGGCGCCACCCAGGTCCAGCTCGCGGCGACGGACCGGGATCGGGACGAGCTCGCGTACTACGCGACCGAGCTTCCGGCCGGCGTCAGCCTGGATGCGCAGACCGGTCTGCTCACCCTCCGCCCGACCGTCGCAGGTGCCCAGACCGTCAAGGTCCGCGTGACCGACGGCGCCGCCAAGGACGAGGTGACGATCAACGTCACCGTGCGCCCGCACGGTACGCCGGTCGGCCAGAACATCGAGGCGGAGTCGTACGTCGCGCAGAGTGGCTGGACGGATGGCGGCCCGAACTTCGTCGAGTCGAACCCATCGGCCAGCGGCGGGAAGAACATCGGCTGGACCGACACCGGGAAGTGGTTGCAGTACCGCGTCGACCTGACCAAGGCCGCCACCTACAACCTCGAACTGCGGGTCGCCAACGGCACCGGCGCGGCCGCACCGGACGCGATCTCCATCCGGGACGCGGCCGGCGCCGTACTGACGAAGGTCTCGGTACCGGCCACCGGCGGCTGGGCGACGTACCAGTCGATCAGCACCCAGGTGACACTGCCGGCCGGCGACCAGAACATCACCGTCTTCTGCGAGAGCGGTGGCTTCAATCTCGACTATCTGAAGCTCACCGAATAGACGGAGATGGGGAGGGGCCGGCGGGGCTCCTCCCCATCTCACTGATCTAGTTCCAAGGATCGAACGGGATCCCACTCGGCTTGGACGCGTTCAGCAGGTTGCGGAAGCGGTCGCCGTTGTCGGTGATCTTGATGGTGGCCGAACCGAAGTTCGCGTTCATCAAGGTGCTCCGCAAACCGCTGCTGGGCCAGCCGTCCCAGCCGACCAGCGGCGGGTAACGCCAGTTGTGGTAGTGGTTCTCCGGCGGCTCGTCGTTGCTGTTGGCGAGCCGGTAGAAGTGCGTGCTGGCACCGTCTTTGTGGTAGACGACCTTGGGATGGGTACCGTCGAAGCGGACCTGTGAGCGCGGGTAGGTGACCTGGCTCGAGTGCTGCGTCGTGGTCACGTACTCGACCTGGTTGGACGACTGGTTGATCCACGAGATGACGTGCTCGAAGTCGTGCCGGTGACCGCCGAGGCCGCTGCCGGCCACGGCCTGGTCCTTCTCGAAGTAGCCTGCGTAGACAACGGCACACCAGCCGTTGTTGCACTTCGAGCGTGAATAGGTCTGGGAGTTGTCGAGGTCGGACTGGTCGCGGCAGTTGCCGTTCACCGCACCGGTCGTGTTGAGGCCTGCGTTCAGCGTGCCGTCGGCACCGATCGCCGGCACCTGGTAGCACCCGTCACCGTCGTAGTCGAAGGCGGGCGAGAAGGACTGCTCGTATCCGTTCGCGTTCTGCGGAAGACTCGGCGGCGGTGCCGCGTACGCGGCGACCGTGGTCGCCACCAGCAGGGTCGCCGTACCGATCGCGATCCCGAGGAATCGTCGGCGGGCGCGGGCATGATCTGTCATGGTCGCTCCTTGGGGCGGAAGGGACAACGCTCCCGACGATGACAGATCAGCCGCTTGTTCGTACATAGTTCACAGTCGAAAGAATGGCCGAACTTCAGGCATACGGGTCGAACGGGATGCCACTCGGTTTGGACACATTGAGCAGGTAACGGAACCGGTCGCCGTTGTCGGTGACCTTGATCGTGGCCGACCCGAAGTTGGCGTTCATCAAGGTGTCCCGCAGACCGGTGTTCGGCCAGCCGTCCCAGCCGACGATCGGCGGGTAACGCCAGTTGTGGTAGTGGTTCTCCGGCGGTTCGTCACCGGCGTTGGCGATCCGGAAGAAGTGCGTGCTGGCGCCGTCCTTGTGGAAGACGACCTTCGGGTGACTACCCTCGAAGCGGACCTGCGAGCGGGGATAGGTGACCTGACTCGAGTGCTGCGTCGTCGTCACGTACTCAACCTGGTTCGACGACTGGTTGATCCACGAGATCACATGCTCGAAGTCGTGCCGGTGACCGCCGAGGCCACTGCCGTCGATCGCCTGATCCTTCTCGAAGTAGCTCGCATACACGACCGCACACCAGCCGTTGTTGCACTTCGAGCGGGCGTAGGTCTGTGAGTTGTCGAGATCGGACTGGTCGTGGCAGTTGCCGTTCACGGCACCGGTCGTGTTCAGACCGGGATTGAGGGTCCCGGTCGGGCTGATCGCGGCGACCGGATAACAACCGTCACCGTCGTAGTCGTAGGCGGGCGAGAAGGACTGCTCGTAGCCGTTCGCGTTCTGTGGCAGCGGCGGAAGCTGGTCGGCGTACGCCGTGGCCGCGGTGCTCACCAGAAGCGTCGCGGTCAGCAGCAGTACGCCGAGGATCCGGCGCGGACTGCGGGAGTCGGGGGGAAGCGGATCTGTCATGGGCGCTCCTTCAGGCGGATGACAACGCCGTCGAACCGTGACAGATCCACCCCGGTCTGGTAAATACTTCACACGATAAAGTTTTCTAGAAACCCGAGTTTCCCGAGCCCCGGTTGAGAACGAAGCCGGCGGTGTTGTTCAGGCCGCCCGAAGCCGCACCGCTGACCGTGACGTAGCTGAAGGAACCACTGCCTGCGACCTGCAGGTCGATGCCGTAGGTGCCGGTGTTCTGGACCTTGACGTGATCGAAGGTGATGTTGCTGACCGTCTTCTGCCAGGACATCAGGATGCCTTGATAGGTGCTGTCGATGATGTCGACGTCCTTGATCAGGATCGGTGCCGTGATCTCACGTGCCTCGGCGTAGATCCACAGCCCGCCTTGGCTGCTGTTCCAGTCGGTGTTGAAACCGCCGGCCCGGGTGATCGTGTTGCGCTCGACAACCGTCGTACCGCCGAACGGCTGCGCCGAGTGCCAGGTGCTCAAGGTGATCCCGGATGCCGTGTAGACCGTGTCGGACAACAGGTTGTCCTCGATCCGGTTGTTCACACCGCCGTAGATCGCTGCCGTGTTGGCGAGCGCCGGAAGAGTTGCGGTGTTGAAGGTGAACGCGCAGTCGGAGACGGCACTGTTGAAGGACCACATCGCCATCGCATCGTCACCGGTGTTGCGGAAGACGCTCTGATCGACGCGGCTGTTGCGGACCGGGCTGCCGTCGCCGCTGAAGGTGTTCAGGTTGAGACCGTCGGCGAACATGTCGCGGATCCGGACGCCGACGATGTAGAGGCCGTTGGTCCCGCTGTTGGCCCAGATCCCGGTCTTCGAATGCTCGATCCAGACGTTGTGTATCAACGATCCAGTACCGAAGTTGCCCTCGATCGCCGAGTCCGTCGTCACCTGGCCGTCGGGATCGCGGTACCGGACGTCACCCGCGAAGGTGAAGTCGGCCAACTGCACGTTGCTGCCGGTGGCGAACAGCCCACCACGTCCGGCGTTGCCGCGGATCGTCGAGTACCACATGCCGGCGCCGCGGATGGTGACGTTGTCGACGTTCACCCGGGCCGTCAGATCGAACGTGCCCGCCGGGATCCACAGCGTCTTGCCGGCCGACTTCGCCGCACTGATCGCCGAGTTGAACGCGGCCGTGTCGTCACCGCCACCCGAGACCGCTCCGTACGCCGTCACCTCGACTGAGTTCGCCGGTACGACGTACGCCGGCGCGACGACCTCGGTGTCGATCAGGTCGATCGTGATCGGCGTGGACGTGTCGTTCTGCAGTCGCAGGACAGTTCCGGCTGGGTACGACGGGAGCGTCGTACGGGCCTCGTCGTAGAAGCGGTGGCCGCCGCCGAGTCCGGGGTCGTTCGGGAAGGGGTAGTTGCCGTAGACCCAGCTGTACGCCGAGGTCAGCTGCAGGTCCTTGACCTTCGAACCGCCGGTGTAGATCGCCAGAGAGGCGGTGCTGCCGGTGCCGGCCGCGTTGTCGGGAATCGAGTAGCGGACGACGATCGAGTTGGTCGGTTTGGTGAGCGTGAAGTCGACGTACTTGCCGGCGTTGTCGAGACGGACCGCGCGACGGCCGGAGGATTCGGAGGCGACGGTCCGGTACGTGCGGTCCGGGCCGATCGCGACGCCGTTCGTGCTGGCGTTCTCTGCTTCGTACTCGGTGTAGGAAACCGTGGCGCCACGGGCGGCGAGGTTCGCGGAGCCGGTGACTGTGAGGTCGTCGAGCGCTACGTTGCCGCTGTCACCCGAGTCGTACTGGTAGCCGATGAGGTTGAGGCCGGCGCGCAGGGTCAGCGACTGCTGGACGGTTGCCCAGCCGGCGGTTGCGGGAAGCGAGAGCTGGCCGGCCTTGACGCCGTTCGCGTAGGTGCTGAGGGTCTTGGTGCTGCCGCTGGAGTTGTTGTAGCGAAGGGTCGTGGTGGCCGCGCCTGCTGCGGTGACGTTGACGGTACGGATCGCGCGGGCGCCGACTGTGGTGAAGCCGGTGACGTAACCGGTGCCGACGTACCCAGCAATCGAGGTGGCGGGCGTGGCGCCGCCGGAGAGGAAGGCGTTCTCGAGGGCGGGGCCCCCGGACGGCGGTGGTTCGGTCGCGTCGGTCACGGTGAGGTTGTCGAGGTTGACGTTGCCGGAGTCGGTCGTGTCGAAGCGGTAAGCGATGTTGTTGCTGCCAGCAACCAGCGTGACTGCTTCTGAGGCAGTCCCCCAAGTATCCCAGTTTGCCGTCGCGGGAAGGGTGATTTGGCGCAATCGAGTACCCGCGACGTACAGAGAGAGGGTCTTGTCCGAGCCTGTTCCGTTGGCGTAGCGGAGGGTGAGGGTCTTGGCGCCGGCGGTCGTGGTGACGGTGAAGGTAGTGGCGGCGTTGCCTTTGTTCGCGTCGGTGTAGCCGCCGACGAAGCCGGAGCCGGTGTAGCCGGGGTGATCCGATTGGGCGACCGCTCCACCAGAGAGGCTCGCCGATTCGGCTTCGTGGACACCGTCTGCCGGGGCGGGTGCGGTGTCCACCACGACGCGATCCAGGTTGACGTTGCCGGAGTCGGTGGTGTCGAAGCGGTAGGAGATGTTGTTGTTGCCAGCAACCAAGTTGACGGCCTCGACGGTGGTTGCCCAGGTGTCCCAGTTGGCGGTGGGAGGCAAGGCGAGCTGCCGGATCTTCGTGGCACCGAGGTAGAGCGAGAGGGTTTTGGGTGCGCCGGTGCCGTTGGCGTAGCGGAGGGTGAGGGTCGAAGGTCCGGCGGTCGCGGTGACGGACAGACCGACGGTGGCGGTGCCTTTGTTGGGGTCGGTGAAGCCGCCGACGAAGCCGGTGCCTGAGTAGCCGGGGTGGTCGGTTTCGACGACGGCACCGCCGGAGCGGGTGCCGTTCTCGAGTTCGTAGGTGACGGGGGCGGCGGCGGACGGGAGGGTGAGGGAGGTGAGGAGGAGCGTCAGGATGCCAGTTAGTGCGAGGCGGATTCGGGACATGGCTAGCCCTTCACGGCACCTGTCAGGGCGCCGGACTTGAGGAAGAAACGCTGGAAGACTGCGAACAGCACCACCGGGATCACCGTGGAGATGGCCAGCGCGGCGAGGAAGACGTCGAGTTCGACGAAGCGTTGCAGCGCGGGCAGCCGGACCGACAGCGGTTGCAGATCGGGATCCGGGAGGACGAGCATCGGCCAGAGGAAGTCCTTCCAGGCGGCGATGATCGCGAAGACCGAGACCACGCCGAGGATCGGCCGGGACATCGGCAGCACCACCGACCAGAACAGCCGGAACGGACCGGCGCCGTCGACGCGCGCCGCCTCGAAGACTTCGCGCGGCAGGTTGTCGAAGAACCGCTGCACCAGCAGGATGTTGAAGGCGTTCGCTCCGGCCGGCAACCACACCGCCCAGAACGAGTTGATCAACGATGCCTTCAGCAACGGCGGGTCGACGATCGTGAGATAGAGCGGCACCAGCAACACGACCGACGGCACGAACAAGGTGGCCAGCACCACGCCGGTGATCACCTTCCCGTACCGCGGCCGCAGTACCGACAGCGCGAAACCTGATGTCGTTGCCACCAGCAACTGCACCGACCAGGAGCCGGCCGCGAGCACAACGGTGTTCAGGAAGTACTTGTCCACCTCAACGCGGGTCCAGGCGGTCGCGAGGTTCGCCCAGTCCATGCCGTTCGGCCACAGCGCCAGCGGCGACCGCAGCGTGTCCTGGGTCGGCGTGATCGCAGCCTTCGCCAGCCACAGCATCGGACCGAGCCCGATCACGAACAACAGCACCAGCAGTACGGCGTGCACCCCGCGGGTCGTCCGCCGGATGCCCGGGCGAAGCCACTCGCTGGGTGACAGGATCCCGCGGCTCATGACCTGCTCCAGCCACGCGTCAGCCGGAAATACACCGCGGAGAGCAGGCCGAGGACCATAGCCAGCATGATGCTCAACGCGGTCGCCATCCCGTACTGCCCGCCCAGACTGTTCGCGAAGGCATAGTCGTAGATCAGCAGCAACAGGGTGGTGGTCGAGTTCGCGGGACCGCCGCCGGTGAACAGGAACGGTTCCAGGAACACCTGCGCCGTACCGACGATCTGCAGGATGAACGTGATCAGCAGGATCCCCCGCAACTGCGGCAGCGTGACGTGCCAGATCTTCCGCCAGATCGACGCGCGGTCGATCTCGGCGGCTTCGTACAGCTCCGTCGACACCCCGGTCAGCGCAGCCAGGTAGATGATCACCGTGCCACCCGCAGCGGCCCAGGTCGCTTCCAGCACCAGCGACGGCATCGCGATCGCCGAGTCCTGCAGCCAAGCGACCGGACCAAGACCGACCGCCCCAAGGATCGTGTTGAAGACGCCGTTCGGCCCGGCATCGTAGAAGAACTTCCACAGCAGTACGGCGACCACCGGCGGAACGACGACCGGCAGGTACGCCAGTGCGCTGTACAACCCCTTGAACCGGCGGACCTCACTCATCACCACCGCTGCCAGCAACGGCACCGGGTACCCGAACAGCAGCGCGAGGAAGGCGAAGTACAGGGTGTTCTTGATCGCCGTCCAGAGCAGCGGATCATCCAGGACGTCCCGGAAGTTCTGTAGCCCGACGAAGGTGGACGGCGTGACCAGGTTCGTCTCCTGGAAGCTCATCAGGACCGCCCGCCCGATCGGGATCCAGGAGAAGATCCCGAAGACGAGCAGGAGTGGGAGCAGGAAGACGAGGGTGCTGAGCCCACCACGGGTCCGCATCGATCAGTTCCGGTCCAGCAGGGCCTGGGCTTCGGCGTCGGCCTTCTTCAGCAGGTCCGCGATATCCGCGTCCTTGTTGGTCAGCACCGACTGCACCACCGGATCGAGCAGCTTGTAGACCTCCTGGGTCGACCGCACCGGCTCGGTCACCAACTGCTGGTCGAACATCTTGTCCGTGTACGGCTTGAACTGCTCCAGCGGCACGTTCACGTACTGCTTCACCCAGCCGAGAGACTCGTCGTACGTCGCCCGGTCGAACACCGGCAGTTGCGGAGCGCCGACCGGCTGCTTCGAGGCCGCCGTCGTCTTCGCATCCAGCGCGGCCGCGTCCTTGTCAGTGAGCTTGTCCAGGTAGAAGAAGTCGATCCACTTCACCCCGGCCGCCTTCACCGCGTCGTTGGCCTTGGCGCTGACCGTGGCCAGCGTCCCACCACCGAGTACGCCGGCCTCCGGCTTTTCCGCGAGCGGAAGCACCGTGACGCCGTACTCGGCAGGCTTCAGCGCGTTCTGCGTCACCAGCGAGCCGTAGTTGCCGCCCCCGGAGACGTACATGCCGACCTGGCCGGAGGCGAACGCCTGGTTGATGCCGCCCCAGTCGTAGAGGAAGTTCGAGCCCATGCTGTTGTCGGTCCAGCGCAGATCCTTCAGCCACTGCAGGACCGCGGTCAGCTCCGGGGTGTCCAGCTCCGCAGTCGCTTTGTCGCCCTCGAGCTTCTCGGTGCGACCGCCGTACGCATAATCCAGCGTGGTGAGGATCCAGCCGCCGGTGTTGTCAGTGGTCAGCTGCGCATAGCCGGCCTTACCGGTCTTGTCGGCGATCTGCTTGGCAGCAGCCCGTACGTCGTCCCACGTGGCCGGCGGCTTGTCCGGATCGAGCCCGGCCTGCTTGAACAGCGTCCGGTTGTAATGCAGAGCCTGCCCGTACGCCGCGATCGGGACGGCCCACATCTTGCCGTCCTCGGCTTGTCCGGCCTTGGCCACGTTCGCGTTGAACTTGGTTGCGTACGGCAAGCTCGAGACCAGTCCACTGATATCGGCGATCTGCTTGCGTTCGATCAGCCCGCGGCCGTCGGTGAACGGGACCGTGAACACGTCGGGCAGCGTGCCACCGGCAAGCTGCGCGGTGAACGTGGTCGCGGTCCAGTTGTACTCCTGCGGCGCGATGTCGATCCCCGGGTTCGCCTTCTCGAACTGGGCGACCCGCTCGTCGAACGCCGCGATCGCGCCCTTGTCGAGACCGGGGTCCCGAGCGACCTTCAAGGTCACCGGTCCGTCCGCTGCGGGTTCGTCGGCCGAACATGCGGTCAGTGCGGCCGCCAGGGCGAGCACCACTGCAACCGTCTTCATGATTGTTCTCCTTGCAGCCGCACCCAGGCGGCGGTGTCAGGGGGCAGTACGTCTGTCAGGGGAGCGCTGGCGAGCAGCACGGTGGAGCCGGCCGGGAGCGGCCGCGAAGGGCCGAAGTTCACCAGGCAAAGCACGTCGCCGCGAGTGAAGGCGAGCAGGTCCTCGCCGTCCAGGGGATGCCAGGCGAAGGCCGCATCCAAGTTCTTGCGTTCGGCAAGCATCGAGCGATAGAGCGTGAGCATCGACTCCGGATCTCCATCCTGGGCCTCGACCGACCGGGATCCCCAGTCCGCCGGTAGTGGTAGCCACGGGCCGAAGCCGTGCGAGTTGAACCCGAAGGTGGATCCGATCGTTGACCAGGGCAATGGAACTCGGCAGCCGTCGCGGCCGGGGTCGACGCCTTCGGAGCGGTAGAAGATCGGGTCCTGGAGAGCGGCGGTCGGCAGGTCTTCCACCTCAGGAAGGCCGAGCTCGTCTCCCTGGTAGATGTAGAGCGAGCCGGGCAGCGCACCCGTGAGTAGCGCCGCGGCCCGCGCCCGGCGGTTGCCGAGCGCAAGATCAGTCGATACGCCGAACCGCTTGGTGTGGAAGGCGAATGACGTGTCCGCACGGCCGTAGCGGGTGACCGGACGAGTCACATCGTGGTTCGACAGCACCCAGGTGGCCGGCGCATCTACGGGTGCGTGGGCGGCGAGCGTCGTACGGATGGAGTCCCGCAGCGCGGTTGCGTCCCACGGGCGACCCATCAGGTCGAAGTTGAAGGCGGTGTGCAGCTCGTCGGGGCGCAGGTACCGGGCGAACCGCTCCGGATTCGCGAGCCAGATCTCGCCGACCAGCATCCGCGGCGGATCGTAGGAGTCGGCGACCGCGCGCCAGCCGGCGTAGATCTCGTGCAGGCCGTCGCGATCGACGTACGGATGCTCGGAAGTGTCGCCGAGATCAGGGAAGGCCGGATCCTTGACCGGCATGGTCGCGCTGTCGATGCGGACCCCGGCGACCCCGCGGTCGAACCAGAACCGCAGCACCTCTTCGTGCTCCCGCCGTACGTCGGGATGGTTCCAGTTCAGGTCGGGTTGTTCGGGGGTGAACAGGTGCAGGTACCACTCGCCCGGCGTACCGTCCGGGTTCTTGGTGCGGGTCCAGGTCTCGCCGGAGAAGCTGGAGATCCAGTTCGTCGGCAGTTCGTCGCCGGAGCGGAACCAGAACCGCTCGCGCTCCGGTGACCCCGGACCGGCGGCGAGCGCGGCCTTGAACCACTCGTGCTCGCTGGAGACGTGATTGGGGACGATGTCGACGATCGTGCGGATGCCCAGGGCGGCGGCCTCCGCGATCAGGCGCTCGGCCTCGGCCACGGTCCCGAAGGCCGGGTCGATGGTGCGGTAGTCGGCCACGTCGTACCCGCCGTCGGCCAGCGGCGACAGGTACCACGGCGTGAACCAGAGGGCGTCGACACCGAGGTCACGCAGGTAGTTCAGGCGCGATCGGACGCCGGCCAGGTCACCGGTACCGTCACCGTTCCCGTCCGCGAAACTGCGCGGGTAGACCTGGTAGATCACCGCGTCCCGCCACCACTGATCCATCCTCGGATCCCTTCGTTTGTGATAGGTTTAGCGCTCCACCTTCACCGGAAGGTAATCTCCGGGAAACGAAACTGTCAACAGTTCGAGGGAGGCCGCGTGCGGGTCACGCTGAAGGACATCGCGGACGAAGCCGGCGTCAGCATCATGACGGTCTCGAACGTCGTGAACGGCAATCGCGCCCGGGTCTCGGCCGAGACGATCGAGCGGATCCAGCGCATCGTCGCCGCCCGCGGCTACGTGCCGAGCGCGTCGGCGCGCAGCCTGGCCGCGAAGTCGTCGCGGATGATCGGCCTGCTGGTCCCGGCGGCCGACGAGGACAGCTTGATGATCAGCCCGCACAACGTCGCGATCCTCGGCCAGATCGAGCGTCAGCTGCGCAAGAGCGGCTACCACCTACTGCTTCGCGGGATCGCGCAGCCGAGTGAGGTCGGCGAGGCACTGAAGTCGTGGAGCCTCGATGGCGCTGTCCTGCTGGGCTTTCTCGACGAGGACGTCGACCGTCTGACACCAGGTGCCGTCGGCAATGTTTCCCTGCTCGCCGTCGACAGCTACTCGGACAACCCGCTCACCACCGGCGTCCGCTCCGACGACTACACCGGCGCCCTACTCGCAGCCCGGCACCTGATCGGCCTCGGCCACCGCGAGATCGTCTTCGCCGGCCCGGCCTTCACCGGCGCCGGCGTCGTCCACCAGCGGTACGCCGGCTTCCGCGCCGCGTTCGCCGAATCCGGCCTGACCTGGACCGAGCGCGTCAGCACCGTGGAAACCACGACCCACAGCACGGGCCGCGACCTCGGTCACCGCATCCCCACCGACCACCCCGAGGCCACCGCGGTCTTCGCCACCGCCGACATCCTCGCCATCGGCATCATGGAAGGCCTCACCGACACCGGTCACTCGGTCCCCCACGACCTCTCGGTCATCGGCTTCGACAACCTCGACCTCAGCGAGTACGTCACGCCCAAACTCACCACGGTCGCCCAAGACATCCCCCAGAAAGCCGCCCTGGCTGTCGAACGCCTACTGGCCACCATCGAAAAGCAAGAACACCCCGACTCCCCCATCACCCTGCCCGTCCACCTCATCGAACGCTCCTCAACCACCCACCCCCGCTAACCGCCCACCCGAATTTCGCTGGCTAGGCACCCAAATCGGGGGTTCTGCACCCTGAACCACGGTGTACAACCCCCTATTTCGCTGGCGAGCCAGCCAAATGGGGTCGGGGGGTGGGGTCAGCGGGCGACGCGGTCGATGCGGAGGCCGTGGCGGTCGAAGAGGTAGACGCGGGTCATGTCGACGGCGAAGCTGACCTGGTCGCCCGGGACGTGCGGCGTACTGGAGTGCAGCTCGACGACGAGGTCGGCTCGGCGGTGCGTGGGGGCCGAGGCTTCGGGGAGCGCAGCGCGGGCTTGGTCGCGGCGGTGCAGGATGCCGGAGCGCTTGGTGGCGCGGGCCGCCCGGCGCCAGAACGTACGTCGCGAGTGCGTGGAGATCCGCTCGGGTTTACGGCGGCCGACGAGGTCCGGATTGACCATGTCGATCCCGGTCTCGACGTACGCGATCCACTGGTGACCGTGGTACTCGAGCGTGCGCAGCCGGCCGGACACCCGGTTGGGCTGGGCTTCGCCGTCGAGGGTGAGCGCGTCGCTGCGGACGCCGATCACGATCTCCTCACCACCCCGCCGGAGCAAGAGCGTCGTACGGCGGTCGTCCGGGTCGAGGTGGAGCGCCTGGCCGCCGCCCAGCACCAGGCTGACGCGGCCGCCTTCGGCTCGGACCGAGCTGGACAGCAGGTTGATTCGCGGGGTGCCGAGGAACCCGGCGACGAAGGCGGTGGCTGGGTCGTCGAAGACCTCCGCCGGCGTACCGACATCCTCCAGCCGGCCATCGCGCATGACGGCGATCCGGTCGGCCAGCGTGAGCGCCTCGACCTGATCGTGGGTGACGTAGACGGTCGTGATGCCCAGGTCGCGCGTCATCGCGCCGATCTCCTGGCGGAGCTCGGTACGCATCGCGGCGTCCAGATTCGACAGCGGTTCGTCCATCAGGAACGCCGAGGGCTGCCGGACGATCGCCCGCCCGATCGCGACCCGCTGCCGCTGCCCGCCGGACAACGTCTGCGGCAGGCGATCCAGCGTCTGCTGAATTCCGAGCACGCCGGCCAGCTGATGGGCCTTCTCGTTGGCTTCCTCGGGTTTCTCCCCGGCCATCTGCAGTGGGAAGGTGATGTTCCCGCGGACCGTCCGGTTCGGATACAGGGCGCCACTCTGGAAGACCATCGCGATCCCGCGCTCGCGCGCCGAGACATGGTTCGCGAACACCTCGTTGAAATACAGCTCCCCGGAGGTGATCTCCTCCAGCCCGGCCATCATCCGGAGCACGGTCGACTTCCCGCAGCCGGACGGCCCGAGCAGGACCATGAACTCCCCGTCCGGCACATTCAGGGAGAGCTTGTTCACGGCGAAGTGTTCTCCGTCGTACGACTTCGAGATCGAGTCGAGGCGGATCGAACTCATCGACGTACTCCCAGCAGGGGCGGCAACTTAACGGGGGCCTAACGTATAGCCGAGCCGCCACCCACTGTCCAGGGCGTAGCAAGCGATTCACCGCAACCACTCCGCTACGCAACGGAGCCGGAACAATCCGTGCCGATCAGCCCCGGCGATAGAGCCGGAAAGCGCTGCGGAACGAGTCGAGGACGTACGTCGGCAGGCGCAGGCCCTGGCGTTGCGCCCAGAGCAGCTCGAGCTCGACCTGGCCGACCTGCTGCGCGTACTTCTGGATGCCGATATCGCCCTCGGCGGTGATGCCCAGGTCCTCCATCACGCCGCCGAACTCCCTCCGCTGGCGCTTGTTGTAGGCGCCGACGACCTCGAAGGACTGCTTGCGCAACAGCCGGGTCAGCCACTTCTGCCAGGGGGCCATCTCGTCCCACAGGCCGCGGGCGGCGATCTTGTAGTAGGCGAAGTGCCCGGGCTCCTGGCGGCGGATCGGCGCGATGATCGTCGACGCGACCGCCCGCTCGTCGAGGTCCAGCAGACCCTTGTAGAGCAGGTTGTAGGCCAGGATCGCGGACTTCTCGGTGGCGACGCCGGTCAGGTAGTAGAGCATCCGGCTGATGTCCTGGATCACCGGCAGGTGTGCGAGAGCGCCGAGGAAGCGCAGCTGGAACGAGATCTTGTCCACGTTCGGCGCCGAGACCGGCAGGCCGGCCAGGGTCTGCAACCGGTCCAGCAGCAGGCCGTGGTGGATCTCCTGTGGCGACCACACGTCGGCGTAGAAGAGCTTGTCGACCGGCGGCGGATCCGGGAGCAGCAGATTCAGCTCCAGGACGTTGCGCTCGACCTCGAGCTCGACGCGAGTCATGTAGGCCACCACGCCACCGAACCTGCTCGCCAACAGGTCTGGTCGTTTCATGGTGAAATCCGCACTGTCCAACGGGATCGGCGGGTGCTCCTCGCCGAGCCGCTCGACGTGCTCGAACAGCCGTGCCTCGACCGACTCGTCGCGGCGCGGACGCCGGTACCGCACGCGTGATGTCTCCGCGGCGGTCATCGGAGGTCAACCCCTTGCCAGCCGCAACTTTCCTTGTCCCGGCCTACCACCACGACGGATCCCCACCCCTTCGGGCCACAGCTATTGGTCGGTCAACGACTTGTCCGTCCAGGCTAACCGCGCCCGGTCCGGGATCGGCCACCCTCACGGAGAAACCTCGTGTGGCCTTGACCTCACGAGGCTGCGCCGGCATCCGCCAGAGCGACCACCTTCAGAGTACCGGCAACCCCGGACAGAATCCTGTGCTCCACAACATCCAACGAGTCGATCCACAGCCTGTATTCGGCACCGAAGCAACCCCGGATGGCCGGCCATGCCCTATCTGGACAGTGCGGATCGGATTCCGGCGGCCGGATCGCCTTCGTGGTAGACCCGTTCGCTCGGCTCGATGTTGTCGAGGAACTTCTGGTACATCACCGAGCCGGTCAGCAACGCGATCACCCGCATCGGAGCCAACGCGCGGAGCGGCTCGCTGTCCGGGAGATGACGCTGCCAGGCGGCAGCCCAGACCGTGGCCGCGTGTTCGCGCTTCTCCGGCGGCAGCCAGTCATACAACCGGCGCAGGTCGGTCGCTGGATGACCCACGAAGCTGTCCGCCCAGTCGACGATCATCCGGGTGCTTCCGTCGGAGCGCCAGTTGCCGGGATGGAAGTCACCGTGCACCAAGGTGATCGGCAGTCCGGACTCGTCCAGCTCCGCAACGATTCCAGGCAGGGCCTCGACGAGTTCGCGGGCTTGCGCGTTCTCGGTCGCGGTCAACTGCGCGCCGGCCTCGCCATCCAGCATCCGGGTCAGGTGACCGGCCAGCTCGGACGGCAACAGGCTCGGCGTACCCAGATCCTCTGTAGCCAAAGCAGCCTGTACGGCGACCCAGCGGGTGAGGATGTTGTCGACAGTCGCCACATCGGGTTCCCAGCAGTCGATTCCGGGCGCATGGGCCAGCAACGACCAGCGCCGATCCAGGTCAACGCCAAGAACGGCAGGACCGAGCTGAGCGTCGCACTGCTGCACTCGCTGGATGATGTCCGCGTCGACACCGCAGAACGTGCTTGTCGCCTTCGCCCACGCACCGTCGAAGCGCACCAGACATGACAGGTTCCACGTCTTCACCTGCGCCCAGCCCTGCGACGTACCGAGGATCTCGCCCGCCCACTCGATCATCCGCCGCGGCCCGTCCACCTCCGCCCAGGACGCCCGCTGCGGTTCTGGTCGGCTCAGCCCCTGCGACCACTCGTTCGCCGCCGGATCCAGTACGCCGGGAGCCGGCTCACCGTCGGCCTGGACGTGATAGACCACCCGGCCACCGCGCATGGCCTGGGGCGAATCCACGTTCAGTAATCGCAGCACCACGGTCCGAACGCCGAGTACCGCATCCAGTTGGGCGGTTGCGTCCTCGATCTCCGCCCACCAGACCCGATCCGCGTCGAACGCGGGCAGCGTCCCGACGTACCGATCCCCCACGGTCACCACCGCGACCACACTTTTCGTCTCCACGTCTTCATTCTTCCGACGATGGAAAGGGATTTATTGCGATTGCCCTTTCGGGCTTGCGTTGTTCCGACCGGCTGCCGCATCCTGGCGGGGCTCACGGGGGCGTGAGGATTTAGTGGGCTGGGGGCTTTGTTTCTATGCGTTTTTCCGTCGATTCGCTGCGGCGGGTGCTGGCTGTGATGTGTGTGTCACTGCTGGTGCCGTTGGTGGCGACAGAGTCGTCGCGGGCCGTGGCCGCGCCGAGTGGTTTCAGCGAGCAGACCGTGTTCACCGGATTGAGCAATCCGACGAACGCGGCCTTCTCGCCCGACGGCCGGGTGTTCGTGGCCGAGAAGAGCGGGCTGATCAAGGTCTTCGACTCGCTCGACGACCCGACGGCGAGTGTGTTCGCCGACCTCCGGACCGAGGTGCACAACTTCTGGGACCGCGGTCTGCTCGGTCTCGCGCTGCATCCCGGCTTCCCGGCGGACCCGCGGATCTATGTGCTGTACACGCACGACGCGCTGATCGGCGGCGAGGCGCCCAAGTGGGGTACGGCGAACGCCGACGACGACCCGTGTCCGTCCCCGCCCGGGCCGACCAGCGACGGTTGTCAGGTGAGCGCGCGGCTCGCCGTCCTCACGCAGACCGGTTCGACGGTTTCCGAGCAGGTGCTGGTCGAGGACTGGTGCCAGGTCTTCCCCAGTCACTCGATCGGCACGATCGAGTTCGGCCCGGACGGCATGCTGTACGCCGGTGGCGGTGACGGCGCGAGCTTCACCTACACCGACTACGGCCAGGATGGCTTCCCCTCCTCGGATGCGACCCCTGACAACGCCTGCGGGGACGGCACCGCACCAGTCGGCGCAACGCTCACCGCGCCGACCGCCGAGGGCGGAGCGCTGCGCTCGCAGGACCTGCGCACCCCCAGTGACCCGACGACGCTGGACGGCTCGATCATCCGCATTAACCCGGACACCGGTCAGGCTGCGGCCGGCAACCCGCTGGCGTCGAGCGCCGATCTGAACGCCCGCCGGATCGTCGCCCAGGGCCTGCGGAACCCGATGCGGTTCACCTTCCGCCCGGGCACCAGCGAGCTCTGGGCCGGCGACGTCGGCTACGCGACCTGGGAGGAGATCAACCGGATCACCGTCCCGACCGCCGGTGTCGCGAACTTCGGCTGGCCCTGTTACGAAGGACCCAACCGCCTCAACTCCTTCGACGCGGCGAACCTGAACATCTGCGAGAGCCTGTACGCCGCCGGCCCGGCCGCGGTCTCCGCGCCGTACTACGCCTACAACCACTCCGCCCACGTCACCCCCACCGAGACCTGTTCGGTCGGCAGCTCGTCGCTGTCCGGACTCGCGTTCTATGCCGGCGGCAACTATCCGGCCGAGTACGACGGCGCCCTGTTCTTCAGCGACTACAGCCGCCGGTGTGTCTGGGCGATGCTCAAGGGCAGCAACGGTCTGCCGGATCCGGCGAACATCGTCCAGTTCGCTTCCGGCTTCGGATCCACCCGCCTTGTCACCGGTCCGGGCGGCGACTTGTTCGCGGTCGACTACGACAACGGCGCGATCAAGCGCTATGTCTACAGCGCAACGAACAACCCACCGACCGCGGTGATCCAATCCGATCGGACCAGCGGCGACGCTCCACTGCTGGTGAAGTTCGACGGCACCGCCTCCAGCGATGCGGACAACGATTCGCTCAGCTATGCCTGGGATCTGGACGGCGACGGCCAGTACGACGACTCCACCGCCGCCGCGCCGCAGTTCACCTATCCCAGCAACGGCCCAAGGACTGTTCGGCTGAAGGTTGCCGACGGCAAGGGCGGTACGGCGACGACGTCGACCCAGATCAACGTCGGCAACACCGCACCGACCGCATCGATCACCTCGCCCGGACCGGCCACCACCTGGAAGGTCGGCGACACGATCTCGTTCTCCGGGTCGGCCAGTGACGCGGAGCAGGGCTCATTGCCCGGTTCCGCGCTGAAGTGGTCGCTGATCATGCATCACTGTCCGAGTGACTGCCACGTGCACCAAATCACCTCGACGAACGGATCGAGCGGCTCGTTCGCCGCACCGGATCACGAATACCCGTCGTACCTGGAACTGAAGCTGACCGCGACGGACGCCGGTGGTCTGACGGACGTGAAGAGCGTGCGGCTGGACCCGAAGACGACCAAGCTCAACTTCGCGACGCAGCCGTCCGGGCTGCAGGTCACCTATCTGGACAAGAAGCTGAAGGCACCGGCGACCGCGACCGCGATCACCGGGTCAGGCGGTTCGCTGTCGGCGGATCCGGTCCAGGTGGTCGGGACCGGTCTGCACAAGTTCGCGTCCTGGTCCGACGGTGGCGCCCGGAACCACAACTTCGTTGCGCCGGACGCGGCCTCGACGTACACGGCGACCTACGTGCCGAAACGCAACCTGGCGCTGAACCGTCCGGTCACCACGTCGAGCGTCTACAGCAACCGACCCGGTTCGCTCGCAGTTGATGGCAAGGGGACCACGTTCTGGTCGAGCAACCGCAGCGATCCGCAGTGGTTGCGGATCGACCTCGGCCGGGTCCAGGTCGTCAACCGTGTGCTGCTGCAGTGGCTCTCGACGTCGTACGCGAAGTCGTACCAGATCCAGGTCCTGGAGAGCGGGCGCACCTGGCGGACGGTCTACTCGACCACCACCGGCGACGGCTACACCGACAGCCTCGGCTTCACCTCGAGCAGAGCTCGCTTCGTGCAGATCAACATCACCGCCAGAGGCGTGGCCGGCAGTTACAACGGCCTGTGGGAGATGGGCGTCTACACCGACGAAGGTGACATCACCGGCCTCGCCGGCAAGTGCGTCGACGTCGACGGCTCCCAAACCGCGGACGGCACAGCAGTCCAGTTCTACTCCTGCAACGGTACGACGGCTCAGCGCTGGCTGGTCCTCGACACCGGAGTCATCCGTTCGTCGCTCGGCAAGTGCCTGGATGCCCGCACCAACGCAGCCGTCCTCTGGACCTGCGACCCCACCACCCCCAGCCAACGCTGGACCCCACGAGCCGACGGCACCCTACTGAACATCCACTCCGGCCTCTGCCTGGAACCCACCAACGCCCAATCCACCGACCGCACCAAACTCATCCTCAACCCCTGCACAGCATCCCCGGCCCAAAAGTTCGCCATGCCTTAAGCACCCGACCAGCCGGTGTTCATCGGTAGGAGCGAGGGTCACGGCATGTTGAGTCGGATTGCTTTGGTGGGGACCGCCGCTTTGACGGCAGCGGCGTTGGTGGCGGGCGGGGCGCAGGCTTATGAGCCTGCGCAGGCCAGGGTGATCGGTACGGCGACGCTGCCGGATCTCGGTCTGGGGGCGTTCTCGAACGCGCTGATCCGGCACTCGGTCGGCAACGATCGCAAGATCGACCTGGGCGGGATCGGTAGTGACATCTACCCGGCCGACCGGCCCGGTGAGTTCTGGACCGTCACCGACCGCGGGCCGAACGGCCAGATCAAGATCGACGGCGCCAACCGTCGGACGTTCCCGGTGCCTGGGTTCGACCCGGCGATCGTCAAGGTGAAGGCCGTCGGCAGCAAGCTTCGGGTCCTGGACGCGATCCCGATCACCACGCGCCACGGCGCACCGGTCACCGGGCTCTCCAATCAGGAGAGCCGTGACGAACTGCCTTACACGTACGACGCCTCCACCCGGCTCGCGGTCAACCCGAACGGGCTGGACACCGAGGGCCTGGTTCGTGCTCACGACGGCACGTTCTGGCTCGTCGACGAGTACGGCCCGTCCCTGGTCCACGTCTCCGCCCGCGGCCGGGTGCTCGCGCGGTACGTGCCGAAGGGCCTGAAGCTGACCGGCGCCGACTACCCGGTGATCGAAGCGCTGCCCTCGATCTTCCTGACCCGCAAGATCAACCGCGGCTTCGAGGGACTGGCCCTGCTGCCCGGCGGTGATCTGGTGCTCGCTCTGCAGAGCCCTCTGCTGAACCCGAGCAAGAAGGTCGGCGAGGCATCCCGCACCACCCGCCTGGTCCGCTTCTCGCCGTACCGGGGCAAAGTCACTGCGGAGTACGTGTACCGGTTCGACCCGGTCGGGGTCGTTGACCCCGGCGAGACCGACACGTCCGCGTTGAAGATCTCCTCGGTGATCGCCGCCGGCCGCGAGACCCTGCTCGTCCAGGAGCGCACCGACAACGCGGCCCGCCTGCACCGCGTCGTACTGCGTGAGCGCGACAACATCCTCGGTACGGCGTGGGACGACACCGCCACCACGCCGTCGCTGGAAGCCCTCGCCGACCCGGCTGCGGCCGGCGTACCGGTCCTTCCCAAGAAGCTCTTCCTCGATCTGAACACGATCGCCGGTGTCCCGAAGAAGATCGAGGGCCTGGCACTCACCTCGAAGCACACCCTCGTGGTGATCAACGACAACGACTTCGGGATGACGGATGGCCCGGCCGCCTTCGACGCGAACGGCGATCTGGTCGACAGCAACGTCGAGACCCAGCTGGTGACGATCCGCCTGATGTGACCTGCGCCACACGCGCAGGTTGTCACACGGAAGGCCGCAGCGGCGTCACGTGGACATGACACTTGATGAGCTGCGGCGAGAGTTCGGTGGGGAGATTGTTGAGGCCGGTTCGGCCGGGTACGACGCGATCAGCGGGACCGTGTTCGCGACCGGCAGCCCGGTCGGCGTGGTGCGGCCGCGGAGTGTGGCGGACGTTCAGGCGGTAGTGCAGTACGCCGTGGCCAGTGGGGTGGCGTTGTCGGTGCGCGGCGGTGGGCACGCGTTCGCGGGATTCGGGACGAACGACGGGGGCGTTGTACTGGATCTCAGCGGGCTCGCCGACGTGGAGCTGCTGGAGGAGCGGCGCGTGCGTATCGGCGGTGGAGCGACCTGGGGGCAGGTTGCTGACGCGTTGGCGCCGCACGGGTTGGCGATTTCGTCAGGTGACACCCGGAGCGTGGGCGTCGGCGGATTGACGTTGAGTGGCGGGATCGGCTGGAAGGTTCGCAAGTACGGTCTGGCGCTGGATCAACTGGTGGCCGCCGAAGTGGTGACTGCCGACGGCGATGTCGTGCTGGCTTCTGCTGATGAGCACCCGGAGCTGTTCTGGGGGTTGCGCGGGGGTGGTGGCAACTTCGGTGTGGTGACGGCGTTCGAGTTCGCCGCGCATCCGACGACCGAGGTGTTCCACGGGAGGATCGCGTTCCCGGCGGCTGAGGCGGCCGCCGTACTGCAGGGGTGGGCGGACTACGTTCGTACGGCGCCTGACGAGCTCACGTCGATCGCGAACTTCGCGAATCCGTTCCTGGGTGGGCCGAACGCACCGGTCGAGATCCAGCTCACCTTCGACGGCGACGACGCCACAGCGGCTGCGGCCGCGATCGACCCGATCCGCCAGCTCGGCACGGTGATCGCGGATGAGGTCGCACTGATGCCGTACGCCGAGACCCTGGTCGTCGGGCAGACACCGCCGCCCGGGATCCAGCTCGTGACCCGAAGCGCCTATGCGGACAAGGAATCCGTGGACGCCGTGCTCCGGATCCTGGCCGAGGCCGGGGCAACGGCGGGTTCGCCGATCATCGCCGTACGGAGTGTCGGCGGTGCGGTGGCTCGTGTTGCTGCCGACGCCACGGCGTACCCGTATCGGCAAGCGGAGTTGATGTTCGTGACAACCACCATCGGACCGCCTCCGGTGATCGAGGCGGCTCGGCCTGTGCTGGATGCCCTCTGGGATCGGCTGGCTCCACACAGCACCGGTGCCTACGCCAACTTCCTGACCTCAGCCACCGACGCGGACGTCGCCGCGGTCTATCCGGCGCAGACCTACCAGCGGCTCGCCGAGGTCAAGCGCGCCTACGACCCCGGCAACCTGTTCCGCGGCAACCACAACGTCCGGCCGGTCAGCTGAGCAGCTTCTCGTAGACGTCCGGGGACCAGCTCGCTGCCGTCTTGGTGACGAGCTTGGCCCCGAGGCGGTCGTAGAACCGATAGCCGGCCTCGTTCTCCAGCCGTAGGCCCCAGCTGATCGGCAACCGGTCCGGCAACGCCAGCCTGGCCAGCTCGAGCATCAACTCACGCCCGATGCCACCGTCGCGGAACTCCGACCGCACATACAGGTCGTCGAGTGCCAACTGGTCCCCGCCGACCCAGAGATACGGCCGCCGGAGCGCGGAGACGTACCCGGCCGGCGTGCTGCCGACCTCGGCCAGCAGCACGACCACCTCCGGACGGGACAGGTAGCCCTGCCAGTCCGGAACGGTGGCCGTCACGTACTGCGCTTGGTCCTGGTAGCCCGCCAGCTCGAGCATCAGCGTGAGCACGAGCTCGGCGTCGGCCGGGACCGCGCGTCGGATCAGTTCAGACACGACTACTCCAGCCAGGTGGTTTCGAAGGTGGGGTTGGCGTGGATGTGCAGGGCCTCGTAGCCGCCCGGCCCGGTGCGGAACTTGTGCGCCGTGTCGGCCGGTACGACGAGGATCTGGCCGGCGTGGGCGACCAGCTCCTGGTCAGCCACGGTGAAGGTCGCGGAACCGCGCCGGATGATGAAGGTCTCGGCGTACGGGTGCAGGTGCAGGCGCGGGCCGACACCTTCCTTGGTGGTGGATTCGAGAATCAGTGACACACCGGCACCGCCTGGTAGCTCGGTGTAGTTCTCTTCCCAGTCGTCCCCGTCGGCCCGGCCGTCGGCGCGATCGATGACGAAGGCACCGGTGTCCGCGATCTCGGTCATGTACCCCTCCTCGGTTGTGTCGGCCACCGTAGCCGCGGCGGAGGTTCTTTCACGAGGCTTTTTCAACAGGCCCGAATGGGTACCGGGGTCTTGACGGGTTGAGCAGACAGCCCGCGGGTGGGGACTCGGGGTGGGGTGCAGGCGCAACGCGCCCCGAGTCCCTTCCGCTTACACCTCGACGACGGTTGCCGCGTGCCGCCGAGCGAGATCGTGGTAGACGGCCGCGTTGTGATCGACGAAAAGTTTCGCCGTTCCCTCCAGCGGAACGATCTTCTTCGCCGGACTTCCCATCGCCACCGATTCGGGCGGGATCACCGCGCCCGGGGTGACGGTCGCACCGGCCGCGACCAGCGTGCGAGCGCCCACCACCGCGCCGTCCAGGACGATCGCGCCGTTGCCGACGAGCGCCTGCTCGCCGATCGTGCAGTCGTGCACCAGGCACAGGTGGCCGACCGTTGCATTGGGCCCGATCTCACAGCCGGTGTGCCCGGCGTGAATCACGGTGTTGTCCTGGATGTTCGCCCCGGCCCGGACGGCGATCGTGGCCAGATCGGCCCGGATCACCACGCCGTACCAGATCGAAGCCCCGGCCTCGACCACGACATCGCCCACCAGCGTGGCCGTCGGCGCCACCCAGGCCTCGGGATGGACAGTCGGGCTCTTACCTTCGAACTCGAACATCGGCATGTGTGCATGCTATGTGTGCCAGCGATACCTGCGTTCCGGGCGGCCTGTCGTGCCGTAGCGGAGGGCAACGACTGCCTGGCCGCGCGTGCAGAAGTACTCGAGGTAGCGGCGGGCGCTGACGCGGGACAGCCCGACCTGTTCGGCACACTCGGCCGCACTCAGGCTGTCGGCAGCCTTCAGCGCGGTGGAGACGAGGTCGGCGGTCTCCTGGCTGAGCCCCTTGGGCAGGCGGTTCGCGGTCGGCCTGGTCGGCGTGAGTACACGGTCGACATCGGCCTGGCTGGTCACCTGCTCGGGCACGCTGGCCCGCTGCCGCGCGTACTGCTGCAACCGCGCTCGCAGATCCTCGAAACCGAAGGGTTTCAGCAGGTAGTTGACGACCCCCTGGCGCACAGCACCCCGTACGGCGTCCGCTTCGCGGGCGGCAGTGATCACGAGGATGTCGCAGTCAGGTTGTGCGGACCGGAGCTGGGCGATCAGATCGATTCCGAACGTGTCCGGGAGATAGAGGTCGAGCAGCACGAGATCCGGCCGGAGTTCGCGGATCGCGGCCAACGCCTGCTCGCCGGAGTTCGCCGTACCGACGACCTCGAAACCGTCCACGCGGTCCACGAACCCGCGGTGGATCCGGGCCACCATGAAGTCGTCGTCGACCACCAGCACTGTGATCATCGCGCGGCCTCCGAAGGCAGTGGTTGGACAGACATCCGGGCGACGAACGCGGCACCGCCGTCGTCCAGGTTGGTGACCGCGACCTCGCCACCGCGGCGCCGGCAGATCAGGCGGATCATCGCCAACCCGATCCCACGCTCCCCCTCAGCCGCGGCCTTGGTGGTGAAGCCGTGGGCGAAGACCTCCTGCGCCAGTTCTGGTGCGACACCTGGCCCGGAGTCGCGGACCTCGATCTCGATACTGGTCGCGTCCTGCCGCAGTTCGACCTCGACCCAGGCAGGCGACAGCGGCGTACCGGACTGGGCCGCGGCATCGACCGCGTTGTCGACCAGGTTGCCGACGACGGTGGCGATATCCGCGGACAGCTCCGGTGCGAGTCGTTGCAGGGTGGTGCGTTCAGAGACGCGGAGCTCGACACGGCGTTCGGCTGCGACTGAGGACTTCGCCATCAGCAGGGCGGCGACCGCGGTGTCGTGGACCCGCCTGGTGACGGTCAGGTCGAGCGATTCGCGGTAGCGGTTCAGGGCGCCGACGTACGAGACGACCTCGTCGTACTCCCCGATCTGGATCAGGCCGGAGATCGTGTGCAGCTGGTTGGCGAACTCGTGGGTCTGCGCGCGCAGCAGCTCGGTCGAACTGCGGAACGAGCCGAGCTCGCGCTCCAGCTGGGCCAGCTCGGTCCGGTCGCGCAACGTGGTGACCGAGCCGAGCGATCGGCCGTCCTTGGCGACATTCATCCGGTTCATCACCAGCACCCGACCCCGCCGTACGACGACTGCGTCGCGCGCGGCATCGCCGTCGTGCTCGCCGGCCAGTACCTCGCGCAGGCGACCCTCGATGCCCAGCTCTTTGAGGCTCCGGCCGACCGCGTCAGTCGGCAGGTCCAGGAGCCGACGCCCAACGTCGTTGACCAGAGTGACGCGCAAATGGGGGTCGAGGGCAACGACTCCCTCGGCGAGCCCGTAGAGCATGGCCTCGCGGTGTTCGGCCAGGCCGACGATCTCGCGCGGTTCGAGGCCGAGCGTCTGGCGCTTGATCCGGCGGGCGAGCAGCCACGAGCCGAGAAGCCCGAGCAGGCAGGCGATTCCGAGATAGATCGCCAGGTACGACGATGCCCCGCGCAACCGTTCGAGTACGGACGGCGAGCGTTCGCCCACCATCACCGTGCCGATCCGGGCCCCGAGCGAACCGTCCGGCCTGTTGTTCGCGTCGGTGCCCTGACTCAGCACCGGCACCTGGGAGACCAGCTCCTGCTCCTCGTCGACCCGCAGCTCACCGGACCAACCGCGACCTTCTGCGACCCGTGGATCACCCATCGTCATCTCGTCGCCGATGGCGGTTGGGTTGGTGGCACCGATAATGCGGCCGTCCACATCCGCCACGGTGATCGAGGTAACGCCCGACTGGGTCAGCGTGGTCTGCAGCAGCGGCGCCAGTACCTCGGCCGGCGCGGGGTGCCGGATCCCGAACCGCAGCGTCTGGCTCCCGGCCAACTGCTCGGCCAGCGCGGTCACCCGCCGCCCCTCGACCCGGTTGAAGGTCGCCGCCGACTGGGCAAGCGAAACCGCGGCGACGGCCACCAGCACCACCACCACGATCGCCAGCTGCAGGACCAGCAGCTGGCCGGCCAGAGTCGGCCGCTTCCCGATTCGCAACGCCACGGCCGCATGATCACCGCTGGAACCCATCGAAAGCCACCCTTCAGCCCCGATCGAGTCGTGACCACAATGAACTCAACCACCGCTGCAACCACAACACAGACGCCGTACCGCCCCAGCCAGCACCATCTCGAACAGATCCCCTGTGTGATTGGAGTCCTGATGAGGTCGAAGGTTTGGGTGGCGGCGGCAACTGTGGCCGCGCTGGTGGGTACGGCGGGTTGTGGGGCCACGGCGGAGAAGAAGGACTCGGCGGCGCCTGGGGGTGGGAAGCCGGTGAGTGGGTTGCGGTTGATGGTGCCGAATACGGCGGGTGGTGGTTACGACACGACGGCTCGGGTCGCGGCCAAGGTGATGGACGACGCGAAGATCGCGTCCGGGACCCAGGTGTTCAACCTGCCCGGCGCGGGCGGGACGGTCGGTCTGCAGCGGACCGTGAACGAGAAGGGCAACGGGAAGCTCGCGCTGCAGATGGGGCTCGGCGTAGTCGGAGCGACGTACACGTCGAAGTCGAAGGCGACGCTGGCCCAGACGACTCCGCTGGCCAAGCTGATCGAGGAGGCCGGGGCGATCGTGGTCCCGAAGAACTCGCCGTACCAGACGATCGGTGACCTGGTCGCGGCCTGGAAGGCGAACCCGAAGGGGCTCGCGGTCGGCGGCGGATCGTCACCCGGCGGACCCGATCACCTGCTGCCGATGCAGCTCGCGCAGGCGGTCGGGATCGATCCCAAGCAGGTCAACTACATCTCGTACGACGGCGGCGGCGAACTGCTCCCTGCCTTGCTGGGCAGCAAGATCGCCTTCGGGGCCAGCGGATTCGGTGAGTTCCTGGATCAGGTGGAGAGCGGTCAGGTTCGGGTCCTCGCGGTGACCAGCGAGCAGCCGGTCGCGGCGTTGAAGGACGTGCCGACGCTCAAGGGATCCGGGATCGACCTGGTCTTCACCAACTGGCGCGGGATCGTCGCGCCGCCGGAGATCAGTGCCGCGGACAAGCAGGTCTGGATCGATGCGCTGACCCGCATGCACGACTCAGCGGAGTGGAAGGCCGAGCTGACCAAGCACGGCTGGACGGATGCGTTCGTTGCCGGTGACGCGTTCGGCACCTTCCTGACCGAGCAGGACAAGGCGGTTGCCGACGTCCTGACCAAGCTGGGCCTGGCGGCATGACGGTGGTCGAGACTCCTCCGATCGAGGCTCGACGGGACAAAGCGCAGTACGGCGTCTGTGGGTTCCTGGCGCTGGTCGGCGGCCTGGTGATCGTCGACGCGCTGGGGATCCAGCACATTGCCAACAGCAACGATCCGATCGGGCCGAAGCCGGTACCCATCGTGCTCGGCGTACTGCTGCTGGTGATCGCGGTCCTGTACGCCGTCGACGTCGCGCGGGGCGGTACCGGTGAGGCGGAGGGCGGTGAGGATGTCGATCCGACCTCCGCGGTGGACTGGAAGACCGTGCTCCTGCTGATTGCGGCGTTCGTGGTGAACCTGGTCCTGATCGAACCGGCCGGCTGGGTGATCAGCGGAGCGGTGCTGTTCTGGGGTTCGGCGTACGCGCTCGGTAGTCGGCATTATCTGCGGAACCTGCTGATCGCGGTTGCGTTGTCGTTGGCCACGTTCTACCTGTTCGCGATCGGGCTCGGCGTGAACCTGCCGGCCGGCGTACTGCAAGGGATCCTGTGATGGGTAACCTCTCGAATCTGCTCGCCGGGTTCGGCGATGTGCTGACGCCTCTGAACCTGCTGCTTGCGCTGCTCGGCGTGACGGTCGGTACGGCGGTCGGCGTACTGCCAGGGATCGGGCCGGCGATGACGGTCGCGCTGTTGCTGCCGATCACCTATGGGTTGGAGCCGGTGCAGGCGTTCATCCTGTTCGCCGGGATCTTCTACGGCGGGATGTATGGCGGTTCGACGACTTCGATCCTGCTGAATACACCGGGTGAGTCGGCGTCGGTGGTGACGGCGATCGAGGGCAACAAGATGGCCCGGAGTGGTCGAGCCGCGCAGGCGCTGGCGACCGCGGCGATCGGGTCATTCGTGGCCGGGACGATCGGGACGCTGCTGCTCGCGCTGGTCGCGCCGCAGGTGGTGAAGTTTGCGATCAGTCTGGGTGCACCGGACTACTTTGCGATCATGCTGCTGGCGTTCGCCGGGGCGACGTCGGTGCTGGGGTCGTCGCGGATCCGCGGGTTCGCGGCGTTGCTGCTCGGGCTGGTGATCGGGCTGGTCGGGATCGACAAGGTGACCGGGCAGGAGCGGCTGACGTTCGGTATCCCACAGCTTGCCGATGGCATCGATGTGGTGGTGGTTGCCGTTGGCATCTTCGCGGTCGGCGAGGCGTTGTGGGTGGCTGCGCACTTGCGTCGTACGCCGGGGACCGTGATCCCGGTCGGTCGGCCGTGGATGGGCCGGTCGGACTGGCGGCGGTCGTGGAAGCCTTGGTTGCGGGGGACGGCGTTCGGGTTCCCGATCGGGGCGTTGCCTGCTGGTGGGGCGGAGATTCCGACGTTCCTGTCATATGCGACCGAGAAGAGATTGTCGAAGCATCCGGAGGAGTTCGGGCACGGGGCGATCGAGGGTGTCGCGGGACCGGAGGCGGCCAACAACGCATCCGCGGCCGGGACGCTGGTGCCGATGCTGGCACTTGGGTTGCCGACCAATGCGACTGCCGCGGTGATGCTCGCCGCGTTCACGTCGTACGGGATTCAGCCGGGCCCGTTGCTGTTCGAGCGCGAGTCGCGACTGGTCTGGGCACTGATCGCCAGCCTGTTCATCGGCAACCTGATGCTGCTCCTCCTCAACCTGCCCCTGGCGCCGGCATGGGCGAAGCTCCTGCAGATCCCCCGCCCCTACCTCTACGCAGGCATCATCTTCTTCGCCTCAATGGGCGCCTACGCCGTCAACGCCCAACCGCTGGACCTTCTACTGCTTCTGTTGCTGGGCCTCCTCGGCTTCGCCATGCGCCGCTTCGGCCTGCCGGTCCTCCCCCTGATCATCGGCGTCATCCTCGGCCCCATCGCCGAACGCCAGGCCCGGATGTCCCTGCAGCTGTCGAACGGCGAACTCCACGGCCTCATCGGCGGCCCGGTCTCCTACGTCATCTACGCCGTTCTCCTCGTCCTCCTGGGCTGGCCGCTGATCTCGAAATACATGACCAAACGTGTCACCCATTCAGCCTCAAACTGACGCCATGATCATCGAAAGGGCCTGGCTGGCAGTCGTCTCGGCCGAACACACCCACCGCGCAGTGGCAGGCGGCTTCGTCCAGCTCAACCACGGCAGACGCCCCGGCGTAGCCCGCCTGCACCGAGGCGACGGCTTCGTCATCTACTCCCCCACCGACCAGTACGGCACCAAAACCCCACTCCGAGCCTTCACCGCCCTAGGCATCGTCGCCGACGACACCCCCTACCAAGCCGCCCCCATGTCCATGGGCTCCCGCGGCACCATCGCCCCCTGGCGCCGAACCATCACCTTCCAAGAAGTCACCCCACTCCCCCTTACCCACATCACCGCCAATCTCGACCTCACCACCCAACCGAACTGGGGCTACCAACTACGCCGAGGCCTGGTCCCCCTCACCCGCGCAGACTTCGCCACCCTCCAACAGGCCATGACCACAAGCACGAAGGACAGGACGTAGACAGGTACGCATACCCGCGCGCCCGCCTGAGCCGGTCGCGCGGGGCGTCGATTCCACCGACACCTCCTGTCGTTCGTGCACCATTGGGCACGATCTGGTCTCGGTGGAAAGTGGGGCCAACCGAAGCGTTGGAAGGTGCGTCTCAGATCGCGTCAGGCCAACTGGGGCCGCGTGAGGGAGGGACTTGTGATGAAGAAGAGCGTGGTTGGGCGGATGCTGGCTGGGGCCTTGGCGGCGGGGGTTGCTGCTGTGGTTGCGGGGGCGGGGGCCAGTAGTGCGGCGGCGCCTAGCTACGGGTACAAGTGCTGGGGGACCTCGAAGGACCACTGCAACGTGGCGTTGCAGGCGCCGAAGGGGTGGAAGTTCACGCAGATCGACCGGTTCGAGGCGAAGTTCACGCATGGGTCGAACGAGATGCTGCGGGTGGACGGGATCTACTCGAAGGTGAGCCCGAAGGCTCAGGTTGCGCGGAAGACTGCTGCGCTGAAGAAGGTGCCGGGGCTGAAGATTCTGTCGCAGTCCCACGGGGTCGCGCTTTCGACGGTTCCGTGGAACGCCAAGAAGGTTGTGTTCTACGACGTGAAGTACACCTACCGCGACGGCGCCCGCGGGCAGCGCGTGGTCACCACCCGGTACGCCGACACGCTCGACGGCGGCAACCGGGCGTACCTCGAGCTGACCGTGGGTGGGCGGTTGCAGGACCAGGCGACCCTCGACCAGGTGCTGACCAAGGCGACACAGACGGTCACGCTTGTCGGTTGAGGGCGATAGCTTCAGGTCATGAAGCTGATCGGGGACGACGTACCGGTCGCCGCGGCTCGACGGATCGCGCTGGGGGCGCAGGGGTTCGCGGGCGGGCGGCCGGTAGGTCGCATCGACGTACGGCGGATGCGGTCGGCGATCGGGGACGCCGGGGTGCTGCAGGTCGATGCGGTGAATGTGTTGACGCGGGCGCACTACCTGCCGCTGTTCTCGCGGTTGGGCAACTATTCGCGGGACCGGCTGGATCAGTTGAGCTGGGGGCCGAAGGCGGAGCTGTTCGAGTTCTTCTGGGCACACAAGGCGGCGTTGCTGCCGGTGGAGTACTTCCCGCTGCTGAAGCACCGCATGCAGGCCGCCAGGCAGCAGGACTGGGATACCGAGCTCGCGCCGGAGATCACCGCGCCCTGGTCGGTGGTGGTCGGGATGCGACGGTTGCGGGCCGAGCGGCCCGGGTTCGTCGAACGGGTGCTGGCGACGATCACCGAGCAGGGACCGCTGACGGCCGGGCAGATCAGTCCGGACGATGTACGCCGGAAGCGCAGCGACCCCGATCCCGACCCGACCACGGGTTCGATGTGGAACTGGCAGGACGCCAAGATCGCGGTCGAGTACCTGTTTTGCGCCGGTCTGGTGAGCATCGCCGGCCGGCGGAACTTCGAACGGCTCTACGACCTCACCGAGCGGGTGCTACCGGCCGCCGTACTGGCTGCGCCGGAGCCTGATGATCCCCAACGGGAGCTCGTCAAGATCGCCGCCCGCGGGATCGGCATCGGCACCGCTGCCGACCTCTGCGGCGCGCGCGGACACTACAAGCTGCCAACAGCCACCGCCCGCCGGATCGTCACGGAGCTGGTCGAAACCGGTGAACTCATCCCGGTAAAAGTCGAGGGCATCCCCAAGCAGAGCTACCGCTGGCACGAGACCGTGGATCGTCCGGTCGACGCCCGCGCCCTGCTGTCGCCGTTCGATCCCCTGATCTGGAACCGCGACCGCACCCACCAGTATTTCGACTTCTTCTACCGGATCAGCATCTATACCCCAGCAGCCGATCGCATCCACGGGTACTACGTGCTCCCGTTCCTGCTCGGCGACAACCTGGTCGCGCGCATCGACCTCAAGGCCGACCGATCCACCTCCACCCTCGTCGTCCCCACCATCACCCCCGAGCCCGGCGCCCCGGACCTCGCCGAGCCGCTGCTCGCCGAGCTCCGGTTGATGGCCGGCTGGCTGGGCCTCACCAACCTCCGCATCACCGCCACCAGCCCCCTCGGCCGTTCTCTGGCGTCAGCGGACTGAGCGGACCTTGCTCACCAGTACGCCGGCCAGGGCGGTGACGACTGCGGAGAGCAGGTAGAGGACCGGGTAGCCGCCGAGGTGTTTGACGATCGGGGCTGCGATCAGCGGGGCGATCACCTGGGGCAGGGAGTTGGCGATGTTGATGACGCCCAGGTCTTTGGCTCGGTCCTTGGCGTTGGGGAGGACTTCGGTGATGAGGGCGAAGTCGACTGAGAGATAGACGCCGAAGCCGATGCCCAGGACGATTGCGCCGAGGATGGCGCCGGGCCAGGTGGGCCAGACGGCGAGGATGATGCCGGCGAGTGCCATCACCAGGCCGGAGCCGATGACGAAGATCTTGCGTCGGCCGATGCGGTCCGACCAGCCGCCGAAGGCGATGGCGGTGGTGAGGACACAGACGCTGTAGATCGCGGTGAGGATCAGTACGGCGGTGGTGGCGTCGGCGACGCCGACCTCATCCTGCAGGTAGAAGAACAGGTAGAGCAGGCCGAGCGAGTTCCCCACGTTGAACAGGAAGCGCGTCAGCCAGGCCCAGCCGAAGTCCGGATAGCGCCGCGGGCTGACCCAGAAGCCGCGCAGGAACTCGCGCAGCACGAACGGCGGTGGCTGCACGGCGAGCGGGGTGTCGTGCGCGCGCAGCACGTACGGTACGACGGAGAGCGCGAGGAAGGCCGCACAGGCGACGTACCCGAGACCGATGCCGCCGGCAATCGTCACGAGCGCGGTCCCGACCAGCGCGCCGAGCACCTGGGCGATCGCGACCCAGCCGCCGACGAGCCCGCGCTGGTCGACCGGCACCCGGTCGGGCACGGTCGCGGTCTGTGCGGCCAGTACGGCGTTGCCGAACAACTGCACGAGGCACCAGCCGACCAGCATCAGCGCGATGCCCCGAGCACCGGCCAGCACCAGCAGCCCGGCCGCACCTCCGATCGCACCGCCGAGCGTCCACGGGACCCGGCGACCGAAGCGCGACGTGGTGCGATCCGAGACCGCACCGAAGATCGGTGTCGCGATCACCGAGACCGCCGCACCGACTCCGGTCACCAGCCCGAAGACAAACTCTTTGTTGCCTGGCGCAACTGCTTCCGACTGCTTGGCGAGCAGCACCTGGATCGGACCGAACCAGGCCGCGAACACCCCGACGTTCGCGAGCACGACAGCGGCGGTCCACCCGGCCCGAACCCGCTCAGTGGGCTCGGTGAGAGCCGTCATTCGCGATTCTGCGCGATCACGTCGTGCAACCAGTGGTACGACGCCTTGGGCGTCCGCTCGAGCGTTGCGAAGTCGACGTGTACGAGCCCGAACCGCTGTGAGTACCCGGCCGCCCACTCGAAGTTGTCCATCAGCGACCACTGGAAGTAGCCGCGGACGTCGACCCCGTCATCGATTGCCGACCGCAACGACCGCAGATACCCGTCCAGGTAAGCGATCCGCCGCTGGTCGTCGACCACACCGTCGACCGGTACGTCGTTGATCGCGCACCCGTTCTCGGTGATGTAGATCGGTGGCAGGCCATCGCCGTACCGATCCTTGAAGGTCCGCAGGATCTCACCGAACGCGTCCGGCACGATCGGCCAGCCGAAGTCGGTCCGCTCGTACCCCTCCAGCGCCCGCGGCTCGAACGGCAGCCCCGGCGGCAGCGGGATCCCGTCGGTCGCGCCGACATCCGCCTGCCCGGTCGCCGCGCCGACCGAGACCGGCGCGTAGTGGTTGATCCCGAACCAGTCGACCGGTGTCGAGATCACCTTCAGGTCGTCCTCGACCGGCCCTGGCATCGCGGCCTCGTAGCCGGCCGGGTACTTCCCGAGCAGCACCGGATCGGCGAACAACCAGTTGATCAGGTTGTCGTACAGCCCAGCGGCCTCGACATCTTCGGCGCTGTCACTGGCCGCCCAGGTCGGCGCATGGTTGCTGGCGATCCCGATGTTGAGCCCGCCACCCGCCCGCAAAGCCTGTACGGCGCGACCGTGCGCCAGCAGCTGGTGATGCGCGACCGGGAGCGCGTCGAACATCAGCTCCTTGCCCGGGGCATGTGCGCCGAGCGAGTAGCCCATCAGCGTGAGCACCATCGGCTCGTTGATCGTGATCCACATCGGCACCCGGTCCGCGAACCGCCCGGCCAGCACCGACGCATAGTCGGCGAACCGCTCGGTGATGTCACGCGACAGCCAGCCGCCGGCGTCCTCGAGCGGCTGCGGGGTGTCCCAGTGGTACAGCGTCGGCGCGGGGTTGATCCCCGCACCGAGCAGCGTGTCGATCAGCCGGTCGTAGAAGTCCAGGCCGGCCGCGTTCCCCGGTCCGGTCCCGTCCGGCTGGATCCGCGGCCAGGAGAACGAGAACCGGTAGGTGTCGATCCCGAGCTCACGCATCAGCGCGACATCCTCGGCGTACCGGTGGTAGTGGTCGCAGGCGACCGCCCCGGTCTCGCCGTTCAGGACCTTGCCGGGCTCGGCGCAGAACGTGTCCCAGGTCGAAGGACCGCGGCCACCCTCGGCCACGGCCCCTTCGATCTGGTACGCCGAGGTGGAGACACCCCAGCGGAATCCGGGCGGGAAAAAGAGATCAGCTGTCACTCATATCATCCTCGTCGTCGGGCTTGGCGGCCGGCTCGACCTTGTGCACGACCACCGCCGTGCCGTAGGCCGCGACCTCGCTCATGGTCTGCGCGATCTCGGTGCAGTCGAACCGCATCGCGAGGATCGCGTTGGCGCCCATCTGCTGCGCCATCTGGCACATCCGCATCACGGCGACGTGCCGCGACTCGGCCAGCATCTGGGTGTACTCCGGAACTTCACCGCCACCCAGCGACCGGAAGCTGGCGGTGAAGTTCGAGCCGAAGTCGCGGCTCCGCACGGTCAGCCCGAAGACCTCGCCGAACACCTTGTCCGCGACGTACCCGGGCAGGTCGTTCATGGTCGAGACCAGCACCGGGTACGGCGAGCCCTGCGGCGCGACGTGCGGAGCGTTCTGCTGGGCCGGCGGGTAGTTGCCCGGCGCCTGCCCGTACCCCGGACCCGGCTGCCCGTACCCCTGCGGCGGCGGCCCCTGCTGGTACCCCGGCGGCGGCGGCTGGTAGCCGGGCGGGGGTCCCTGCTGGTAACCGCCGCCCTGCTGCGGCGGAGGGAAGGGCTGGTTCGGGTTCGGAGGATAGTTCTGCGTCATGCACTCATCCTGACATCACTGCCGAAACACCTGGAGCTCATACAACGAATACCCGTACGACGTCGCCCGCTGGGCCCCGGTAACCCGGACAAATCGCGCCTGCGTGACCGGGAACCGGACCACATCCTCCCCGCCATTCCCGGTCGTCGTCGCATACACCTGCCGCCAGGCCGACCCGTCCGTGGACACCTCGACCCGGTAGCTCCTCGCGTACGCCGACTCCCAGTTCAGCACCACCCGGCCGACCTGCTGCGTACTGCCGAGGTCGACCGACAGCCACTGCGGATCCGACCAGTCGCTGGCCCACCGGGTCCCGAGATTCCCGTCCACCGCATTCGCCGGCGGCGAGTTGTACCAGCCCGTCTCATGGCTGCTCGCCGTCACCGTCTTGCCCTGGGCAACGTTGCTCACGTTGTCCCCACGACGCGCCGGGAACTCGATCACCTGCTGGTACGTCGGCCGGTTGACCCACGCGATCCGGTCCTGGGTGATCCCGCCCATCGAGTTGTGCGCGATCTGGTCGGCGCAGAACTGGTCGCCCGCCGGACAGTCCGCAGTCGCCGGGTACGTCGTCGCCGCCGGCACCTTGGTTGCGGCCAGCAACGAATCGGTGAGAACCGACCGGCAGGCGGCGAGGGCACCGCTGCCGCAGAACGTGACCGGCTGAGCTGCCTTGACCGGGTCACCGAGCACCTTGCGGAGGTCACGCTGGACGAAACCCCACCAGCCGCTCTGGAACGCCGATCCCTGGGCACTCGGCCGCTCGTCGATCTTCAGGTTCTTGACCAGAGCGCCGTACAGGTCGGGTCCCAGCTCCTTGAACTGCGCGGGGACCAGGATCGGCCACCAGGCATCAAGAATCCGGATCGCCTCGGCATGGTCGTAGGTCTTGGACGACGCGTTCGGCGACTTGCGGTGGCTGCCGGCGTTCTTCCAGGCGGTCAGCTTGGCGACCGCGTCCGCCACCGCCGGGTCGGCGATCGGTGCGCTCTTCAGCACCCGGAGCAGGTACGGCAGCACGTAGTCGGCGCGCAGGTCGACCGTAGCCGCGCCCTCCATCACCTCGACCAGCTTGCCGCGGGTGAACTTCTGCCCGCTGCCGATCACTGCCTTGATCCGATCGTCGAGCGGCTGGTCCCGGTACAGACCGTTGTAGCCCCATTGACCGTCGGAGGCCGAGAACCCCGGCGCCTGCTTGTTGTTCCAGCTGGTCAGGTAGTCCTGGTTGACGACCTGCGGATGCTCGGCCGGTGGCGTGTACGTCGCGCGGTTGGTGGACGAGTTCCAGCCCTGCCACTCGTAGGTGCTCCAGGTCGGCAGGTTCGGATCGGCGCCCGCCGCGCGGACCGGGTTGTCACCGGAGTTGTAGTACGCGATCGACGACTTGTCGGTGTAGAACCAGTTGAAGGTGTAGCCGATCTTCTCCGCGGCCTTCTTGAAGTCGGTCGCGGACTTCATCTTCTCCGGGTCGTTGAACAGCATGAAGCCGAGCGCGGATCCCGCGTCGTTGCCGTACGTCGACCGGTTCTTCGTGAACAGCACCGGCTTGCCGCCCACTGTGCCGCGGTGCGTGACGAGGCCGAACTTGGTGCGCAGGGCAACCAACGTGTACGAGCCGGCCGGTTCCGACGACCCCAGGCTCGAGTACCACGCGTTGTTCCGCTCGAGCCGCTCGATCGGAGTGCACTCGCCCCGGAAGACGTAGTACGCCGAATTCTTCGTCGGCGTACCCCCGTTCGGCTCACAGAGCGGTACCGCGAACGTGTCGGTGATGTCCTGACCGGCGGAGGTCGCGCTCCACGAGTAGTCCGGACCGCGGCCGATCAGCGTGTAGAAGTTGAGGCCGGAGAACGCGATCCCGCGGGTACTGATGCCAGGACCCTGAAGCTCTTGGCGCAGCAGGAGTTGCGGTGCGAAGTAGCCGGTCTGCGGGCCGTAGATCGCGACCGGGTTGCCGCTCTCGGTGTGTGCACCGGAGACCAGCAGCGCGTTCGACATCGCCTTCTTGCCGTAACCCTCGGGGAAGACACCGCCGTCGAAGATGCCCTTGAGGCTTTCGGAACCCTTGGGCGCGGGCTTGGCGGTGGCCGTCTTGTTGACGGTCTCGTTGATGACCTCGGGCTCCGGAGTGACCGAGCCACGATCGGGCATCGCCCGGCCGGCCGGGTTCGGACCGGTGGTTCCGTAGGGGAACGACGTACCGTTGTGGACCGTCGTACTGGCTTCCGGGTCGTTCTGCGAGCGGAACGACTCCCAGACTTTGGTGCCCTGGGCAACGCCGTACTTCGCCTGGGCTTCCAGCAGGGCAAGGGCGGAGTTCACTTCGGACCCACCGCCGGTGCCGAAGATGCCGGCCACCACGGCCGCGGTGGCGACCACGTCGGTCACCTTCCACGGCTGCGTCGGCCAGTCCAGACCGAGCGCCACGTATTCACCGGGGTACGCGATGCCGATCGTGTTGATGTAGTGGTTGACCCCGTCGACCCAGGCCTGGATGTCCTGCTGCATCTTCACGCCGTCGGCGCCGTACAGCTCGTCGGCGCTGTCGTACTGGCGCTGCAGGTCGGCTTCCGTGTACGGCGCGGTCCGCCAGAACTCCTGCTCGAATGCCCGGTTCGCTGCCGCACCACCGGCGAACGGCGTCAGCTGGCCGCGGCCGAGATGCCGGAACACATCCATCACGAACAACCGGTCCTGCGCCCCGGCGAACCCGGCACCGAACATCGTGCCCAGGCGCGTGGTGCCGGTGATGTGCGGGATCCCGCGCGACTTGTCCCGGACGATCGTGACGTCCGAGCGTGGCGAGATCGTGCTCGCGACATCGGCCGGCTTCACTCCGAACGAGGCATCGTCGAAGTACGGCGCGAGTCCGTCGTCCTGGATGCCCTGGGAGTTCCAGACCAGATCCTGATAGGGCTTCACGGTGTCGCTGAAATGCGGCGGACGGACCCCTAACGCCTTGAAGGCAAGGAGATCCGTGAAGGTGGCGTTGCCGTTCTGTCCGGGTGGCAGGATGTCGCGGCACTGCGCGGCGCAGTAGTCCACCGGCGCAGCTACCTGGGTCGTCACTTGAGGGGTGGCCTGAGTAGTAGGCACGGGCAATGTGGCCAGTACGGCGGTACTGGCGAGCACTGCGATGGCGGTACGAAGGGTGCGGGTCCTGGGCGCGGGGCGGGGCACGGAGTCCTCCCTTGGTCGAAGAAACTGAGAATGACTCACTAGTAGCTTCGAGGTCAAGAGTTCGGAACCGGCGCCGCAATTCGTCCGGGGTGACCACTGTTCAAGTACGGACAGTGACCACTACTCTGTCCACCACCATGAGCATTCATGACCGCTATCGGTTGAGTGCGGTGATCAACGCCAGGGGCACCTACACCCCGCTGGGGGTGTCACGGAGTTCCGACGGGGTGGCGGAGGCCGTCGCACAGGCTTTACCCGAGTTCTTCGTGATGGCCGAGCTCGGTGACCGGGCGAGTGAGACGATCGCCCAGGTGACCGGCGCCCAGGCGGGTGCCGTCGTGCACTGCACCGCGGCCGGGATCACGCTCGCCGTCGCGGCCACCATGGCCGGGTCCGACCCGCGCCGGATCGCATCGTTGCCGGACGCAACGGATATGCACAACCGGGTGGTGATGCCGGCCTGTCACGTGGTCGACTACGGCCACTCCAACCTGCAGGCCATCCGGTTGTCGGGTGCGCAGGTCGATCTGGCCGGGGACGAGAACCGTTGCACCCTTGAGGATCTGGAAGCTGAGCTCGACGGGCCCGACGTTTGTTGCCTTGTCCTCGTATCGTCGCGGCTGACCAGCGGTCCGCCGATCGACCTGGTGGCGGCGATCCGCGCCGCCCACCGCCGCGGCGTACCGGCGATCATCGACGGGGCTGCCCAGTTCCCGCGGGTGGCCGACCTGCTGGCGACCGGTGCCGACCTGGTGCTGATCAGCGGGCAGAAGTACCTCGCGTCACCCACTGCCGGGCTGATCGCCGGGACCTGGCCGCTCGTGCAGGCCGTCCGGGCGCAGGAGAAGGGCATCGGCCGGGGGATGAAGCCGACCAAAGAGGCCGTCATCGGGGTCATCGCCGCACTCGAGGAGTGGCAGGCGCTGGACCGGATGAAGTGGGAGGCCGACGAGCTGGCCAAGGTCACCGCCTTCGCCGAAGCCGCGGCCCGGATTCCCGGTGTCACGGCGACCGTCGTACCGGATCCGACCGGTCTGCAGGTGTCCCGCGTGGTCCTCAAAGTGCCTGACGCGCAGGACGTCGCCACTCAATTGGAGGCCGGCTCTCCGTCGATCTATGTGATGACCGACCGGGTCGCCGATGACCAGTTGGTGCTCGAGCTCGTCCCACTCACCAAGGACGAGATCGACGTCATCCTGGCCAGGCTCTGGTCGCTGCTGACATAACAAAGCCCCGACCTCCTCTGCAGGAGACCGGGGCTTCGTTCTAGTTTCAGTGCTGGTACGACTTGCGCGGGCCGCTGTTGCTGTCGCGACGCGGGCCGCTGCTGTCCCGGCGCGGGCCAGAGTTGCTCCGGCGCGGGCCGCTGCCGCCGCCGAAGCGACGACCGCCGCCACCGCTGCCGCGCTGCGGCTTCGGTGCGGGGAGCCGGACCGGGTAGCCGGACGGCGTCTTGCCGCCGGTCAGCTCGGTGACCAGCTCGTCGCCCGGACGGGCGCGGACCGGCTCGGCCTCGACACCGGCCGTCTCGGCCATCCGGATCATGCCCCGACGCTGGTGCGGCAGGAGCAGGGTGACAACCGCGCCCTTGCCGCCGGCGCGCGCCGTACGGCCTGCGCGGTGCAGGTAGTCCTTGTGCTCGGCGGGCGGGTCAGCCTGAACGACCAGGCCGACGTCGTCGACGTGGATACCGCGCGCGGCGACATCCGTTGCCACCAGCACCGGAACCGAACCGTCCTTGAACTGGTCCAGCGTCCGGTTGCGGGCGCCCTGGGTCAGGCCACCGTGCAGGGCCGCGGCCATCACGCCACGGTCGCGCAGCTGGGTGGCGACGCGATCGGCGCCCAGCTTGGTGCGAACGAAGACGATGGTGCGGCCGTCGCGGCTGGCCAGCTCGGCCGTCAGCGACTGCTTGTGACCCGGCTCGATGACGAGCAGGTGGTGCTCCATCGTGGAGACCGTGGCCTGGCCGGACTCGGTCGAGTGCGTGACCGGGTCCTTCAGGTAGGTCTTGACGATCGTGTCGACGTCGTTGTCCAGCGTCGCCGAGAAGAGCAGCCGCTGGCCGTCCTTCGGCGTCAGGTCGAGCAGCGTGGTGACGGCCGGCATGAAGCCCATGTCGCACATGTGGTCGGCCTCGTCGAGGATCGCGACCTCGACCGCGCCCAGGTCGGCAGCGCCCTGCTCACACAGGTCGATCAGCCGGCCGGGGGTGGCGATCAGCAGGTCGACGCCGCGGCGCAGCGACTCGATCTGCTTCGGGTAGGGCAGGCCACCCGCGATGAGCTTGAGCGAAACACCCATCACGTGGGCGAGCGGCTCGAGCGCGTCGTGCACCTGCATCGCGAGCTCGCGGGTCGGGACCAGGATCATCCCGCGCGGGCGGCGCGACTCGGTGTGGCCACCGGCCAACCGCATCAGCGTCGGCAGGCCGAAGCTGAGGGTCTTGCCGGAGCCGGTCTGGCCGCGGCCGAGCACGTCGCGACCGGCCAGCGCGTCCGGGATGGTCGCGGACTGGATCGGGAACGGCGCGGAGATGCCGTCGCGGGCCAGCCGCTGCACGAGCCGCGGCGCGAGGCCGAGGGCGGCAAACTGGTTGTCCTCGGCAACGGTGCCCAGGTCCTCCGGTGCGTTGTCCTGGCTCCGGTTGTCCTGGTAGCTGGGTCGTTCACGGTTCACGTAGGGCTTGTCCTCACGACGCTGGTACGAGGGGCGCTCGTCACGCTGCTGGTACGACGGCTTGTCGTCCCGACGCTGGTACGACGAACGATCGTCGCGCTGCTGGTACTGCGGGCGGTCGCCCCGCGAGCGGTCGTCCCGCTGCGCGTAGGTCGGCCGGTCGTCACGCTTCTGGTACGACGGACGCTCGTCACGCTGCTGGTAGGCAGGACGGTCGTCGCGCTGCTGGTACGCAGGCTTGTCGTCGCGGCGCTGGTACGACGGCTTGTCATCCCGACGCTGGTACGACGGCTTGTCGTCCCGACGCTGGTACGACGGACGCTCGTCACGCTGCTGGTACGACGGCTTGTCGTCGCGGCGCTGGTACGACGAACGGTCGTCGCGCTGCTGGTAGGCAGGCTTGTCATCCCGCTTCTGGTACGACGGACGCTCGTCGCGCGACTGGAAGGCCGGCTTGTCGTTGCGTGCGTACTGCGGGCGGTCGTCACGCTTCTGGTACGACGGACGCTCGTCGCGCTGCTGGTAGGCAGGCTTGTCGTCGCGCCGCGGGTAGGACGGGCGGTCGTCACGGCGGGGCTGCGTGCTCCGGTCGGAGCGGTAGCCCTTGGCCGGCGGACGCCGGTCCTCACCGCGGGGAGCACCGTCGCGCTGTCCACGGTCGGAGTACTGCGAAGGTCCGCCACGACGCTCAGGGCGGTCGTCACGAGCTACCGGCGCAGTGGAGGGGGTGTCACCCATCCGCTCGCCAAAAGACTGGTTCTGGAATTTCTTGTGCCGCGGCTTCTTCGAAGCTGCATCTTCAGGGTGGTGCTGAGTCACAATCTCTCTCTCGAAAATCGCGGACGACACCCCGAGTGGCCCGCACGCAGAGGCCGATCAGCAGTAGCTGACCGGTCTGGACATACAGGCAGGAGATAGGCATCGACCTGCGGGTGCTATCGCGTTGCACCCTCGGCGCCGGACTTTCAGCGGGTGCTGAAACCGACGGGTCGGAGCGCCTGGAAAGAACTCTGGTGACGCGACTCGCGCACCGACACCTGACAAGTGTACAGGAATCCGCCCCTACCTCTGACCATGACGCCAATCACCAGACCAGTAACCCAACTGGTTGTTCACTGTAGTTCAAGTGAGCTTGAGTTCTTGGTGTCCGGTTCTAGGGTGAAGGTATGGCGGAGGAGAACGTCCCGAGCAAGGACCACTGGCTGTCCATCGGGGAGATTGCTCATCGGTCCGGAGTGGCCGCGTCGGCACTGCGGTTCTACGAGGACCAGGGTCTGATCGGGTCCCGGCGGACAGCCGGCAACCAGCGGCAGTACCAGCGCAGCACGCTCCGGCGGATCGCGTTCGTGCAAGCGGCGCAGCGGGTCGGCCTGGCGTTGGCCGAGATCCGCGAGGCGCTCGACTCCTTGCCCGACGACCGCACTCCGACCCGTTCGGACTGGAGCCGCCTGTCCAAGACGTGGCGCAGCCGGCTCGACGAGCGCATCACCGAGCTCGAGCGGCTCCGCGACGACCTGGACGGCTGTATCGGCTGCGGCTGCCTCAGCCTCCAGCGCTGCAACCTCTACAACAAGTCCGACCGCCTGGCCGAACGCGGCCCCGGCGCTCGCATCCTGAACGTCGGCATCCCCGGCGAATAGTCAGCTCCGCCGGACAGCCACCTTTACCACCCCGGCCACCACGGCTGCTCCGGCCAGACCGATGACGCCGAGCTTCCAGCCCCACAACCACGGGTGCTGCGGTAACCGGTCCGGCGGGAGCGACGCAACGATCTGGTCGACGCGCTGCTGGACCTGTTCGCGCTCACCCGGCTGGAAGCCGTCCGCGCCCAACTCCTTGGACAGCGCGATTACTTCGGCGTTCTGCTCATCGGTGAAGCCCGGCAACCTGCCCGGCGACCCGACAACCCCGCACACCAACGGCTCCCCGGTGACTCGACTGACGGACAGCTTGTTGTTCCCGCAACCGTCACCGGGCTTCTTGAAGCCGACGACGTAGGTGTAGTGCGCGGCGTATTGCTCGACGAAGCCGTAAAGGACGAGCATGAACGAGCCGAGGGCCAGTCCGATGACGGCAATCACGGCCAGCAGAATGCCGAAGACCTTGGCAACCGAACGCATGGACCCACCTTAGGAACGGGCGGTCCGGTGGCGGTCCAGATCGGGTCCATGGTCATAGGTAGGCGGTTATGCAGGCCATAGAGCCGGGAGCGGGATTCGCGGGTTAACCCCCGAGTTCTTCCCGAAAGCGTGCAGAAAATCGGTGCGCGAGGCAGGCTCCGAGCTGTAGCGGCCAGTAGTCCGCTGGTTGCTTTCCGCCACTGATCCGGAGTGAGGCCCTCCCATGTCGCATCGCCGCATCCTGTCTTCCTGTCTCGCGGGGCTCGCCGCCGCCGCACTCGCCGTACCGGCTGTTGCCACCGCGGCTCCCGCCCCGGCAGCACCGTCCGTGTCCACCGCCGCCACGCGCGCGGCGTACACGGGGTCACCGCAGGACGAGGCCGCCACCAAGGCGTTCTACGACGCGGTCATGAAGTCCGCGCTCGCCAAGCAGGCCAAGGCCGCCAAAGCCGGGCAGAAGCTCGACGCGGTCACGGTCACCTACGCCGTGGACGCTCCGACCTTCGCGAGCCAGATCAGCCGCAGTACCCAGATCTGGAACTCCTCGGTCAGCAACGTCCAGCTCGTCGAGGGCAGCAACTACGACTTCTACTACACCGAGGGCAACGACCCCCGCGGTTCCTACGCCTCCACCGACGGCCACGGCGGCGGCTACATCTTCATCGACCACGCCCAGTCCCAGCAGTACGACTCCACCCGCATCACCGCCCACGAGACCGGCCACGTCCTCGGCCTGCCGGACCACTACTCCGGCCCCTGCTCGGAACTGATGTCCGGCGGCGGCCCCGGCCCCTCCTGCACCAACGCAACCCCGGACGCCACCGAGCGCAGCAAAGTCAACCAACTCTGGGCCAACGGCAAAACCAGCTGACCCACCCCGTTCCTCCGGCTCGACCTACCCGGCAGGGGGCAGGCCGAGCCGGAGTTCCTTTGCCCACGAGGCGCCCATACCCTGGCAACATGCGGAGGTGGGTGGGGATCTCGCTCGTGGTGACCATGGGGATGGGCACGTTGACAAGCTGTGGGGTGCCTGGCGGCGGCGTCTTCGGAATGCTCGCCGACGGTACGGCGGTCGTGCAGATGTGCGAGGGGCATATCGACGGCGCCACGCTCTATCTACCGGATCCGGACGTACCGGAGGGCCAGGCGCCGAACGACGAGACATTCGGCCGCTGGGTCGCCGATCCCGCCGTCTCGGGTTTCTCGCAGTTCAGCCTGAAGGACGGCGGGAACGGCTGGCAGCTGGACGGCCGGCTGAAACCGCGCGACCCGGCGAAGCGCTACACGATCTACGGCTGGACCAATGACAACAGCTGGTCGGCTTCGCACCTCGAGTTCAGCCAGGACGAGCTGGCGAAGCTGAAACCGGGCGAACTGGTGAGCCTCCCCACCGACGTTCCGGAGGAGGACGTCCAGGTGCCGAACCGCGTCTGGACACTCACGGAGTTCAAGGCAATGGCATGCGAAGTTTATTGACATAGGACGTACTACGACCTGCAGACTGGGTGCATGCGCGTTCGTGGGGTGTTGCTTGCGGTTCTGCTGGTGGTGGCGGGTGGGTTGACGGCGCCGGCTTACGGGGTGGGGTTGGAGGGGAAGGCGGTTCTTTCGCCGGGGACTGCGGGGTATACGTGTTTCCGGATTCCGGCGTTGGTGACTGCGGCTGATGGGGCGTTGGTGTTGTTCGCGGAGGCGCGGAAGCCGAGCTGCGGGGATACGGGGACGCATGATGTCGTGATGGTTCGGTCGACCGATCGGGGTCAGACCTGGAGTGCGCCGAAGGTTGTGCATGCGGGTGTTGATGTCACCGCGCACAATCCGGCGCCTGTTGTCGACTCGCGGACCGGGCGCATCTCGTTGCTGACGACTCGGGAGTACAACACTGTCTGGTCGCAGTACAGCGAGGACAACGGCGTGAGTTGGACTGCTCCTCGCGAGATCACCGGGCAGGTGAAGCTGCCGAGCTGGAAGGGTTATGCGACTGGGCCGTCGCACGGTATCCAGCTGCGGCGGGGTGCACATGCCGGCCGGCTTGTCGTCGGTACGCACTACACGACGACGATCGGCGACCGGAAGGGTGGTGCGCTGGTCTACAGCGATGACGGTGGCCTTAGTTGGGCCCTCGGGGCTCACGACGAGTCGGCCGATCCTGCACTGCGTGTGCAGGAGTTGTCGGTCTTTGAGCGGCCTGACGGTTCGCTGTTCGCGCTGGCCCGGGACGAGAACGGGACCGACACCTCGTCGACCGTGGCCTCGGCTGTCTCGAGCGATGCCGGACTGACCTTCTCCCAAGGGTTCCACGCCGGTGCGGCCGAGCAGAGCCTCGCCGTACCGACTGTGCAGGCGTCCACGCTCGAGCTGCGCGCCACCGATCAGGGCGACCGCTACAACCGCGTACTGCTGGCCACGGAGACTCGTGCGGGCACAACCCGCGAGAACCTGACGATCCGGTCGACGTACAAGGGCGGCACCGAGTGGGTCGATCCGGGGGCAGGCGTCGTCATCTACGGCGGCATGGCGGCGTACACGGATATGACGTTGCTGGACGACAACACCGTCGGCCTGGCCTACGAGCGCGCCGCCAACTGGTCGCACGGCTACATCTGGTTCACGACGTTCACCGAGTCCGCTCTCGGTCTGCCGGATGGCAACACCACCGGCGTACCGACGACACCCGATGCCTCAGGCAACGACCTGCACGGCTTCCTGCGCGGGGCCTCGGCAACCCCAGGGCGATTCGGTACGGCGGTCGCGCTCGACGGCACCGCCGACTACGTCCAGCTCCCGTTCGCCGAGAAGCTCGCGGTCAGCAGCGGCGACTTCACGTGGACCGGCTGGTTCAACTACGGCGCCAGTACGGCGGATCAGCCGCTGCTGTGGGCCTACAACCAGGGCGACGTCTATTCGCAGCTCTGGTTGCGCGCCGAACCGTCCAAGAACCGCCTGCGTGCTCTTGCACAGAGCGGCGAGATCGCTGTCACCCTCGCGACGACGAAGGCCTACAACGACCGTGCCTGGCACCACTTCGCCCTCCGGCGCCAAGGTTCGACCTTCACGCTGGCGGTCGACGGCAGCACGGTCGCGACCAGCACCGCCGTACTGGGTTCGCTCAGTCCGAAGCGGCCGTTCCAGATCCACCTGGGTCAGCGTCTAGACGGTGCTCAGAACCTGCGCGGTTCGCTCGACGACGTCCGCCTCTACAGCCGTGCTCTCACCGCCGCCGAGATCACGTCGCTCTACGCCACCAACGCCACGACGATCCCCGACCTCCGGCTCCGCTACCCGTTCTAGCGAGCCGGGCCGGTGGTGTTGCGGACGACGAGCTCGGGGCGGAACAGGAACTCGGTTTTCGGCGTGGCATGACCGCGGACTTCTTCGAGCAGGGACTGTACGGCGGCCAGCGCCATCGACTGGACGGGCTGGCGGATGGTCGTCATCGGCGGATCGGTGAACTCCATCATCGGGGCATCGTCGTACCCGACGACCGACAAGTCGGCCGGTACGGCGAGACCGCGTTGACGGGCCGCACGGATGACGCCGAGCGCCATCATGTCCGAGCCGCAGACGATGGCGCTCACGCCGGCATCGAGGAGCGGCTGGGCGGCGGCCTGACCACCTTCGACACCGAACATGCTCAGCGAGACGAACGGATCCAGGTCCTCGTCGGTGACGCCGAGCTGGGCCTTCATCGAGGTGCGGTAGCCGGCCAGTTTGCGCTGGACGACGATGAACCGCTCCGGCCCGGAGGCGAAGCCGATCCGACGGTGGCCGAGGGCAACCAAATGCGCGACCGCGAGCTCCATCGCCGCGTTGTCGTCGGAGGAGACGAAGGGCGCCTGGACCTCGGGCAGCCAGCCGTTCACGAAGACCACCGGCAGCCGGCGCTCGACCAGCGACTGGTAGCGCTCGTGGTCGGCGCCGGTATCCGCGTGCAGCCCGGAGACGAAGATGATCCCCGAGACACCGCGCTCGAGCAGCATCTCGACGTACTCCTCCTCCGTCGCGCCGGACGGGGACTGCGTGCAGAGCACCGGGGTGAAGCCGCGCTGCGACAGCGCCGACTCGATGACCTGGGCGAACGCCGGGAAGATCGGGTTGATCAGCTCCGGCATCACCAGCCCGATCAGCCCGGCCGAACGGCGCCGCAACCGGGTCGGCCGCTCGAAGCCCAGTACGTCGAGGGCGGTCAGGACCGACTGTTTGGTGTCCTCCGCGACCCCCGGTTTGCCGTTCAGCACCCGCGAGACCGTCGCCTCACTGACCCCCGCCTTGGCCGCGATATCCGCCAGCCGTGCCCTTGTAGTCACGGCGGAACCATACCCACCTGTCCCTGACATTGCAGCAAGAAGTTGCAAGAACTTGCAGACTGAGACTGCGCACATGTGTCCAGTACGTGAACAGAATGGACAGGTCACACCCTGGCACCCTTGTCAGGAGCAGCGCGGGCGGCGAAGATGAGCGCACCCCCGCCCGGGGGCCTTTACTCGGATCGTCCGGCACGTTCCTGCCGGTGAAGGGATGTACCCAGACATGGCTACTGTGTCTTTCAAGGCCGCCACCCGGATCTACCCCGGTGGTGACACCCCCGCCGTCGACAAGCTCAACCTCGAGATCGAGGACGGCGAGTTCATGGTTCTCGTCGGCCCGTCCGGATGTGGCAAGTCCACCTCCCTGCGGATGCTGGCCGGCCTCGAAGAGGTCAACGAAGGCTCGATCTACATCGGCGACCGCGACGTCACGCACCGTCCGCCGAAAGAGCGCGACATCGCGATGGTGTTCCAGAACTACGCCCTCTACCCGCACATGTCGGTCGCGGACAACATGGGCTTCGCGCTGAAGATGCAGGGTGTCTCCAAGGAGGACCGCGCCAAGCGCGTCCTGGAGGCCGCCAAGCTGCTCGGCCTGGAGGAGTACCTGGACCGCAAGCCGAAGGCGCTCTCCGGTGGTCAGCGTCAGCGGGTTGCGATGGGCCGCGCGATCGTGCGTAACCCGCAGGTCTTCCTGATGGACGAGCCGCTGTCGAACCTCGACGCCAAGCTCCGGGTCCAGACCCGCACCCAGATCGCCGAGCTGCAGCAGCGGCTGGGCGTCACGACCGTGTACGTCACGCACGACCAGGTCGAGGCCATGACCATGGGCGACCGCGTCGCCGTACTGAAGGACGGCCTGCTCCAGCAGGTCGACACCCCGCTGAACCTGTACGACAACCCGAAGAACCTGTTCGTGGCCGGCTTCATCGGTTCCCCGGCGATGAACCTGCTCAAGGGCGAGCTGGTCGACGGCGGTGTCAAGCTGGGCGACTACACGATCCCGGTGGAGCGCTCCATCCTGGCCAAGGCCGGTAGCGACAAGACCGTGTCGATCGGCGTCCGCCCCGAGGCCTTCAAGGTCTCCGACAAGGGCCTGCCGGTCCACGTCGCCGTGATCGAGGAGCTCGGCGCCGACGCCTTCCTCTACGGCACCGCCGAGCACGACGGCAACCACCAGCAGATCGTCGCCAAGATCGGCGCCCGGATGAACGTCGAGAAGGGCTCGCTGATCCACCTCGAGGCCCAGACCGACAAGCTGCACCTGTTCTCCTCCTCCACCGAGGAGCGCCTCACGGCCTGATCCACCAGCTGTCCCGAAAGGCCCCGGAGCTCAGGCTCCGGGGCCTTTCGTCGGTCAGCGCACTAGCCGAGGTCGCTGATCAGGTCGGCGAGGGCGGCCGGGCGGGACAGGAACGGCGAGTGCGAACCGGGCAGATACCGTACGACGTCCGCCTTCGCGGCTCGTTCTGCGAACAGCGGCGGGAAGGCCCGGTCGTCCTCGCACAAGATCGTTGCGGTCGGCACCGTCTTCCAGGCTGCCGTCGTCTGCACGTCCTCGAACGCTCGCGCGCTCTGCGGCTGCAGCTGCTGAACCGCCCACGCGGCAAGTTCGTCCGGAACGTCTGCGAAGAGCAGGTCGCGGGCTGGCTCCGGGACGTCCAGCACCTTCGTCCCCTGCTCGTACCAGGGGCCACCCAGTGGACTCACGACCGATTCGCCCGGTTCCAGCAGGTGCGCGGCCAGGTAGATGAGTTGGTCCGCCGACTCTGCCGCTTCCGCGACCGGGACTCCGCCGTACGAGTGCGCCAGGACTGTCACGCGTCCGTCGAGGGCCTGCAGTGCGTTCCGCACCACCGCGGCATCGTCGTCGAGGCCGCTCGCCGGGGAGGCCGACGTACTCGGCAGGTCGATCACGAGTGGGGTCCAGCCTCGGGTCCGCAGCTCGGGGATCAACTGGTCCCAGCACCATGATCCGTGCCAAGCACCGTGTACGAGCAACAGGTTCCCGCGGTCCATCAAGGCTCTCCTCTAGTCTGATTGGGTCCACGCTATGCAGGCAGCATCGTCCGAACCATGATCGAGAGTCCGCCGTACTGTCGGGAGCGTCCGAATCTGTGAATCCGCTGGAGCACCTGTTGTCGATGCTCAGCGTGCAGTGGGCGGTCGCGACGCCGTTGCACGCGGGTGGGCGGTGGGCACTGCATTTCATCGGCCGGCTGGACCTTCGGGTCGAGGTCGTCGTCGAGGGGCGCGTACACGTGACGGTCGGCGAGCAGAGCTTCTGGGCCGAGGCGGGAGACTGTTACGTCATCGTCGGTCGACGGCCGTACCGCATCGCCGCTGATCCGGACACGCCGTCGGTGTTCGGTGCAACTGTCTACGACGACGAGAACGGCGTACCCCGCGAAGTGGCCCGGATCGGTCGAGGTCACGACACGACGTTGCTCGGCGCGGGCTTCACCTGCCATTCCGAGGCCCGGTTTCTCGACGTACTGCCGCCGTTCATCCATGTGCGCGACGCCGAGGCCGGGCTGGCCCACGCGACGATCGAGCTGATTGCCCGGGAGCTCGACAGCGGTGGGTTGATCCTCGACCGGCTCGCCCAAGTACTACTGCTGCAGGTACTGCGCGACCACGCGAAGTCGGGCTGGATGAGCGCCTCGGTCCACCCGCAACTCGGACCGGCCCTGCGGGCGTTGCACGACGACCTGACCCACCCCTGGACAGTGAGCGAACTCGCCGCGGTGGCAGCGATGTCGCGATCCACCTTCTTCGAGCGGTTCAAGCAAACCGTCGGGCTGACACCCCTCGACTACCTGTACCGCCTCCGCATGCACGCCGCCGCCCGCGCCTTACGAGACACCACGGACACCATCGCCGTCATCGCCTCAGCCTCCGGCTACCGCACCGAAAGCGCCTTCAGCGCCGCCTTCAAACGCTTCAACGGCCTGTCCCCCGGTGAATACCGCTCCCGTACGGGATTGGTGCACGGGCGGGGTGGACCACCCGTGCACCGACCGGGTTAGTTGACGTCTCGGCGTTGGAAGATGGCGGCGGCTGCTACTACTGCTACCAGGGTCAGGATGCCGAGGTACCAGGCGCCGTGTTCGAAGGTCAGGACCTTTTCGATGGATTCGCAGTTGTAGTTTCCGTTGGCGTCGGTGGCGCATTTGTTGAGGTAGTAGGTGGTGTCGTGGAGGACGAAGGCGTCGAAGTTGCGGCCCAGGAGCCAGGGCTGGGCCTTCTGGAGGAAGCTGCCGAAGACGCCTTCGATCAGCACGATGTAGCCCATCACGAGGCCGATCGCGGCTGCGGTGTGGCGCAGTACGAGGCCGACGACTGCGCCGAGGACTGCGCCCATCGCCGTTGTGGTGACGACTCGGGACAGGGAGCCGACGACGTCGCTCCAGTCGGTGCCTGCGGTTGATCCGAGTTGTGCGGTGATGAGGTAGGCGCCCAGTGTCAGGACGCCGGTGATCAGCAACCCGAGCGGGACGAACCAGAGGCCGGCCGCCACGATCTTGCTGGCGTAGACCCGCAGCCGGCGCGGTTCGAAGGTCAGCCAGTTGCCGATCGCCCCCGAGCTGAACTCGGCCGCGACGAAGCTGGCGCCGATCAGGAAGGCAGCGAAGAGCAGGAAGTACGACGCGCCCTGCAGCAGGTTCGGGATCATCTCCGCGAAGACTGCCTGCGGCTTGCCCCACTCCGACGCCTTCGGCTCCGGGTACGAACACATCTCGTCGATGGAGGGCTTCGGGTCCGGTGTCTGGTCGTAGGTCTTGCGGCACTCGGCCTCGTTCGCCTCGTGGTTCTGGACCCAGTCCCGGTGGGCCATCTCGAACTGCGTCTGGGACTGCCGCTGCTCGGCCTCCGACAGCGGCCGGGCCTCCCGCCACGTCACGAACAGCAGGAACGCCGTGATCAGTACGACGCCTGCCACCCCGATCATGGTGATCCGGCGTGCTGTCAGCCGGCGCAGTTCCACTCCGGTCAGGCGGATCACGCGAGCCCCTCCCCTGCGGTCAGCTCCAGGAACACCGACTCCAGGTCGGCCCGGATCGGGACCAGTTCGTTCACGTACAACTGCTGGTCGGCGAGCCGCTTGGTCAGCTCGGCGGGGTGCTCGACCCCGTCCACCAGCAGATAGTTGCCATCGGCCCGGACCACGAGCCCGGCCGCGGTGAGTACCCGGGTGGCCGCCTCACGGTTGTCCACACCGACCTTCACGGTGGTCGTCGTACCGCCGCCGATCACCTCAGCGACCGTGCCGGAGGCGAGCAACCGCCCGTGGCCGATGATCGAGACCGTGTCCGCGACCTGCTCGACCTCGGCCAGGATGTGGCTGCTGACCAGAACGGTCTTGCCCTGGTCGCCGAGCCCACGCATGGTCTCGCGGATCTCCCGGATACCGGCCGGGTCGAGGCCGTTGGTCGGCTCGTCGAAGATCAGCAGGTCCGGGTCCTTGAGCAGGGTGGCCGCGATCGCGAGCCGCTGCTTCATACCGAGCGAGTAGCCCTTGAAGCGGTCCTTGCCGCGCTCGGCCAGGGAGGTCTGCTCGAGCACCTCGGTCACTCGCTGCTTCGGGGCGCCGATGGCCGCGGCGAGCAGCTCCAGGTTCTTGCGGCCGCTGAAGGCCGGGAAGAACTTCGGCGACTCGACGATCGCACCGACCCGCCCGACCACCTCCGGGAGCCGGGCCGGAACCGGCCGGTCGAAGACCGTCATCGTGCCGGCGTCGGCCCGGATCAGCCCGAGCAGCATCCGGATCGACGTCGTCTTCCCGGAGCCGTTGGGACCGAGGAAACCGTGCACACCCCCGACCGGAACATCCAGATCGAGCCCCTGCACCGCCACTACTGTCCGGCCGCGCCGGGTCCGGTACGTCTTGCGCAGACCGCGCGTACTGATCGCCAGGTCAGGCATGCCACCCCTCTCACGTCGTTCCCCCGCAGTGAGGGGACGAACATCCTTGCAGAGGAAGACTCCACCGAAGGCTGTTTGGTTGAACTCTCGCCCGAACAGGCCACGGCTCGGCACTCGTAGGCTGGGTCGCATGGTGTTTCCGACGACTCGTTTCGACCTCACGCCGTACGTCGGGTTCGACATGGATCGGTACGTACGGCGGACCTGCATCTGGTGCTGCCGGTCGCGGGACCGGCTGGTTCCTTCAGTGGTACCTGCGGCGTTTCATGCAGCGGATGGCGACCGGACTCGCCCAGCACGCAGCTCGCGTCAGCTGACCAGGCCGTGGCGGTAGGCGTGGACCACGGCCTGGACGCGGTCGCGGAGGTTGAGTTTGGTGAGGATGCGGGAGACGTAGGTCTTGACGGTCTCCGGGCTGATCACGAGTGTTTCGGCGATCTCACTGTTGGACATGCCGTCCGCGATGAGCCGTAGGACTTCCAGCTCTCGTGCGGTCAGCGGGGAGTCCTCCGGGGTCACCTGGGCGGGGCGGATCCGGGCGGCGTACCGGCCGACGAGCTGGCGGGTGACCTCGGGCGCGAGCAGGGCGGCGCCGGTGGCAACTGTGCGGATGCCGTTGAGGAGCTGGGCGGGCGGAGCGTCCTTCAGGAGGAAGCCGCTCGCTCCGGCGCGGAGCGCCTCGTAGACGTACTCGTCGAGGTTGAACGTCGTGACCACCAGGACCTTCACGGGATGCTCGACACCGTCGCCGGCCAGCAGCCGGGTAGCTTCAATACCGTCCAGGACCGGCATCCGCACGTCCATGACGACGACATCGGGCCGCAGCAGGGTGGCGAGCTCGACCGCGGCGCGACCGTCGCCGCACTCGCCGACGATCTCGAGGTCGGGCTGCGCGTCGATGATGGTGGCGAACCCGGTCCGGATCAGCGCCTGGTCGTCGCAGACCAGGACGCGCACCGGCGCGGTCACGCCGCTCCCCCGACCGGAATCCGAGCCTGTACGACGAACCCGCCGTCCCGCTCGCCCGCCGTGAAGTCGCCGCCGAGCACCTCGACCCGCTCACGCAGACCGCTCAGACCGCGCCCGCTCCCACCCGGGGAGACGGTGTGCGCGCGGGTGTTCTCGGTGCGGATCTCCACGTCGATCTCCCGTTCACCGTGCCGCACGCGGACCGCCGTACGGCCGCCGTGCGAGTGTTTGAGCGCGTTGGTCAGAGCCTCCTGCACCACCCGGTACGTCGTCACCTCGGCGCTGCCGGTGGTCGCCAACTGCTCGCCTTCTTCGCGGAACTCGACCGGCTGACCGGCTTGCCTGGCCTGCTCGATCAGTGCGCCCAGCTCGCCGATCGACGGCGACCGCGGTTCGCTCCCGTGATCCGGGTTGAGGACGTCGAGCAGATGCCGCAGGTCGGAGATGGCTCGCCGGCCGGTGTCGGTGATCGCGGTCAGGGTGTCGTCGAGGCGCTCCGGTGCGGCGGTCAGATAGCGGGCTGCCTCCGCCTGAACCACCATCGCGGTGACGTGATGGGTGACGATGTCGTGCAGGTCCCGGGCGATCAGGCTGCGCTCGGTAGTGCGGGCGAGTTCCGCGACGTGCCGGCGTCGTTCGGCCTCGGCGGCGCGGTTCAGCCGGAGCCAGGAACCGATGCCCCAGGCAACCACCAGCGCCAGGTAGAAGAGGATGTACCCGGCGGTTCCCTCGGTCGACCCGCGCAAATCCAGCGCGACCGCGAACACGACGTACGCGGCTGACAAGGCGATCATCGCCGTCCGCCGGTACTGCTCCAGGTGGAGCGCCGTACTCACGAGCGCGATCGGCAACGCCGTACTGGAGGCCGTGTGATAGGCCAGCAACTGATCCATCGCGAAACCGATCGCCACCAGCGCCAAGGAGGCAGCCGGCCAGCGGCGGCGGCCGAGCAGCGGGAGGCTCTCGAGCGCGATCACGGCGAGCGCCAACGCATCCTGTGGTCGCGTGGGCAGGTTGCCGACCTGGGTGCCCTGACCGTCCATGGCCGGGACGAGCGAGACGATCACGAGCGCGAGGGCCAGCGGCAGATCCCGGACCAGCACGCTGGAACGACGCCACAGCTCGCGGATCCGCATCACGGGACGAGGGTAGCGGCCGGTGCACTCCGGCGGCGGGGAGCGACGAGGTTGCCGCGCCGCCGAGCCAGCCACAGGAAGGCGATGGTGACGAGCAGTCCGGCGCCCACCGAGTACACGCTGCCTTCGGGGCCGAACGCCCCGCCGGTCAGCATGGAGGGTCCGGACAGCACGCCGTCCAGCAGGCCCTGTGGGGTGTTGTTGCCAGAGATTTCGGTGCCGAAGATGCCGCCCTCGGCGAAGTTCCAGGCGAAGTGGATGCCGATCGGTACCCAGAGGTTGCGGGTGGCAACGTAGGCCGCACCCAGCATTCCGCCGGCCTCGACCGCGATGGCGAGGGCACCCCACAGCGTGGCGTTCGCGTTGAGCAGATGGGACAGCCCGAACAGCGCTGCGGTGAGGCCCAGCGCGGCCCAGGTGCCGAGACGACCCTCGATGATCCGGAACAGCACACCGCGGTACATCAGCTCTTCGGTCACCGCCGTTGCCGCGGTGAACCCGAAGAGCGCGAGGGCGCCGCTCACCGAACCCCAGCCGGCCACGTGGTAGCCGCCGAGGAGAGCGATGTTCGCGATCACGGCCACGAACATGCCGAGGCCGATGAGCAACCCACGTCCAACCGCGGCGGCGGCTCCGGACCAGGCGGCTTCGGTCACGTCGCGACGTTCGGTACGTCGCACCACCCAGCGATATCCGAACAGCGCGGCGATGGCTGTACCGAACCCGATGAGCAGTGCGAGCGGGGTGTTCCAGTTCGCGGCGGCCATGAGCTGGCCGCCGATCAGCGAAATCAGCAGGACGACGGCGAGTTGCTTGATCAGTCGCATGACGGCTCCTTCGTCGAGGTTGGCGTGATGCCTCAAACGCTAGGGATCTGCCGACTGCGAAGCGTCACCACTGAGCGGGCACTTCGCGGTAGCTCGCACGGGGGACACGACATACCCCCGACCGGTATTCGCCGCGGACTTGCTTCTGATACCCGGAGGGGGTACTTTCTGGGTGTCGACATACCCCGGAGGGGTAGCAAGCGCGAGCAAAGGATCCGCCGATGACCGAAGAACACGTCCACGGATATACGTCCGAGAAGTCCAGCCACCTGAAGCGGCTGCGGCGGATCGAGGGACAGATTCGCGGTCTGCAGCGGATGGTCGAGGAGGACAAGTACTGCATCGACATCCTGACCCAGGTGTCGGCGGCCACCAAGGCACTGCAGTCGTTCTCGCTCGAGCTGCTCGACGAGCACCTGTCGCACTGCGTGGTCGAGGCCGCGCAGAAGGGTGGCGCGGAGGCGGAGGAGAAGGTCCGCGAGGCCTCCGACGCGATCGCCCGCCTGGTCCGTAGCTAACTTCAAAGGAGACCGATATGACCACCACGACCTACTCCGTCAGCGGCATGACCTGCGGGCACTGCACGTCGGCCGTCACCGAGGAACTCACCAAGCTGGACGGCGTCACCGAGGTGAAGATCGACCTGAACGCCGGTGGCACGTCCGCCGTGCACGTGACCAGCGCCGCCGTACTCGACGAGACCGCCGTACGCGAGGCCGTCGACGAGGCGGGCTACGAACTGGCCGCGTCATGAGCCGGGCCGTCGCGCTCCGGCTCGGCGCGTTCGCCGGTGCGCTCGCGCTCGCCTTCGCGGCGGCGTTCGCGATCGGCTCCGCCGTCGACCCGGTCGCGGCGGCCGACCCCGCTCCCCCCACCGACATGGCGGGTATGGGCGGTGAGACCCACGGGGCCGGGCACAGCGAGTCGAGTGGGCAGCTGCCCGGGCTCGCGGTGTCCGACGCCGGCTACACCTTCGAGCCGGAGTCGACGTTCTTCACCGCGAACAGCAAGACGGTGCTGCGGTTCACGATCAAGGGTCCGGACGGGAAGCCGGTCACCGGCTACACCCCGACCCACGAGAAGGATCTGCACCTGATCGTCGTACGGCGGGATCTGTCCGGGTTCCATCATGTTCATCCCACGCGGGATGCCGGTGGCACGTGGTCGATTCCGTTCACGTTCACAGCCGGTGGCACCTGGCGCCTGTACGCCGACTTCCAGCCGGCCGGGTTCGATCGCACGCTGACACTCGGGACCGATGTGAACGTGTCCGGGCTGTACATCCCGGTCCCGCTGAACGATCCGGCCAGTAGCTACAGCGTGCACGAGTACGACGTGACGCTGGCCGGGACTCCGGTTGCGGGGAAGGAATCCGAGCTGACGTTCCGGGTCAGTAGCGGCGGCAAGCCGGTCACCGATCTGCAGCCGTATCTCGGAGCGTTCGGGCATCTGGTCTCGCTGCGCAGCGGCGACCTCGCCTACCTGCATAACCATCCGTCGCAAGACGCCAAGGCAGGGATGAAGGGCGGGCCGGAGATCAAGTTCGGCACCACCTTCCCGACGGCCGGGACATACCGGCTGTTCCTGGACTTCCAGCATGCGGGCGCTGTGCACACGGCCGAGTTCACGGTGCAGGTCGGTGGCGAGGGCAAGGCGATCGTTCCGCCCACCGTGCTGCCGTCGCAGCCGTCGAAGCCGTCCACGCCATCGCATGAAGACACCCCGCACGGTCACTGAGAGGAGAGCAGCAACCATGAGCCAATCCGTTGAACTTGTCATCGGTGGGATGACCTGCGCCTCCTGTGCGATGCGGGTCGAGAAGAAGCTGAACCGGATGGACGGGGTGACCGCGACCGTCAACTACGCCACCGAGAAGGCCAAGGTCACGTACGGCGACGGTGTCACCACCGACGATCTGGTCGCGACCGTGGAGAAGACCGGCTACACCGCGGCTCTCCCAGTTGTTGCTGAGGGCAAGGAAAACGAGATCGACGAGCTCCGGCCGTTGCGCGAGCGACTGATCGCGAGCGCCGTCCTCGCCGTACCGGTGATTGCCTTCGGCATGATTCCGGCGCTGCAGTTCGACTTCTGGCAGTGGGCGTCGCTGACGCTGGCGTTCCCGGTCGTGACGTGGGCGGCCTGGCCGTTCCACAAGGCCGCCTGGACCAACCTGCGGCATGGCGCGGCGACGATGGACACGCTGATCTCGGTCGGCGTGCTGAGCGCCTTCGGCTGGTCGCTCTATGCGCTGTTCCTCGGCTCCGCTGGTGAGCCCGGGATGACGATGCCGTTCACGCTGATCCCATCGCGAGGTGGCGGCGCCGAGGAGATCTACCTCGAAGTCGCGGCCGGCGTGACGACCTTCATCCTGGCCGGCCGGTACTTCGAGGCCCGGGCCAAGCGGCGGTCGGGTGCTGCTCTGCGCGCCCTGCTGGAGCTCGGCGCGAAGGAGGTCGCCGTACTGCGAAATGGCGTGGAGACGCGGATCCCGGCCGAGCAGCTGATGGTCGGTGACGAGTTCGTCGTCCGGCCGGGCGAGAAGATCGCGACCGACGGGGTCGTGGTCACTGGGAGCAGCGCGGTCGACGCGTCCATGCTGACCGGTGAGTCGGTGCCGGTCGAGGTCGGTTCGGGTGACGCCGTCGTGGGGGCGACCGTGAATGCGGGCGGTCGGCTCGTGGTCCGGGCGACCCGGGTCGGCGGGGATACCCAGCTCGCGCAGATGGCGCGGCTCGTGGAGGACGCGCAGAACGGGAAGGCCGCCGTACAGAGGCTTGCGGACAGGGTGTCCGGGGTCTTCGTGCCGGTCGTGATCGGGCTGGCGCTGGCCACGCTCGGCTTCTGGCTGGGTAACGGTTCGCCGGTCGAGGTCGCGTTCACCGCGGCGGTCGCCGTACTGATCATTGCTTGCCCTTGTGCACTTGGGCTTGCCACGCCGACCGCACTCCTGGTCGGCACCGGGCGGGGCGCGCAGCTCGGCATCCTGATCAAGGGTCCCGAGGTGCTCGAATCCACCCGTCGCGTCGACACCGTCATCCTCGACAAGACCGGCACCGTGACCACGGGGCGGATGGAGCTGGTCGACGTACTGCTGGCGCCTGATCAGGACCGCGCTGAGGTACTGCGCCTGGCCGGAGCGCTGGAGCACTCCAGCGAGCACCCGATCGCCCAAGCCGTCGCCCGCGCCGCGCTGGCAGCCGGCAAGCTGCCCGAGGTCGAGGACTTCGGCAACGTCGAAGGCCTCGGAGTCCAAGGCATCGTCGACGGCCACGCAGTCCTGGTCGGCCGCACCCAGCTCCTGGAGGAGTGGAGCCAGCACCTCCCCGCCGAGCTGGCGCACGCGAAGGAGCACGCCGAGGCCGAAGGCAGCACCGCAGTAGCCGTCGGCTGGGACGGTCAGGCCCGCGCCGTACTGGTGATCGCCGACACGGTGAAGCCCACTTCGGCCCAGGCCATCAAAGACCTGAAAGCACTCGGCCTGCGGCCAGTCCTCCTGACCGGGGACAACGAAGCCGTCGCACGGAAGGTCGCCCGCGAAGTAGGCATCGACGAGGTCATCGCCGAGGTCCTACCGGCCGGCAAGGTGGATGCGGTGAAGAAGCTACAAGGCGAGGGCCGCGTCGTCGCCATGGTCGGCGACGGCGTCAACGACGCCGCCGCCCTGGCCCAAGCGGACCTAGGCCTCAGCATGGGCACCGGCACCGACGTAGCCATCGAAGCCAGCGACCTGACCCTCGTCCGCGGCGACCTCCGAGCCGCCGCCGACGCCATCAGGCTCTCCCGAAGCACCCTCCGCACCATCCGCGGCAACCTCTTCTGGGCCTTCGCCTACAACGTAGCCGCCATCCCCCTAGCCGCCGCCGGCCTCCTCAACCCCATGCTCGCCGGCGCCGCCATGGCCCTCAGCTCAGTCTTCGTAGTAACCAACAGCCTCCGCCTCCGCCGCTTCAAACCCCTCACCTGAGCAACAATGTGGCCGTACGGCAACATCCAATAAAGTTGCCGTACGGTCACATTTCGCCTTTGTGGTCGTACGGCAACTTTTGCTAAAGTGGCGGTACGGTCACATTGATCAGGAGGTGCCATGGAGATCCGCTCGGCACGCAATCTCGGTGCAGCGGTGCGCGACGCACGCCGCCGGCACGGCCTGACCCAGCAAGAGCTGGCTCGCCGAGCAAACGTCTCCCGGGAGTGGCTCGTCCGGCTCGAACAGGGCCACGCGCGCCTCGAGTTGCAACTGGTTCTGAACACACTCGCGGCTGCCGGCCTTGTCCTCGAGGTCAGCGATGACGATCCAGCCGTCGACGACCTGACCGCTGCCGCCTGGTCGGAGGTCTTCAGCACCCTCACCGAAGACTCGACCGAATCCGCGGCCCAGTCCGGCCTGCCCCCAGCTGCCAATGGCTGAAGCACACCTCGCCACCTACCTCGACGGTGTCCGGGTCGGCACTCTCCAGCAGAGCGCACACGGCAGCCTGTCGTTCGAGTACGACGACGCCTATCGGCACGATGCGTCGACCGTGCCGTTGTCCCTGTCGATGCCCAAGGCAGAAGGCACTCACGCCAACAAGAGAGTTCTCGCGTTCATCTCCGGGCTGCTGCCTGACAGCGAGCCGGCGCTCCAGCGGCTCAGCCGGAAGTACGGCGTCTCCGCCAACAATCCGTTCGCCTTGCTGGGGCATATCGGCCGCGACGTAGCGGGCGCCGTACAAGTGCTGCCGATGACGTCGGACTGCGACGACGCGGCCGGTCGGCAAGGTGAGATCGAGTGGCTCGACGAGGAGGACTTCGACCGAACGCTCACCGGCCTCGCCCGGAGTCCGGAGAGCTGGGATCCGGGCCGGAACGCAGGCCGATGGAGTCTGGCCGGCGCTCAGAGCAAGATCGCCTTGTTTCGCTCACCGGAAGGGCGTTGGGGAGTGCCGTGCGACTCGACACCGACCACGCACATTCTCAAACCTTCGATGCCACGCTTTGCCGGGCATCACCTCAACGAGCACCTGTGTCTGCGGGCAGCACAACTCTGCGGTCTGCCCGCCGCGGACACCGAGCTGCTCACATCCGATCACTACGAGGTGCTGGTCGCCCGCCGGTACGACCGGATACTCGACAAAGCCGGTCGCTGGCGACGGCTGCACCAAGAGGACCTGTGCCAGGCGCTCTCTGTCCCACCCGGTAAGAAGTACCAGTCCGACGGCGGCCCGGGCATTGCGCAGATCGGGCGGCTACTCACCACCAGCGGTCTGCCCGCGTCTCAACAGACCAACCTCCGTACGTTCTTCGACTACCTCGTCTACAACGTCGCGATCGCGGCGACGGATGCGCACGCGAAGAACTTCTCGATCCTGCTGGGCCCACGCGATGTCCGGCTGGCACCGTTGTACGACGTTGCGTCCTACCTGCCGTACGACCAGGAGTCGCGGCTGCAGTCGGCGATGAAGATCGGCGAGCACTGGGACATGGTCAGCGTCACCGAGAAGGACTGGGCAGTCGTTGGCAACCGTCTGGGTCTGACCCACGATGAGGCGATCAGCCGGGTCAGAACCCTCCGGGCGCAGATCCCGATGGCCTTTGCGAAGGCCGCAGGCGAGCCGGGGATTCCCGACTCGCTGCGTGACCAGGCCCAGCGAATCGCAGAACTGATCGGCGGTTAGCGGATCCAGGCGGTGGTGTCCGGGGGGAGTTTGCCGTTGTCGAGGGGGCTGCTGGTGAGGAGGAGGTCCTGGTACGGCGGGAGGTCGATCGGCTCGGGGGTGAGGTTGGTGATGCTGGTGAGGGACTCTCGTTGGAAGGACAGGACGCCGGGGGCGGAGTCGAGCCAGGTTAGGGATCCGTCGCCCAGGTGGTGGCGGCGGATTGTCAGGGCGTTGCGGTAGAGGGCGAGCATGGAGTTCTGGTCGGCTTGCTGGGATTCGACGGTGAGGTTCTTCCAGTCGGGGGGTTGGGGGAGCCAGGGGGTTCCGGTGCCGAAGCCGAAGGGGGGTTCCTTGCCTGACCAGGGGAGGGGGACTCGGCAGCCGTCGCGGCCTCGGTCGGTGCCTTGGGAGCGGGCGAAGATGGGGTCCTGGAGCAGGTTGTCGGGGAGGTCTTCTACCTCGGGGAGGCCTAGTTCTTCGCCTTGGTAGACGTAGACGGCGCCGGGGAGGGCCATCGCCAGCAGGGCTGCGGCGCGGGCTCGGCGTTCGCCCAGGACCAGGTCGGTGTGCATGCCGTGTTTGCGGTCCTGGTGGGAGAACGACGTGTCGGGGCGGCCGTACTTGGTGACCGGGCGGGTGACGTCGTGGTTGGAGAGGACCCAGGTGGGGGGTGCGCCGATCGGGATGTGGGTCTGGAGCGTGAGGTCGATCGAGGCGCGCAGCTCGGCGGCTTCCCAGGGGCGGGAGAGGAAGTCGAAGTTGAAGGCGGTGTGCATTTCGTCGGGGCGCAGGTAGAGCGCGAAGCGCTCCTGGTCCGGCATCCACATCTCGCCGACCAGGAAGCGGCCGTCGTACGAGTCGGTGATGCGCCGCCATTCGCGGTACACGTCGTGCACCTCGTCGTGGTCGGTGTAGGACTCCTCGACGCTGTCCAGATCCTTGAACAGTACGGCGGCGCTGTCGATCCGGATGCCGTCGACGCCGCGGTCCAGCCAGAAGCGGAGGATGTCGTGGAACTCCTCGACCACCTCGGGGTTGCGCCAGTTGAAGTCGGGCTGCTCGGGAGCGAACAGGTGCAGGTACCACTCCCCGTCCGGTACCTGCGTCCATGCCGGGCCGGCGAAGATCGACTGCCAGTCGTTCGGCGGCTGATCACCACGCCCCGGCCGGAAGATGAACCGTTCGCGTGCAGGCGAACCCGGTCCGGCCTGCAGGGCCTGGAGGAACCAGTCCTGCTGGTCGGAGCCGTGGTTCGGGACGATGTCGATGATGGTGCGGATGTTCAGCGCGTGTGCCTCGGCGATGTACGCCTCGGCCTCGGCCAACGTGCCGAAGGCGGGCTCGATCGCGCGGTAGTCGGCGACGTCGTACCCGCCGTCGGCCATCGGGGACGGGTACCAGGGGTTGAGCCAGATCGCGTCGACGCCGAGCTCGGCCAGGTACGGCAACCTGGCGCGCAGACCGGCGAGGTCGCCGATCCCGTCACCGTTGCCGTCGGCAAAGCTGCGCAGGTAGACCTGGTAGATCGCCGCGCCACGCCACCAAACGTCTGCCATCGAAGCTCCTTAACCTTTGAGGGAACCGGCGGTGAGGCCGGCCATGATGCTGCGCTGGAACACGAAGAAAACAAGGATCGTGGGCAGACTGGCGATCACCAGCGACGCGATCAGCACGTTCTGCGGCATCTGCGCGGACAACGACGCGATCCCGACGCTGATCGACATCTTGTCGGTCTCCGGCAGCACCAGCAGCGGCCAGACGAAGTCCTTCCACACGGTCACCACGGACAGGATCGAGACCACGCCGAGGATCGGCCGCGACACCGGCAGCACGATCGACCAGAGGATCCGCATCGGTGACGCGCCGTCGATCTCGGCCGCCTCCAGCAGTTCCTTCGGGATCGAGTCGAAGAACCGCTTCAGCAGGAACACGAAGAACCCGTTCGCGGCCGCCGGCAACCAGATCGCCCACGGGGTGTTGAGCAGATCGAGGTGCAGGATCGGCAGATCCTTGGCCACCAGGTACGTCGGCAGCAGCAGCACCATCGGCGGGATCATCAACGTGGCCAGCATCAGCCCGAGGACGACCTTCCCGAACATCGGCCGGAGCTTCGACAACGCGTACGCCGCGGAGACGTCGACTGCGAGGGTGAACAGCCACGCGCCCCCGGCGTACAGGGCGGTGTTCTTCAGGAAGACGCCGAGCTGGAGCTGGTTCCACGCCTCGACGTACACGCCGAAATCGAAATGCGAAGGGAAGAAGCTCGGCGGGATCTGCGCGAGTTCGTCGGGCGACTTCAGGGCGCCGGTGATCATCCAGTACAGCGGGAAGACGAAGGCACCGGTGAAACCGATCACGGTGATGACGAGGATCGTCCAGTAGATCGCCTTGCCACGCGAAGACTGCAGGGACAGCGGGGACACCAGGGTTCTCGTCATCGCTCCGCCTCCCGGGAGACTCGCAGGTAGATCGCGGAGAACGTCATCAGCACGATCATCAGCATCAGGCCGAGCGCGCTACCGCCACCGAAGTCACCGAAGTTGAAGGCGTACTGGTACATCAGGTAGGCGACCGTGACGGTCGCGTTCTCCGGGCCGCCGCCGGTGAGCAGGTACGGCTCGATGAAGACCTGCATGGTGGCGACGACCTGCAGGAGCAGCATCACCAGCAGGATCAGCTTGGTCTGCGGGATCGTCACGTGCCAGACCCGCCGGAACAGACCGGCACCGTCGAGCTCGGCGGACTCGTAGAGATCACCGGGGATGCTCTGCAGCGCGGCCAGGTAGATGAGGGTGCCGGTCCCGAGGTTCATCCAGGTCGACACGAGCACAAGGCTGATGAGCGCCGTACTGGTGGAATCCAGCCAGCTCAAGGCCGGTATCCCAAAAGCCCCAAGCACCTGGTTGAACAGGCCGGCGCCCGGATCGTAGAACCACTTGAACAGCAGTACGGCGACCGCCGGCGGCAGCATCACCGGCAGGTAGACCACGAACCGCAGGTACGCCTTGGCGTGCTTCAGCTCGTTCAGTACGACCGCCAGCACGAACGGCACCGCATATCCGACCACCAGTGCCAGCCCGCTGAAGACCGCGGTGTTCAGCCAGGCCTGCCGGAACGCCGGATCCTCGATCACGTTCCGGAAGTTGTCGAATCCGACCCACTTCCCGGGGTCCACGAAGTTGTTCTCCTGGAAGCTGAGAACCACCTCCCGGACCATCGGATACCAGGAGAACAAGGCGAAACAGATCAGCGCACCACAGAGAAATCCGTACGCCGTGAGGTTCCGCCCGACCGCGCGTTTCAGCGCACCTCGATCGTCCGGGCGCGGGCCCGCCGCCCTCGGTTGAGGACGGCGTACCCGCTCTTGGGTGACAGTCATTACGTGTTCTTTGCCAGGATCTTGTTGGCCTTGGACTCAGCGTCGCTGAGCAGCTTGTCGATATCGGCGTCCTGACGGGTCAGGACGGCGGACATCGCGACGTCGAGGACGGCGTACAGTTCCTGCGCCTTCGGCGGCTCGAGCTTGTTGGTGATCGTGGACTGCGCGGTCACGTACGGCGTGAAGTGGTCGACCGGGACCGTGGCGAACTGCTTGCGCAGGGCAACGATCTCCTTCCCCGGGGCGGAGTCGCCGTACAGGTCCGGGATCGGCAGACCGACCGGGCGGCCCTGCTCCTTGGCGCGGGCGTAGTTGAACTGGCCCTGACCCGGCGTGAGCTCGTGGAACTCCAGCCAGAGCAGACCGGCCTTGATCTTCTCCGGTGACGCCTTCGGGTTGAACATGTAGCCGTCACCACCGCTCAGCGACGACTTGCCCTCGGACTCCGGTACGGCGGTCACCCCGTAGTCCTCGAACTTGCCCTGGAAGTCGTTGTTCACCGACTGCACCACGTCCGGTGCGCCGATCATCATGCCGAGCTTGCCCGAACCCATCATGCGCATCAGGTCCTCCCACTGCAGCAACTGCTTGCTGCCCATGGAGTTGTCGTTCCAGCGCATCGTCTTCAGGTTCTCCAGCACCGCCTTGCCTTCGGGGCTGTTGAACGCGGCGGTCTTGCCGTCGTCGCCGACCATCGAGCCGCCGCGGGCGTACAGCGACGCGGCGAAGTGCCAGCCGCCGGTGTTGCCTGCGGAGTACTCACCGAAGCCGACGTAGCCGGCGCCGAGCCCGGCGATCTTCTTGGCCGCGGCCTGCACCTCGGCCCACGTCTTCGGCGGGCTGTCCGGGTCGAGCCCGGCCTGGGTGAACAGCTTGCGGTTGTAGACCAGGCCCATGTTGTAGTTGTTGCGGGGCAGGCCGTACGTCTTGTCGCCGTCCTTGAAGACGCCCTGGACATCCGGGCGCAGGTCCTTGGCCGCCTTGACCTCACCGATGTACTGACTGATGTCGGCGGCCTGACGGGCCTTGATGATCTTCTGGACGTCGGTGTAGTAGACGTAGAACACGTCCTCCTGGGTCCCGCCGGCCAGCTTCGCCTGGAAGGTGTCCGGGTTGATACAGGGGAACGCGTCCTTGCTCTCGATGGTGATGTCCGGGTGCAGCTTCTGGAACGCGGCAACGTCGGCGTCCCAGGCCTCCCGTTCCTTCGGATTGCTCTTCGGTGGCTGACAGCCGACCGTGATCGTGACCGGTCCGCCGGAGCCTTGAGCTCCCGGCTTGTCGTCCCCCGAGCCGCAGGACACGGCCCCCAGCCCGAGTCCCGCCACCAGCAGCAGGCTGAGCCCGCGGCGCCTTGTCGTCATGTTGAACCCTCTCCCTCGACTCTGCGCCACACCGTAGGGTTGTCGACACATGAACGCAATACTTCAAGAGAAGATTGCAAAAACGTGACTTGAGTACGGCTGAACACACCAACGCCCCGTCCACCTGGGGTGAACGGGGCGTTACCGGCAGTGAGAGCTAGCTGCGAGCCCGGGCCGTCGAGGCCCGTACGACGAGCTCCGGCTCGAAGAGGAGTTCGTCGGCCGCGACGGCGGCTCGCTCGATCAGCGCCATCAGCATCTCGACGGCCGCACGGCCCATCGCGTCGATCGGCTGGCGGACGGTAGTGAGGGGCGGGTCGGTGCAGTTCATCATCGCGGAATCGTCGTACCCGATCACCGAGACATCGCCAGGGACGTCCAGACCGGCCCGCCGTACGGCGCGGATGACGCCGAGCGCGAGGATGTCGCTGGCGCAGACGATGCCGGTGACGCCCGCGGCGACCAGCCGGCTGCCGGCGGCATGACCACCCTCGAGCGAGAACATCGTGTGCTCGACCAGCTTCGGATCCCCCTCGTCGGAGGCGAGGAACGCGGCCAGCTTGCGGCGCGACGGGATGTGGTCCCGCGGGCCGAGAACCATGCCGATCCGCTGGTGTCCCAGCGTGCGCAGGTGTCCGATCGCCATCTCCGCGGCGACCGTGTCATCGGTCGACACTTGAGGGAAGCCGAGGTGATCGACGGCCGCGTTCACCAGAACGGTCGGCAGCTTCCGCTCCTGGATCAGCTCGTAGTGAGCATGCGGCGCGTCCGCCTGCGAGTAGAACCCACCGGCGAAAACCACCCCGGAGACCTGCTGCTGCAAGAGCAGGTCGACGTAGTCCGCCTCGGACACACCACCGACCGTCCGGGTGCAGAGCAAGGAGGTGAAACCTTGCTGCGCCAACGCTCCCCCGACGACCTCGGCGAACGCCGGGAAGATCGGGTTCTGCAACTCCGGCAAGACCAGACCGACCAGCCGCGCCCGGTCGCCACGCAGTTGGGTCGGACGCTCATAACCCAGTACGTCGAGCGCCGTGAGCACCGCTTCCCGGGTCGCCTCGGACACTCCGGGCTTGCCGTTCAGCACCCGGCTCACGGTGGCCTCGCTGACGCCGACCTTCTTGGCCACCTCTGCAAGTCGTCGTGTCATGACGCAAACAATACGCCCATCTACGCAATTTCTTGCAAGGACTTGCGTACTCGCTGAAGTCTCAATATTCCTGACAGACTGTTCGCCGTGCCTCGCTTTGTCGCTACCCGTCCGGACACCGGTCTACTGTCGCTCCCGTGGGATATCCCGCTGGAGGACTGGCCCGAGGAAGAGCTGGTTGCGCTGCCTCGCGGTATCTCGCGGCATGTGGTCCGGTTCGTCCGGGTCAACGGCACGGTCTACGCGATCAAGGAGGTGCTCGAGCACCTCGCCCTGCACGAGTACCGGCTGCTGCGCGATCTGGAGCGCCTCGAGTCCCCCTCGGTCGAGCCAGTCGGCGTCATCACCGACCGCATCGACCGCAACGGCGAGCCGATCGACTCGATCCTGATCACCCGGCACCTGCAGTTCTCACTCCCGTATCGCGCGCTGTTCTCCAGCACGCTGCGCCCGGACACCGTGAACCGGCTGATCGACGCCCTGGTCGCGCTGATCGTCCGGATGCACCTCCTCGGCTTCTTCTGGGGCGACTGCTCCCTGTCCAACACGTTGTTCCGGCGCGACGCCGGCGCGTTCGCGGCGTACCTGGTGGATGCCGAGACCGGCGAACTGCACCAGGAGATCTCCAGCGGCCAACGCGCGCACGACCTCTACACGGCCGAGATCAACCTGTTCGGCGAGCTGTCCGACCTCGAGGCCGGCGGTCTGCTGGACGAGTCGCTCGACCCGCAGGAGATCGTGCAGTCGATCCAGGACCGGTACGAGGCGCTCTGGAACGAGCTGACCGCTCCCGAGGAGTTCGCCACCGACGAGATGCACCGGCTGGACTCGCGGATCCGACGGCTCAACGAGCTCGGTTTCGACGTGGCCGAGATCGACATCATCACCGACTGGGACGGCAGCCAGGTCCGGATCCAGCCGAAGGTCGTGGACGCCGGCCACCACTCCCGCCGCCTGATCCGGCTGACCGGTCTGGACGTCGAGGAGAACCAGGCCCGCCGCCTGCTCAACGACCTCGACTCCTACGCCGCCGCCACCGACCAGCAGAACGAGGACGAGGAGATCGTCGCCCACGAGTGGCTGACCGACGTCTTCGAACCGGTCGTCCGCTCGGTCCCCCGCGACCTCAAGCGCAAGCTGGAGCCGGCCGAGGTCTTCCACGAGGTCCTCGAACACCGCTGGTTCCTGTCCGAGCAGGCCGGCCACGAGGTCGACACGATGGAGGCTGCCCGCTCGTACGTCGAGAACGTGCTGAGCGCCAAGCCCGACGAGAAACTGGCGCTCCCGCCGGCACCGCTGCCTGGCAGCACCATGGACCCGGATCTCGACTGACACCTTCGGGACAAGGCACTCCTCAACCGCACACACCAGCGGAGCCTCGAAGGATGAACGTCTCGGCTGGTGCCCGCCTAGTGGTAGGCCTGCCGATGCAACGTCCTGCGCTCCGCTAGCGTGCAATCGGGTGGGAGGTGCCGGATGGAGAGGCCTGAGTTCGACGACTGGGTCGCGCAGCGAGGTGCGGCGTTGCTGCGCTTCGCGTACCTGGTCACGCGGGACCACAGCCGCGCGGAAGAAGCGGTGCAGGAGGCGCTGATCTCGGCGTATCCGCGCTGGAAGCGGATCACGCGGGACGGCGATCCGGAGGCCTACGTACGGCGTTCGATCGTGAACGCGGATATCTCGCGCTGGCGAAAGTTCTTCCGGCGGGAGACGGTAACGGAGTCACCGGTGGTGGGGGATGCGCCTGATCATGCGCCTGATCATGCGGCTGCTCATGCCGATGCGGATGCTGTTTGGGCGTTGTGCGCGACGCTGCCGACCAAGCAACGGGCGGCCGTGGTGCTCCGGTACTACGAAGACCTGTCCGACGGCGATATCGCGGTCATCCTCGACTGCTCCCCCGCAACCGTCCGCTCCCAGATCCACCGCGCGCTGGCCACGCTGCGCGCCACCGTGACCGAGGAGGTCAACCGCTGATGGACAGTTCCGAGCAGAAGATCGCGGACAGCCTCGCCAGGCACGCCGTCGACGCCCCCTCCGACCACGCGCTCCTGTCGACAGTCCACGCGCGCCTGCGCCGCCGCCGTACGGGCAGGGTCGCGGGCGCCGCCGTACTGGCCGCCGCCGTCATTGCTACCGCCTTCACCGCGAACCACACGCTCCGCACAGAGCCGGAGGTGGCGCAGACCAAGCCGGGGTGGCGCTGGGAGTCGTACAAGACCGTGCAGGTGCAGGTCCCGGAGAGCTGGGATCGCTACATCGCCGGCCCAGCCCCCTGCGGCACCTGGGAAGGCCCGACAATCGGCCGCTGGTACGACTGGCAGCCACGCGACCAGTACACCTGCGAGCAGGCCGTCTATCCGCTGAAGGACCGGCAGCCGTATGTCTGGTTCGACGACGCGCAGGCGCCCGGGATCAAGCAGTACGACGGCGGCTGGTCGGAGGAGACCCGCCTCGTCGGCGGCACGAAGATCAGCGTGCTGGCGCCGGACGAGACGCTGCGACGGCAGATCATCGACACCGCCCGCCCGATCACGAACGTCGACGCCTACGGCTGCACACCGGAGAACCCGCGCCCGGCAACCGCCGTACTGAACGAGGAAGCCGACGGCGCGGAGATCTGCGAGTACTTCCAGGGCAAGCTGATCGCCGGTTCGCACCTACCCCCGAGGATCGCGGCACAACTGGCCAAGGCGATGGCCATAGATCGCACCGCACGCTTCCCGGCACCCGCCGCGGGATGCGAGAACGACGATCCGCGCACATACGTCGTACAGTTCCACGCCGGCACGAAGACCTGGACGATGCGGCTGGACCACAACCGCTGCATCCTCCTACACCCCGCCAGCCTGGACGTCCTCCGCACCGGCCCCCACCGCGCCTACGACCCAAGCCAACTCCACGACCCACCCGGAAAAATCACCCCACCGGTGCGTTAGCGCGGGGGCATGCGGAGGGCGCCGTCGAGGCGGATTACCTCGCCGTTGAGGAGTTGGTTGTCGAGGATGTGGCGGACCAGGGCGGCGTACTCGGCGGGGCGGCCGAGGCGGGAGGGGTGGGGGATCTGCTGCTCGAGGATCGTGCGGGTTTCTTCGGGGAGGCCGGCGAGCATGGGGGTTTCCATGGTGCCGGGGGCGATGGTTACTACGCGGATGCCCTTGTCGGCAAGGTCTCTCGCGGCGGTGAGGGTGAGGCCGACGATGCCGCCCTTGCTGGCTGCGTACGCCGCTTGGCCGACCTGGCCGTCGTACGCGGCGATCGACGCGGTCATCACGACGACGCCGCGGTCGCCGTCGGCGGTGGGGTCCTGGGCGATCATGCGCTCGGCGGCGAGGCGGAGGACGTTGAAGGTGCCGATCAGGTTGACCTCGATCACCTGGCGGAAGGTTGCCAGGGGCAACGGGCCCTTGCGGCCGACGACCCGGCCGGGGGTGGCGATGCCGGCGCAGGTGACGACGACTCTTAACGAGCCGAGTCCGGCTGCTGCGGCGAGGGCGGACGTGACGGCGGCTTCGTCGGTCACGTCGGCGGGGGCGAAGACGACCCGGTCGCCGAGCTCGTCCGCCAGCGCCTTGCCCGCCGAGGACGGGAGGTCGACGATGACTACGCCGAGCCCGTCCGCGGCCAACCGGCGTACCGTCGCTTCTCCGAGGCCGGAACCACCACCGGTGACGAGGGCGACATCGGACGGGCTGAACTTCATCACACGCTCCTGAGCAGGTCGCGACTGATCACCAGTCGCTGGATCTGGTTGGTACCTTCGAAGATCTGGGTCACCTTGGCCTCGCGCATGTAGCGCTCGGCCGGGAACTCCCGCGTGTAACCGTAGCCGCCGAGGACCTGGACGGCGTCGGTCGTGACCTTCATCGCGGCGTCGGTGCAGACCAGCTTGGCGATCGCGGCCTGCTGGGTGAACGGGCGGCCGAGGTCGCGTCGGCGGGCGGCCTGCAGGTACGTCGCTCGGCCGGACTCGACCGCGGCTGCCATGTCGGCGAGCAGGAACTGGACGCCCTGGAAGTCGGCGATCGCCTGGCCGAACTGCTGACGCTCCTTCGCGTACGACGCTGCTACCTCGAGCGCGGCCTGAGCCAGCCCGATCGCAGTCGCCGCAATGCCGAGCCGGCCGGAGTCGAGTGCCGACAGCGCGATCCGCATCCCGTCACCCTCGGCACCGATCAGGTTCGCGGCCGGGATCCGGACCTGGTCGAAGTTGACCAGGGTGGTCGTCGAACCGGTCAGGCCCATCTTGCGTTCGGGTGCGCCGAAGCTCAGCCCCTCGGTCGGCGCCGGGACGTGGAAGGCGGAGATACCGCGCTTCGGGTCGGGCGACGTACGGGCGAAGGTGGTGTAGAAGTCGGCGTGCGAGCCGTGGGTGATCCAGGACTTGGTCCCGGTGAGGACGTAGGAGTCGCCGTCGCGGACTGCCTTGGTCGTCATCCCGCTGATGTCGGAACCGGCCTGCGGCTCGGACAGCGCGTAGGCGCCGAGCAGCTCGCCGCCGACCATGCCGGGCAGCAGGCGGGCCCGCTGCTCCTCGGTCCCGAACGTCGCGAGCCCGTAGCTGGCCATCGTGTGCACGGACACGCCGACGCCGACCGACATCCAGGCGGCCGCGATCTCCTCGAGCATCTGCAGATAGACCTCGTACGGCTGGTCGGCGCCGCCGTACTGCTCCGGGTAGGGCAGACCGAGCAGACCCGCCTTCCCGAGCGTGCGGAACGCGTCCCGCGGGAACGACTCGGCCTCTTCGGCCTTGGCGGCGTACGGCGCCAGCTCGTGCTCACACAGGTCGCGGACGAGCGCGAGCAGGTCAGTGGATTCCTCGGTCGGCAACAGGCGATCGACACTCATCAGGCGGCCCTCCCCGGGTCTACCAAAACGATACCAGCAATGATACTGACGGCCATACTTCAGTATCGTTCTATGCTGTCTTGTTATGACGACAGTCGTGCCTGGCCGCCGCACCCGCAGGCAGAGCGAGCTGCTCGACCGCCTCCTGTCCCTGTTCCTCGAACAGGGCTTCAGCCGGTTCACCCTGGACGACCTGGCCGCCGAGCTGCGCTGCAGCAAGACGACCCTGTACGCGCTGGCGCCGAGCAAGGAGCAGCTCGCCGTCGAGGTGGTCAAGCACTACTTCAAGAACGCCACCGCCCAGGTCGAGTCCGCGGTCGCCCGGCAGACCCGGCACGACCGCCGGATCGCGGCGTACCTGAACGCTGTCGCCGACGCGCTGCGCCCGGCCAGCCGGACGTTCCTGGACGACGTCGCGACCTTCGCGCCGGCCCGCTCGGTCTACGAGCGGAACACCCGGATCGCCGCCGAGCGGGTCCGGACGCTGATCGAGGACGGCATCAACAGCAAGACCTTCCGGCAGGTCGACATCGCCTTCGCCGCCGAGATGATCGCGCACACCATGCAGGCCATCCAGCGCGGTGACATCGCCCGCCGTACCGGCCTGAACGACGCCGAGGCCTACCGCGAGCTGGCGTCGTTCGTGCTGCATTCGCTCCGGTTGGATTAGGTCTGTAGTTTTCCGGCATGGAACTCAGGCTGGGTCCGCTCCTGCGGTACGTCGATGAGACGCGGGCGACCGTCTGGGTGGAGACCTCCTCACCGTGTTCGGTGGAGGTGCTGGGGCATACCGCACAGACCTGGTCGGTGCATGGACATCACTACGCGCTGGTGCTCGTGGAAGGGCTCGCGCCGGACAGCTCCACGCCGTACGAGGTGCGGCTGGATGGCGACGTGGTGTGGCCGCTGGCGGACTCCGACTTTGGGCCTAGTGTGATTCGGACGCCGCGGGCGGACGGGACTTTCCGGATGACCTTCGGGTCGTGCCGGCGGTCGGCGCCGTTCTCAGCTGAGGGGTTCAAACGGTTCGGGCCGGACGCACTGGTGGCGCTGGCGGGTTTGGAGGAGTTGCCCGACGCACTGCTGCTGCTCGGGGATCAGGTGTACGCCGACGAGCCGTCCGAGGCCGTACTGGAGCGGCTGCGCGACGCTCACGGCGGGCGGCAGGGGTCCGACGTGGCCGACGAGATCGGGAACTTCGAGGAGTACACCTGGCTGTACGACGACGCCTGGCTGGAGCCGGCCGTGCGCTGGCTGTTCTCGACCGTGCCGCTGTGCATGCTCCTGGACGACCACGACCTGCGCGACGACTGGAACACCTCCCTGACCTGGCGGCGCTGGATCACCGCGCAACCGTGGTGGCGGGATCGCGTGGTCGGGGCGTACGCGTCGTACTGGGTGTACCAGCACCTGGGGAACCTGTCGCCGGAACAGCTCGACCAGGATGCGACGTACCGGGCGATGCTGACGCTCTCCGACGACGAGGAGCGGACGGCGTACCTCGACAGCTTCGCGTGGGCCGCTGACGACGACCCGGCCTCGACCCGGTGGAGCTTCTACCGCGACTTCGGTACGGCGGCGCGCGGGGTGCGGCTGGTGGCGATCGACTCGCGGTGTTCGCGGCACCTGGAACCGGGTGAGCGCGCGATGGTCGATGCGCATGAGTGGGCCTGGGTGGAGAAGGTTGTACTGGAGGCCAACCGGCCGATTCACCATCTGTTGCTGGCATCGACACTGCCGTTCCTCCTGGCGCCAGGGCTGCATCACTTGGAGGGCTGGGACGAGGCGATCTCGTCCGGCGCGTGGGGACCGCGGGGTGCGCGACTCGGGGAGCGGATCCGGCAGGGGATGGATCTGGAGCACTGGGCGTCGTTCCGGAAGTCGTTCGACGATGTGACTGCGCTGTTGAGTGCGGTGGTGAGTGGTGAGGATCCACCGGCGTCGATCCTGATGCTGTCGGGCGACGTGCACTGCAGCTACATCGCTGAGGCTTCGCTGCGGACGGTTGAGCACCCGGGTACGGCGATCCGGCAGCTGACGATGTCGCCGTTCCGGAACCCGGTGCCCAAGCACGTGCGGTGGGCGAACCATCTGCTCGATGCTCGGTGGATGACGTGGCTGCTGCACCGGCTGGCGCGGTCGGCCGGCGTACGGGATGTGGCGGCGGACTGGCGGCTCGCGCACGGGCCGTGGTTCGGGAACGGCGCGATGACGGTGACGCTGTCCGGTGAGAGCTGGGCGGTCGAGGTGGAGCACGCTTCACTGTGTGGTGACGAACAGCTACTGGGGCGCACGCTCAGTTATCCTCAGTCGAACGCCTGACCGGGGCGGTGGGGTGGGGAAGGAATCAGCGCCGTCCGGAAGTTGCCATGGCGGCTCTGTTAGCCCCTCGTCGTGGGAGGTTGATCGCATGAGATCTTTGACCATCCGCCGGAGTGCAGTGGCTCTCGCCGCAACTGCACTCGTCACCACCGCCGTCCTACCGGCCGCTCAGGCAGATCCGGTGAAGCCGCCCCGGCTGTCCGCAGCCGCCATCTCCTCCGAGCTCGCGCGCGACGTGACCACGCCGGGTACCGCCTGGCAGACCGAACCCGACGGCACCGTGCTGGTGTCCTACGACTCGACCGTGACCGGCGACAAGCTGGCCGCGCTCACTGCGAAGACACGCCGTCTCGGGGACGGCGTGAAACTCGAGAAGCTGCCCGGGAAGCTGCGGAAGTACTCCACTGGTGGCGAGGGGATTTACGGCGGCGAGTACAGGTGCTCGCTCGGCTTCAACGTGTACCGCAAGGGACGGTACTCGTTTCTGACCGCGGGACACTGCGGGAACGAGGCCTCGACCTGGTACGCCGATTCTGACCACAACAGGAAGCTCGGCACCCGGCAGCACTCCAGCTACCCGTACAACGACTACGCGCTGATCAACTACCCGGTGGGCATCAAGAAGCCCGGCGGCAGCGTGTACCTGTACAACGGGAAGTCGCAGGACATCACGCGCGCGACGACGCCGGCGTTCGGGACCTACGTGTACCGGTCCGGGGTGACCACCGGCCTGCGCAGCGGCCGGGTGCGCGGTCTGAACGCGACCGTGAACTACGGCGACGGGCGGATCACCGGGCTGATCCGGACCAGCATCTGCGCCGAGCCGGGCGACTCGGGTGGTCCGCTGTTCAGCGGGCGCAGCGCCTACGGCCTTACCTCGGGTGGAACCGGTGACTGCAAGACCCCCGGTGGCGTGACCTACTTCCAGCCGGTCACCGAGGCCCTCCAGGCGTACGGCGTGGTCGTGTACTGATTTTCCGGCCGGAGCGTGCGGGAAAACCCTCACGCTCCGGAATTACCTGAATACTCAGCGGTCATCGCGGGTAGGAATGCTCACGGTTGAAGTCAAGGACGCACCCGCCCCGAGCGCGTCCTCATCGTGAGGAGGCTGAAACCGTGAACGTTTCCCGCCGTACCACCGCCATCCTGGCAGCCGCCGGGCTCGCCGCCGCCGGACTGCTCGCCACCGGGCAGGCCTCGGCCGCACCCGCCGTACCGTCTCCGGCCGCCATCACCTCGGTCCTCGACACCGAGGCCCGGATCCCCGGCACCGCCTGGCAGACCAACCCCGACGGCCGGATCATCGTGTCGTACGACGACACCGTGAACGCGTCGAAGCTCGCCGCCCTGACCCGCGTCACCAACCGCTTCGGTAGCGCGGTCACCCTCGAGAAGATCCCCGGCAAACTCACCAAGTACATCGCCGGTGGCGACGCCATCTACGGCGGGCAGTACCGCTGCTCGCTCGGCTTCAACGTCCGCGACACCGCCGGCGCCTACTACTTCCTGACCGCCGGCCACTGCGGCAACATCGCCTCGAGCTGGTACGCGAACTCCGCCAAGACCACGCTGCTCGGCACCGTCACCGGTTCCAGCTTCCCGGGGAACGACTACGCGATCGTCAAGTACAGCACGTCGTACACGAACCACCCCGGCGTCGTGAACCTCTACAACGGCAGCACCCAGGACATCACCTCCGCCGCCAACGCCACCGTCGGCCAAGCCGTCCGCCGCTCCGGCAGCACCACCGGCCTCCGCTCCGGCTCCGTCACCGGCACCAACGCCACCGTCAACTACGCCGAAGGCACGGTCACCGGCCTCACCCGCACCAACGTCTGCGCCCAAGGCGGCGACTCCGGCGGCGCCCTCTTCGCCGGCACCGTAGCCCTGGGCCTGACCTCCGGCGGCTCCGGCAACTGCACCACCGGCGGCACCACCTACTTCCAGCCGGTCGTAGAGGTCCTCAACCGCTACGGCGTCCGCGTCTACTGAGAGACAACGGGACAGAAGTAAGAACAAAAGAAGATATAGAGAGCTGCGGCCAGGCGAGTGTCCGTCTGGCCGTCAGCTTCGACTGGGAAAAATAGCCACCCGCCAGCCACCCTCATCCCCACATGCATCGATGGTCAGGTGAGCGCTCACCTGACCATCGACAAGAACTGCGACAGAAGTCCGAAACAAGCCACTCGCCTGGCGACCTCTAAGCGGCTTAAGAAACTAGCTCCTACTCGAGCTGTTCCGAACGCCTCTCCTTTCGCGACTCAAGTCATCTCTGCAAGAACTGCTTGCCGGCAGTCCCCCTCGATGGCCAAGAGAAAGCTTCAGCTACCTTTGAAATCCTGGTAATGCCTGAGTGGCGGGAGCATGTCGGGGGTAAGGGCTTACCGACAGCATGGTCCGCACACTCAATGAACCTTGGCGGACCATGCAGGCTGGCTGACTACCGGGTGAGCGCTCTCCGGGCCGTCGGTCTACCCATGCCCACTTTTGAGGGCAAGAGGCGACGACGCCGGGGGGCTCAGACAGGAAATGGCGGGTGTGAACAAGGCATTACCTGTCTCAGGCCATCCGAGGGTGTTCACAGCCACGACAACCGTCTGCCGCGAAGGGACGGCACGTGCAAACCGAGCCTCGCGAGCGGGATTACCCGTCGGAGGCTCGGTGGTGCCCGTGGGTCAGCCGGCGCGGCGGCGGGAGATTTCGTAGAGGGCTACGCCGGTGGCTATGCCGGCGTTGAGGGATTCGGTGGCGGACGTCATCGGGATGGAGACGATGAGGTCGCAGTTCTCGCGGACCAGGCGGGCCAGGCCTTTGCCTTCGGAGCCGACTACCAGGACGATCGGTTCGGTGGCGGCTTCGAGGGCGGGGAGTTCTACTTCGCCGCCCATGTCGAGGCCGATGACGAGGAGGCCGGCGTCCTTGTAGGACTTGAGGGCCCGGTTGAGGTTGGTGGCTCGGGCTACCGGGATGCGGGCGGCGGCGCCGGCGGAGGTTTTCCAGGCGGAGGCGGAGACCTGGGCGGCGCGGCGTTCGGGGACTACTACGCCGTGGGCTCCGAAGGCGGCGGCGGAGCGGGTGATGGCGCCGAGGTTGCGGGGGTCGGTGACGCCGTCGAGGGCGACGATCAGGGGGACCTCGTGCGCGTTGTAGGCGCGGTCCAGCAGGTCGTCGGGGTGTGCGTACTCGTACGGCGGGATCTGGATCGCGAGGCCCTGGTGCGAACCGCCGGCGGTGACGCGGTCGAGCTCCGGGCGCGGGACCTCGAGGATCGAGATGCCGTGCTGGGTGGCGATCAGCAGGGCTTCGCGCAGGCGGGCGTCGCGCTCGGTGCCTTCGGCGACGTGCAGGGCAGCAGCCGGTACGCCGGCCCGCAGCGCCTCGACGACCGGGTTGCGGCCGTAGACCCACTCGACGGTGGCCTCGGTGTCCTTGCGGACCGGACGGCGGCGCGTCTCGCGCTCCTCGGCGCGCTCCTTCGCCTTGGCCCGCTTGTGCGCCGGGTGCTTGGTGCGGTCGACCGCCTTCGGTGTCGGGCCCCGGCCCTCGAGACCCTGGCGGATGCGTCCGCCGGACCCGGCCGTCGGGTTTCCGCGCTTCTTCCGGATGGCGCCCTTGCGCTGGCTACTGCCTGGCACGTCAGTTTCCTTCGATCGTGTTCGGCGCCGCGAGCGTCCAGCGCGACCCCTGGGGTGTGTCCTCGACGACGACGCCGAGCGCCTTCAGCCGGTCGCGGATCGCGTCCGACGCGGCGTAGTCCTTGCGTGCACGGGCGGCCTGGCGCTGCTCCAGCAGGGCCTTCACCAACCCGTCGACGACCTCGGTGAGCTCGTCTCCGGCCGCGGCACGGGACGCCCACGGCTCGGCCAGCGGGTCGAGTCCGAGCACGCCGAGCATGCCCCGAACCGCCGCCAGTGCTTCCCGCAACGCGGCCGAGTCGCCGTCGGCGACCAGCTTGTTCCCGTCGCGGACGGTGTTGTGCAGTACGGCGACCGCGGCCGGCGTACCCAGGTCGTCATCCATCGCGGTCACGAACTCGGCCGGCAGCTCGGCCGACGGCTCGACCCCACCGGTCACCTCGGTCGCGCGGGTAACGAAACCGTCGACCCGCTGGAAGCTCTTCGCAGCCTCCTCCAGCGCCTCGAAGGAGAACTCGACGACCGACCGGTAGTGCGACTGCACGAGGTAGTAGCGCAGCTCGATCGGGCGCACCCGCTCGACCACGTTCCGGACGACGGCGCTGTTGCCCATCGACTTCGACATCTTCTCGCCGGCCGTGGTGACGAGCGCGTTGTGCATCCACGTCCGGGCGAACTTCTGCCCGACCGCGGTCGACTGGGCCAGCTCGTTCTCGTGGTGCGGGAAGCGCAGGTCCAGCCCGCCGCCGTGGATGTCGAACTCCTCGCCGAGGTACTTGCCGGCCATCGCCGAGCACTCCAGGTGCCAGCCCGGGCGGCCGCGGCCCCACGGGGTCGGCCAGGAGGCCGTCCGCGGCGTGCCCTCGGTGTAGCCCTTCCAGAGCGCGAAGTCGCGCGGGTCCCGCTTGCCGCGCGGATCCGCGTCCTCGGCGGCCTCCATGTCGGCGATCTTCTGGTGCGACAGGGCCCCGTACGCCGGCCACGACCGCACGTCGAAGTAGACGTCACCCGATCCGTCCGGAGCGACGTACGCGTGCCCGGCCTCGATCAGCTGGTCGATCATCTCCAGCATCTCCGGGATGTGCCCGGTGGCGCGCGGCTCGTACGTCGGCGGGCGGCAACCGAGGACGTCGTACGCCCAGTGCAGCTCGCGCTCGAACTCGTAGGCGTGCGCCCACCACTCCACGTCGCGCTCGGCCGACTTGGCCAGGATCTTGTCGTCGATGTCGGTCACGTTGGCGATCACGGTGACCTGGTAGCCCGAGCGCTCGAACCAGCGCCGCAGGACGTCGAAGACGACCTCCTTGTAGATGTGCCCGACGTGCGGGGCACCCTGCACCGTCAGCCCACAGTGGTAGATCCCGACCTTGCCCGGATGGACCGGTACGAAATCCCTCACTGTTGCCGTCGCGGTGTCGTACAAGCGAAGTGTCACCGGTCAAGAGTACGGGAAATGGCACTTCTCCTTGACAAGATGTCCGCAGCACCCCTCAGGAGGACCCTTGTCGAACCAGCACTACGGCCCACCGCCCCAGCAGTACGGCGGCCCGCCCGGCCCGCCGCAGCAGCAGTACTGGGGACCTCCGCAGGGACCGCCACCCGGCCAACCGCCGTACGGCGGACCGCCACCGGGACCGGGTTTCGGCTTCGGGGGGAACGGCTACCCGCCGCCCAGGAAGAAGCGGAGCAAGGCGCCGTTCATCATCGTGCCGGCGGTGCTGCTGTTCGCCGGTGTGGTCTCGCTGTACCTGTTCGCTCTGCACGCGAAGCAGGAGCGCCGCAACAACTACTCCAGCTCGCAGCCGACGTACGGCTCCACGACGCAGACCCCGGCGCCGGAGTGGAACCCGTCGAGCAACCGCCCGACGGCCACTCGGCCGACGCGCCCGGTGGCGACCCGGCCGACGCCGACCAAGTCCACCCCGCCGCCACCGTCGGACGTCGATCTGACCGCGCGGAACAGGATCTACAAGACCGGCGTCCAGAAGTCGGTGAACTGCCGGGCGCCTGCCCTGCCCTACACCAGTGAGCCCAACGCCCGGAAGAACTACGCCGCGGTCATCGCCTGCCTGAACCGGGCCTGGCCGGCCCAGGTCCGCGCATCCGGCGCGAACTGGGGGCAGAACGTCAAGATGACCAGCTACGTCGGCACCGGCTTCAGCCCGTGCGGCAGCATGGTCCAGCGCTCGTTCTACTGCGGCTCGAACCGGACGATCTACATGGACGCCAAGACCGACATCGAGAACTGGCGAAAGTACACCAACTCCCCGCAGGGACGGAACTGGGTCCGCGGCCGCGCGATACACGTGACGGCCCACGAGTTCGGCCATCACCTCCAGAAGATCACCGGCATCCTGAGCGCGCAGAACCGCCTTCAGTACGACCTGAACCGCGCCAAGGCCCTTGAGATGAACCGTCGGATGGAGATCCAGGCGAGCTGCTTCGGCAACGTCTTCATGGGCGCGAACCGGCGGACGATGATCTCCGCCGGGGTCCGCAAGGAGCTGATCTGGATGGCGAAGAACTCCGGCGACGAGTACGACGTCGTCCGCGACCACGGCAGCCGGGAGATCCAGCCGTACTGGGCCGACCGCGGGTACAACAGCCGCAACCCGGCCTTTTGCAACACGTTCACCGCCAGCCCGCAGTATGTTCGGTAAATCCTCACGGTGACATCCAGCTGAGAAGGTTGATTCTTACGACTTCCGGGTAAACCTCTGCCGAGCGCTCTGTTCCGCCCCATCGCTCTGTGGAGGTTCACCGTGAAGTCAGTCCTCACGGGTGCCGCCGTCACTCTTGGCCTGCTCCTGGCCTCGATCGGCTCCGCCCAAGCCAGTAACACCAACCAGCCCACCCCGGAAGCGAAGCAGCACGGCATCGACCGTGCCGGCGACGCCTACGCGGGCTGGCTGCAGAACACGAGCACCACCAGCGCCGCAGCCCCGGCCGGGATGGCACCCGCCGCCACGGTCGAGGGCATCGACGTGTCCAGTCACCAGGGCAACGTCAACTGGTCGGCCCAGTGGACCGCCGGCAAGCGGTTCGCCTACGTGAAGGCGACCGAAGGCAACTACTACACGAACCCGTACTTCGCCCAGCAGTACAACGGTTCCTACAACGTCGGCATGATCCGCGGCGCCTACCACTTCGCCACCCCCAACGACTCCAGCGGCGCCAACCAGGCCAACTACTTCCTGGCCCACGGCGGCGGCTGGTCCCGCGACGGCAAGACGCTCCCCGGCGCCCTCGACATCGAGTACAACCCGTACGGCGCCACCTGTTACGGACTGAGCCAGTCCGCCATGGTGAGCTGGATCCGGGACTTCGTGAACACCTACAAGACCCGCACCGGCCGCGACCCGGTCATCTACACCAACCTGGACTGGTGGACCCGTTGCACCGGCAACAGCACCGCCTTCCGCTCGACCAACCCGCTCTGGGTGGCTCGGTACGCGTCGGCACCCGGCACACTGCCCGGCGGCTGGCCGTTCCACACCATCTGGCAGTACAGCTCCACGCCGATCGACCAGAACCGGTTCAACGGCGACATGTCCCGTCTGATCGCACTCGCCAACGGATAAAGGGGTTGCACGGTCACATAGCCTCGATGGGTGACTTACACGTTGCCGATCGAGACCGACCGTCTCACTCTGCGCCGCTATGTTGAATCCGACTACGACGACCTGCTGAAGCTGCAGTCCAACCCGGACGTCGCCCGCTTCCTGCTGTACGACGCGAAGACGCCCGAGCAGGTCAAGGAATCCCTCGCCAGCCGGCTGGCCGATGTCCCGATGGACGGCCCGGACCAAGCGCTCACGGTCGCCGTGATCCTGCGGGAGACCGGCCAGCACGTCGGCGAGGTGACCTTGTTCGTGGCGAACTTCGACCATCAGGGCGGCGAGATCGGCTTCGTCTTCCATCCCGAGGCACACGGTCACGGGTACGCCGGGGAGGCATCGCTCGCGTTACTGCGGCTCGGGTTCGAGGAGCTCGGGATGCACCGGATCATCGGCCGCCTCGACGCGACCAACACGAGCTCGGCGAAACTCCTGCAGCGGCTGGGGATGCGCCAGGAAGCGCATTTCGTGCGGAACGAGTTCCTCAAGGGCCGATGGACCGACGAGGCCGTCTTCGCGATGCTCCAGGACGAGTGGATCAAACGCTCGTAACTAATTGACCGATTCTCGACACGATGCGGCACGCGTTCACCGCGACAGCGGCCGGCGCCGGGTCTACCGTCGAAAGATGAGCGCCCCCACCCGTACCATCACCGCCCTGATCGCCGGAGTGGTCGTGCTGAGCTCGGCCGTGCTGCCGAGCGAGGCCGTGAAGGTAGCCGCACCGCGACAGATCACCTTCCACACATGGACGTCGGACGCCGACTTCCTCGCCGGTGCGCACTCCGGCACCACAGTCACCGACGGTTCGCTGACCTTCGGCCAGGCGACCGGCAGTACGCCGTACGTCGATCCGTTCGGCGACGGGACCGCCAAGAGCTACGACCAGGCCAGCTGGGTGTCCCCGCCGGTCAGCACCGGTTTCGGGGTGACCGAACTGATCGCCTCCTGGAACGCCACCACCCCGCCCGGGACCTGGGTCGAAGTGTCGATGGCGGCCAAGACGAACCTCGGTGCGACCACCAAGTGGTACGTGCTCGGCCGCTGGTCCGGCGGCGACGACACCGCGGCCGGTGACATCCACCGCACCTCGGTACCGGCCCAGGGCGACACCAACGGCCGCGTGGCCGTCGACACGTTCGTGGCCGCCAAGGACCGCTGGATGGACCGCTGGCAGCTCAAGGTGACGCTCTACCGCCTCACCGGTACGACGCAGGCCCCGGAGGTCCGGTCAGTCGGCGCGATGTCCTCCCGGCTGCCGTCCGAGTCGAAGGTTGCCGTGAGCCCCCTTGGTGGCGCGGAAGGCGTCGTACTGGACGTTCCGACGTACTCACAGGAGACGCACATCGGTCACTACCCACAGTGGGACGGCGGCGGGGAGGCGTGGTGCTCTGCGACCTCTACGGCCATGGTGCTCGACTACTACGGCGCAGGGCCGACTGCTGACGAGACCGACTGGGTGGGCGACGAGCCCGACCCACAGGTCGACCACGCGGCCCGCCACGTCTTCGACTACGCGTACGACGGCGCCGGGAACTGGCCGTTCAACACCGCGTACGCCGGGACCCGGGGCGTCGACGGATTCGTCACCCGGCTGCGGTCGCTGACCGAGGCGGAGCAGTTCATCAAGGCCGGCATCCCACTGATCGCCTCACTGTCGTTCAAGAAGGGCGATCTGCCCGGTGCGGGCTACGGAACCAACGGCCACCTGATGGTGATCGTCGGCTTCGCCCCGAACGGCGACGTGGTCGTCAACGACCCGGCGTCGCACCTGATCGCCAGCAACGACCAGGTGCGGACGACCTACGACCGGGCCGCCTTCGAGAACGCCTGGGTCCCGCACTCGGGTGGACTCGTCTACGTCATCCACCCACAAGGCATGCCGTTGCCACCGCACGGTCCCCAAGCGAACTGGTGAGTCCTAGCGGGCGAACAGGGCGCCGGTGAGGTTGGTGGTGAGGTTGCGCAGGGAGTCCGGCAGGTTCTGCAGGTGCCAGCCACGCGGACCGCGGTACCAGGCGAAGCCTTCGTCCTCATCGGCGTCGTCGTCGGTCGCGACCAGCGCGTCGATCCAGCGGTCCGCGCCACCGAGCACCACTGCGTACGGCAGGGCGCGGGAGCAGAGCACGGCGTGCTGGTCGGTCGGCAGCTCGCTCACGTCCATCTCCGCCAGCTCGCCACGGATCGCAGCGATCTGACCGAGGACCCGGCCGGCGGCCGGGGCCTTGGCGGGCATGTGCTGACCGATGAACAGCAGTCCGAGACCGATGGCCGTGACCGCCAGGCCAACCAGACCCCAGCTGCTCAACACAGCAAGCAGAACAGTCAGTACGACGCCCGCAACCGTGGTGCCGATCCCGATGGTCGCCCACAGCGAGCGGGTCCGGTCCGGGCGCTCGTTGAACCACCCGTGCTTGACCACTCCGTCGTACAGAGCGTCCTGCACCTGGGCGAGGTTGGCCCGCACCTGGCGGCCGAGCTCGGAGACCAGCACCGTGTCGGAGTCGCCGAAGACCGCGCGGATCAGCACGTTCTCGTAGCGCTGCAGTTCCTCGGCCGGGGCGTTCGCCACGCGGCGCAGCTCCCAGTCCGGACGGGCGTACTCGCTGTGGTGCTCGAGCTCGATGATCGTGATGTGACCGCGGACGGCCAAGTCGATGATGGACGCGGTCACGTCCACCGGGTCGATCCGCTCGTCGATCAGCGTGCCGACCTCACCGGGCCGCAGGCCCGACGGCGGCGTGAAGTCGATCTTCGCGTCCTGCCCGAGGCTGAACAACGACGCCGGTACGACGCGTCGCGGGTCGGTCTCGTCGCGGCCGCGGAGGCGGTAGAGGACGAGCAGTGCCAGCGCACCCAGCACCAGCAGGCCGACCGCGGTCAGCAGCTGCGCGGTGTCGGTGGAGAAGGCCCGCGAGAACGTCTTGCGGTACTCGACGATCGAGTTGGCCGCGATCTCGCCTTCGGGGAAGCCGACCGTCATCCGGACCGTGTTGCCCGGCGGCAGACTCGCCTGCTCGAACGTCGGCCCGGACACCTCGGCCAGCTGCGCCAGCGTGCACGGGGTGTTGCTGTCGATCGCACCGACGAAACAAGAGATGTGGGTGGTCTCGGGGACGCTGTACTCGACGTGCACCGTCTGGATGGTGAGGTTGATCCCACTCAGCGGAGCGAACTGCACCTCGGTGCCGTTCAGCGTCTTCGCCACCGCGCCCTTGACCGTATAGCTCACGTCCAGCTGGGTGTCACCGCTCAGGTCACCCACGGCGATCGAGGTGACGTCGCCCTCGACCTTCTGCTCGGCGTTCTTGTCCGCGCCACCGGCCTTGACCTTCAGGTCGCCGATCTGCTGGACATGGTCGATGTCGTCGGCCAGGTGCCGCCGCGTGAGCAGGAACCGGCTGAAAGTGCCGGTGACGTTGCTCAATTTCCAGGTCTCGGCGACCCGGAGCAGACCGTCCTCCTCGACCCGTACCTGGGCCGAGTAGCTGGACACGACCGGGTCAGCCGTGGAGTGGGTGGTTGTCGCGCCGGCCGGGACGCCGGTCAGGGCGGCAAGACCGAGAGCACACAGAGAAGTCCCGAGCAGACGTAGACGCATCGCCCAATCACACCGTAATCAGAGGGTCAGTTGACCCGGGCACCTTACCGTGACGCCGGCCACCATCACGGTGAGCCGCACCTTGAGTCGCCGGTCCGGAAACCACTTGAGCCACGGCTCCGCTACCGTCGGGCGGGTGTCAGGCAACCAGTGGGGCCCTCCGCCGGGCCAGTACCCCCAGCAGCCGCCACAGGGGCAGTACCCGCCGCCGGGACAGCCGTGGCCGCAACAGCAGCCTCCGTACGGCGCTCCGCAGTACGGCGTGCCGCAGTACGGACCGCCGCCCGGGCAACCGCAGTTCGGGTGGGGACCGGGTCCTGGTGGACCGCAGCCACCGCGGAAGAAGGGTGGCGGCGCCAAGGTCGCCCTGACCGTGGTCGGCGTGATCGTCGTCGGTGTGGTCGGACTGGTCGGCGTGTCCAGCGCGCTGAAGCAGAACGGCAGTGATGGCGGCCCGTACAGCAGCCGGCCGGAACCGACGTACAGCTCGACCTACGGCAGCAGTCCGTCGTACTCACCGACGATGGAGCGGCCGACGCCGACGACCAGCCAGCCGGTCCGCCCGCCGTCCAGGCCACCGACGACCAAGCCTGTCGTCAGGCCGACGGCACCGCGGACCCAGCCGACGAAGAAGCCGGTAACGGTGACGAACCTCGACATCGTGGCACGGAACCGCCTCTACAAGGCCGGTGCGATGCGGTCGGTGAACTGCAAGGAGTCGAAGGCGCGGCCGTCGACCTACGCCGGGGCCACGGCGAACTACAAGAACCTCTGGAACTGCCTGAACCGGGCCTGGCCGTCGATGGTCACCAAGTCCGGTTCGAAGTTCCGTCCGCCGAGTGTGCGTACCTTCACCGGCACCATCACCACCCCCTGCGGCGGCTGGAACGACTCCGGCCCACCGTTCTACTGCCCCAGCACCGAGACCATCTACATGAACCTGACCGAGGACGTCGGCAACTACAACCAGTACCCGCAGAACAGTCCGCGGGTGTGGGCCCGGATGTGGATGCTGCACCAGTTCGCCCACGAGTACGGGCACCACGTCCAGCAGCTGACCGGGATCATGTCGGCCTCGTGGCGGATGGAGTACAACGCACCGTCCACGGCCAAGGAGCTGGAGATCAGCCGGCGGCTCGAGCTGCAGGCGTCCTGCTTCAGCGACATCTTCATCGGCGCGAACCGGAACAGCTACCCGATCAAGGGACAGTCCGCGAAGGAGTGGCGCTGGCTGATCGGGAACGTCACCGACAAGAAGAACGACCACGGCGACGCCGCGAACCACAAGTACTGGGCCCTGCGCGGCTTCAACTCCCGCAACCCAGCTTCGTGCAACACCTACGTCGTGTCACCGAAGAAGGTGCAGTAGCTCACCGACGGGCCGTCGTGGCTGGCGTCCGGCGGCGGGATCACGCAGAGTATGTCCCGGGGGCGTACGGCGAAGGCCTGGGGGGCGCAGGACCGTGCGCTGCTTCGGCACCCCGAGAAGCGCCGGAAGCACCATGTCGACGGCTACACCCAGCAAGGTCGTGAGGAGTTTCGATGTCGGACAGCGGTAACCCACCACGGGGGGACGAACCGGCGGACGGCGAGAACGCCGCTCCCCCGGAGCGCGGGGACGCAGCGTCGCCCCAGTGGTGGACCGGGAGCGAGGCCAAACGCGAGTTCCAGGACCCGTCCGGGTCCGAGGAGCCGCCCCCGGCGAACAACTGGTTCGGCGACGGCTGGACCGCCCGCCGCCCCGAAACCCCCGCCACCCCCAGCCACACCCCGCCCCCGCCCAACCGCCCCACCCAGCCGACCTCCGGCCGCCCCACGCCGAGTCAGCCCGCCGCTGGTCAGCCCAGCGCGCCTCAGGCCAACCGCCCGACCCCGCCCAGCTCCGGTCAGCCGACTGGCGGCCGGCCTGGTCCTGTTCAACCCACGCCCGGCACACCCCAGTCGGGGTCCGCTGGCGCCCGCCCGGGGCAGACGCCGTACTCGGCGCCGAGCACACCCCAGCAGCCGCCCGCGCAAGGGTGGGGCGCTCACTCTGGTCCGGGACAGGGTGGTCCTGGCGCGCGTCCAGTCGGTCCGCCGCCGGGGCAGCGTCCGCCCGAGCACTCTCAGAGCTCGTACCTGTGGGGCGCACCTGAGCAGCAGGCGCCGACAAATGGACCTCGGCACGCAGCAGGTGGCGGTCCGATCGGTCCGATGGGTCAGCCGGTCCAGCAGCCGCCGACCTGGCAGTACCCGCCGATCCCGATCCCGCAGCCGCCCGGCCCGGCCCGCCGACGCAAGCCCCGCAAGACACCGCGGGCGTTGCTGATCGGCCTGGTCGCCCTGGCCGTCCTGGTGGTCGGTACCGGTATCACTCTCCTCGTCGGCAACCTCGGCGACAACGAAGCACCCCAAGGCACCGACACCCCGGCCCCGGTCGCCTCCGAGACCCCGTCGGCCCAGCCGTCGCAGACGCCCACTTCGGAGCCCCCGAAGCCGTCACCGACGCCGACCGGTCCTAACACCGCGGCCGCCGACAAGGTCGTGACCAGCAGCAACCTGTACGCCGTCGGTCTCCTCGCACCGTCGAAGTGCCCGGAGCCGCCGTTCGTGCCGACCAGCTTCGCGCTGGCGCAGAACTACTACAACCGCTCACTGGCCTGTCTGAACGCCACCTGGCTCCCGGCGATGAAGAAGATCAAGGTCAAGTACCGGGGCCCGAAGGTCGCCGTCTACAACGGCAAAGTGGCTTCCCCCTGCGGCGTACAGCGCAGCGTCCGCGCGGCGTACTGCGGTGCCAACGAGACCATCTACATGCCGTACGCCGTCGACGCCCGCGCCTACAGGTCGAATCCGGTCTACGCGCGCGCACTGATGCTGAGCACCTTCGCGCACGAGTACGGTCACCACATCCAGAAGCGCACCGGCATCCTGGCCGCCTCCCTCGAGCGCGCCCAGAACATGAACGCCGCCCAGAAGCTCGAAGAGAGCCGCCGCCGCGAACTCCAGGCCAGCTGCCTGGGCGCCGCCTACCTCGGCATCAACTCGGCCTTCATCCCGATCACCGGCCCGCTCCTGCAGAGCTACCGCTTCCTGATCTCCCACACCGGCGACGAGTACTCCCGCCCCCGGGTCCACGACCACGGCAACCGAGCCAGCAACTACCAGTGGAACATCGCCGGCTTCAACACCAAACGCCCCGGCAGCTGCAACACCTTCAAAGCCGGCCAAGCCCGAGTCGCGTAACCCGAGGCAACCGCACCTCTCGGGTCCTTCGGCGCAACCACCTCACGTGGTTGCGCCGAACTCATTTTCGAGGGTCAGAAGAGGCGGCGGGCTGTGGTCAGGGAGCCGCCGAAGGAGGTGACGAAGTTCGAGAGGGACTCGCCGATGTCGGAGAGGTGCCAGTTCTCGGGGCCGGAGTACCAGCCGATGCCGGCGTCGGGGTCGTCGTCATCGTCGGTGGCGGCGATCTCGGCGGCCCACTTCTCGGTCAGGCCGAGGACTGCGGCGTACGGGAGGCAGCGGGAGGCGAACTCGAGGCGGTGGCTGTGCGGGAGTGAGGCGGAGGTCTCGTCGGCCAGGTAGCGCTGGAGGCCGGCCACTCGGCCGAGGACGGCGGCGCCGCGGGCGGTGCGGGCCGGGGCGGCCTGGCCGGCGAGTGAGAGCGCCAGGCCGGCCAGCATCAGCGCGAAGCCGACCAGACCGAACTTGCTGACTACGGCCAGCACGATCGTCAGTACGACGCCCGCTCCGAGCAGCACGACTCCCGCAGTGGTCCAGCGGTTCCGTACGGCGTCCGGGCGGTTCGCGAACCAGCCTTGCGTGACCACGTCGGCGTACAGGTGCTCGCGGACGAGGTTGAGTCGCGGCCGTAGTGCGGCACCGAGCTCGGAGACGACGACCGTGTCACCGTCTGCGAAGACCGCGTCCAGCAACGCCTTCTCGTAGGACAGCAGCTCCGGCCCACCCTGGTGCTGGCGGCGCAGCTCCCAGTCCAGCTTGCCGAACTGCGAGTGCGGCAGCTCGACGATGGTCAGGTAGTTGCGCACAGCAAGGTCCAGCAGAGTCGCGGTGATGTCGACCACATCGGCGGTCTCGTCCACCACGGTGCCCACCTGTCCAGGACGGATCCCGTCCGGCGCAGCGAACTGCGGGCCGTCGGCACCCTCCAGCACCGGACGCTCCGGCGCGCCCTCGCCGACCTTGGCAGCATCACGACCGCGCAGGAACCACAGCGCCGCCGCACCAAGCAGTCCGATCCCGAGCACGATCACGGACAGGCCGACCGTGCCGGCGTCGACAGTGAAGGCTCGCCCGAGCGTCCAGCGGGTCTTGTACGACGCGTTCGGCTGGACGGTCGCCTGGTCGCTCAGGCCGGTCAGGAAGGTCACTCGGCCGCCGGCCGGGACGCCCATCTGGGTGATCTCCAGCCCGGCGGACTCCGCCAGCTGGGACGACGTACAGGGCATGCTCGAGCCGGCGCGGCCGGCGAAGCAGGTCACCCAGGTGGCGAACGGCACGTTGATCGACAGCGCCGCCTTCGGGACCGCGGCGCTGAACCCCTGGACGACCGGCCAGCTCACCTCACGGCCTTCGGTGGACTCGGCCACCACGTTGCCGACGGTGTAGCTGTAGACGACCGTGGTCTTGCCGGACGCATTCACGGTGATCCGGCGGCCGTCGTCGATGCCCTCGTCGCTGAAGCCCTGCGCGGGCTGACCGTTCACCGTGGCTGAGACATCAGTCACGTCATACGTCCGGTCACGCTCGGCGTCGGCGCGGACCCGGGTGGTCAGGGTCCGGCTGAACGTCGAGCCGCCGGCGGTCAGGTCGACGGTCTCCTTGATCTGGAGCTTGCCGTCCTTGGTCAGCGTCGCAGCGGCGGAGTACCCGGAGATCTGGTCGTCCGCAGCCTGTGCGGGCAACGTGCTCAAGGCAACGATCGGTGCGGTCAGACAAATCATCAGGGCGGCCGGGAGGACGCGGCGCTTCAGTGACATGGGTTGAGAGTAGTCTCGTGCCGGTTCGTCGAGCGAAATCAGGAGGGCAAGACCGGTGAGCAGCCCGTACGGCGGTCCCCAGGACCGGGTCGGTCCCCCACCCGGTGTGCTCCCGCCACCCCAGGCAGCACCGTGGCAGGGCCAGTACTCCGGGCCTCCCCAGGGGCAGCAGTACGGCCAGTACCAGCAGCCGCAGGGGCAGTGGGCCCAGCCGTACTACGGTCCGCCCGGTGGTCAGTTCAACGGCTTCCAGCCACCGAAGCGCCGTGGCGGCGGTATCCGGATCCTCGTGTTCAGCATCTCGGTGCTGGCGTTCCTGGGCGTCTCACTGGTCGTGATCATCGCCCTGCTCGGCCGCGGCAGTGACGCGACCGCCGGCCCGGGCGTGACCGGTCCGTCGATCGTGCCGACGGCCACCACCAAGCCGCAGAAGGGCACCGCCGAGGACTTCCTGCTGAACGCGAACATCTACCGGACCGGTCCACTACCGGTGCAGAACTGCCAGGCCGAGAAGCTCGGTGACGGCAGTCTGGCCGCGCAGAAGGTCTACTACCAGAAGCTGTTCGCCTGCCTGAACGACGCCTGGCGTCCGATCTTCAAGGAGATCGGCCAGGATGTCCCCGACCCGGGTCTGGTGGTGTTCGACAAGCCGGTGGTGACGCCGTGCGGCAACTTCGCGCCGATGTCCGGCCGGGTGCTCGCGTTCTTCTGCTACGGCAACAAGGTGATGTACACCGACGTGCTGCAGATGAACAAGGCGTTCGGGCCGAAGGAGGACCTCGCGTACCTGCTGACGATCTCGCACGAGTACGGGCACCACGTGCAGGGGATCAGTGGTTTGTTCTACGCCCGCATGTCCTATCTGCAGGACCACCCGGAGCAGAAGCTCGAGTCGTCGCGCCGCAACGAGTTGCAGGCGTCCTGTTTCGCCGGCGTGTTCAGCAAGGCCGTTGAGCAGTCCTACCCGCTCAGCAAGCGGATGGACGAGTTCAAGGAGCAGTCCAGCAACAGCTTCGGTGAGAGCCCGGAAACGCCGGAAGGCGAGCGGACGCACGGACTGGCCACCAGCCAGGGCTTCTGGATCCAGAACGGCTTCAACATCGGCTCGAACAAGGCCTGCAACACATTCGCGGTGAACACCGACCTGGTGAAGTAGTCCACCCGTTGCTCGACGTTCCGGCGTCGTTAACCGAGCGGCGTAACATGCGCCCGTGACGTTGCGACGCGGGGACCTGGCGCCGTCGGCGCGGACATTGGTGGACGTGCTGTCCGAGACAGCCACCAAGTACGCCGACGAACCCGCGCTGGACGACGGCAGTGTCAGCCTGAGCTATCGCGAGCTGATGGCCCAGGTGGAGAAGTTCGCTGCCCGGCTGACCGCGGCCGGCGTCGGTCCCGGCGACCGCGTCGGCGTCCGGATCTCGTCGGGGCACAACGACCTGTACGTCGCGATCCTCGGCACGCTGCACGCCGGAGCGGCGTACGTGCCGGTCGATGCGGACGACCCGGAAGAGCGCGCCGAGCTGGTCTTCGGTGAAGCCGCCGTCGCCGCGACCGTGGCCGATGACCTCGAGCTCACCGTGCTGCGCGAGCAGCCGGCGCCACTGCTGGAGAACGACAACGCCGACGGCTACTCCGACTATCCCTACTCGGCCCGGATGGACGCACCCGACGCTCTCCCGGCGCCGCGGCGGTCGGACGGACCTGAGCCCACCGACGATGCCTGGATCATCTTCACCTCGGGCTCGACCGGCGTACCGAAGGGTGTGGCGGTCTCCCACCGGTCTGCGGCTGCGTTCGTCGACGCCGAGGCCCGGATGTTCCTCCAGCAGGAGCCAATCGGTCCTGACGACCGGGTGCTGGCCGGGCTGTCGGTCGCGTTCGACGCGTCCTGTGAGGAGATGTGGCTCGCCTGGCGGTACGGCGCCTGTCTGGTACCTGCTCCCCGCTCGCTGGTCCGCAGTGGCATGGACCTGGGTCCCTGGCTGGTCGCACAGGGGATCACGATCGTCTCGACCGTGCCGACGCTCGCTGCGCTCTGGCCGGCCGATGCGCTCGATCAGGTCCGGCTGCTGATCTTCGGCGGCGAGGCGTGCCCGCCGGAGCTGGCCGAGCGGCTCGCCGTCGACGGCCGCGAGGTATGGAACACGTACGGCCCGACCGAGGCGACCGTGGTCGCGTGCGGCGCGCAGCTGACCGGCGAAGGTCCGGTCCGGATCGGCCTCCCGCTGGACGGCTGGGACCTCGCCGTGGTCGATGCTGAAGGCAACGAAGTACCCGAGGGCGGGATCGGCGAGCTGATCATCGGTGGCGTCGGCCTGGCCCGCTATCTGGACCCGGCGAAGGACGCGGAGAAGTTCGCCCCGATGCCCACACTGGGCTGGGAGCGCGCTTACCGCAGCGGTGACCTGGTGAAGAACGAGGCAGCCGGTCTGCTCTTCCAGGGCCGGGCCGACGAGCAGATCAAGCTCGGTGGCCGTCGGATCGAGCTGGGCGAGGTAGACGCCGCCCTGCAGGCACTACCCGGGGTGTCCGGAGCGGCAGCCGCCGTACGGGCCAGTGCGGCTGGTAACCAGCTTCTCGTCGGGTACGTCGTACCGGACGATCCGGAAGCGTTTGACCAGTCCGGTGCCACCGAGCGGCTGCGTGAGGCACTGCCCGCGGCCCTGGTGCCGCTGCTCGCGGTCGTCGAGACCCTGCCCACCCGCACGTCCGGCAAGGTCGACCGGAACGCACTGCCCTGGCCGCTGCCTGGGATGGACTCCGACGGCCCCGCTGCCGAGCTGGACGGTACGGCGGGCTGGCTGGCCGAGCGCTGGACGAAGGTGCTCGGTGCCAAGGTCACCGGGACCGACAACGACTTCTTCATGCACGGTGGTGGCAGTCTGGCCGCTGCGCAGCTGGTGTCCGCGCTGCGCGAGCGCTACCCCGAGGTGACCGTCGCTGACATCTACGAGTACCCCCGGCTCGGCGCGCTGGCCGATCGGCTTGACGACTCCACGCAGGTGCTGGCGGAGCCGGTCGAGCTGCGTGACATCCGGCCGACACCGCCAGGTACGCAGCTCCTGCAGACCGCGCTGACACTCGTACTGCAGACCGTGGTCGGCGTTCGCTGGCTGGTCTACCTGTTCACACTGAACAACCTGCTCGACCAGTTCGCCGGACCGCTGCCCTGGATCCGCACGGTGTCGTGGTGGTGGATCCTGGCCGGCTGGCTGCTGCTGATCACCCCCGCTGGGCGGATGGGGATCGCGGTGGTCGGTGCCCGGCTACTGCTACGCGGTCTGAAGCCAGGCACGTATCCACGCGGTGGCAACGTGCACGTCCGGCTCTGGGCCGCGGAGAACCTGGCCGACGCAGCCGGTGCAGCCAACCTGGCCGGTGCGCCCTGGATCGCGTACTACGCCAGAGCGCTCGGGGCGAAGGTCGGTCGCGGCGTCGACCTGCACACACTGCCGCCAGTCACCGGCATGCTGACGATGGGCCGGGGCGCGTCGATCGAGCCCGAGGTCGACCTGTCCGGCTACTGGATCGACGGTGACCAGCTGATCGTCGGCGCGATCAACGTGGGCCCGGATGCAGTCGTCGGCTCGCGCTCGATGCTGCTCCCCGGCACCGACATCGGCCGCAGTGCCGAGATCGCAGCCGGCTCTGCCGTCTCCGGCAAGGTCCCAGCGACCGAGCGCTGGTCCGGCTCCCCGGCCAGTCGTGTCGGCCGCGCCCGGCACCCGTGGCCCGACGAGCGCCCGGCTCGCGCGCCCTGGTGGGTAGCGGCGTACGGCGTCCAGTCCGCGGTGATGTCCTTGCTCCCGGTGGCGGCTGCCGCCGCAGCGCTGTTCGTACTCGGCCGCGCGCTCCAGGGCACCCAGACACTCGGTGACGCAGCGCTCCGCGCGCTCGCCGCCATCCCGCTGATGACACTGGTCGGTTTCGTCACTCTCGCCGTCCTGACGTTGATCGGTGTGCGGCTGCTGGGCATCGGCATCAAGGCTGGTCACTACCCGGTCCGGAGCCGGATCGGGTGGCAGGTGTGGGCGACCGAGCGGTTGCTGGACACCGCCCGTACGCTGCTCTTCCCCCTGTACGCGAGCCTCGCGACGCCGTGGTGGCTGCGGGCGCTCGGCGCCAAGATCGGCAAGGACGTCGAGGCGTCGACGGTGTTGCTGCTGCCGAAGATGACCACGGTCGGCGAGGGCGCGTTCCTGGCCGACGACACGATGATCGCGTCGTACGAGCTCGGTGGCGGCTGGCTGCACGTGGCCGGTGCGAAGGTCGGCAAGCGCGCCTTCCTGGGCAACTCCGGGATGGCAGCGCCCGGTCGCAACGTCCCGAAGAACGGACTGGTCGCCGTACTGTCCGCTGCTCCGAAGAAGTCCAAGGCCGGTACGTCGTGGCTCGGTTCGCCGCCGGTGAAGCTACGCAGGCAGGCGATCGCCGGTGACCAGAGCCGCACGTTCCACCCGCCGCTCAAGCTCAAGGTCGCCCGGGCCCTGGTCGAGCTGTGCCGGTTCGTCCCGATGATGTGCACCGTGCTGATCGCGCTCGGCGTGCTGTTCGCGCTGCAGGCGCTCGACATCTGGCTCGGCCCGTGGGCGGCGCTGCTGCTCTCCGGCGCGGTGATCCTCGCCGCCGGCGCGGTCGCGGGCGGGATGGCGACTGTGGCCAAGTGGGTGATCGTCGGCCGCACCCGCGCGGTCGAGTACCCGCTGTGGAGCTCGTTCGTCTGGCGCAACGAGGTGGTCGACAGCTTCGTCGAGCTGGTCGCCGCCCCCTGGTTCGCGAACGCGGCCGCCGGTACGCCGGTCCTCGCGCTCTGGCTGCGGTCCCTCGGAGCCAAGATCGGCAAGGGTGTCTGGTGCGAGACGTACTGGCTACCGGAGGCCGATCTGATCACTTTGGGCGACGGGGCAACGGTGAATCGCGGTTGCGTGCTGCAGACCCACCTGTTTCATGATCGAGTGCTCTCCATGAGCACAGTCACCTTCGGGCCGGGCGCCACCCTCGGACCGCACGGCATCGTCCTGCCTGCCGCGTCAATCGGTGCGGGGGCTACCATCGGCCCGGTGTCTCTCGTGATGCGCGGTGAAGGTGTACCCGACGGAACCCGTTGGGCCGGGAACCCGATCGCTCCCTGGCAGGGCTGATGGTCTTCCGCCCAACGAGCGGGCACCCGGGAGCGTCGTCCGCCGGTGACCCCTATGTGCCCAGCCACGGCAACGGCGGCTACCACGTCGAGTCGTACGAGCTCGAGCTGGACTACCGCGTCAACAGCAACCGCCTGGCCGGCAAGGCCAGCATCACCGCGGTCGCCGAGCAGGCGCTGACCCGGTTCGCACTCGACCTGTCCGGCCTGCGCGCCACCAAGGTGACGATCAACGGCCGCCGGGTCTCCCGCTTCACCCAGCGCGCCGGCAAGCTGCACATCACCCCGGCGAACACCCTGGCCGACGGCAGCGAGTTCATCGTCGACATCCAGTACGCCGGGAACCCGAAGCCCGAGGACAGTCCGTGGGGCGGCCTCGGCTGGGACGAGCTCACCGAGGGCGTGATCGTGGCCAGTCAGCCCAGTGGGGCGGCCACCTGGTTCCCCTGCAACGATCACCCGGGCGACAAGGCGCACTACCGGATCACGATCACCACCGATTCGCCGTACCACGCCCTGGCGAACGGGCGACTGGTGTCCCGCCGGGTCAAGGCAAGTCGCACGACCTGGGTCTACGACCAGGCCGCGCCGATGGCGACGTACCTGGCGACCGTGCAGATCGGCCGGTACGACGTACTCGACCTGGCCACCACTCCGGTTACCACGCGCGCGCTGGTGCCGCCGGGTGAGTTGCGCGAGTTCAAGCACGACTTCGGCCGGCAGCAGGACATGGTGAAGCTGTTCTGCCGGCTGTTCGGGTCCTACCCGTTCGGCAACTACACGGTCGTGGTGACCGATGACGACCTGGAGATTCCCCTGGAGGCACAGGGCATCTCGGTCTTCGGCAGCAACCACGTGGACGGGAAGCGCACGTCGGAGCGACTGGTCGCGCACGAGCTGGCACACCAGTGGTTCGGCAACAGCCTCACACCGTCGGCCTGGAAGGACATCTGGCTCAACGAAGGGTTCGCCTGCTACGCCGAGTGGCTGTGGTCGGAAGAGTCCGGCGGTCTGAGCGCCGACCAGCAGGTGTCCAAGGCCTACACCCGGCTGCGCGGACTGCCCCAGGACCTGCTGCTGTCGGACCCGGGTCCGGAGCTCATGTTCGACGACCGCCTCTACAAACGCGGTGCCATCACCCTGCACGCGATCCGCCTGCACCTCGGCGACGACGCCTTCTTCGACATGCTCCGTGCCTGGACCAAGACCTACCGCCACGCCTCGGTCACCACCGCCGACTTCGTCGCCCAGGCCACCCAGTTCTCCGCGGACCAGGACGCCCTCCGCGAGATCTTCGCCACCTGGCTGGGCTCCTACGAGCTGCCCCTACTCCCCCGCTCCGCCCGCAAACGCCGTACCTAGGACGTCCGGGCTACTTCGGCGGCGGCTTGGAGGAAGCGTTCGGTGAGGGGGGTTCTGGTGGACCAGGCAGCGCCGATCCACCAGGTGGCGGCGCGGCCGGGGAGGGGGACGAGGCGGACCTCGCCGGGGGCGATGCGGTCGGCAGAGAGCGGTACGACGGAGGGTCCGGCGCCGGCTGCGGTGAGCGCCAGCACGGTCTGCAGGTCGCCGGCTTCCTGAAGTACTTGTGGGTGGCAACCGAGTTCGACGTACAGGCCGTTGATCTGCGCAGTGAGGCCGGGACCGCGGCTCGGCGTCAGCCGGACCAGGGGGCGGTCGTCCAGCCAGCGGGCGAGGTCGCGGGGCACGGCCTGGTCGATGGGCAGCGCGAGGGCCAGCCGGTCCTTGCGGAGGCGGAGGTGTTCGAGACCGGGCGGGACTGGCAGGCGGACGAAGCCGATCTGCAGGCCGCCTGCCTGCAGCCGCTCGTACTGCGCGGCCGACGACATGTCCTCCAGCGACACCGACACCCCCGGCCAGCGGCTGCGGAACAGCGCGACCGCACGCGGCGCCAGCTCGATCCCGGACAGACCGAAGCCGATCGCGAGCGAGCCCTCGACACCTGCGGTGATCTGAGCGGCCCGGCGTTCGAAGGCCTCCGAACGCTCGAGCAGTTGCAGAGCGTCAGGCAGCAGCAGTTCACCCTCCGGAGTCAACCGGGCGCCATGCCTGCCACGCACGAACAGCACCGACCCGAGCCGTCGCTCCAGGACCTGGATCTGCTTGGTGAGCGCGGGCTGACTGGTCGCCAGCTCATCGGCCGCGGCCCCGAAGGTCCGCAGCCTGGCGACGGTGACGAATGCCCGCAGCAGTCGCAGGTCCATAACCACAGGATATGGAAAATCGACAAACATCTATTGGACGTGATGGATCGCTGGGCGTTTCGATGGCCGTATGACGCTCTTTCGCGCTGCCACCGTCCAGTTCCAGGCCGTCCCCGACCAGCCCGCCAAGAACCTCGCCACGGTTGAGCGGCTGGCCCGGCAGGCCGTTGCCGAGGGCGCGCGGCTAGTTGTCTTCCCCGAGCTCTGCCTGCTCGGCTACTGGCACCTGCGGCGGCACACCGATTCGAGGCTGGCCGAGCTGGCGCAGCCGGCCGACGGCCCGCTGATCCGTCAGGTGCTTGCCCTGGCCAAGGACCTGGATGCTGGGATCGGAGTCGGGTTCCTGGAGGCCGCCGACGATCAGCTCTTCAACGCGTACGCCGTCTGCCTGCCGACCGGCGAGGTCCACGTGCACCGCAAACTGCATGCCTTCGAACACGCGGCAATCGCCAGCGGATCGTCGTACACGGTGTTCGAGACGCCGTGGGGATTCCGGGCCGGGGTGCTGATCTGCTGGGACAACAACCTGGTGGAGAACGTCCGGATCACCGCGTTGCTCGGGGCCACGGTTCTGCTCGCCCCGCACCAGACCGGCGGGACCAACTCACGCAGTCCGCACGGGATGAAGCCGATCCCGCTGGAGGTCTGGGACCAGGATCCGACCGAGGCCTTCAACGGTCCGAACGGTCGTGAGTGGTTGCTGCGCTGGCTGCCGGCCCGGGCCCACGACAACGGGATCTTCGTGGTCTTCAGCAACGGAGTCGGCCCGGACGACGACGAACTGCGGACGGGCAATGCGATGATCCTCGACCCCTACGGCCGGATCATCGCCGAGACCCCGGTCCCCGCCGAGGCAGTCGTCACCGCCGACCTCGACCTGGACCTGGTGCCGCTGGCCACCGGTCAACGCTGGATGCGCGGCCGCCGCCCCGAGCTGTACGGGCCTTTGACCATCAGGCGTGACGAGGTCGACGCACGCACTGCTCGATTCTCGACGGACCCTGTCAGTAGATGAGGGCGGTCGCCATCGCGACGATGCCTTCGCCGCGACCCGGGAAACCCAGGCCGTCGCTGGTGGCGGCGGCGACCGACACCTCTGCGCCGCACGCCTCGCTCAGCACGTCCTCGGCCTCCTGCCTGCGCAGCAGGAACCGCGGCCGGTTGCAGACGACCTGGACGGTCACGTTGCCGATCTCGTACCCGGCGTCGCGCACCCGCTTGGCCGCCTCGGCCACCAGCGTCACGCCGGCCGCCCCGGCCAGCTCGGGTTCGTCGGTCCCGAAGTTCGTGCCGAGGTCGCCCAGACGGGCCGCGCTCAGCAACGCCGTACAGATCGCGTGGGCTGCCGCGTCGCCGTCCGAGTGTCCGGCAGCGCCGACGGTCTCCCGTGGCCAGTGCAGGCCGGCCAGCCACATCGGGCGGCCCTCCTCGAACGGATGAATGTCGATGCCGTTGCCGACCCGGGGGATCCTGCCGTCGATCAAACCAATCGCCTCTCCGCCAGCAGAGCCTCTGCCAGCAGCAAGTCCTGGGGGCGCGTCACCTTGAACGCGTCCGGCGACCCTTCGACCGTCAGCACGGTCACACCGAGCGCCTCGCACAGCATCGCATCGTCGGTCGCCCCGACCACACCGGCGGCATGCGCCCGCCGCAGTACGTCGGGGGCGAAGCCCTGCGGAGTCTGCACCGCGACCAGCGTCGACCGGTCCGGCGTGGCCACGACCTCGCCAGTGGGACCGACCTGCTTGATCGTGTCCGTCACCGCGACAGCCGGTACGACGGCTTCCGCGCCTGCTCGCACAGCCGCGACCACGCGCTCGATCGCGTCGACCGGGACGAACGCCCGAGCCGCGTCGTGCACGAGGATGCAGTCGATCCCCTCGACCGGAACCAGCTCGAGAGCCGTCCGGACCGAATCGGACCGCTCCGCGCCACCCACGACCACGAGCAGCCGGGTATCCCCGACGTACGGCGTGAGCTCTTTGATGACTGTCTCTTCGGTGCCGGGTGGAACCGCGACCACCAAACAGACGAGGTCGGCAGCGGACGCTGCCTTCAGTCCACGGACCGCGTGGACCAGCAGCGCGTCGCCACCGACCTCTCGAAACGCCTTCGGGGTCTCACCACCGAGCCTCAACCCGAGACCTGCCGCCGGAATGATCGCCGCCGTACTCATACGGCGACCGAACTGGACAGCAGGGTCACGGGATCAGACTCGACCTGACAATCAGGACGCGAGGACCTCGTCGAGGATGGCTTCCGCCTTGTCCTCGTTGGTGTGCTCGGCCAGCGCCAGCTCCGAGACGAGGATCTGGCGAGCCTTCGCCAGCATCCGCTTCTCACCGGCGGACAGACCACGGTCCCGCTCGCGGCGCCACAGGTCGCGGACGACCTCGGCCACCTTCATCACGTCACCGGAGTGCAACTTCTCCAGGTTCGCCTTGTAACGTCGCGACCAGTTGGTCGGCTCCTCCGTGTGCGGAGCCCGCAGCACGTCGAAGACGCGCTCCAGACCGGCCTGATCCACGACGTCACGCACGCCGACAAGATCGAGGTTGCACGCGGGGACCCGGACGACCAGGTCGTTCTGAGCGACGATCCTCAAGACCAGATAGGTCTTGTCCTCACCTTTGATCTGACGGGTCTCGATGTCCTCGATGACGGCCGCACCGTGATTGGGGTAAACAACCGTCTCGCCGACTGTGAAAGTCATATGTCACGTGCCCCTTTCCGAGACCTATCCTACCACGCAGTCGCTGGTCCGGTTCTGACGTTTGTGCTGGTCAGAGGCCATTTCCCGCCTTGACAAAGGCTCCCGGCCATGCCTCGTACGCGCGAGAACCGTTGCCCAGGGCCCACCCGGCGTCGGGTCCGGCCAGGGGTGGCATTACGCTGTGCTCCGCCGGAGGCCGTGCACTGAGTCCAGTACTCAGCCACCGCCGAAGGGCCCCGAAACAGCTTGCAGGAGAGGGATTCCAGTGCCGATCACGTTGTCCGCGCGGTCCGTCCGGCGCGCCGCGCTGGCGGGCGCCGCCGCCACTCTCAGTATCGTTCTGGCGGGCTGCGGCGCGGGCTTCAACGCCCAGACCGCCCAGCCGTACCAGCCGGCCGAGGGCACCAACGCCTCCTCCGGCGGCATCGTGATCCGCAACGTCCTGGTGCTCGCCGACGACCACGGCAAGGGCGAACTGCACGGCGTCGTCGTCAACAACGGCACCGCCCCCGACACCCTGGTGTCCATCACCCAGGCCCCGCCGGCACCGCCCGTCGCCGACGCCCCGGCCGTCGACGCGACCCCCGTCACCTTCGGCAAGTTCAGCCCCCTCGCCCTCCAGGTCGGCGCCGCCCTCCGCCTCCCCCAGACCGGCGGCATCGAGCCCACCCCGACCACCACCCCCACGGTGACGCCCACGGCCACGCCGACCGCCACCCCCACCGGCACCCCGAAGACCCCGGCCGCCGCCCCCTTCTCGGTCACCGGCGCCGAGCCCGGCAAGATGATCGACGTAGTCATCACCTTCGCCAAGGCCGGCCCCATCACCACCGCCATCCCCGTCCTCACCGAGGACCACTACTCGCCGACCCCCCGCGACGACGCCCCCAAGGGCGAGCACTGAGCCCTTGGTGCGGGTAGGTACCGGGTGAGTGCTCACCCCCCAACGCCTTGACCGAGCCACCGGCCTCTCCCACCAGTGCGGCCGTGATCAGCTTCGCGGTGCTGTTCGGTCAGGCCGGACCTGCAGGCCATCACAATTGCCGTTCGTTGCTCGGCCGCACGCTCAGCCGCTGTCGGCTCACGCAGTTGTGATGGCCTGGGCGTCCGCCACTGACGCAATCGGGCGAGGGGTGAGCAGCCGAACGGGCCGCTCCCGGCGCGGGGCGGCCCGTTCGTCGTGCCGGCGGGGCCTGTGGCCGAGGTCCCGTCGGACGTTCAGTTGGCGGCTTGGGCCGCTTTGGCGAGGCCGGGGATCATCTTGTCGAGGACCCAGGGGACGCTCAGGACGCTGATCGCGCTCTGGCCGGAGATGACCTGCTGGTCGTCCAGGACGTAGGCGGAACCGCGTTTGACGGCGCCCAGGGACGAGTAGACGGGGTCGGCGGCGAACTTCTGCGGGCCGAGACCGTCGACGTACGCGATCAGTACGTCGGCATCGGCGTCGGCGATCTTCTCCTTGCTGATGGTCAGCGCGAACTCGTTCTTGGTGTTGGCCTTCTGCAGGGCCTCGACCCGGGGCGAGTTCACGAAGCCCATCTGGTTGAGGATCTGCACGCGGGGGTCGCCCGGCATGAAGATGTAGTTCTCGGCGCCGAAGGAGCCGACCGCGAGCGTCTTGCCCTTGAACTCGGGGTGCTCGGCCGCGACCTGCTTGATCCTGTCGTTCAGGCCGGTGATCAGCTTCTCCGCCTCGGCCTTCTTGCCGAGCGCTTCGCCGACCAGCAGGGTCTGGTCCTGCCAGGTGGTCTGCCACGGGGCACCCGGGTACGCGACCGTCGGCGCGATACCGGACAGGGTGTCGTACGTCGCCTTGTCGAACCCCTCGTAGGGCGCCAGGATCACGTCCGGTTTCAGCGCGGCGATCTTCTCGAACGGGTACTTGTCACCGGTGTCGAGGAGTTCGGTCTTGGCCGGGTCGAACCATTCGGCGTCCCAGGCGGTGACGCCGGCCGCGGTCGGGCCGTAGGTGACCCTGGGCATCGCGACCGGGGTCTCGCCGAGGGCGTGGACGATGTCCTGGGCGTTCCAGCCGAGGGTGATGATCCGCTGCGGTTTCGCGGGTACGACGGTCTTGCCGAAGGTGTTCGTCAGCGTGACCGGGAAACCCGCCGTACTGGCGGTCCCTTGCGGCTGCGCGTCGTCGGCGCTGCTGCACGCGACGAGCAGGCTGGTCGCGATCAGTACGCCGGCGGCCGCACTGATCGCCCGGGCTGCACTGATCGCCGGGAAGGGGGGCAATGCCATCAGAGACTCTCCTCAGTCGAAACTAAGGACAGCCTAAGCTAACCCCGGCGGTCCTGACGACCCGCGGGGGCTGTGAGTCAGGACTCGAACTTGTAGCCGAGGCCGCGGACGGTGACCAGGTGCGCCGGGTTCGAGGGGTCCTTCTCGAGCTTGGAGCGCAGCCGCTTCACGTGCACGTCCAGGGTCTTGGTGTCCCCCACGTAGTCGGCGCCCCAGATCCGGTCGATCAGCTGCCCCCGGGTGAGCACCCGGCCGGTGTTGCGCAGCAGCATCTCGAGCAGCTCGAACTCCTTCAGCGGCAACCGGATCTCGGTCCCGCCGACGGTCACCACGTGCCGCTCGACATCCATCCGGACCGGTCCGGCCTCGAGGGTGTCCGGCAGCAGCTCGACGTCCTGACCGCGCCGCAGCACGGCCCGGATCCGGGCCAGCAGCTCGCGCGGGCTGTACGGCTTGGTGACGTAGTCGTCCGCGCCCAGCTCGAGCCCGACGACCTTGTCCACCTCGGTGTCCTTGGCGCTGACGATGATGACCGGGACGTTGCCGCGGCTGCGCAGCGCCCGGCACACCTCGGTACCGGACAGGCCCGGCAGCATCAGGTCGAGCAGCACGATGTCCGCACCGGCCCGGTCGTACTCGTCCAGCGCGTCCGGCCCGGTCTCCGCGACGGCGACCTCGAAGCCTTCCTTGCGCAGGACGTACGACAACGCGTCGCTGTAGCTCTCTTCGTCTTCGACGACCAGCACTCGGGTCACGAAGCTGTCTCCTTTGTGATCTGCCCTGACGGGGTAGGCGGCAGGGTGACGGCCGGCTCCTCCTGGCTGGGGGAACCGGTCTGGCCCGGGGCGGATTCGAGCCGCAACGGGAGTCTCACGGTGAATGTGGAGCCTTGGCCTTCGACACTCCAGACTCGCACGTCACCGCCGTGGATCGAGGCGATGTGCTTGACGATCGACAGCCCGAGCCCGGTCCCGCCGGTCTCCCGGCTGCGGGCCCGGTCGACCCGGTAGAAGCGCTCGAAGATGCGCTCCAGGTCGCTGGTCGGGATCCCGACGCCCTGGTCGCTGACGGTCACCTCGACCAGGTCGCCGATCGGGTGCGCGGCGACCGCCACCCGGGTGCCGTCCGGGCTGTAGTTGACCGCGTTCTCCACCAAGTTGCCGATGGCAATGGACAGCTGGTCCTCGCTGCCCATCACCTCCAGCTCCGGCTCGGTCTTCACGACGATCTTGATGTCGCGGTCCTCGGCGTCCACCCGGCAACGGTCGACCGCGGCCTCGATCACCGCGTTGATGTCGACCGAGTGCGGGTGCTCCAGCGGGTCGTCGCCCTGCAGCCGGGACAGCTCGATGATCTCCTTGACCAGGCGGCTGAGCCGGGAGGCCTCGACCCGCATCCGGTCCGAGAACCGCTGCACCGCGTCCGGGTCGTCCGACGCCTCGGAAACCGCGTCCGCGAGCAGGATCAGCGCACCGACCGGGGTCTTGAGCTCGTGGCTCACGTTGACCGTGAAGTCGCGCCGGATCGCATCCAGCCGACGCTCGCGGGTGCGGTCCTCGACCAGCACCAGCACCAGCTGGCTGCCCAGCGGCGCCACCCGGGCGCTCACGTACTGCGTCGCGCCGAGCCGGCCACGGACGATCTCCAGGTCCTGCTGGCGAATCTCGCCGTCACGGCGGACCGCGCGAACCATGGTCAGGATATCGTCGACCACCAGCCGCTCACCCCGCACGATGCCGAGCACGTGCGCCGGAGCGCTCGCCTGCAGCACCTGATCCTCCGGCCCCATCACGACCGCGGACGAGCGCAGTACCGACAGAACGGTCGCGACACCACCTGGTACGGCGGGGTCGGGGGACTCGGGGATCTTGCGCTGGGAGCGCTCGGAAAGCATCATCGCGCCGAGTGAAAGGAGGGCCAGGGCCGCGCCGATGACGCCGCCCAGCACCGCAGCCAGCGTGGGGTCCACGGCATCGATGCTACGCGGGCAACCAGTAGGGAAAGACCGAATGAGCACCGGATGACCGGGACACGTCTCAACTGTTCATCAGGCGTTCACCACTCGTCGCCGTCCGGCAACCTCGACGGCATACCGTCACCGGGGAGCGGGTACCGGCATGTCCGGCACCGGGGAACGGGCACACCACAGATCGGAAACGAACACAATGCGTGACAGTTACCACGAGCAGCTCGACGACATCCTCGCCGAGCTCGAGCGGATGACCCGGACCGTGTCCACCGCCGTCCGCCGGTCGACCGCAGCCCTCCTGGAGGCCGATATCCGCCAGGCCGAGGAGGTCATCGCGGCCGACATCCAGCTGGACGCGGCGGGTGAAGGTGTCGAGGAGAAGGTCTTCGAGCTGATGGCCCGCCAGGCCCCGGTCGCCAACGAGCTGCGGATGCTGGTCGCCGCCCTCCGGATGGTCGCCGACCTCGAGCGGATGGGCGACCTGGCCGCGCACGTCTCCAAGATCGCCCGGCTGCGCTACCCGTCCCCCGCCATCCCCACCGAGCTGCACGACGTCATCCAGGAGATGGGCACCGTCGCCGGCACCATGGTCGACGCCGCCGGTGACGTGATCAAGACCCGCGACGTCGAGGCCGCCAGCGCCCTCGAGGCCACCGACGACGAGATGGACAAGCTCCGCACCAACCAGTTCCGCCTGATGATGGACGACAGCTGGCCGCACGGCGTCGAGGTCGCCGTCGACATCGCCCTCCTCGGCCGTTACTACGAGCGCATCTCCGACCACGCCGTCTCGATGGCCCGCCGCGTCGTCTACCTGGTCACCGGCGAGCTCCCCGTAGCCGTCGGCGGCACCGCCGCCGGCTCCGGCGCCGGCGCCTCCACCCCGAACCCCAACGGCAACGACTGACCCAAAAGTGGCCCCCGGCAACCAGATGGTTGCTGGGGGCTACTTTTTGTCCGGCAGCGAGACCCGCTGGGCGGTGCGCCAGAGGATCTCCGCCTCCGCCAGGAACTGCGCGAACCAGGGATCGCCGGGCTGGAGAACGAACTTCGGCTCGCCCTCGGCCTGGTAGGTGTAGTACTCGACGAACAGGGCCGAGTACTCCGTTCGCCGATCAAGCGCGGCGTCGACGGCGACGACGCCGAGCGGGATCGGATGACGCGTCAGCCGGACCTCGAGTGCTCCGCCGGTCGTCGTGGCCAGTTCGGACAGCAGCCGCAGCGACTGCTCGATCCGGCTCCGGGTCGACGCCGGAGACCGCTCGGCGTAGTACCGCTCGGCCGCGACCTCGACCGCGGCCGACGACGGCTCGATCAGCAGCATCCGGATCGTGCACCCGCGCCGCAGCCAGCGCTCGAACTCGGTGTAGTTCTCCACCAGCAGTGTGTTCCGCGCGACCCCGGTGACGAACAGTTCGGTCGCGGCCTTCATCGAGTTCGTCAGCTCAGGCCCGAACGACTGGACGAACGCCGGGCGCGCCATCGTGCGCAGGCGGCGGCTCGGCGGCAGCGGCCAGGTGGCCCCCGCTTCCCAGAGCCGCTCGGCCTGCTGCGCATAGAACGAGAACCACCCGCCGTCGGACTCCGCGAAGTGCATGATCGGGCCGGGCTCGGAGGCGGGCCGCAGCTCCGGCTGCTGCACGGTCACGGACGCCGCGTCCCGCGAGCGGATCAGGTTCACGCCGATCGGCGGCACGAACGGCGCGACCCGGATCTCGAGGTTGCCCTGGGTACTGGCCTTGAGTTCTTCCAGTTCCTCGATCGTGGTCATGATCCGCTGCGACAGCAAGGCCGCACGGCCGGCCGGACGGTGCATCGCGGCCTGCCCGACGAGTACGTCGTCGGTCGGATCGACCACCAGGACGCGCAGCCGCGCGCCACGCACCAGCGCCCGGTGGAAATCGTCACGGGCGGCCTGGACCGTGCGCGCCATCGCGATCCCGATCAGCAGCACGTCGTCGGCCTCGGCCCGCCGGCGCGCCAGGTCGTCGGGGAAGTCACGCCTCAGGATCTCGGCCGGCTGCGAGCGGTCGGCGATCTCCGCGACCAGCCGCCGGGACCTGATCTGGGCGATCGCCAGCGCCGCGAGCAACGCCAGGATCGCCGAACTCAGCACCTCCGCCTCGGCCACGTTCACGATGCCGAGCACCGTGAACACCCCGGCCGCGGCAGTCAGCAGCCACAGATCGAAGTTGTCATCCGTCAACACCCGATGAACGGCCCGCGCCGAGGCCCGCAGGAGACTCACTCGCCTACCGTACGGACCCCCGCGCTCGCAGGTCGGATCCCGAGTGTCGAGGTCAGCGGCCCTGGTTCTTGACGGCTTCGATGGCGGCGGCTGCCGCGGTGGGGTCGAGGTACTCGCCGCCGGGGGTGATCGGCTTCAGGTCCTCGTCGAGTTCGTAGAGGAGGGGGAGGCCGGTGGGGATGTTGAGGCCTACGACGGTGGGCTCGTCGAGGTTGTCGAGGTGCTTGACGAGGGCGCGCAGGGAGTTGCCGTGGGCCGTGACGAGGACGGTCTTGTTCGCGCGCAGGTCCGGGACGATGGCGTCGTACCAGTACGGGAGCATCCGGGCGACGACGTCCTTGAGGCACTCGGTCGCGGGGAGGATCTCCGGCGGCAGGGAGGCGTAGCGGGGGTCACCGGCCTGGTCGAACTCGGAGCCGCGCTCGATCGGCGGCGGCGGGGTGTCGTAGGAGCGGCGGAAGAGCATGAACTGCTCCTCGCCGAGCTCCTCGAGGGTCTGCTTCTTGTCCTTGCCCTGCAGGGCGCCGTAGTGGCGCTCGTTGAGGCGCCAGGAGCGGCGGACGTCGATCCAGGAGCGCCCGGCGACCTCGAGGGCGATGTTCGCGGTGCGGATCGCGCGGTGCAGCAGCGAGGTGTGCAGGACGTCGGGGAGCAGGCCGCGGTCGCGGAGCAGCTCACCGCCGCGGTGCGCCTCCTCGACACCCTGGGCGTTCAGGTCGACGTCGACCCAGCCGGTGAAGAGGTTCTTGGCGTTCCAGTCGCTGTGGCCGTGGCGGAGCAGGATCAGACGATAGGTCATACCCCGCAGCTTATCGGGGCTCCAGCCAGCCCTTGAAGGCGTCCAGATTGCGGGTGGACTCGCCGCGCGAGATCCGCCACTCGTACTCCTTGCGGATCGAGGAGGCGAAGCCGAGCTCGAGGATCGTGTTGAACGACGAGTCGGCGTACTCCAGTACGGCGCCGAGCAGCCGATCGACCTCGGTCGGGGTGATCGCATGGAGTGGCACGCGGCCGTCCAGGTGGATGTCGCCAAGATGGTCGACGGCGAAGGCGACGCCGTACATCTTCAGGTTCTTCTCGAGCATCCAGCGGTAGACGGCCTCATGGTTCTCGTCCGGGTGCCGGGCCACGAAGGCATGCACCTGGACGGCCTGCGCGCCGACCGTCAGCGAGACCGTGGTCTTGAGCTTGCGCTCGCCCGGCAGGTCGGCGGTGAACTCCCCCGGCTTCACCTCCGTGAACTCCAGCGAGTTCTCGGTCAGTACCTGACGGATCACATCCGCCGCGGACACTCTCATTCAGAACACCTCAGCCGCCATCGTCTCCGCCGCGGTCCGGTACGCCGCGAGCGTCTTGCGAGCGGTCAGTTCCCAGCCGAATTCCTGGGCGTGCTTGACCGCCGCCCGGCTCATCGTCTCGCGGGTGAGCGGATCCGTCGCGATCCGGGCCAGCGCGTCGGCGAAGTCGTCGACCCCGTGCCCGTCGACCAGCAGCCCGGTCTGCCCGTTCGCGACCGCGGTCGTCAGGCCACCCACGGCCGCCGCGACGACCGGCGTACCGCAGGCCTGGGCCTCCAGCGCGACCAGCCCGAAGGACTCCGAGTACGACGGCACGCAGACCACGGAGGCGGCTCGGTACCACTCGGCCAGCCCGGTTCGCTCCAGCGGTTTCACGAATCGGGTCACGTCGTCGACCCCGAGCTCCCGCGCCAGCTCGGCATGCGCCTCGGGGTGCTCCATCCCGTTCCCCGACGGGCCGCCGATGATCGCGACCACCAGCCGGCTCCGGAGCGACGGGTCGCGCTCCAATATCCGAGCGGCCGCCCGGATCAGTAGATCGGGGGCCTTCAGCGGCTGGATGCGCCCGACGAAAGCCAGTACGACGGCATCCTCCGGTACGCCGACCGCCCGTCGCGCCGCGGTCTGATCACCGGGCCCGAACACCTCCAGATCCACGCCAGGGTTGACCACACCGACCTTCCCCGGCTGAGCGCCGTACAGGCTGATGAGCTCCTGGGCTTCGTCCGGAGTGTTCGCCAGCAGCCGGTCCGCGGACTCGACCACCTGCTCCTCACCGATCAGCCGAGCAGCCGGTTCCGGTACGTCGCCCTCGGCCAGGCTGGCGTTCTTGACCTTCGCCATCGTGTGCATGGTGTGCACGAGTGGGATCGCCCAGCGGTCCCGCGCCAGCAACCCGACCTGCCCGGACAACCAGTAGTGCGAGTGGATCACGTCGTACCAGCCGGGCTCGTGGATCGCCTCGGCCCGCAACACGGCCCGGGCGAAGGTGCACAGCTGGGCCGGGAGCTCGTTCTTGGTCAGGCCCTCATAAGGACCGGCGGCGACGTTGCGAACCGTCACGCCGGGCAGCAGTTCGACCCGCGGCGGCAGTGCCGAGGTGGTCGCCCGGGTGAAGACGTCCACCTCGATCCCGAGCTCCGCCAGCTGTTTGGACAGCTCCACGACGTACACGTTCATGCCGCCGGCGTCACCGGTCCCCGGCTGGTCGAGCGGCGACGTGTGCAGGCTGATCATCGCGACCCGCCGCGGCGGACGGTCGGCGGACGGCGGCAGACTCACCCAGCCAGCGTACGCCGGTAAGTAGAGCTACCACCCCCAAGGGAGGCGGACTGAGCCCACTGCGGTGCAGGGCTTGCACAGAAAGCATGAATACATGCACAAAGTCCTCGCCGAAGTACGCACCTGGCATCGCCCGCTGATGGTGATGGTGTCCGCCATGGCCGCCCTGGTCCTCGTCGCCGCGATCGGCCTCCTGGTCGACAACCGCGAAGTCCTGAACGAATCCGTCTGGCTCAAGCCGTTCAAGTTCGCCACGTCCTTCGTCCTGTACGGCGCCACTCTCGCCTGGTTGTTGTCGCGGCTCCGCAAGGCCAAGCGGTTCGGCTGGTGGACGGGCACCGTGTTCGCGGTCACCGGCGTGGTCGACGTCGGCTTCATCGTCATCCAGGCCGCGCGGGGCACCTTCAGCCACTTCAACGCCAACACCGACACGTTCAACCAGGTCGGTCAGCGGGTCTTCTCGTCCGGGGTGATCGGCCTGTTCGGCGCCAGCCTGGTGATCGCGATCATGTTGCAGTTCCAGCGGGTCGGTGACGCACCGCTGAACCGGGCAATCCGGACCGGCGTCGCGCTGGCCGCAGCCGGCATGTTCCTGGCCTTCTACCTGGTCGGTTCGAACGGCACCGAGACCCACACCACCGACGCGTACGGACGCCCGGTCACCCTGGGCGGCAGCCACAGCATCGGCGTCGAGGCCGGCGGCGCCGGTCTGCCACTCGTGAACTGGAGCACCGAGGGCGGCGATCTCCGCGTCGCGCATTTCATCGGACTGCACGCGATCCAGGTCCTGCTGGCGGTCGTCCTGCTGCTGAGCGTCCTTGCGGCCCGAGTGGTCTGGCTGCGGCCGGAACGGGTCCGCGCCCGGCTCGTCGGAGTGGCTGTCATCGCCTACACCGGTCTCATGGTCACCACTGCCACCCAGGCGTTCCGCGGGCAGTCGGTCATTCATCCCGACGGACAAACCCTGGGATTGTTCGGTGGATTCGTCGCCGTGAGCCTGCTCCTGCTGGTGTTCACGATCGCCTCCGCCCGGCGACAGGCCGCCGTACCTGAGACGGTTTCGGTCGAGATCCCGGCGGGTGGAAGACTGAAGGTATGACTGAACGTCCACTTGCCGTGGTGACCGGAGCGAGCAGCGGGATCGGGGCCGCCACGGCCCGCCGCCTGGCCAAGGATGGGTTCGAGGTGATCGCGGCCGCCCGGCGGCTGGATCGGATCGAGGCACTGGCCAAGGAGATCGACGGTCGTGCGATCCAGTGTGATGTCACGTCGGCGGACGACGTGGCAGCGCTGGCCGCGACTGTCGGTGACCGGCTGGACCTGCTGGTGAACAACGCCGGCGGTGCCTTCGGCGCCGAGCCGGTGGCCGACGCCGACCTGGACGCGTGGCGGCGGATGTACGAGGTGAACGTGATCGGTGTCGCGGCCGTCACCAAGTCGTTGCTCCCGGCCCTTATCGCCGGGCAGGGCACGATCATCGTGATGGGTTCGACGGCCGGCCAGGTGGCCTACGAGAACGGCGGCGGGTACGTCGCCGCCAAGCACGCCGCCAAGGCGGTCGTCGACACCCTGCGCCTCGAGCTCTTCGACCAGCCGGTCCGGGTCAGCGAGATCGCCCCCGGCATGGTGCGCAGCGAGGGCTTCGCGCTGACCCGGTTCGAGGGCGACCAGGCCAAGGCCGACGCCGTGTACGCCGGTGTCGCCGAGCCGCTCACGTCCGACGACATCGCCGATATCGTCAGCTGGGTCGCGAGCCGCCCGCCGCACGTCAACCTCGACCGGATCACCGTCCGCCCGCGCGCCCAGGCCGCGCAGCACAAGGTGCACCGCGTTCAGTAGGCGTGAGTCGGCGACACCTCGCGCGTGTGCAGTACGGCGTCGTACCAGGTGCTCGGACTGTCACCGGTGAGGTAGGAACCCGGGACGGCGATCCCCCTCGTTCGCGCGGTCTGGTTCAGCCACGCCCGGACCTCGGGCGGTTGCGGTTGCTGCCGTAGGTCGAGCGTGAACTGATCCAGGTTCGCCGCACCCAGCCGGTGCTCGAACCAGTCGGCCGCGGCCGGTGGCAGATTGACGCCGCCGAACGCCGTACCGCGGTCGAACGTGCAGCCGAGTGAGCGGTAGCGATTGCCGTACCACTCGCGGAGCGCCGTACCGACGTTCTTGAAGGCGGCATCTGGGCTGACGAACTGCAGGTGCGGAGCGTTCATCGTGTGGGCGTTGGCGGCCCAGTAGATGACCTTGTTGCGGGTGAATCCGTGCCACCACCGCACGTTCTCGGCCGCGCGCGCGTCCCGGTAGCCCCAGATCTCGGCGTCCGGCAGGCTGAACGCCGTGTAGAACGACAGGATCTGCCGGGCATGGTGCGCGGTGATCGCGTGGTCCCGGTCATTGGCGCGGTGCGGGAGCTCCGCGATCAGGTCGTGGACTGCCTGGGCTTTGGCGATGTACGGCGCCTTGTCCGGCACCTTGCGCCAGTACCACTTCACGTAGGCACCGATATCCGTCATGGTCGGCCGGATCGGGTCCAGGCTGCGGCGCAGTTCGGCCAGGCGGTGCGGGGCGCGGCGGCCGACGTACTCGTCGATCGCGTCGTAGGCGAGGTGCTTGGTGGCGAAGTACTCCGCGCCGGCGAAGCGGACCTTGTCCCGATGCGTGGAGTTGTAGGCGCGGAGGTATTCGAACAGCTCCGCGATCTCGTGGGTGCGGGTCTCCGTGCTGAGCTGGCGAACCAGCGCTCGCAGATCACCGCGGCCGGTGAGCACGTATTCGTTCAGCTCGGTGCCCAGCGACCAGTCGTCCTCGAAGGCGATCGCCCGGAAACCCAGCTCCTCCACGAGAAACCGGACCACCCGCACCTTGAGCCGGGTCATCTCGGCCGTCCCGTGCACGGCCTCGCCGAGCCCGACGATCTGCGCGCCACCGACCGACCGGCGGAGCTGACGGAGGTCGCCGACGGGTACGGCGTTGCGCCGGATCCAGCTGTCGATCGGGTCCACGGCCGCGAGCCCCGGCCTCGTACCCAGTGCGGCACCAGCCGCGATTCCCATTGAACCGGCGAGCATCCGCCGCCGCGTGATTGTCCTGGTATCCATGACGATCACTCTGGCCGCCGCAGCACCCGCCGGGCATCCGCCACGGGAAGGCTCCGCGAATACGCCCAGCGCCGTACGCGAAGAGCTCCGCAAACTCCTAGCGTGGACCCATGGCACAGCGAGCAATCGTGATCGGCGGCGGGATCGCCGGGCTGACCGCTGCAGCGTCATTGCTCCAGTCGGGTTGGCAGGTCCAGATCCTGGAGAGCGCGCCGGAACTGGGTGAGGTCGGGGCCGGACTGGCCGTGACGGTCAACGGGATCCGGGCCCTCGAAGCGATCGGCGCCGCGGCGGCGGTGCGACGAGCCGGGTACGCCGTTCGCCCGGCCGGCACCCGGCGTTCCGACGGCAAATGGTTGCTGAAGGCACCTGAATCGGCGCTGACCGAGATGATCGGGATCCACCGTCAGGCACTGCACGCAGCGCTGGCCGAGGCGGCCGGTGGCGCCGACCTTGTCACCGGCGCGCGCGTCACCGCCGTCAGCCCCGGTACGCCGGGAGCCGAACGAGCCAAGGTGATCTGGGGCACACACTCCGCGACTGCGGATCTGGTGATCGGCGCCGACGGGATCCGGAGTGCCACTCGGGACTCGCTCTTTCCCGGCCGTTCACTGGCGTACAGCGGCTATTCCAGTTGGCGTGCGGTGGTCGCCGACGGGATCACGCCGGCCGATCGGTTCGCGATGGTGTGGGGACCGCGAGCCGAGTTCGGCAGGTTGCGGATCAGCACCGAGCAGATCTATTGGTACGGGTACGTCGCTCTGCCGGCCGGCCACCGATTCCCGGACGAACTGGCCGCTGTTCACGAACACTTCGGTTCCTGGGCCCCCGACGTACAGGCGTTGATTGCCGCAACTGGGCGGGCCGAGTTGATCCGGCATGACGTATGGCAGCTGGCGAAGCCGTTGCCGCGGTACACCCGTGGGCGTACGGCGTTGATCGGTGATGCGGCGCACCCGATGCTGCCGACGCTCGGGCAGGGTGCGAACTCTGCTCTCGAGGACGGAGTGACGGTCGGGCTGCTGGCGCGGGCGGACGGTGATCTGCGGGACTACGAGAGCGCGCGCTACCGGCGTACTCAGAAGTTGGTGGCCAGGTCGGCGCAGATGGCACGGGTCGGCGCGCATCTCGGCCGTGGACAGTCGTTGCGCAACGCACTTCTGCGCTGCACTCCCGCCCGTACGGCGCAGCGCTCGGGCACGCGGATCCTGGACTGGCGGCCACCGCAGCGCTGATCGCGGCTCGCGATTCGTTGCCACGCACTGTGACAGGTAGGATAGAGGGGCTGTGCCTTGCGTCGAGTGGCCCCTGTTGAACCAACGTGGCGTGACTCACAACACGCCGTAGCCACCGCCTGACACCCAGTCTACTGCTTGGAGCGCTTCCCCATGCCTGTCCGTAACGACCTGCGCAACGTCGCGATCGTGGCCCACGTCGACCACGGGAAGACCACCCTGGTCGACGCGATGCTGTGGCAGTCCGGCGCCTTCGGCGCGCATCAGCACGTGGACGAGCGGGCGATGGACTCCGGTGACCTGGAGCGTGAGAAGGGCATCACGATCCTCGCCAAGAACACCGCCGTCCGGCACAAGATGGCCAGTGGCGAGACCGTCACGGTCAACATCATCGACACCCCCGGCCACGCCGACTTCGGGGGTGAGGTCGAGCGCGGCCTGTCGATGGTGGACGCCATCGTGCTGCTGGTGGACGCCTCCGAGGGCCCGCTGCCGCAGACCCGGTTCGTGCTCCGCAAGGCGCTCGCGCGCCGGATGCCGGTCATCCTCGTGGTGAACAAGGTCGACCGGCCGGACTCCCGGATCGCCGAGGTCGTGGACGAGACCTACGAGCTGTTCCTGGACCTGCTGGACCACGACGCCGACCAGAGCGCCCTGGACTTCCCGGTCGTGTACGCCTCGGCCCGCGCCGGTCGCGCCTCGCTGACCCAGCCCGCCGACGGCGGCCTGCCGGACTCCGAGGACCTCGAGCCGCTGTTCGAGACGATCATGGCCAACGTGCCGGCCCCGAAGTACACCGAGGACGCGCCGCTGCAGGCCCACGTGACCAACCTGGACGCCTCGCCGTTCCTCGGCCGGCTCGCGCTGGTCCGGGTGCACGAAGGCACCCTGAAGAAGGGTTCCCAGGTCGCGTGGTGCAAGCACGACGGCACCATCCAGAAGGTCAAGATCACCGAGCTGCTGATCACCGAGGCCCTCGAGCGGGTGCCGGGCGACTCGGCCGGACCGGGTGACATCGTCGCGATCGCGGGGATCCCCGAGATCATGATCGGCGACACCCTGGCCGACCCGGAGAACCCGGTCGCCCTGCCGTTCATCACCGTGGACGAGCCGGCCATCTCGATGACGATCGGCACCAACAGCTCACCGCTGGCCGGCCGGGTCAAGGGCACCAAGGTCACCGCCCGCCTGGTCAAGGACCGGCTCGACCGCGAGCTGATCGGCAACGTGTCGATCAAGGTCCTGCCGACCGAGCGTCCCGACACCTGGGAGGTGCAGGGCCGTGGCGAGCTGGCGCTGGCCATCCTGGTCGAGCAGATGCGTCGCGAGGGCTACGAGCTGACCGTCGGCAAGCCGCAGGTGGTCACCAAGGAGATCGACGGCAAGCGGCACGAGCCGGTCGAGCGCCTGACCATCGACTGCCCCGAGGAATACCTCGGCACCGTCACCCAGCTGCTCGCGGTCCGCAAGGGCCGGATGGAGCAGATGACCAACCACGGCACCGGCTGGGTGCGGATGGAGTTCCTGGTCCCGGCGCGTGGCCTGATCGGCTTCCGCACCGAGTTCCTCACCGACACCCGCGGTACCGGTATCGCGCACCACGTCTTCGAGGGCTACGAGCTGTGGTTCGGCGAGCTGCGTACCCGCCCGTCCGGTTCGCTGGTCTCCGACCGCACCGGCGTCACGACGTCGTACGCGATGGTGAACCTGCAGGAGCGCGGCACCATGTTCTGCGAGCCGGGCACCGATGTCTACGAGGGCATGGTGATCGGCGAGAACTCCCGCGCCGACGACATGGACGTCAACATCACGCGTGAGAAGAAGATGACCAACGTCCGGTCGAACGCGGACGAGTTCGAGAAGCTGGTGCCGGCCCGCAAGCTGTCGCTCGAGCAGTCGCTGGAGTTCTGCCGCGAGGACGAGTGTGTCGAGGTCACCCCGGACGCGATCCGGATCCGCAAGCTCGCGCTGACGCAGATCGAGCGCGCGAAGCTGGGGCGTAAGAACAAGGCCTGATAAGGCTTTTCGCAACACGGTTCGGCAACGCCGGGCCCGACGACGCGCGCCGAAATACACGGATGTGATACATCCTGTTTTCGGCCGGTCGTGGGGAAGTTTCTTCCGGATCGTTACCAACCAGATGTCGCTGCCCGACGTCTGACTCTGTGAAAGCAAAACTTCAGTTGGGGGAAGGAAGAATCACCATGGGGATTCTGCGTAAGCTCGGCGCCACCGTGACCGCCGTCGCATTCGTCGGGGTGGGTGCGCTGACCGCCGGTACGACGGCCCAGGCCGCGACCGTGGCACCGAAGACGGTAGCGGCCGTGCCGCAGAAGGCGGTCGCCAAGACCAAGTACATCGGCCGTTACCACCTGGACCCGCGGTGCATGAAGGGCCGCGTCATGTGCGCCAACAAGAAGACGCGCAAGATGGTCTACCTGGTCAACGGCAAGACGATCTACGTGCTGGACGCCCGCTTCGGCGGCTCCAAGACACCGACGCGCAACGGCCAGTTCAAGGTCTACCGCAAGTCGAAGAACCACGTCTCGTCGCTCTACAAGTCGAAGATGCCGTACTCGATGTTCTTCAGCGGCGGCCAGGCCGTCCACTACTCGTCCGACTTCAAGGCCCGCGGCTACAACGGCGCCTCGCACGGCTGCCTGAACATCCGCGACAAGGCCAAGCTCGCCAAGATCTACGCCCAGATCAAGATCGGCGACAAGGTCGTCGTCTACAGCGGCTGATCCTGCTTTCTGCACAGCGGCCGGGGCTCACGCCTCGGCCGCTGTTGCGTTCCCGAACGCCTTGTACAGCCGGGGTTCCACCAGACAGAACGTCGCCGTCACGACACCACTCGCCGTACGCCGAAGTGTCCCGACCGCGATCTCGGCCGCCGACCGCGCCGGCCACCCGAAGATCCCCGCCGACACCGCCGGCAGCGCCAACGTCTTCACCCCGAGCTCGTCCGCGATCCGCAACGCATTGCGGTAACACGACTCCAGCAACGCCGGATCCCGTTGGCCAGCGTTGTAGTTCGGCCCGACCACGTGGATCACGTACGACGCCGGCAGCGCCCCAGCCGTCGTCCACACGGCTTCCCCGGGCGATGCCCCCCGGGGATACCGCTCGATCAGCTCCGCCAGAATCTCCGGACCACCGGCCCGGTGGATCGCACCGTCCACACCACCTCCGCCCCGCAATGCGTGGTGTGCGGCGTTCACGATCGCGTCGGCGGGCACGGTGGTGATGTCCGCCGTACTCAGGACGATGTCCATCCGGGCCCTCCGGTCACGAGTTGCTTACGACGGATGTGCGGTGGTGGTGAGTAATTTACGCTGGGGGGCCAACAAAATTTGCTGTGAGGACGTCCTACGAGGTACGGGGACTGGGTCTACTGAGGGGTGTCCGATGCGCGCGCTGATCATTCGCAACGTGGTGGCCGGGGTGGTTGCCGGGGTGGCGGTTGCGGTGCTGGCTGGGGCTGGGGTGGTGGCGAAGGCGGCGCCGGCTGAGGTGAAGGTGGTGCCGTTCGAGGTGAGCGGGGAGCTGCCGATCTATCCGAAGGCCTTGTACAGGTACGGCGCGGTGAGTGTGAGCGTGCGGAAGCTCGAGGCCCGGTTGATCCAGCTGAAGGTGCTGGACAAGCGTTATCTGGACAACGAGTACGGGACGATGACCCGGGCTGCGGTGAAGAAGTTCCAGCAGTCCAAGGGGATTCCGCCGCTGGGGTATGTCGACCAGAACACGTGGGACAAGCTGCTCGCTGTCACGAAGGAGCCGACGCAGACCGAGCTGTACCCGCCGGTGCCGGTGGTGGACGGGCGGAAGCTGGACTCGCGGTGTGCGACCGGGGTGGCGTTGTGCATCGACAAGACGACGCGCAAACTGCGGTACGTCGTCGACGGTGTGGTGAAGATGCAGATGGACGTGCGGTTCGGTGCGGTGAAGACGGCGACCCGGGAGGGTGGCTTCACGGTCGGCTGGAAGAGCCGCAACCACGTGTCGAAGCTGTACGACTCACCGATGCCGTTCGCGATGTTCTTCAGCGGCGGCCAGGCCGTCCACTACTCGTCCGACTTCGCGGCCCGCGGCTACAACGGCGGGTCCCACGGCTGCGTCAACGTGCGGGACCTGGGCAAGATCAAGATCCTGTTCGACCAGGTGCACGTCGGCGACAAGGTGATCGTCTACCGCTCGTAAGCGCTGCTCAGAGCGGACGAGGGCCGCGCCGGCGGCGGATGCCCCAGCCACCCCGGCCGCGGCCGGTGGCAGCGCGCAGGGCGGGCCGGGCGTCGACGAGGTAGACACCGGCGGCGGCGATCCCGATCAGGCCGAAGAAACTCAGCCATCCCTGGAAGAGCTGGCTGAGCGAGAACACGCCCAGGATCAGCACCCAGCCGGGCTTGGTCAGCTTGTCCGCGGCGAGGAACACCGCCCGCGGCCGGAAGGCCGCATCGACGAGCGCCACCAGCTTCAGCGCGAGCAGCACCCACCAGATGATCTCGAACGGGCTCGCGAACCCCGGGAAGAGGTTCGGGAACGTGGCGAGTGGGAGCATGCCCCGAGCCTAGCCGAAAGACCGGGCGGCCTACCCCTGTGATCCACAGGTGCAGGCCGCCCAGGCAGAATATTCACCCGTTGTCGGGCGAGAACTACTCTCAGTCGCCAACCTTGGCGGCCGCGTCGGTGGTGGCCTTCGCGGCCGTCTTCGCGGTCTTCTTGGCGGCAGTGGTGGTCGCCTTCACGTTCCGCTGCGCGGTCTCGGCGGTCTTCTTCACCGTGGTGCGAGTCGCCTTGGCCTTGCTGACCGTGGTCTTCGCGGCGGCCTCGAGGTCCTCGGTGGCCTTCTGCGAGCGGATCCGCTCGACCAGGTCCTTGCCGCGGCCGGCGAGGTCCTCGTAGGTCTCCTCGGCCTGGCCGAGCACGGTGGTGAAACCGGCCTGCGCGACGGCCGGCAGCTCACGCAGCTTGGCCGGGGCGGTGCGGGCGTCGGCGACCAGGGCCTCGAAGCGCTTGGTGATCTCGGCCTGGCGCTTGGTCAGCTCCGCAGTCAGCTCGCTCTGGCGCTTGGTGAGCTCGGCCTGCACGGTCTTCTGGTCGAGCTTGGCGAACCGGGTGGTGACGTCGGCGCCGACAGCGCGGACCTTCTCCACGGCCAGGTCGCCGGCACCGGCGATCGCGTACAACGGGGTGACGGGCGTACGGGTAGCCATCAGGCTTCTCCTCGGGATTTCGGCGAGTTGGTACTACGGGGTCGCGCAGGGGTCTTCTTGGCCGCGGCCCGCTTCTTCGCGGGCGCCGCGGCGGGCTCCTCGGCGTTCTCCCGGACGAAGGACGCGTACACGTCCAGCAGGACCCGCTTCTGCCGCTCGTTGAGCGCGGGGTCGAGCAGGACCGCGTCGACCACACCAGCGGCAGGTCGGCCGTCCGGGTTCTCGTCCGGATCGAGAATGCCGGCCCGTACGTACAAGGTCTCCGCGGAGATCCGCAGCGCCTTCGCGAGCTGCTGCAGCACATCGGCCGACGGTTTCCGCAGGCCGCGCTCGATCTGGCTCAGGTACGGGTTCGACACTCCGGCCAGATCCGACAGCTGCCGCAACGACAACTGCGCGTGCCGCCGCTGCTCGGCAAGGTACTCACCCACGGAGCCCACCGAACCGGCAACACGATCACTCAATCTGGCCATGCCCCCAGTCTGCTAGCAACGTGCTTGCAATTGCAAGCAGACCCGCCGTGACCTCACTCACCTACCCGAAGGTCGGACCATGCGGCCGAACGGAGCCGACCTCCACACCGCCACCCAGGAGCGGGAACTGGGACTGCTGGTCGATCACCTCGTGCTCGACCCCGAGCTTGCGCAGTACGGCGGCCATCACCACTGCCCGGGCGCGCGGCGTACCGTCCTCGATCTTGAGCGCGATCCCGCGACCGTCCTCGAGCCCCACGGCGTACACGGCCTCGGCACCCACCTTGCAGAAGAGGCCGGGTACGGCGCGCATCAGGGCCGCCTCGTCACGCGTACTCCCGCTGGCGTACTCGGGGTACGCCCGGAAGGCGTCCTTCACCTTCGCCTCGAGCGTGCCGGGTGCCGCGGCGGCGAACAGACCGAACGACCGGGCCAGACCGGCCAGGCTGATCGCGAGGATCGGCGCACCACAGCCGTCGACGGCGACGTACGAGACCTTCTCCCCCGCGATGTCCTCGACCGCGGCGCGGATGGCCTGCTGCAGCGGGTGGTCCGGCGAGCGGTAGGTGTCGATCGGCCAGCCGTTCGTCACGCAGGTCAGCAGCATCGCAGCGTGCTTGCCCGAGCAGTTCATCACGACCGATTCCTGGCCGTGGCCGCCCCGGACCCACGCGTCGCGCACCGCGTCCTCGATCGGGTACGCCGGTGGCGTCTGCAGCGCGGACTCGTCGAGGTTCGCGAGCGCGAGAATCTCGCGGACGCCCTCCACGTGGAACGCCTCGCCCGAATGCGACGCTCCCGCGAGGGACAACAACTTCCCGTCCAGCGGGAGGCCGTGGCGGAGCATGCCTACAGCTTGCATGGGTTTGTTGGAGGAGCGGGGGAACATCGGCTGGTCGGTGCTGCCGACCGACCAGGAGACGCTGCCGTCGGGGTCGGTGACGACGACGGAGCCACGGTGGTGGCCTTCGACGAAGCCGCTGCGGACGACATCGGCCAGGATCACAGGTTCGCTCACGGCACGAACTGTACGGCCTGAATGTCAGGAGCAAAAAGCGGTCTTGCGAATGATCCGGCTCACAGCCGGGAGCGGACGTGCAGGCCGACCTCGGGGTCGACCAGGAGCTCCTGGGTCGCGGTCACCGTCGGCTGATCCTCGGCGACCACCTCGAGGAGGGCCTCCGGGTCGACGTTCCGCTTGACCAGTGCGAGCGCGATCGGGCCGAGCTCGTGATGCCGGGCCGCGGAACCGATGAACCCGACCTGCTTCTCACCCGAACGAACGGCGTACCCGTGCGTGGGCAGGTGGTCGACCGAACCGTCCAGCAGCAGCCGGACCAGGCGGCGCGGCGGGCGGCCGAGGTTGTGGACGCGGGCGACCGTCTCCTGGCCGCGGTAGCAGCCCTTGTCCAGGTGAACACCGACGCCCAGCCAGCCCAACTCGTTCGGAATCGCGCGCTCGTCGGTGTCCAGGCCGAAGCGCGGGTGACCGGCCTCGATCCGGAGTGCCTCGTACGCCCAGATACCGGCCGCGGGGCCCTCCAGGGTGGCGAGCTCGGCGCGCGGGAGGAAGACCTCGTGACCGCCGAGCGAGTCCGCGCCGGAGCGCGTCAGGTGCTCGCCGGCGGCCGGGCCCGGGCGCCAGACGATCGCGTAGTCGTCCGTGACGTCGGTGATCTCGACGCGGGACATGAAGACCATCTTCTGCAGCCACTCGACCATCGCGGCCGCCGCACCGGGCTCGGTGTGCAGCCAGAACGTTTCGCCGTCGTCCACGCCGTACATCGCGTGCTCGACGTGACCGGTCGGTGACAGCAGGAGCGCGGTGGTCGACGTACCGGGCTTGAAGCCTTCGAAGTACTGGGTGGTGAGCGCGTGCAGCCAGGTCAGGCGGTCCGGCCCCTTGATCGTGACCACGTCACGGTGCGACAGGTCGACGAACGCCTCCCCGGCGACCAGGGCGCGTTGTTCCCGCAGATCCGAGCCGTAGTGCGCCGCGACTCCGGCGTCGAGTCCATCGGCCTCGACGGCCGCGGGCCGGTCGAGCAGGGGGCTGCGGGTCCGTGACATGTCACCAGAGTACGTCGCCCGGCGTACGGCGATCGCCTCCCACCGTGGGATGTGGACCGCAGGGGCTCACGGACACGCTGTTGGCACACCAGTTGAACGGAGACAGACGATGAGCGACAGGCGATTCCGGTTCGGCGTTGTGGGGAGTCCGACGACCGGGGCGGAATGGATGACGACCGTACGGCGGGCCGCGGAGCTCGGCTACTCGACCGTGCTGATGCCGGACGTGCTGCACCTTCCGGCACCGTTCCCGTCCTTGGCGATGGCGGCCGCGGTCGCCGGCATCCGCGTCGGGACCTTCGTGGCGGCGGTCCCGTTGCGGACGCCGCGGCAGGCCGCCTGGGAAGCGCACACGCTGACCCTGCTCACCGATGGCCGGTTCGACTTCGGGATCGGGACCGGTCGGCCGGATGCCGAGCAGCAGACGGCCGAGGTCGGCCTGCCCTGGGGCAACGCTCGCGAACGCCGTGAGCAGGTCGTCGAGACACTCGATCTACTCCGCAAGCTCGACGGAGAACGCCGTACGCCGGTCATGCTCGCCGCCGGCGGCCCCAAAGCCCTCGCGCTGGCCGCGGAACGAGCCGACATCGTCTCCCTCGCCAAGGACGCCACCACCCCACGCGAAGACGTCGCAGCCCTCGCGAAGCACCTCCGCGACCTGGCCGGCTCCCGGGCCGACGACATCGAACTCGCGATGAACCTCTTCGCCGCCGGCACCCGTCCCCTCCCCCCATGGACCAAACAGGCCGCTGGCATCGAGCCCGAAACCCTCGAAGCCATGGACTCCCTGATGCTCCTCCGCGGCACCCCACGCCAGATGGCCGACGAACTCCTCCGCCGCCGCGAAACCATCGGCGCCACCTACATCACCGTCAACGCCGCCTACCTGGAGGACCTCGCACCCGTCATCGAACTCCTAGCCGACAACTAACCGCCCGGCCCCACCCCCAACCACACGAACGGATATCAGTCCGTATCGCCCGTTCTCCAGCCTTCACAAGCCCCCAGAACAGGCAACACGGACGGATAACCCCGCGCGTTGCTCGTTCTCCGGGCTTCATCCCCCCAGAACGGGCAACACGGACGGATAACCCCGCGGGTTGCTCGTTCTCCGGGCTTTGTCAGGGCTCAGAACGGGCAACACGGACTGATATCCGCTCGTGTGGCGACGGCGGCTGGCGTCGCTGGTGGGCGCCAGGCGGGGTGGTGTGGGGCGCGCGGGGAGGTAGGCGGTGCGGGTACGGCGGGAGCGGGGGTGGGCAGGGGACTGCCCGCCGGGCTGTGGCTCCGGCGGGCAGTTGGGGGGTGGGGAGGGGGTTAGTGGGCGGCGGCGGTGCCGGGGGCGGTGGGTTGGGGGACGTCGCCGGCGTGGGTGTCGCCGGCGGCGAAGGCGGCTTCGTCGAAGGGGTCTTCGCCGGCGAAGACCTGGCGGGCCTGGGCTTTGTCGAAGTCGCCGACCCAGTGGCCGACCAGGACAGTGGCGACCGCGTTGCCCGCGAAGTTGGTGAGGGCGCGGGCCTCGGACATGAAGCGGTCGATACCGACGATCAGGCCGACACCGTCGACGAGTTCGGGGCGGTGCGACTGCAGGCCACCGGCCAGGGTGGCCAGGCCGGCGCCGGTGACACCGGCGGCGCCCTTGGAGGCGACGATCATGAAGACCAGCAGCGAGACCTGCTGACCGAGCGAGAACGGGGTGTCCATCGCCTCGGCGATGAACAGGGACGCCATCGTCAGGTAGATCGCGGTGCCGTCCAGGTTGAACGAGTATCCGGTCGGGACGGTGATACCGACGACCGGCTTACCGACACCGAGGTGTTCCATCTTCCCGATCAGTCGCGGCAACGCGGTCTCCGACGACGAGCTCGACACGATCAGCAGGAACTCACGGCCCAGGTACTTCAGTAGCTGGAAGATCGAGATCCCGGTGACGACCTTGAGAATGGTGCCCAGGACAAGGAAGACGAAGAGCGCACAGGTGATGTAGAAGGCGAGCATGATCTTCAGCAGGCTGACCAGCGCGGTCGAGCCGGCCGCGCCGACGACCGCGGCGAGTGCGCCGAAGGCACCGATCGGGGCGGTCCACATGATCATCGACAGGATCTTGAAGACCAGCCGCTGGATGTGACCGATGCCGACCAGGATCGGCTCGCCCTTCGAACCCATCGCCTGCAGCGCGAAGCCGACCAGCAGCGCGACCAGGACAGTCTGCAGGACCTCACCTTCGGTCAGCGAGGAGAGCAGCGACTTCGGGATGATCCCGAGGATGAAGTCGGTCGTCGTCTCGTGCGCACCGGAGGCCTGCTTCTGGCCGGCCTCGCGGAGCTTGTCGGTCAGGTTCAGGCCGGAGCCGGGCTGGACGAGGTTGCCGACCAGCAGACCGATGGCGAGGGCAACCGTCGACATCACCAGGAAGTAGACGAGCGCAAGGCCACCGACCTTGCCGACGGAGGCCGCCTGGCGGACCGAGCCGATCCCGATCACCAGGGTGCAGAAGATGATCGGGCTGATCAGCATCTTGATCAGGTTCACGAATCCGGTGCCGAGCGGCTTCAGCTCGACCGCGAAGCTCGGGAACAGCAGGCCGACACCGATACCGAGCAGAGCGGCGACGATGACGGCGATGTAGAGGAAGTGGGTTCGATCGTTCCGGACCGGGGTCGGTCGGGGTTCGGTCGTGGCCATGCGGGACTCCTGTATCGGCCGGCGGGCAGTACTGACAACCAAAGGGCTGGGAGGGCTTGAGTAACTGTGACGTGACGCACAGGAGAAGTGCGCGTTTCGTTCATATCGTTCTCGGTGCAGACTGTCGGTTGTGAAGCACCGGCCGTGGGAACTCCGTCGCCAGGTTCTCTGGCTGCAGACGGTCACGGTCCTGGTACTGATCGTGATGGTCTGGATCTCGCTGGTGGCCCGCTCCCGCGCCCAGTCCGACCGGGACGCGGCCGCGACCGGGACGACCCCGGCCGGATTGTGGGAGCTCATCCGCCTCGATGTGCGCCCGATGCTCGGTATCGCCAGCCTGATGCTCGGTGTCGCGATCGCCGGCAACGCCCTGGTCGCGTGGCGGGTCCGCCGCGCCACCCGCGGGATCGGCACCCAGTCGCTGGCCCGGATGCTCGACTTCTACGAGGGCGTCCTGCACGCGGCTCGCGAGGGCCTGATCCTGCTGGACGCCGACGGCCGGGTTCAGCTCGCGAACGACGAGGCTCTGCAGCTCCTCGGCCTGCACGAGGTCCCACCCGGTACGCCGATCGAGGAGCTCCACCTCGGTACGCCGCTGGCCGAACTGCTCCGCGACGGCCGGACGGCGTACGACGAACTCCACCTCGGCGCGGCCGGCGTCCTGGTCGTCAACCAGCAACCCTCCCGGGCCGGCCGGATCGTCACCCTGCGGGACCACACCGAGCTGCAGCGACTGCTGGGTGAGCTGGACGCGGTCCGCAGCCTGGCCGAATCGCTGCAGGCACAGAACCACGAAGCGTCGAACCGGCTGCACACGGTCGTCAGCCTGATCGAGATCGGCAAGCCCGAGCGGGCCAGGGAGTTCGCAGTGTCCGAGTTGCAGTTCGCCCAGGCGATGACGGATCGAGTGGTCGGCACGGTCGGCGACCCGGTGCTGGCGTCGCTGCTGCTCGCCAAGCTGGCGCAGGCCCAGGAGCGCGGTGTCACGCTCACGCTCGAGCTCGGCAACGAGCCCTTGAACACCCGGCTCCCGGCCCAGGACGTCGTCACGGTCGTCGGCAACCTCCTCGACAACGCGATCGAGGCCGCCCGCGGCGGACCGGCACCCCGCCGCGTCGAGCTCCGAGCCGGTACGACGCCCGACGCGATCGACCTGATTGTCACCAACACCGGCGCCGAGCTGGCTGCGACAGAGCTGGCGCACATGTTCGAGCGCGGCTGGAGCACGAAGGCCGAGCCCGGTCATGGCCTCGGGCTCGTCCTCGTCCGCAGTACGGTCGACCGCTGGCAGGGCACGCTGATGGTCGATCCGGATTCGGAGCTGGCCGACGTACCGGCTCTGACCGTGCGGGTCCGGCTGCCGCGGGCGGTGAGCGCCAGTGCCTGACCTGCGGGTCCTCGTGGTCGAGGACGACCCGGTCGCGGCCGAGGCACATCGCACGTACGTCGATCGCCTGCCCGGCTTCACGTGTATCGGTATCGCCAGTACGGCGGCTCGCGCGCTGCAGGTGCTCACCCGGCCGGGCGTGGATCTCGTGCTGCTGGACATGAACCTGCCGGACGGTCACGGGCTGGACGTGGTTCGCCGGATGCGGGCCCAAGGCAACCAAACTGACGTGGTCGCGGTGACGTCGGCCCGGGAGGTCGCGGCGGTCCAGGCGGCGGCGCGGATCGGGGTCGTGCAATACGTGCTGAAACCCTTTGCCTACGAGACTTTGCGCGACCGGCTCACGGCCTACGCCCGCCAGCGCCGCGCCGCCGAATCCGGCCAGGTGGTCGCCGATCAGGACGAGGTCGACCGTTTGTTGCACCCGGCAAGAACCACGTCCTCGGTCCCGAAGGGTCTCGCCGGGTCGGTACTCGACCGCGTGGTCCAGCTCCTCGGCAACCGCGAGGGCTGGACCGCCGAGGAGATTGCCACCTCGCTAGGCACGTCCCGCATCACCGCACGCCGCTACTTGGAGCACCTCGCCGACCAAGGTCAGGCACTGCGGACCCAGCGGTACGACGGGCGCAGTGGCCGTCCGAAGGTGGAGTACAGCTGGGTGGCGGAGAGTTAGGAGCGGACGAGGGTTGCCCAGAGGTGGGGCTGGAGGGGCTGGCCCTCGGCGGCCATGTCGTAGGCCCACATCAGCTCGCCTTTGACGAGGCCGTAGAGGCGGTGGCCGGCGGTGACTTCCTTGGCGGTCTGGGTCCGGGCGACTACGTCGGTCCGCATCTCCACCTTGGCGCCCTCGATCTCGCCGTACCAGATCTCGGCGAAGCCGGTCGGGTGCGCGAGGATCACCTCGAGCTTGTTGTCCGGCTTCGGCCGCCAGAACCCGGTCTCGAGGGCCAGCGGACGCTCCCGCTTACCGTCCGCGCCGACCACGAAGGTCTGGCTGACGTAGTGCAGGAACGGCTTGCCGTTGTGGCTGAAGTCGATCTGCTGCCCGAACTCGAACTTCTCGATGGTCGGGTAGTCACCGTGCCCGCGGCCCTCCCAGCGACCGAGCAGCCAGGCCAGCGGCATCAGGTCGGGGTGCAGGTTCTGCGGGATCTCGAACGCCATCGGGGTCGCTCAGCTCGCCTGCCGGCCGCGGAACAGCCGATAGACGACGTATGCCGAGAACCAGCCCATGAAGATCGTGACCAGGACCAGCAGCGTGGTGAAGATGACGTGGAGCACGGTGACGAGTCTAGAGGATGGTTCGCGGGCCTTCGGCTACCGTGGCGTGATGTCCCGCACGCTGGTGATCAAACTGACCGCAGGCGCCGACGAGGCCGAGCGCGCCAACCAGGCCTTCACGGTCGCGGCGGCCGCGGTCGCCGCCGGCGCCGAGGTGTCGCTCTGGCTGACCGGTGACGCCGTCTGGTTCGCCGTCCCCGGGCGAGCCGAGACCTTCGAACTCCCGTACGCCGCTCCACTCGCGGATCTGCTCGCGGCTGTCTTGGAAGGCGGTCAGCTCACGGCCTGCACCCAGTGCGTGAAGCGCCGCGACCTGACCGAGGCCGACCTGCTCCCCGGTACGCGGATCGCCGGCGCGCCCGCGTTCACCGAGGAGATCCTGGCCGACAACGCCCAGGCGATCGTCTACTAGCCCTTCTTCAGCTCGTGGCTGCTTTGTTCACGGCTGCCGCGCTGGGTGGTCTTCGCGTGCACCTGGCCTGCCGTCTGGCCGCCGCGGGCGCCGTCCAGCGCCTCCCCGTTCGGAGGGCTGCTGACTGCACCGCTCGGGTTCGGCGTACCGGCGCTGTACTGCTCCTGGGCCTGGCGGATCTCGTCCGGTGACATGCCGGGGCGGTTCGAGCCGTCCTGGGGGTTGGCGCCCCGCTGGTTCTCCCGGTCGAGCCGCTCCTGCTCCAGCACCTGGTCGACTGCCTGCACGCGACCGTCCGGCTGCTCCGCCTGCTCGGCGGCCTCGTTCGCCACCTGATGGTCACCGCCGGTCGCGAAGCCCTCCCCCGTGCCGACGTCAGCCTGCTCGCGGTCCTCCTCCTGCTGCCGCTCGGTCTCCTGCTCGCGGCGGCTCTCCGGCCCCTCGCCGTCCAGGCCCTCCTGCTCAACGGACTCAACGGACTCGGCCTGCTGCTCGCGATCCTCCTGAGCCTGCGGTTCGCGCTCCTGCTGCTCGCGGACCTGCTCCTGAGTCTGCTCCTGCGGATCCTGGGCCTGGTCAGGCTGCTCCTGCTGAGCCTCGTCGCGCTGCTCCTGCTCGACCCGCTCCTGCTGCTGAACCTGCTCCTGGCGAGTCTCCGTCTGCTCCTGCTCCGGAGCTTCCTGCGCCTGGTCCTGCTGGTTGCGAGTCTCATCCACCTCGCGCGGCGGCAGCTCACCGCGCTGCTCCGCCTCGGTGCGCATCTGCTCCATCACCTCGCGGTTGCCGAGACCGTCCCAGTTCTCCATCTGCTCGCGCTGCTGCTCCGCGATCTCCTGGCGCTGCGCCTCCATCGACTCCCGCGACTGCTCGCGATCAGCCTCGTAGTCGGCCTGCATCTGCTCAGCGGTCTGGTCGAAGTCGTCGTCAAGCGCGGGCGCAGCCGCGGCAGCACCGATCGGCAGCTGGGGATTCGGCGTACCGGTCTCGCGCTTCTCCTCCTCCTGGCGCTTGCGCTCCTCTTCCTCGCGCTTGCGCTTCTCCTCCTCCTCGCGCCGGCGCTCCTCTTCCTCGCGCTCGCGCTGCTCCTGCTCCTCGCGTTCGCGCTCGTCCTGCTGCTCCTGCTCGTCCCGCTCGTCGACGTCGTCGGTGACCTCGTCGAGCTCGTCACGATCGTCGACCGAATTGTCCGGGTTGCCGTCCTGGTTCAGGTCCTGGTTCGCCTCGAGCTCCCGCTGCCGGTCGTCGAGCTGGCGTTGCAGATCGGCCTCGCGCTCACGGAGCACCTGCAGCTGCTGCTCGAGCCGCGCGTACTGATCGGCCGGCGGCCGGTCGTTCATCGCCCGGTCGATATCCGGGTTGTGGGTCCGGATGTTCCGGATCTCCTCGATCAGCGGCCGCGGCATCTGGGCCTGCCGATTCCGCTCGAGCTGCTGCCGGTACCTGTCCAGGCCGCGGACCAGCTTCCTGATCTGCTTGAACAGGATCTCCAGCATCTCTTCGGCTTCATCAGCCATCAGGCGACCTCGCTCGCATAGACGGAGTACCCGAACCCGGCCTGTGGGGTGTCCACAGTCGGCTGCGTGGCATAAAGGTGGAACTCGGCGCCCGGGCGCAGCCAGACGGCCAGGTGCCGCCGCCGGTCCCGCCACTCCGGGGGAACCCGCGGATCCGACCCAGGACCGACGTACACCGGGGGACCCCAGTGCCGGCGGCCGCGCTCGATCTCGTCCGGCCAGTGCTCGTCGAGGCCCTCCTCGGCCGCGGCGAGCTCACCGGGACCGATCTCGTACGCCGACCACCCGCTGCGCGGGCTCTCCGGCAGCACGGCGTCGGGCAGCAACAGCATCACCGTCTCGCGCGGGGTGACCAGGCCCCAGGTGAAGCGCTCGGGGTCGATGTTCCCCGGCGCCCAGGGCCGCCAGCCGGTGGCAGCAGTGATCCGCAGGACGCGCTCCCGGATCGCCTCCGGGCCGGCCCCGGGCGGCCCCCAGACCGAGGTCCAGTCGGACACTTCGGCCAGGTCCGCCATCGCCCGCTCGTCGTCCTCGAACGACCGCTGCTGCGTCTTCACCTGCTGCACACTCCTCTCCGCTGATCCGGCCCAGCCTATGCCTTCGGCAGGCCGGGCACCCCTGGATAGACGTGCCGAAAGCGGCAACGGATCCCGTTCGCGAGCAGTAACCGCGCACGCCCGTTCGGCACCGGCGATCTGCGGTGTAGTTGAGTCATGAAGCTTCCGGCCCCTCCGACGGAGAAGTCGTTCCGCTCACCGCTGCATCATCCCCGGGTCGCGACGGTGATCGGGCGCTGGCTGGCCGCGGCGGTGGTGATCTGCTTCCTGACCGGCCTGTTCAGCCATCTCGTCCAGGAAACGCCCGCCTGGCTGCACATTCCCACCCGACCGGCCTCGCTCTACCGGGTGACCCAAGGGCTGCACGTGCTGAGCGGCACGATCGCCGTACCGTTGCTGCTGGCAAAACTCTGGACCGTCTACCCCAAGCTCTTCAACCTCAAGGGCATCCTGGAGAAGGTATCGATCCTGGTTCTGGTCTCCGCACTGGCTCTGGAACTCTTCATCGGCTACCTCAACACCCTGCAGTGGTATCCGTGGCCCTTCCCCTTCAAGCAAACGCATTACGCCCTGGCCTGGATCATCGTCGGCGCACTCCTCGTCCACATCGCCGTCAAACTCCCGCTGATCCGTACCCATTGGCGCCGTACGACGGAAGCCGTACCCGAGTCCTTGCCGCCAGCAACGACCGGGCTGACCCGCCGCGGTCTGTTCCGCACCGTCGCCGGTGCCGCCTCACTCGTCGGTATCAGCAGCATCGGTCAGTCCGTCCCGGTCTTCGGTCCGGTCGCCGTCCTCGCGCCTCGCAAGCCGAACGTCGGCCCGCAAGGACTGCCCGTCAACCGCACGGCCCACGACGCGGGCGTCTCCGGAATCGCCGCCGACTGGCGCTTCACCATCAGTGGCCCACAGCAACTTTCCTACTCACTCACCGAGCTACAGCAGCTCCCGCAGAGTCGCTCCGACCTACCGATTGCCTGCGTCGAAGGCTGGAGCCAAGGCGCCCAGTGGGAAGGCATCCGGATCCGCGATCTTCTCCACCTCTGTGGAGCACCAGCGTCCTCGCGCGTGCGCGTCGTCTCGATGGAGAAGGGCGGTTTCTACGCAACGACAGAGCTTCCACCCGAGTACGCCGCCGATCCGCTGACCCTGCTCGCGCTCCGGCTGAACGGCGGGGAGCTGGCTCTCGACCACGGCTTCCCGGCCCGGATCATCGCGCCCAACCGCCCCGGTGTCCTGCAGACCAAATGGGTGCACAAGCTGGAGGTCATCGCATGAAGACGCGCGCCGCCCTGGCCACCCTCGGAGTCGGCTTCGGTCTCTGGGGAGTCTGGCTGATGCTCCAGTCCTTGGAACCACAGGCGTTGATCCGCCTACCACTCTGGCTGGGTGGGGCAGTGATCGCCGACGACCTCGTCCTCGTCCCGACCACGGTCGCCGTCGGCTGGCTCGTCACCCGCTGGTCGATCGGCCCCGACCATCACCGCACGGTCGGCGCCGTCCGCACCACTTTGCTGTACATCGGGATCACGACCCTGATCGCGATTCCGCTGCTGCTCCGCCAGGGCAAGGGCGCGAACCCGACGGTCCTGCCGCGCAACTACCTCCGCGACTGGTTATTGCTCGAAGCAACAATCATCGCGGTCGGGCTGGTGGTCTTCCTGGTTCAGCGATCACGCTTGACGTTGAGGAGAACGCGCGCCTCGTCCGGTGACATCGGCGGCCGCTGAGCCATCGTCGCCAGCGCGGCGGCACGCTCGACCAGCTCGGCGTTGTGGTTCACCGGCAGCCCCTTCGCCAGCGTCAGGGTGTCCTCCATGCCGACCCGGAGATGGCCGCCCTTCGACAACGCTGCCAGCGCGACGGTGATCGACGTACGGCCGATGCCGGTCGCGGACCAGGACGTCACCGCGGGCGGCAGCGCGTTGACCGCGGCCACCAGGGCGTCCGCCGTACCGGGCATGCCGCCGGGGACCCCCATCACCAGGTCGCAGTGCACGCGGCCGCCGTACGGGAGGCCGAACTTGTCCAGCAGCCGGTGCAGCGCCGCGACATGACCGAGGTCGAACAGCTCGAACTCCGGGACGATCTCGCGCTCCTGGCTGAGCTGGTAGAGCTCGGTCACGAACGGCCACGGGTTCATGAAGACGTCGTCGCCGAAATTGACCGTGCCCATCGTGAGCGAGCAGGAGTCCGGCTCGGCGTCCAGCACCCGCAGCCGGTGGTCGTACGGATCGGTGACCGCGCCGCCACTGGAGAGCTGCACGATCAGGCCCGTGTTCGCCCGTACTGCGCCCACCGCCTCGGTCAGCCGGCCGAGGTCGAGCGTCGGACGGTGCTCACCGTCGCGGATGTGCAGGTGGATCATCGCGGCCCCGGCCGCCTCGCACCGCTTCGCCGTCTCGACCAGCTCGTCGAGGGTGGTGGGCAACGCCGGGCAGTCCGCCTTCGCGGTCTCGGCGCCGGTGGGGGCAACAGTGATCAGAGTCGAGGCCATGAAACAAATACTGCCAGATCCTGACCCGTGGCGAGAAGATCACCGGTTGCACGCCGGACTCGCAGGATATCTTCCGGCACGGCAGGATTGTCTTTATGAGAGCAGTCGTACAGCGGGTCAGTCAGGCATCGGTCACGGTCGAAGGGGCGGTGGTTGGGGCGATCGAGGGGCCGGGCTTGCTGGTCCTGCTCGGGGTGACCCACGACGACACGGCCGCGACGGCGAAGGCACTCGCCGCCAAAATCTGGACGCTTCGCATCCTGCACGATGAGCGCTCGGCCTCGGACGAGCAGGCGCCGATCCTCGCGATCAGCCAGTTCACCCTGTACGCCGACACCCGCAAGGGCCGCCGCCCGTCCTGGAACGCCGCCGCCCCCGGTCCCGTCTCCGAACCTCTGTACGACGCCTTCTGCGCAGCCCTGGAGGAGTTGGGCGCCAAGGTGGAGCGCGGCAGGTTCGGCGCCCACATGGATGTGAGCCTGGTCAACGACGGCCCGGTCACCCTGATTCTCGACGCCTGACATGGACCAGGCCCGTCTGGTCGCGCGCCGGCTGCCGCAGGCCCCCGGTGTCTACCGGTTCCGCGACGACAACGGCCGCATCCTGTACATCGGCCGGGCGGTCAACCTGCGCCGCCGCGTGCTGTCGTACTGGACGCATCTCGGCGACCGCCCGCGGCTGGCGCGGATGGTGAATCGGATCGCCCGTGTCGAGGGCGTGGAGTGCGACTCCGAACACGAGGCCGCCTGGCTCGAGCGCAACCTGCTCGAGCACACCAAGCCCCGCTGGAACCGCACCGAGGGTGGCGCCGAGGTCGTCGGCTACATCCGCTTCGATCCCGACGGCCCGCGATTCACCCACGAACTGGAACTCACCAGGAAGCATTTCGGGCCGTATCTCGGTGGGCTCCGCGTGCGGCAGGCGATCTCGGCCATCCAGCGGGTGATCCCGTTGCAGTACACGACCGAGGCGACCGGATCCGTCCGGGAGTTCGCCAAACTCTTCGGCGTCGGCCCCGACGATCGCGAGATGCTGACGCAGGCCGCGTACGCCGTACTCGACCGCGAGCCGAGCGCGGTGGCCGCCGTACGGGACGAACTGACGCGGCGGCGCGATCAGGCCGCGGGTGCCCTGCGGTTCGAGTTCGCGGGGAAACTGCAGGACGAACTGGCGGCGTTCGAGTGGATCGTGGCGGAGCAGAAGGTGTCGCTGCTGGCAGCCGACGACGCCGATGTGCACGGCTGGGCCGATGGGGTCATGGTCAGCTTCGGCCTGCGCGACGGGCGGGTGCGGACGTGGACACAGCACGCGATGACTGAACGGACAGCGCGGGAGCGGGTAGCGGCGACTCCGGCCGGCTGGCAGTTGTTTGCCCAGCGCAACGCCGAGCTCGCTGCCCGCTTACTGGCATAGAGAAACCGCCCCGGATCCCGAAGGACCCGAGGCGGTTCTCAAGATTCTGAGACGGTGAGGTTCGACTCAGACAGGTGGCTCGATCAGCCGATGACGCCCGCGGCGGAGTGGCCGACGACAACCTTGGTGTTCAGGCTGTAGACGTCGATCACGAGCGCGTTCACCGCGATGTACCGCTGCTGCTTGACGACCTGGTTGAAGGTCAGCTTGGCGATGCCGGGGATGTCCAGCGTGGAGTTCACGCCGGTCTTGACCGGGTAGGTCTTACCGTTGACCGTGATCGAGGCGATGCTCGACGACGACTTGACGCCGTAGTCGCCGCTCTTGTTCTTCCACGCCGAGGCCGAGGAGTTGATGGCACCGATCGACAGGTTGCCGACCTTCACCCCCGCGACGTGCGAGGTGAAGTTGACGGCGGCCTTGTCGGCGTTCTGGTAGCCGTTCTTCGTGGTGTAAGCAGCACCGACGTAGGCGACCTTCGGAATGACGACCTCGCCCACCGAGGCGCGGATCGTCTTGCCCTCGGTGCCCTTGCAGGTGGCCTGGTACGACGTCGGGCCGGAAACGACCAGCTTGTCGACGTTCGCCTTGGTCACGTAGGCGTCACCGATGACGACACCGACGGCCGGCTTGGCGATCTCCGCACGCGTCTTCAGGATCGCGACGTCGACACCCTCCGGGATGTACTTGTTCTTCACGTTCGCGTGGACCACGACGGCCTGCGCGTACGAGTAGATACCGCTCTCGCTCTTCACGCCACCGACGCGGTTCAGCACGATGTAACCGAGGCCCGGAACGGCGACCTTGGTGTTCCACTTCGGCTTGAGCAGCGACGGCACCGAGACAGCGCCGATCTTCACGCCGGCGTACGTCGTGTTGCCGGTGTAGGACAGCTTGCCGTTCTTGTACACCGCCGTGGTGGTGGTCTTCACACCGGTCAGGTGCAGCAGGTTGCCGATCTTGATGTCGACAGCAGATGCATTGCTGGTGACGCCGTTGCCGTTCTTGTTGTTGAACGCCTGGGTGTCGGTCCGCACGGTGCGCGCGATGGCCTGGTTGTTGACGTTCGCCGCGGCGACGTCGTTCGACATCCGGGCCGACGAGTTCGTGGTGCAGCTGATGGTGCTCACGGTCTGCGGGCCGCTGTTGACGACACCTCCCGTGGCCTCAACGCCGATGCCGTAGCCGCTGTAGCCGAAGACCGGCGACGCGGACGCCGAGCCCGAAGTCAGCGCGATCGTAGAAGCAACGCCGACGACCGCCGCTACACCGACGGCGGCGAGCTTCTTGTATCCGATGCGGGGTCCCATGACCCCTCCTCCCTGAGTGATGACATGACCCGTAGCGCGGGCCAGGACACAGAGCACAACTCAGGTGGTTGCGGTAGGTAACGAGCCTGATGCGCTCCGAGACCAAACCGTTACCTTGCAGTTCAATCACCGAGATCCGGACCGGCTACCCATAACCCCGGACGAATGACCGCGGAACCCGTTGCGGACAACAGGTTCCGGGCATACCGAAGGGCCCGGACGCGCAAGGTCCGGGCCCCTCGGGAACTGCCTCAGGGTGGGCTGCCGTCCCGTGACGGCGGCACCATCTGTAACGAGCGAAAGGTCAGACGGTAACGGCCACTTCCGCGACCGCGCCGTACTGGGCCACTACCTGGCGGTCGACCGGGTCGGCCTTCGGCGCCAGCGTGCGCAGCGTCCACTCGCCCGGCTTGGCGAAGAAGCGGAAGTGTCCGGTCGCCGAGGTCGGTACCTCGGCGGTGAACTCACCCGTTGCGTCCAGCAACCGCACGTACGCGCCACCGACCGGCTCGTCGCCGCGCAGCACCTGGCCCTGGATGACGGCTTCCTTGTCCACGTCGACGCCCTTGAGATCAAGGCCGCCCTTCTTGGCTCCGCACATGTCAGGCCTCCCCGGGCTCGTCGCCGAGGGCAACCGGTACGCCGACCAGCGAACCCCACTCGGTCCACGAACCGTCGTAGTTCTTCACGTTCTCCTGACCGAGCAGCTCGTGCAGCACGAACCAGGTGTGCGCCGAGCGCTCGCCGATCCGGCAGTACGCGATGGTGTCCTTGCCGAAGTCGACCCCGGCGTCGGCGTACAGGGTCTTCAGCTCGTCGTCGGAGCGGAAGGTGCCGTCGTCGTTGGCCGCCTTGCTCCACGGGATGCTGGCGGCGGTCGGGATGTGACCCGCACGCTGCGCCTGCTCCTGCGGAAGGTGGGCCGGTGCGAGCAGCCGACCGGCGTACTCGTCGGGGCTACGGACGTCCACCAGGTTCTTCACGCCGATAGCGTCCTTGACCTCGTCGCGGAAGGCGCGGATGGTGAGGTCCGGCTCCTTGGCGACGTACTCGGTGGCCTCGCGCTTGACGGCCTCGTCGGTCAGCTCGCGGCTGTCCAGCTCCCAGCGCTTGCGGCCACCGTCGAGCAGGCGGACGTCGGCGTGACCGTAGAGCTTGAAGTACCAGAACGCGTAAGCGGCGAACCAGTTGTTGTTACCGCCGTACAGCACCACGGTGTCGTCGTTCTTGACGCCGCGACCGGACAGCAGCTCCTGGAACTGCTGCTGGTTGACGAAGTCCCGGCGGACCGGGTCCTGCAGGTCGTCCTTCCAGTCCAGCTTGATCGCACCGGCGATGTGGCCGGCGTCGTACGCCGAGACGTCCTCGTCGACCTCGATCAGGACCACGTTCGCGTCGTTCTTGTGCTCTTCGACCCAGTCGGCCGAGACGAGCGCAGTTTCCCTGCTCATGTGTGCTGCCTCTCTTAATTGGTAGCGGTGCTTGGCGTACGAATGCGTTGGATCAGCAGAAAGGCCTCGCAGCCGAGGCAGAGCCCCACGGCCGCGTTCACGAACGCGGCGACGAGGGCGAATCCGGTGGCGACCACTCCGAGCACGATCGCGCCGCTCAGGTAGCCGATCAGGCCGACGATCGCGAAGATCAGCCCGACCAGCTGGGCGAACCGCGGCGGGGCCGCGTCCTCCAGCTCCTTCGGCGGACCCAGGCGGGGGCGCACCACCCGCTTGAAGAACTGGCCGTACGGCGATGCCTGGACGCCGAAGGCGGTCCCGATCGCGAACACCAGTGTCTGGACCGCCAGGATCCACGGGTTACCGAGGATCAGTGTCAACGCCAGCAGAACCGCGGTCACACCGGCTGCGAACCGGAGCCCCCGCGGGTCGACCTGGGGAGGAGTGTGATTGGCCGTCTGTTCGGACATGACGACTCCTGGAGGAGGAGTGGTTCGAGCCGGACCCGCCCGTACCCGCGGGAGACGACGTACGTGGAACCGCGCTCAGCGATCAGTTCCACAGCGCTCGGGACGCCGCCTGGTCAGCGGCCACGACACAGCGACGAGCGCATGCGGCAGTTGTCCACTGCGCGGCGCTTGGTCAGCAAGGTCGTGTACTCCACGCTCCGAGAGTACGGAACGTGGACCGGATGGTTCGCAGTTGTCCCATTAACCGAGACAACTGATCACAGTGTGGACGCCCTAGGTGCGGACGACGTTCGTGCCGGCGACCTTGTCCCAGAGTGCCTGCTTCTTGTCGTCCCAGAGCGGCCACAGGTAGTTCAGCAGGACCAGGATGCCGAGCAGCGAACCGAGAACCGGGACGGTGCCGAGCACGGTCAGCGCGAGGCCGACCCCGGCCCGCCTCGCGATCGCCGGCTTCGGAGCCGGGCCGGGCACATCACGCAGCCGTACGGCGATACCGGCGGCCGACTTGCCGATCGTGGCGCCCTTCTTGGTCAGCATCAGGTACTCGTAGCCGAACATCACCAGCCCGGTCAGGATGGCCGCCGGAATCGTCCAGGCCACCGCGGCCATCGACGAGTTGAGCATCTCCGAGAAGGTCGGCGGCGTCGTGCTCCGCATCTGCCGCTCGACGTTGTCCGTGTAGACGTCGAGGTACCGCACCCAGAAGTAGCCGGTCAGCGGCAGGCTGACGAAGAAGATCAGGATCGAGTCGATCACACGGGCCAGGACCCGGCGCCACCAACCGGACAGCGGCTGGCCGTCCGGAGTCGTGAAGCGGTTCTGGCCTGGGTAGCCGTAGCCCGGCTGCTGCTGCGGGTACGCCGGATAGCCCTGCTGCTGCGTCGGCTGGCCGTACTGGGCCGGCTGACCGTACTGGGCCGGCTGCGGCTGCACGGGGCCTGGCTGGCCGTAGACCGGCCGGTTCTGCGCAGGCTGCTGCGGCTGAGCGCCGCCGTACACCTGACCGTGCTGTGCGGTCTGGCCGCCGTACTGCTGCGGGCTCTGCGCGGGCTGCCCGTACTGGCCCTGGTACGGCGAGGGCTGCTCGCGCGGACGGCGCTCGTCCGTCCACGCAGTCCCGTCCCAGTAGCGCTGCTGTGTCGGGTGCTGAGGGTCGTCGTACCAACCGGCTGGGAAGTCCACTGGCACAGCATGCCGGTCAGGCGGGGTCGAGCGCCATCCCGTCAGCTCGGCTGGTGGTCGATCGCGGTGGCCAGAGCGGCGATCACATCCGGCTTGCGCGGGGCACCGCTGGCGCGTTTGACGACCGCTCCGGTGCTGTCGAGCACCAGCGTGGTCGGCGTCCGCAGGATGTCGAGCTTCCGGACCAGGTCCAGGTGCGACTCCGCATCCAGCTCGACGTGCCGGACACCGTCGACCATGCCCTCGACCTCGGCCAGCGTCCGCCGCGTCACCCGGCAGGGCGCGCAGAAGGCGGAGGAGAACTGCAGCAACGTGGCCCGCTCGCCCAGCTCGACACCTACGTCGGCCGCCGACACCCGCTCCACGTCACTCACCTTCTGCCGGAACCGGCCGTCGATCCAGGTTTTGAGCACACTGAGCAGCACTCCGGCGACGAGCGCGCCTGCCAGTACCCACAGTCCTAGGCTCACAACAAACCAGAGTACGTCGGTGGTTTTTGGCCTCCACCTGTCGTTTCACGCCTTGGACACTCAGTCGTCGGGGCGGGAGCGCAGGCGCTTGGTCTGGCCGCGGCGCTTCTTGTCGTCGAGCCGGCGCCGGACCGCGCCCTTGCTGGGCTTGGTCGCCCGTCGCGGCCGGGGCGGCGGTGCGATCGCCTCCCGCAGCAACGCCACCAGCCGGGTCCGCGCCGCCTCCCGGTTCCGCCACTGCGACTTGTACTCCGAGGCCGCGATCGTCAGCACACCGTCCACCAGGCGGGACTCCAGCCGCTCCAGCGCGCGAGTCTTCAGTACGCCGGACAGAGCCGTCGTACCGGCCAGGTCGAAGCTCAGCTCGACCCGGCTGTCGGTGGTGTTCACCGACTGCCCGCCCGGCCCGCTGGACCGGGAGAAGCGCCAGCTCAGCTCCCCCTCGGGCACCACCAGCCCCGGTCGCACGATCAGCCCCGTCTCCTCCACCCACCTATTACACCGTGTTGCCCCTGCCGCTCGTTACCCTTTTCCCGTGCAAACGGGGAGGCCGCAGCAAGGGCCGGCGGAAGAGCAGGAGCCTGAAGAGCTTCCGGAGCTGGCGAACCTGAAGGTCCGCGGGCGATCGGTCAAGACCTGGGTGATCGGCGCGAGCGCCGTCGTACTGGCGGTTTCGGCCGCGTTCGGCGGCCTGGACAAGGCTGCCGCGGAGACGCCGCCGCTAACCGCGGGGAAGGCGGTGGACGCCGGTCAGTTCGCGGTGACCGTCGACCGGGTCGTCACAGTCAAGCACCTGAAGCCGCTGTTCCAGCCCGAGCCCGGTGGCGCCCTGATCGCGATCGTGGCCAAGGTCAAGGTCACCGACGACCTCGGGACCAAGCCGCCGTCGGACCTGTTCCGGCTGATCGGCGTCCCGGGCATCAAGGACACCGAGGCACCGATGGGGACCACCACCATCGACGACGAGACGATGAACCCGGTGCTCACGCCGGACGTCGAGCAGCAGGTGGCCTTCGTCTGGAAGCTGCCGAAGCTCTCCGACCTGCCGACCGAGGTCAAGGTCAGCGTGCAGGGTTACAAGCACTACGACGAATCGCTGCTGGACCACCACGAGAAGTGGCTGCCCGACGAGCTGGCCGGCGCGGGCACGATCAAGGTGAAGGACAACACGAAGTGACCGGCCGCAAGCTCCTGAACGGCGCTCTGACGCTGGTCGTCCTGGTCGCGATCATCGGTCTCTACCGGCTGACGCCGACCCAGAAGGACATCCAGGACCCGACCCCGGTGAACGGCGCCGTCGGCCGCGCGGCCGATGCGGGCCGCTTCAAGCTGACCGTCGATGCGGTGCGGGTCGGCAAGACGTTGAAGATCCCGAGCAGCTCGCCGGACCGCAAGACCCAGACCAGCTTCGTCGTCGTGGACGCGACCGTCACCGCCACGCTGGAGCCGATCCATCTGAACTGGGTGCGGATCCGCAGCGCCGACGGGATCAGCTACCTCGGCGCCAACCGCAGCGGCCTGGACCGGGTCGACCTGACCAGCTTCCAGTTCGCGCCCGGGATCCCGGCGCGTGGCTCGTTCGTGGTCGAGATGCCGGCCGACAAGTTGCCTGGAGCAACCTTGCAGGTGATGGAGAAGTCGATCATGAACGACCTCGAGCCCCAGGTGAACGTGCCGCTCGACGTGAAGGCCCCCGAGGTCAGCCCGGTCGTCACCTTCACCCGCGTGAGCGCGTTGTGACCGGGGCACGCCGGGCCCGGCGTCGCAGCGGCTGGTTCAGCAAGAACGTCGCCGCCCTGACCTCGCTGGTCGTCACCGTCCCGCTCGCCGGGTGGTGGACGACGCGATCGGACTACAAGACCTGGTACGACGCCGAGCCGCGCGACGCGGTAGTCGTGGCCGATGGCGGAACGCCGTACCAGGGAGCCACTTGGTACGCCGCCAGTGTCGAGGAGAACCCGGAGCCCAAGCGGGCCGGGGCTGAGGATCCGCTGCCGGCGGAAACCGCCCGGATCCGCGTGTACTTCCGGCTTCAGGTCGACGACGTCAAGACACTCGACGAGCCGGGGCTCGGCGGTTGCCGACCGCACCTGCGCGCTCCGGACGGGCGGATCTGGGACGAGGACATCCTCGCCGACGACTACCAGGACCGGCCGAACAGCTGCACCGGCGGGTACGACGACAAGCCGCAGAGCTTTCGCGGTCCGAACGCTCAGCACTTCGTGAAGCCGGTCGCCGGCAAGCCCTACGAGATCGTGGCGGTCTTCGTCGTACCGAAGTCTGTCGCGGCCAGTGTGCAGCCGACGATCACGTGGGCTACGAAACTCCCTGAGTATCTGGCATTCCCGAGGTAGCGGCGGTCAGGTCGGCGACGCCGCCCTGCTCGCTGTCGTCCTGCTCGACGACGGGGCGCGTGCCGCGGTTCAGGTAGCCGGCCAGGCCGCCGATCATCCGGTCGTAGGCGGCCGCGAGGAGCGCCACCTGGAGCATGATCTTCAGCCCGTCGGTGAGCAGGTTGAGCGGCTCGTCGATCACCAGCCAGAACTGCAGCGTGTGCGGGCCGAGCACCCACAGCTTCAGCGCGATCCACACCCCGCTGGCGAGGAAGGTGACGACCGCCCAGGCGAGGAAGTAGCCCAGCATCGGGCGCAGGCCGGAGCGGAGCACCAGCCGGAACGCGTCCGCCACCGGCGTCCAGCGATCCTTCCAGTCCGCGACGACGGTGTTGCCGGCCGCCTGCACGAAGCGCGGCGTCTGCTGCCAGCGGTTCGTCAGCCGGTCGAAGCGCCAGCGCGGCTGCTGCTGCGCCTTGTGCACGGCCCGGCCGTAGATCACCGCGGTCATGGTGATCCACATCAGCGGGAGCACAGCAGCACTCCAGAGGTCACCGACGCCGGCGGCGATGAAGCCGGTGACGGTGTCCCAGATCTCGCGGAACTGATTGACGCCCAGCACATGGTCGAGGAGCCAGACGTAGCCGTCGTGTATCCACTGCCAGATCTGGCGCTCCTGCAGCCACTGCTTCGGTGACGGGACGTACGACGACGCCTGGTAGATGACCACGAAGATCCAGAGCGCCTCGAGATACGTGACGAACAGCTTGCGGACCGGGCCCTCGTCCTCCCGCTTCCACTTCTTGAACCCGAAGCGGAGCAGGTACGCCACGGCACCGAGGCCGATGAACAGCCAGGTCGACAGCGACTGCAGACCCTGCGACGGCTCAGGGACGGTCCCGCCGCCGAGCACCGTGGCTGCGGTCTCGTTCACCTTGTGAACGGCCAGTTGGTACTCGTAGTCAAGCGCCTCGGCCTGCAAGAACTTGTACGCCGCGTAGAACGCCAGGAACGGCAGCAACGCCGCGGCCAGCGCATCGACCGGGCGGCTCTCCTTCCCCGGCTCGACACCGTCGGGAGCCAGCATGCCCTCGGCAACAGCTCGCCGGTGGAACGGCAGCTCACCGCGCAGGACGAGGAACATCGCGACGTACATGGCCAGCGAGACCACGACGATCAGCGCCAGGACGGCGAGACCGGCCGCCTCCGCGGCAGCACCGGCCTGGACAGCCACCCACTGCAGCCCGCGATGGGCGAGCTGGGCGATGAGAAACACCGCCAGCAACCTCGGCCACGCCTTACCGAACAAGACCCCCGCGCGGCCCACCGTGGTGAGCAACGACCCCGACTCCATCGCCACGCGCAGAATCTACCTGCCCATGGGGGCTTGGTGCTGATTCAGGCGGGTGCCTCGGCCGTTTCGCGCTGGCTGGCGGTCGGTGGGACCACGAAGCGGTAGCCGACGTTGCGGACAGTCCCGATCAGTTGCTCGTGCTCCGGGCCGAGCTTGGCCCGCAGCCGCCGTACATGGACGTCGACCGTCCGCGTACCGCCGAAGTAGTCGTAGCCCCAGACCTCCTGGAGGAGCTGCTCCCGGGTGAACACCCGCCCGGGGTGCTGCGCCAGGAACTTGAACAGCTCGAACTCCTTGTACGTCAGGTCGAGCGCCCGCCCGTTGAGCTTGGCGGTGTAGGACGCCTCGTCGATCACCACGTCGCCCGTGCGGATCAGGCTGGTGTCCGGGTCCTCGTTGCGGGTCGCGGCGAGCCGGCCGATCACCAGACGCAGCCGGGCCTCGATCTCCGCGGGACCCGCGGTGTCGAGCAGCACGTCGTCGGCACCCCAGTCCGCGTTCACTGCGGTCAGGCCGCCTTCGGTGACGACCAGAATCAGCGGTACGTCGATTCCCGTCGTACGGATCAGGCGGGAGACGCCGCGAACGGCGACCAGATCCCGCCGGGCGTCCAGCAGGACGGCATCCGCGTCGGGGGCATCCACCAGAGCGGCCACCTCGGCGGGCAGGATCCGGATCTGGTGCGGCAACAACGCGAGCGACGGCAGCACCTCGGTAGAGGCCTGCAGTGCGTTCGTCAGCAGAAGCAACGTGCTCACGTTGTCCCCCTGTTCCTGTCGTAGTGCACGTCGAGCCCCAACGGCGTCATTGCCGGGGGCCCGAGACACTGGATAGCAACAGCAAGCTGACATAATAGCGGAAGACTTAACCGATTAGTGAGGTCGCCTCCAGATGCCGGAAGTCACCATCAGGTACTTCGCCGCCGCCCGCAGCGCCGCCGGCGAGTCCACCGCGACCGCTGAGGCCGCCTCGCTCGGCGATCTGATCAGCACGGTCTCGTCCGGCCGGCCAGAGCTCGCCCGGGTCCTCTCGCTCTGCACCTTCCTGCTCAACGGCGAGCGCGCGACACCCGCCACCCTGCTCCCCGCGGGCGCCCAGGTCGACGCCCTGCCACCCTTCGCCGGCGGCTGAGTTACGGCTGTGATCTAGACCGGTCGTGTAACGCCAGAAGTGTTGTGTGACTGGTGAGGCTGTTGTGCGGCTGGCCTTTTACGACTGTCAAGGATCCTGCTACCTTGCGTATTCCGTCGTTCCACGGAAGGTCACCGATCCTCGATGGCGCACGTTGCTCCGACCTCGCATCGCCGCGCGACCCGCGCTTCGCACCGCGGTCACCGGACCGCTGACGGACCGATCCGCCGGCCCACCTGGCTGGGCCTGACGTTGGCGATGATTCTCGGCCTGGTGCTCAGCGGCCGCGAGCACGTCGGCATCCACGCGGGCGGAGTCACCCTGCTGGTGATGCTGGTCCCGCTCACGCTGGCCGTCTTCGGTGCCGCCCTGCGGCGCGGCTTCGGCGGCCTCGCCGCGATCACCACCGCAGGCGCACTGACCTTGGTGGTGCTCAGGCTCCTGCCGTGAGTGCGCCGCACTGAGGCGACGCACTCATCGGAGTCAGGGTCAGGAACCGATCGAGATCCGGTCGGTCGGGCCCGGGGTGTACGGGTCGTGCGCGGTCAGGTACTTCGCGAAGGCATCGATGTCGAGCCCACCGAAGAACTTGTTCGTCGCCGACGCGAACGCCGGGAACCCGTCGCCACCATCGGACAGGAAGTTGTTCGTGACGATCCGGTACGACGTCGCCTCGACGAGCGGCTGCCCGGCGATCTTCACCGACCCCGGCACGATCTTCGAACCCGCCGCGGCGGCCGGGTTCCACGTGTAGGTGATACCGGCCACCTGGAGCACCTTGTACTTGCCGGCCTCCGGACCGTTCACCCCGGAGAACTGCTGCTCGAGCAGGGCCTTGATCTGCGTCCCGGTCATGTCCATCGAGACCAGGAAGTTGTTGAACGGCTGCACGGTGAAGGCCTGCCCGAAGGTGACCTCACCCGCGTTCGACGCCAGGTCGGCCCGGATCCCGCCCGGGTTCATGAACGCCGCCACCGGCACCTTCCCACCGGTCACCGTCGACGGGTCGGCCAGCTGCCCGTCCGCGATCAGGTTGCCGAGCGGGGATTCGAGCGAATCGTCCGGTGTCCGGGAGACCGACGTACCGGTGAGGTGACCGATCACCTTGTTCGAGATCGGAGCGACCAGCGTCTGGTACTTGCCGATCAGCTCGCTGGTCCGGCGGTCGGCCGGCACGTCGCGGGTGACGATCTGGTTGTTGGCCAGCGTGTTCAGCCGGTCGACGTCACCGGTGGCGTTGTTGATGCTCAGCCGCACCTCGGTGACGAGGCGGCCGAACGACGAACCGCTGGTGACGAGCCGCGGCTGACCGGCGCTGTCCGGCAGGCTGCAGTTGTAGCCCTGGTGGGTGTGGCCGGAGATGATCGTGTCGATCTCCGGGTCGAGACCCTTGTTGATGTCGACGATCGGGCCCGAGATCCCCGGGCAGCTGTTGTACGCCTTCGGGTCGGCCGGGAAGCCACCCTCGTGCAGCAGCAGGACGATCGACTTCACACCCTTCTTCTTCAGCTCCGGGACCAGCGCGTTCGCCGTCTCGATCTCGTCCTTGAAGGTCAGTCCCTCGACACCCGCCTTGGTGACGATGTTGGGCGTGTTCTCCAGGGTCATCCCGATGAAGCCGACCTTGCGGCCGTCGTCGAAGGTCTTGATGGTGTAGGGCTTGAACAGCGTCCGCTTCGTGTTCTCGAAGAACACGTTGGCCGCCAAGTACTTGAACTTGGCGCCCTCGAACGGGCGCTTCGGGTCCGGGCAGGAGTTCTGGTTGTTCTGCCCGTCGCCGTCCGGCAGACAGCCACCGGTCTGCATCCGGAGCAGCTCGTGCCAGCCCTCGTCGAACTCGTGGTTGCCGACCGAGGCAGCCTCCAGGCCCATCCCGTTCAGCGCCTCGACGGTCGGCTCGTCGTGGAACGCGGCCGACAGCAGCGGCGACGCCCCGATCAGGTCACCCGCGGCGACCGTCACCGAGTCCTGCCCCTTCGCCTCGGCCGCAGCGCGCATCTGCTTCAGGTGCGTGGCGAGGAAGGCCGCCCCACCGGCCGGAACGCCGTTGATGTTGCCGCTCGAGCCACTCGGCGCCTCCAGGTTGCCGTGGAAGTCGTTGATGGCGAGCAGCTGGATCTGCGTGTGCGTCGGCTTCAGTTTCGCCGGCGTTGCCTGGGTCACGGTTCCCCCCGTGGCCAAGCCGAGCACCGCGGCCGTGCCGACGGCGATCAGGCCCGCGGCCCGGCGTCGGTTCAGCCACTTCATGTCTCGTCCTGTCAAGGCCATGTCTACTCCGTCGTCGTAGCGATCACCGCACGGATTCGCCATGCGGTCCCGCGAAATTACCCGACGCGCGGCGACCCTTCCAAGGACTCGAGCATGAACTCGCCAGGACCTTTTACGGTATTCACGTGACTCTCGAAGCAGTTCCCTCACCGTTGCCCCCGGCCACCGCCGCCGCCGTCACGGAGCTCGCTCACACGGCCGCACACAGCGACGGCGTGAACCCGCTCGACGAACGCACCCTCCTGCACCTCGACGGCGAACACCCCGGCGACCTGCACGTCCTCGCCTACGACGGCGAACCCGGCACCCTCGAACCCACCGGCCTCCAGTCCGCCCGCAACCTGATCGGCTACGCCGCCCTCACCCCCGAAGGCTCCGCCGAACTCGTCGTCACCCCGGAATACCGCCGCCAAGGCACCGGTACGGCGCTCCTGCGCATCCTGCTCGACCACGCCGGCCCCCGCCTCGCCGTCTGGGCCCACGGCCGCCTCCCCGGCGCCGACGAACTCGCCGCCCGCCTCGGGCTCGAGGTATCCCGTGAGCTCTACTTCCTCCGCCGTACCCGCGCCGACCTCCTCGAGCCCACCTGGCCCGAAGGCATCACCGTCCGCCCCTTCGTCCCCGGCCAGGACGACACCGCCTGGCTCGAAGTCAACCGCCAAGCCTTCGCCACCCACCCCGAACAAGGCTCCTGGACCCAGTCCGACCTCACCGACCGCCTCAACCAGCCCTGGTTCGACCCCGAAGGCTTCTTCCTGGCCATCGATGCCGAAGGCAACCTGGCCGGCTACCACTGGACCAAGATCGAAGACGGCACCGGCGAGGTCTACGTAGTAGGCGTCTCCCCCACCCACCAAGGCGCCGGCCTAGGCAAAGCCCTAACCCTCCAAGGCCTCACCTACCTCCAAACCACCCGCAACCTCGACACCATCACCCTCTACGTAGACGGCACCAACACCCCCGCCCGCCACCTCTACAAAACCCTCGGCTTCACCACAGCCGCCCAACACGTCCAATACACCCCCAAATAGCTGCCCCGGGCCCCGATCCCCCTCCCGTGACCGACACCACACCGAACCCATCCCCTCACTCCGCGTCATAATCCCCCTCCCCACCCGTCCCACCCACAACCAGGAGCCGTCCGCGCCTCTAACCCCCCAGCCGGACGGCTCCTGGCCCCCACTTATCCACAGCCCCACCAACTGACCTCCCACCCCCACCGACTCCGTCTACCATCAGATTGACTACGGAGAGGTGACATCGGTGACACCCCGCAACTGGCTCCCAGCCGCCCTAACCTCCTGCGCAACCGCCCTAGCCCTAACCGCCTGCGCCCCCAACAGCCCCGAAGCCGGCCGCCCAAACACAGCGCCAACCTCGTCCTCGAGTCAGCCAACCGGCCCCGGAACAAACCCGCCCTCGCCCCCGGCCCTACCGACGACCCCTCCTACGCGCCTCCCGGCAGCCGCAGGCTCCAGCCTGGCCGCAGGCGAGGCATTCGTCGGCTTCTACGTCGGACTGATCAACTACGCCTATGAGACCGGGGACGCCGAGCCGCTGCTGGCCGAGAGCGACAAGGGCTGCCTCGGGTGCAAGGGGTTTGCGGAGTACGTCCGCAAGACCAACGCAAAGAACGGCGGGCTGACCGGTGACTACAAGGACCGCCTGACCAACGTGAAGGAAATCTTCCGAGGAACCGGTGGAAAGGTCGGCGGCTCTGCCGAGCTGAAGAGTGGAGTCTTTGAAGAACGAACCGCTCCGACCGCTGAGCCCGTCACACATGATCCGGGCACCGGGACGATGGAGTTCACCTTGTCACCGCGAGACGGTGACTGGGTCATGTTCGAGATGCAGATCAAGGAATGAACAGTCACCTGCCCCGTCGTGGCTTGTCGGCCACGATTTCAGCCATCCTGATCATCGGTGGATCCAGTGTGGCCAACGCTGCTGAGCGGGAAGCAGGGCAGGTGCGGTCGCTCAGCTCGGCGTCCGTGAAGGAGACGAAGCCACCGAAGCCGAAGGTCAAAGGAAAAGGGACTGCTTGGGGCTCAACGATCACCGGCACTCAGAATCGCCGGACGACGAAACGATTGACGCCTTCCGTCCCGCACTCTGCAGGCAAGCCACGGAAACCACCGAGAAAGCAGATCCCGAAGGCGCCGAGGGGCACCGATGGCGCTCGCCCGTCCTTTCGGCTGAACATCGGGATCTGTGGACGTCTGGGGCCTGACGGGACGGTTCCTGGGCCGACTCGTTGTCAGCCGACCGGGCCGGTTCGAGGCCGGCGGCCGGGGCGGCCGGCTTCGCCGCCTCGGGTTGTGCAGCCGCGGCCTGAGGATGTTACTTGGGAGCAGGTGGTGGCTGAGTCGAAGGACGTGATCTTTCCGAAGTTGCGGGTTTATGTGCAGCCGAGGGAGCGGACTCTGGTCAATCTGGAGACGATCGTTTACACGGATGACAAGGGTGTGACTACGGTGCCCGTTCGCGTGGCTGGGTTTGCGGTTGTGGTGACGGCGGTGCCTGTCAGCTATACGTGGCACTTTGGTGACGGGGCTAGTAGGACCACGGAGTCTGCGGGGAAGCCGTATCCCTCTCAAGAGATCACTCACAGATACATGAAGCGTGGTGATGTGCGCTTGTCGGTGACCGTCAACTATGACGCCAGGTTTGAGGTTGAAGACCTCGGTCCGCAGTTCATCGGCACTGTCCCGATCACCGGGCCCGCCACGCCGCTTCAGGTTCGGGAAGCCGTGCCGGTTCTTGTTGAGCCGCCTCGTTAGTGGAGGGCTGACCTTAGGTGGGTGGTCAGGGTGGTGATGGCTTCGGCGGTGGCGCCGGGGATGGTCTGGAGGTTGTAGTGGCCGTGGGGGAGGGTGGCGTGGTTGAGGTGGGTTACTTGTACGCCGGCGGCCGTCAGGGCTTCGGCGTACTCGGTGCCTTCGTCTCGGAGGGGGTCGAAGCCGGCGGTGGTGATGAGGGCTGGGGGGAGACCGGCTAGGGACTCCGCCAGTAGCGGGGAGACGACGGGGTCGGGGCGGAGGGCGGGGTCGGGGGTGTAGTGGTCTCGGTACCAGAGGATGTCTTCTTCGGTGAGGAGGAAGTTCTCGCCGAAGAGGTCTCGGCTGGGGCGGCGGCCGACCAGGTCCACGGCGGGGTAGAGGAGCACCTGGAGTGCTGGGCGTGGGAGGTCGCGGACCACGGACTGCTGGGCGACTACCGCGGCCAGGTTGCCGCCGGCGCTGTCGCCGCCGACGGCTATCAGGGCGGGGTCGACGGTCAGGTCTTCGGCGTGTTCGACGGCCCAGGTGAAGGCGGCCAGGGCGTCTTCGGCCGCGGTGGGCGCCGGAGCTTCGGGCGCGAGGCGGTAGTCGACGGAGAGGACGCGGATGCCGGCGTCGGCGGCGATGGTGCGGCAGAGCGAGTCGTGGGTGTCGAGGTCGCCGACGACCCAGCCGCCGCCATGGAAGAAGACGAGCAGCCCGCGGCCGGCGTCGCGAGGTACATACAGGCGAGCCCCGAGCTGGCCATCGGCTCCGCGGACGGTGAGGTCGGTCACACGCTGTAGCTCGCGGGGGTGACCGGCGATCAGCTTGCTCACGCTGCGCAGATGGGCGCGGGCCGTGGCGGCGTCCTTTTTCGTTGTGCCGGGCAACAATGACTCCACGCGCAGGAGCAGTTGCACTTCGGGGTCGAAGGTGTTGCCGTCGATCTGGATCGGGGCGCCGGCCAGGCGTCGGCGGACGGCGGTGGGCAGCGCGTAGAGCGGCGTCAGCGCGTTCGCTTGTACGGCGGACACGGTGCCGCGGAGCAGGGCGTCCAGTCGAGGGTTCACAAGGAGTGACGCTAGCAACAAATTCGGGCGGTCCGTCGACATGCCCTCGGCAACCTCATGTTCATCAAAGGATGGGATGCTGGTCAACGTGGCTGGAGACTTGCTGGCATCCCACAATCGGGAGTACGACGTAGAACCGCCGTACGACATCGCGGCCGCGGGAGATCTCCCGGCGGATCGCTTCTCCGATCGTGAGTTGAGCTGGCTGGCGTTCAACCAGCGAGTCCTGGAGCTCGCCGAGAACGACACGGTCCCGCTGCTGGAGCGGGCCAAGTTCCTGGCCATCTTCGCGAGCAACCTGGACGAGTTCTACATGGTCCGGGTGGCCGGTCTGAAGCGCCGGATCGCGGCCGGGGTCGCGGTGAAGGCGGCCAGCGGGCTGCTTCCCCGTGAGGTGCTCGACCGCAGCCTGACCCGCAGCCGCGAGCTGATGGACCGGCAGGCCGACACCTGGCGCAAGGTGGTTCAGCCGGCGTTGACCGAGCAGGGTATCGACATCCTGCGCTGGGTCGAGCTGGAGCAGAGTGAGCGCGAGGAGATGACCCGGTTCTTCCGGGACCGCGTCTTCCCGGTGCTGACGCCGCTCGCGGTCGACCCGTCACACCCGTTCCCCTACATCTCCGGCCTGAGCCTCAACCTGGCCGTCGTGGTCCGCAACCCCGACACCGGCGGTGAGCACTTCGCGCGAGTGAAGGTGCCGCCGCTGCTGCCGCGGTTCGTGCAGGTGGCGGAGGGCCGGTTCGTCCCGCTGGAGGACGTGATCGCGACCCACCTGGGCCAGCTGTTCCCGGGGATGGAGGTCACCCAGCACCACACCTTCCGGGTGACCCGCAACGAGGACCTCGAGGTCGAGGAGGACGACGCGGAGAACCTGCTGGTGGCGCTCGAGAAGGAGCTGCTGCGCCGCCGGTTCGGACCGCCGGTCCGGCTCGAGGTCGAGGAGTCGATCGATCCGCAGGTGCGGGCGCTGCTGCTGTCCGAGCTAGGTGTCAAAGAGGCCGAGGTGTTCGAGCTGCCCGGTCCGCTGGACCTGCGTGGCCTGTTCGCGATCGCCGGTCTGGACCGCGCCGAGCTGAAGTATCCGGCGTTCGTCCCGTCCACCCACCCGCACCTGGCCGAGGTGGAGACGTCCAACCCGGCGGACATGTTCTACGCGCTCAAGCAGCGCGACGTCCTGGTCCACCATCCGTACGACTCCTTCTCGACCAGCGTGCAGCGCTTCATCGAGCAGGCGGCCGCCGATCCGCACGTGCTGGCGATCAAGCAGACGCTGTACCGCACCTCCGGTGACTCCCCCATCGTCGACGCCCTGATCGATGCAGCCGAGGCCGGCAAGCAGGTGCTGGTGCTGGTGGAGATCCAGGCCCGGTTCGACGAGCAGGCGAACATCAAGTGGGCCCGGCAGCTCGAGCACGCCGGCTGCCACGTCGTGTACGGCGTGATCGGCCTGAAGACGCACTCCAAACTCTCGATGGTGGTTCGTGACGAGCCGGACGGTCTGCGCCGCTATGTCCACATCGGCACCGGCAACTACCACCCCAAGACCGCCCGGTTGTACGAGGACCTCGGTCTACTGACCAGCGACAGGGTGGTCACCGAGGATGTGGCCCACCTGTTCAACCACCTCTCCGGTTTCGCCCGCAACGCGGGCTACCGCCGGATCCTGGTGGCACCCCAGTCGGTACGGCGTGGTCTGCTCGACCGCATCGACCGCGAGATCCAGCACCAGCTGGCCGGTCGTCCGGCCCGCGTGCGGATCAAGGTCAACAGCCTGGTCGACGAGGCCCTGTGTGACGCGCTCTACCGAGCCTCGCAGGCCGGCGTACCGGTCGACCTGTGGATCCGCGGTATCTGCACTCTCCGACCGGGGATCGAGGGACTGTCCGAGAACATCCGGGTCCGCAGCATCCTGGGCCGGTTCCTCGAGCACAGCCGGGTGTTCTGGTTCGAGAACGGCGGCGAGCCCGAGGCCTGGATCGGATCGGCCGACCTGATGCACCGCAACCTGGACCGCCGGGTCGAGGTGCTCGTGCAGCTCAAGGAGACCGACCACATCGGCGAGGTCCGCGAGATGTTCGACATGGCTCTCGACGAGGGCACCCAGTCCTGGTGGCTGCAGCCGGACAACACCTGGGAAGCCAGACTGACCCGACCGGACGGTGAGCCACTCCGTGACCTGCAATCAAAACTGATCGCCACGCGTGGCCGCCGCAGAACTGCCGATCCGATTACCTAGGCTGAGGCTATGAGCAACCCGGCGACGGTTATCGCCGCGGGTGGTGTCGTCTGGCGTGAGCGCCGCGGCATCCGTGAGGTGCTGCTCGTGCACCGCCCCCGGTACGACGACTGGTCCCTCCCGAAGGGCAAGCTCACCCAGCGCGAGCACATCCTGCTGGCGGCTCGGCGCGAGATCGAGGAGGAGACCGGCGTACAGGTCGTTCTCGGTGCGCCGCTGGGTGTGCAGCGCTATCCGATCCGCAAGAACGGCGCGACGGCGCAGAAGCTGGTGCACTACTGGTCCGCCGTCCCCACCGGTGGCGTTGACTTCGAGCCGAACGACGAGGTCGACGAGATCGACTGGCTGCCGGTTGACGAGGCCCGGTCGCGGCTCAGCTACCCCCGCGACGTCGACATCCTGGACGTTCTGGCCCGCGTGGCGCCCGTCGCGGCGACGCTGGTCCTGGTGCGGCACGCGGAGGCGGTGAAACGCAAGGACTGGGACGGCAAGGACACGCTCCGCCCCCTCAACCCCACCGGTACGGCGGTCGCCGAGCGACTGAGCGACGTACTGGCTGCTCTCGGTGCGGACCGGTTGATCAGCAGCGACGCCGAGCGTTGCACCTCCACCCTGCTGCCGTACGCCAAGTCGATCGATCGGCACCTGCATCTCTGGCCGGAGATCTCCGAGCGTGGGTACGACGCTCATCCGCACGGCCTGCGTGGTTTGGCCGACCGGGCGTGGAAGGCGGACCGAGTGACCGTGGTCTGCTCGCACCGGCCGGTGCTCCCCGCGCTGCAACGCGAGCTCGGTCTCAAGGTCGGGAAGTTCTCCCCAGGCGCCTTCCTGGTCGCACACCGCCTGACCGACGGCCGCCTCGTGTACGAACGGTTCGGCGCACCGTAGAGACACGGCTCGGTGTCGATCCTGGCACAGCCGCAGGGGTGTCCGGGTGACACTGGAACCGACGGGTATGTTCCTACCGAGGAACCGGCGCCCCACCGGGTGCCGGTCTGAGGAGAGGTCGCACCATGACGATGATGCGAGAACTGACACTGATCGGGATCCGGATGGAATCGCCCAACCGGGCCCCGGTGATGATGCTGCGCGAGACCGAGGGTTACCGCTACCTGCCGATCTCGATCGGCTCGGTCGAAGCGACCGCGATCGCCTACGAGGAACAGGGCCTGCGCCCGTCCCGCCCGCTCACCCACGACCTGATGCGGGACCTGATCGAGGCCTGGGGCGTGCGGCTGGAAGCGGTCGAGATCGTCGAACTGCGGGACGCGGTCTTCTACGCAGAGTTACTGCTCGACAACGGTGCGCGGGTATCGGCGAGACCGAGCGACTCGGTGGCGCTCGCAGTCCGCCTGAACACCCCGATCCGCTGTACAGAAGAGGTTCTGCGCGAGGCCGGCGTGGCCACCCCCGAGGAGGAACAGGCCGAGCTGGAGCGGTTCCGCCAGTTCCTGGACGGCGTCGCGCCGGAGGATTTCTCCAGCTGAGTCGACCCTTTGCACGTGGATGCAATTGTTTTCCGGTCTGAACCGTTGACCTGTTATGGTCCGAGCCACGTACTGGCGGCAGGGGTGATCGCCAGGCGTTTCTCACCTGGGGTCTCTACATGCGCAGATTTGCTGCCACCACTGCGGCTGCGGCCGCCCTCCTGACCGCCGGCCTCGCCACGCCCGCCTGGGCGGCCGCTCCGGCTGCCCCGACCGACGTGACGGTCGCTTGGGGCGTCGACGGCAAGATCGAGCTGTCCTGGAAGGACAGCGGCGAGGCCAACGTCGTCTACCTGAAGTACCCGAACGACGCCACGCTCCTCGAGTTCGCCAAGGTGGCCGCCGCCGACGCCAACGCAATTCAGGTGCCGACGGGCATCTTCGCGCGCGCGGACCACGTGCAGCTGGTCGTCAAGTCGGCTGTGGCCGAGGAGCTCAGCGAGCCCGGCCTCTCGCCGGAGTTCGACACCTTCCTCCTGCCCGCCCCGGTGCTCCAGGACGCCAACCTGCTGCCGAACCTGTCGACCCAGCTCAAGTGGACGCAGGCCGCCATCGCGGACGGTACGCCGAACGACCCGCTGGACGACCCGCTCCGCGACGGGGTCGAGGTCACCGCCCTGCGGCCGAACGGCAGCACCGAGAGCATCGGGTTCATCCAGGCCCCGGCGACGACCTTCACGTTCGTACCCCAGCCGCGCCCGACCACGTTCACGCTGTACTCGCGCAACCCGTGGGGCCGGAACAAGGCCGTCAAGACCGTCAAGGTCGGCACGCTGGGCGCCGGGATCACGGTCCCCGCCTCGGCGGCGTACTCGAACCGGCTCGCCATCAAGAGCACCCTGGACCTGTTCACCAGCCCGGGCCGCGAGGAGCGCGCGAGCGGCATCCCGGTCGAGCTCCAGGCTCGCGCCAAGACCACCGACGCCTGGAAGACCTACGGCCGGTACGCCGGGAACACGACCGCCGCGTTCGACACCGGCATCGCTTCGCTGGGCAATCGCCAGTACCGGCTGTGGGTCCCGGCCCGGAAGGTTGTCAGCGGCAACGTCATCGTGCTGACCCCGGCGTCGTCGACCTCGGCGAAGTCCTCCAAGACCTTCGTCAACTACGCCGGCAGTGGCTTCAGCCCGTCGGCCGGACGGATCGGTACCCGCTGGACCTTCGCGGTCAAGATCCAGCCGGCCGTGACCGTGCAGGGCAAGCTGCAGTTCTGGGACGGCCGGGCCTGGTTCGACGCCGGACCGCTCCCGATCACCAAGGGGTCGTACGTCGAGCGCGGCGGCCCCGAGACCGAGCCGCTCAGCATCCGGCTCCGCGTCACCGTCCCCACGGTCGTCGTCAACGGTCTGACCGTCAACGCCACCACGAGTTCGGCGTACAACCTGACCATTCGCTGAAGACAACAACCAGTTGTCTTCTTCTGTCCCTATAAGAAGCGGGATTCACATGCGCAAGATTGCTCTCGCGGTGACAGCTGTCGCCGCCCTGTCCGCCGGTCTGCAGACCCCGGCCTTCGCCGCGGTTCCGGATGCACCGACCGATGTCAAGATCTCCTGGGCCGACAGCAACAACATCAAGCTGACCTGGGTCGACACCGACCTGGCCAACTCGGTCTTCTGGCAGTTCCCGGGCGGTAACGAACTCAAGTTCGCCGACGTCACCTCGACGGCTCCCAACGAGTTCCTGGTTCCGAAGAGCATCTTCTCGCGGAACGTGGACAAGATGAAGCTGATCGTCAAGTCCTCCAACGCCGACGGCGCGAGCGCTCCGGCTCCTTCGGCGGAGTTCGACACCTTCCTGCCGGCCGTACCGGCACTGAAGGACGCCAACCTGGTCGCGGTCTCGACTGCCTCCATCAGCTGGACCCTGGCCGCCGTTGCCGACCAGACGCCGGGTGACCCGCTGGACGTGGCCGGACCCGGTTCGGTCAAGGCCAACATCGACCTTCCCGGCACCGCGACCAACAGCCACACCTTCGCCGCCGGCCAGACCTCGGGTGTACTTCCGCCCGTCGCCCGGCCCGCAGCGATCCGGCTGAGCGCGGTCAACGAGTGGGGCGAGAGCGCACAGGACGCCAAGGTCCTGCGCGTCGGCAGCCTCGCCGCCGGAATCACCGTGCCTGCACGGGCCGTCTACGGCGCCCGGCTCGCCATCAAGAGCACCCTCGACCTGTTCACCAGCGAAGGCCGCGAGGAGCGTGCGAGCGGCATCAAGGTCGAGCTCCAGGCTCGCGCCAAGAGCACCGACGCCTGGAAGACCTACGGCCGGTACGCCGGTAACACCACGGCCGCGTTCGACACCGGCATCGCCTCCCTCGGCAACCGCCAGTACCGGCTCCTGGTCCCGGCCCGCAAGATCGTCGGCACCAACGTCATCGCGCTGACCCCGGCCACCTCCACCTCGGCCAAGTCCTCGACGACGCTGACCAAGTTCATCTCCGCGGGCTTCACGCCGGCCGTCGCCAACCGCGGCGCCAACGTGGACCTGTCCGCGCGGATCTCGCCCGCCTCGACGGTCAAGGCCCGCCTGCAGTTCTGGGACGGCCGCAGCTGGTTCGACGCCGGCCCCCTGCAGTTCAACAAGGGCTACGCCCTCCAGCACGGCAGCGCCGGCGACGAGCCCGGCTCGGCTCGCTTCCGCATCACCGTGCCCGCGGTCCTCGTCAACGGCCTGACCGTCAGCGCCACCACGAGCTCCGCCTTCACCCTCACCGTTCGCTGACACCCGTGCCCTCACCTGGGGATCCCATGCGTAAATTCGTCGTCATCGCGGCCAGTGCCGCCGTACTGTCGGCCGGGCTCCAAGCGCCGGCCTGGGCCGGAGCACAGGCCTCACCGACCAACGTCGAGATCGTCTGGACGCCCGACACCGATATCCGGTTGTCGTGGCAGGACCAGGGCGAGGGCAACACTGTCCAGGTCGAGTACGAGAACCCGCACCGGATCGAACTGGTCAGGTCGGTGACCGCTGCCGAAGGCAACGAGGTCATCCTCCCGGCCAAGTTCGATGCCGCGGATCGGGTGCGGCTGCTCGTCTCCACCAGTGACGGTCTCTCCGTGGCGACTCCGACCGCATGGTTCGACACCAGGCGTCCCCCGCCCCCGGGCCTGTACGACGCCCTGGAGACCAACAGGCAGGGCACCAACCTGTACTGGAAGGGCGAAGCCGGCCCCGACTCGACGCCGAACGATGCACTGGACAATCCGTATCCGTACGTCCCGGTTGTCCGGGCCGTCGTCGACCTTCCGGGCACCGCCACGGAGACCCATACCTTCAAGCCTGGGCAGACGTCGGCCGCACTGACTCGGATGGCACGTCCCGCAGCCATCCGGCTGATCGCCAGCAATGAGTGGGGTGAGACCCCCGACACCAAGATTGTGCGGCTCGGCACCATGGGGGCCGGCATCAGCGTCCCCGCATCGGCCGTTTACGGCAACCGGCTCGGTATCAAGAGCACCCTCGACCTGTTCACCAGCGAAGGCCGCGAGGAGCGGGCGAGCGGGATCAAGGTCGAGCTCCAGGCTCGCGCGAAGAGCACCGACGCCTGGAAGACCTACGGCCGGTACGCCGGTAACACGACCGCCGCGTTCGACACCGGCATCGCGTCGCTCGGCAACCGTGAGTACCGGCTGTGGGTCCCGGCGCGGAAGGTTGTCAGCGGCAACGTCATCGCGCTGACCTCGGCCACCTCCACGTCGGCCAGGTCCTCGAAGACCCTGATCAAGTTCGTGAGCAGGGGATTCACGCCGGCGGTCGCCCGGCGCGGCGCCAACGTGGACCTGTCCGCGCGGATCTCACCCGCCTCGACGGTCAAGGCCCGCCTGCAGTTCTGGGACGGCCGCAATTGGCTCGACGCCGGCCCCCTGCAGTTCAACAAGGGCTACGCCCTCCAGCACGGCAGCGCGGGCGACGAGCCCGGCACCGAGCGCTACCGCATCACCGTGCCCGCGGTCGTCGTCAACGGCCTGACCGTCAGCGCCACCACGAGCTCCGCCTTCACCCTCACCACTCGCTGACCCAGCTCCACAAGAAGCCCGCTCCGGCCATGAGCCGGAGCGGGTTTTCCGTGCCCAACCCCTGAGGAATCCTTCGTGCGTAAACTCGCCGCCGTCGCGGCGTCCGCCGCCGTACTGACCGCCGGCCTGCAGGCCCCTGCCTGGGCTGCCGATCCGGCCACCGACTTCGAGATCTCCTGGCTCGGCGCCAAGCTGCACCTGACCTGGAAGGACAACGGCGAGAAGAACATCGTGCTCGCCGAGTACGACGGCCAGTCGCAGCCGGTGCTCTTCACCGACGTCGCCGCAGGCGAGCCGAACGACATCCAGCGCTTCTCCACCCTGCAGGCGTCGGACAAGGTCCGGTTCGTCCTCCGCACGGTCGCCGCGGACGGATCGAGCGTGGACACACAGTCGCCTTGGTTCGACACCCGGGGCCCCGCCGCACCGGTTGTCCAGGACGCCAACCTGCTCACGAACCTGACCACCACGCTCACGTGGATCCAGAGCACCGTCGCGGACACGACCCCGGGCGACCCGCTGGACCTGCCGACCGGCGGTTCGGTCAAGGCCGTCGTCGACCTGCCCGGCACAGCCACGAAGAGCTACCCCTTCGCCGCCGGTACGACGTCCGCCACGATCCCCGCGCAGGCCCGCCCCGCGGCGATCAAGCTGATTGCGGTCAACGAGTGGGGTGAGACCGCCGGTCCCAAGACCATCCGCCTTGGCACGCTCGGCGCCGGGATCACGGTCCCCGCGTCGGCGGCGTACGGGAATCGGCTTGGTATCAAGAGCACCCTGGACCTGTTCACCAGCGAAGGCCGCGAGGAGCGTGCGAGCGGCATCAAGGTCGAGCTGCAGGCCCGTGCGAAGAGCACCGACGCCTGGAAGACCTACGGCCGGTACGCCGGTAACACGACCGCTGCGTTCGACACCGGGATCGCTGCCCTGGGCAACCGTCAGTACCGGCTGTTCGTCCCGGCACGGAAGGTTGCCAGCGGCAACGTCATCGCCCTGACCCCGGCCTCGTCCACCTCGGCCAAGTCCTCGGTGACGCTGACCAAGTTCGTCTCCGCCGGCTTCACACCGGCGACGGCCACGAGCGGCGCCGTCGTCAAGCTCACCGCGAAGATCCAGCCCGCGGTGACGGTCAAGGCCACCCTGCAGTACTGGGACGGCAAGCGGTGGTCCAACGCCAGCGCGGTCACGTTCACCAAGGGTTCGGCGCTCGAGAGCGGCCGCGCGGGCGGCCCGCCCGGAGTCTCCTCCTACCGCATCGCCGTGCCCCCGATCTCGATCAACGGCCTGTACCTGAACGCAACCCAGAGTGCCATCTTCAGAATCACCGTTCGCTGAGATTGCACGAAGCTGCAATTCATTGAGCTTGCCTGATCCCGCCGGTGCGTGCGCTACTTTTCCTGCACGCACTGGCGGCAGGGGTGATCGTCAGGCGCTCTCACCTGGGGATCACATGCGAAAGACTGTCCTGACTGCGGCCACTGCCGCCCTCCTGACCGCCGGCCTGCAGGCACCTGCCTGGGCCGCGGCCCCCGCCGCACCGACCGACCTCACTGTCGGCTGGGCCGCCGGCAAGGTCCAGCTGACCTGGAAAGACACCGGCGAGGCCAACCAGATCTTCGTCGAGTACGACGGCGGCTCGCCCGCCCTGATCGCCTCGGTGCCTGCTGACGGCGGCAACGAGTTCGCGCTGAGCAACCCGCTCACCGCCTCGGACAAGGTCCGGCTGATCGTCAAGTCCGTCGTCGGCGAAGAGGCCAGCGACGGTACGGCGACTCCGGCCTTCGACACCCGACGTCCCGCCGTACCGGCGTTGAAGGACGCGAATCTGACCGCATCCTCGACGGCTGCGATCAGCTGGACCCTGGCCGGCGTCGCCGACCAGACGCCAGGCGACCCGCTGGACATCGCCGGCCCCGGAGCTGTCAAGGCCACCATCGACCTCCCCGGCACCGCCACGCAGTCCGTGACGTTCCCTGCCGACGTGACGGCCGGCACCCTGCCGCCCGTAGCCCGCCCGGCGGCGATCAAGCTGAGCGCCGTCAACGAGTGGGGCACGAGCGCGCAGGACGCCAAGATCCTGCGGCTGGGCACGCTCGGCGCCGGGATCACCGTCCCCTCGAAGGCCCTCTACTCGGCACGCCTCGCCATCAAGAGCACCGTCGACCTCTTCACCAGCGAAGGCCGCGAAGAGCGCGCCAGCGACGTCAAGGTGGAACTACAGGCCCGCGCCAAGTCCACCGACGCCTGGAAGACCTGGGGCCGCTACACCGGCAACACCACCAGCGCCTTCGACACCGGCATCGCCTCCCTCGGCAACCGCCAGTACCGCCTCTGGCTCCCCGCCCGGAAGGTTGTCGTCGGCAACGTCATCGCCCTGACCCCGGCCGCCTCCACCTCGGCCAAGTCCTCCACCACACTGGTCAAGATCGTCAGCGGCGGCTTCAACCCGACGGTCGGCCGGCCCGGCGTCCGCTGGACCTTCTCGCTGAAGATCCTGCCCGCCGTGACCGCCAGGGGCACCTGGCAGTACTGGGACTGGGACACCAACACCTGGTACAACGACGGCAAGATCCAGCTCACCAAGGGTTCCTACTACTACCGCAGCGAACCCGACTTCGAGCTCGGCACCATCCGCCTCCGCGTCGTCGCGCCCACGGTCGTCGTCAACGGCCTGACCGTCAACGCCAACACCAGCCCCGCCTACAACCAGACCATCCGCTGACCAAGCTCCGTCCACTCACCGTCACGGCACCTGCTGCCGTGGCGGTGCGTGCTTTTGAAAGGCTTCCCATGCGTAGATTTGCCCTCGCGGCGACCGCCGTCGCCGCCCTCGCCACCGGTCTCCAGACGCCGGCTTTCGCCGCGGCCCCGGACACACCGACCGACCTCACCATCGGCTGGGCCGGCGAAGACATCCGCGTCACCTGGAAGGACGACAGCGTCCGCAGCGTCGTCTACATCGAGAAGGAAGGCGAGGCGCCTTTCATCGCGATGGCACTGCCGGAGACCGGGCCGAACGAGGCCCTGTTGAAGACGTACCAGTTCAAGGAATCCGACAAGACCCGGATCATCGTCAAGAGCGAAGTCGGCGACGTACTGAGTGCGGGCGCCGAGTCGGCGTGGTTCGACGCCAGCCGTCCCGCCGTACCGGCACTGAAGGACGCCAACCTGGCCGCGAACCTGACCACCACGCTGAGCTGGACACTCGGTGCGACCACGGACTCGACGCCGAACGACCCTCTCGACGTCGCGGGCAACGGATCCGTCAAGGCCACCGTGGACCTGCCAGGCACCGCCACCAGCAACTACACCTTCGCCACCGGTACGACGTCCGGCGTTGTACCGGCGCAGCCGCGGCCGGCGGCGATCCGGCTGAGCGCCACCAACGAATGGGGGTCAAGCGCACAGGACGCCAAGATCGTCCGCCTAGGCACCCTTGGTGCCGGGACCACCGTGCCGGCCTCGGCCGTGTACGGCGCGCGTCTCGGAATCAAGAGCACCCTCGACCTCTTCACCAGCGAAGGCCGCGAAGAGCGCGCCAGCGGGATCAAGGTCGAACTCCAGGCCCGCGCCAAGACCACCGACGCCTGGAAGACCTACGGCCGGTACGCCGGAAACACGACAGCCGCCTTCGACACCGGCATCGCCTCCCTCGGCAACCGCCAGTACCGGCTGTACGTCCCGGCCCGCAAGGTTGTCAGCGGCAACGTCATCGCCCTGACCCCCGCCGCCTCCACCTCGGCCAAGTCCTCCAAGACCCTGATCAAGTTCGTCAGCAAGGGCTTCACGCCGACCCACCCCGCGCGGCACGCCCGGGTGGACGTGTGGGCCAAGATCCAGCCGGCCGCCACCGTCCGCGGCACCCTGCAGGTCCTCCTCAAGGGCAAGTGGAGCAACGTCTTCCCGGTCCAGTTCCGGAACGGCTCCATGCTCGTGCACGCCAACACCGGCGCCGACCGTGGCCCCTACAGCTACCGCATCGCCCTCCCCGCCGTCACCGTCAACGGCCTCACCCTCAGCCCCACCACCAGCTCCCCCTTCCCGATCACCATCGGCTGATTGCACGAAGCTGCAACCGGTTCAACTTGCCTGATCCGCCAGTCCGTGCGCTACTTTTCCTGCACGTACTGGCGGCAGGGGTGACCACCAGGCGTTCTCACCTGGGGATCCCATGCGAAAACTCGCAGCCACCACCGCTGCCGCCGTACTCCTGACCGCCGGTCTGTCGACCCCGGCTATGGCTGCCGACCCGCCGCCGCCGACCGACGTACAGGTCTCATGGGCCGACGGCAAAGTTCGCGTCACCTGGGCGGACACCGGTCAGGCGAACATGGTTTACCTGACGTCCCCGGGTTATGCGTACCTCGCGGCCGAGCCGACCGCGGATGCGCCCAACGAGGTCCTGCTCGACCCCAGGAACATCCGGGACCAGGCCGAGATGCGGATCGCGCTCCGGACGATGGTGGACCGGCAGGAGAGTGCCTCGGCCAACAGCCCGGTATTCGACACTCACAGGGTGCCGAAGCCTACGATCCTCAGCGCCACGTCATTGTCCGGCAGCTCGGTGCGGATGTGGCTGAGGCAGGACGAGATCACGGACAAGAACCCGAACGATCCGCTGGATCACCCGGCCGGCGCGTGGCTGCGAGCCAGCATCAGCGGGCCGGCCGCCGGCGAACAGAGGGAGTTCCTGATTCCCAGCGGCACCAAGCAGGCTGACGTGCCGGTTCGGCCGGGCCCGGTGACGATCAAACTCTCCGCGAGCAACGAGTGGGGAAGCTTTCCGGTCTTCAGGACAGTGCGGGTCGGAACCATGCGAGTGTCCGCCGCGCTACCCGCGCGAGCGAGCTGGACCGGCTTCACCGTCAACGGCCAGGTGGAAATGTTCGGGCCTCCGGCCGGCGAAGGAGTCCCCGTCACCATCCACGCGCGCCCGAACGCGTCAGCTCTGTGGAAGACAATCTCCGGCACCAGCGCCGAGAAGTCCGGTCCGATCCTTCCGGCCGCACTCGGTCCCGCCGGTGGTCGGGAGTACCGGCTGTGGGTGTCGGAGACCGGGTTCTTGAGGGATGACACATTCCTACTGACCCCGGCCGCTTCGACATCGGCGAAATTCGTGCGGACGAACGCATCCATCAACCGCGCGGAGTTCTTCCCGACGAGGGCGCCTGCGGGCACCACAGTGAAGCTGATCGTCCACGTGGAACCGCAGCTGCCCATGAAAGCTGCCCTGCAGAAGTGGGACGGCAAGCAGTGGCGTTACCTGCGCGCGGTCCAGCTGGACGCCAACGGGAATGCCACCATAGCGATGCGCGCCCCGCTCCGAGGGACGGCGAAGTATCGGATCGCCACGCCCGCGGTGAAGGTCAACGGTCTGCCGGTGGACTTCAGTACCAGCCTCCCCTTCGCCCTGACGGTCCTCTGACATGCGCAAACTCACGGTCCTCGCGGCTTCCGCCGTACTGCTGACTGCCGGCTCGGCCACGCCGGCCTGGGCAGCCGTGCCTACGGCGCCGACCAACGTGCGGGTGGCCTGGGCCGGTGACAGCATTCGGGTGACCTGGGAGGACCAGGGCGAGGCCAACGTCATCAAGCGCCGGTACGGCGGTCGGCCGGTCGAGGCCGCGGTCACGACGGCCGAGCAGGTCAACGAGGTGCTGTTGCCGCCGGACTTCGACGAAAGCGCCGACGTACAGATCTCGGTCGAGTCGAAGTCCGACGGGCAGACCAGCGGTCTGGGCGTGAGCCCGCGCTTCGACACCTTGCGGCCGGCCAAGGCCACTGTGATGGGTGCGAACATGCTGACCGACCTGTCAGTGCGGCTGATGTGGAACCGGCCGACGAGGGACGACCCGTATCCGGACGATCCGCTGGACCGCCCGGACACGGAGTGGTTCAAGGCAACGGTCACCGGGCCGGGTGCCGGGCAGACGGAAGACTTCTCGATCCCGCTCGATCCGCAGACCACCGGCTTCACGGTCCCGGCCCGGCCCCGACCCACGACCATTACGCTTGCTGCCGGCAACGAATGGGGTACGACGCCCGGTGACGGGCCGCGGGTTCGGGTCGGCACGATACGCGTCGGCGCCGTCATGCCGGCACAGCAGGTCTACAACCGGGACATCCAGTTCGCTGCCACGCTGCACCGCTTCTTCTGCGCCTGCGCCGCAACACCGGACCCGGATCCGATCCAGGTCGACCTGCAAGCCCGCCCGAACAGCTCAACACCTTGGAAGACGGTCATCTCCAACAGCCGCCCCAACGGTCAGGAGATCCCGCTCCCCACTCGGTCACTGGGCAGTCGGCAGTACCGGCTGTGGGTGCCGTCGTACACGCGGTACTACGACGATGGCCACGCGATCGAGGTCACGGCCCCCGCCTCGACGTCGGCGAGAACCTCGCTCACGCTGGCGCATTTCGGCAAGGTCGGGATCTTCCCGGCATCGGCGCCGGTGAGTGCAACCGTCAAGCTGATCGTGCAGCTGTCACCGCAGGTCGACATGAAGGCCGCCTTGCAACGCTGGGACGGCAAGCAGTGGCGCTACGCCCGCGAGGTACGCCTCACCAAGGGCCACGCCGACATCGCCATCCGCGCCGCCGGCCGCGGCACCACCACGAAGTACCGGATCCTCACCCCACGCGTGATCGTCAACGGCCTCCCCACGGAGCCCAACACCAGCGCCCCCTTCACTCTCACCGTCCGCTAGGAACTCAGCACATGCGCAAAACACTGGCCACGACGGCCGCCGTCGCCCTCCTCACCGCCGGTCTGTCCGGCACCGCCTGGGCCGCTGCCCCGGACGCGCCGACCGACGTACAGGTCTCCTGGACCGAGGACGGCAAGGTCCGCGTCACCTGGAAAGACAACGGCGAGGCCAACACGGTCGCAGCCGTCTTCCCGGACACCGGGTACGGCCTCGACCAGCCGACGGCCGATGCACCCAACGAGCTCGTGTTCGAACCAAGGGTGCTCCAAGAGGCGCCCAAGGTCCGCATCTCGGTGCGGACGGTCGGAGCAGACAAGGAGCTGAGCGAGCCGGTCCGCAGCCCGCTCTTCGACACCCACCGCGTGCCCACACTGCGCATCAACAAAGCCCAGTCGCTGTCCACCACCTCGGTGCGCGTGTGGTGGGAGCGGGATCCCTTCGTGGACGAGACTCCGAACGATCCGCTCGACCAGCCGACCGGCACCTGGGCGAAGGCGACCGTGACTGGTCCGGCCGCGAGCCAGCAGACCGAGTTCGTGGTGCGAGGTGGCGTGTCGACGGCCGACGTGCCGGTACGCCGCGGTCCGCTGACGATCAAGCTCTCCACGGGCAACGAGTGGGGCCAGACACCGGCCGGTGAGTACCAGACCGTGCGCGTCGGAACGATGAGCGTGACCTCGACCCTCTCCGGGCCGGGCCGTTGGACCCAGACCAGCTGGAACACCAAGCTGCTGGCCAACTTCCCCGAGATCATCCGCAACGAGGTGTTCGAGGTCGAGGTCCAGGCCCGGCCGAACAGCTCCAGCCCCTGGAACAAGGCCGGCCGGAACGGCGGCCAGATCGACGGCAAGGTCTTCTACCCGTCCGCCGGTGCAGCCGGCGGCCAGGAGTACCGGCTGTGGGTCCCCGCGGGTCAGCTCTACCGCGGCGACGTCATCCTGCTCACACCGCCGGCCTCGACCGCGGCGCAGTTCGTGCGGAAGTACGCCGACATCGGCACCGGACACGCAGCGGACACGGCACAGGTGGGCGTGACCGTGCATCGGACGATCATTGTCGCGCCTGGCCTTCCGCTCAAGGCCGCACTGCACAAATGGGATGGCAAGCAGTGGCGCTACGTGCGCGCCGTCCAGCTCGACAGCAAAGGCAAGGCCGACGTGGCGATCCGCGCCGCCGGCCGTGGCACCACCCAGAAGTACCGCATCGCGACCCCGCCGGTGAAGGTCAACGGTCTACCGGTCGAGCTCAGCACCAGCCTCCCCTTCACCCTGAAGGTCGTCTGACATGCGCAAACTCATCGCCACCGCCTCCACCGCGGCCCTGCTCACCGCAGGCCTCGCCACCCCGGCCTGGGCTGCGGCTCCGGACGCGCCCACCGACGTACAGGTCGCTTGGATCGGTGACAAGATTCGCGTGACTTGGAAGGACAACGGCGAAGCGAACGTCGTCCGGGCGGAGTACCTGAACGAGGGCCAGAAGAACATCAAGGCCACCACGGCCGCCGGTGCGGACAACGAGGTCCTGATCGCCAGGAACCTCATCCTCAACCGCGACCGGATCCAGCTCACGGTCGACGCGAAGGGCGCCGACCAGAGCGTCAGCCCGGCCGCCGCGAGCCCGCTGTTCGACGCGCTGGTTCCGGTGTACCCGATCATCGAGGACGCGGATCTGCTGGCCGACGGATCAGTGCGGCTGAACCGATGGACGCAGCCCGCGATCCAGGACGCGACTCCTGGTGACCCGCTGGATCGGCCCGCGTCGGACGGCTACCTCGGAGCCCAGGTCGTCGTACCGGGCTCACCGGCGAAGGAGCGGATGCTCATCCCGGCCGGTGCGACGTCGTTCACGGTGCCGCCGCGCCCGCGACCGGCCACCATCACTTTGTACGCCGGGAACGAGTGGCGGGAGTCTTCCCTGCACCTCGAGGGTCACGGGCGAGAGCGCAAGGTCGAGGTGGGCACGATGGCGGCGTCGTTCTCGGTGCCCGCGATGGGGGTCTACAGCCATTACCTCGACATCAAGACCACTCTGAAGTCCAACCTGACGAACTTCGGCCCGCCTGTCCAGTTGCAGGCCCGCCCGAACAGCGCGTCACCGTGGAAGACGTACGGCCGGTACAACGGTGAAGTGGGCGATACCTTCGACACCGGGATGGCATCCCTGGGCGAGCGTCAGTACCGGATCTGGGTGCCGCCGGCGAAGGAGGTCACAATGCTGGCGATCAAGCTGACGCCAGCCGCGTCCACGTCCGCGAAGTCCTCGAAGACGATCGCCAAGATCTACACCCGCGGGATCGTTGCCTCGAAGGCGCGGGCTGGGCGGATGGTTGGACTGAAGGTGCAGGTGCAGCCGGCGATAGACATGAAGGCCGCGCTGCAGAAGTGGGACGGCAAGCAGTGGCGATACGTGCGCGAGCTGGCGCTGAAGGCGGGGGTGGCAAGCATCCAGTTCCGCGCCACGGCACCGGCCGGGACGACCCGGTACCGTGTCCTCACTCCGCCGGTGAAGGTGAACGGGCTCCCGGTACTGGCCACCAGTACGTCGTACTTCACTTTGACCGTCTACTAAGTGAAACGCTGAGCGTTACCGGAACGTGAGCAAACGCCTGTTTCTGTCTACGGAGAGTGACGGGCGTTAACTCAGTTCACCTGATGGCCGCCTGGTGGCACGCCGGGCGTCGTTTACGGTGCTGGAACCGTTCACCGGTCGTTTACCGACGACGGACCGGGCAGTCACCTGGTCTCCCTACCGTCTGTGGAAGTTCAGAAGTCTGATTCCCGCAGAAGGGCAACACTCTCGTGTTCGTGAATCGTCTGGTCCGCGTCGGCTCGGTCGCCGTGGCATCCCTCGGTGTGCTCGCTCTGAGCGCCTGTGGCAGTGACCCGGAGCCGTCCGGCTCCTCGAGCCCGAGCACGGGTTCCTCCTCGACCGGCGCCGAGTGCCCGCAGGGCACGCTGAACGCCGAGGGCTCCTCGGCGCAGAAGAACGCGATCGAAGAGGTCATCAGCAAGTACAACGAGACCTGCGACAAGGTCACGGTGAACTACAACCCGACCGGGTCCGGTGCGGGGATCAAGCAGTTCAACAACGGCCAGGTCGACTTCGCCGGTTCGGACTCGGCGCTGAAGACCGAGGCCAAGGACGGTGGCGAGAGCGAGGCCGCCCAGGCCGCGAAGCGCTGCGCGACCAACGCGGCGCTGAACCTGCCGATGGTGATCGGCCCGGTCGCGATCGCCTACAACGTCGACGGGCTGCCGAAGCTGGTTCTCGACGGTGCGACCGCCGCCAAGATCTTCCAGGGGACCGTCAAGACCTGGAACGACCCGGCGATCGCCAAGCTGAACGCGGGCGTCACGTTGCCGTCGGCCCCGATCTCGGTGTTCTTCCGTTCGGACGAGTCCGGCACCACGGAGAACTTCACCAAGTACCTGAAGGCTGCCGGTGGTGACGCCTGGAAGGGTGAGCCGGCCAAGAAGTGGACCGGTACCGGTGCGGGCAAGGAGAAGTCCGCGGGTGTCGCCGAGGGCGTCAAGAGCACCAAGAACTCGATCACGTACGTCGAGTGGTCGTACGCCGTCGACAACAAGCTCGGCGTCGCCCAGATCGACAACGGGTCGGGTGCGCCGGTCGAGCTGACCGCCGAGACCGCCGGTAAGGCGCTGGCCGCCGCGAAGCCGGCCGGTACCGGGTCCGACCTGTCGATGAAGCTGGACTACGCGACCAAGGAGGCGGGTGCCTACCCGATCATCCTGGTCACCTACGAGATCGCCTGCAGCAAGGGCCTGCCGGCCGAGAAGACCGCGCTGGTGAAGAGCTTCCTGACCTACTTCGCCGGCAAGGACGGCCAGGGCGCCCTGACCGAGCTGAACTACGCGCCGCTCCCGGAGGAGATCCGGACCAAGGTCGACGCGGCCATCCAGACGATCAGCTGATCCAGCCGATCCGCTGACGAAGAAGTTGCAGTGAGGCGAGCCCCGGCCGGTTCCGAGTTCCTCGGAGGACGGCCGGGGCTTCGCCGCGTCATCCCGCACCGCGCACAGCCCCACGACGACCCCAGGCGCTTGGAGCACCATCAATGAGTAGTCCAGACGGCACGGAACCGCCCGACCGGCCGGCGGAACCACGGATCGAGGACCTGGTCGAGACCACCGGCCCGGCCGCCGTGCACTTCGAGACGTTGACCGACGAGCAGGACGACGGGCGCCCGGCGGCCCCGGAGCCGGAGCAGAGCAAGGAGAAGCTCGAGCTCGGCCCGGTCGGTCACCTCGGCGACCGGCTGTTCTCCGGCCTGGCCCACGGATCCGGCGGCCTGGTGGTCGCGATCGTGGCGTTCGTCGGCATCTTCCTGCTGGCGCTGGCGATCCCCTCGCTGGCCGACAACAACACCAGCTTCCTGTTCTCCCGCGTCTGGGAGCCGGGCGGCTCCGATCCCAAGTTCGGGATCGCGGCGCTGTTCTACACGACGATCATCAGCTCGATCATCGCGATGCTGATCGCGGTACCGATCGCGATCGGGGTCGCGCTGTTCGTCACGTACTACGCGCCGCGGCGGATCGCCACCCCGGTCGCGCACGCCGTCGACCTGCTGGCCGCCGTACCGTCGATCGTGTACGGCCTGTGGGGTCTGCTGTTCTTCGCCCCGATCCTGCTGCCGGTGATCAACGGCCTGTCCGACGCGCTCGGCTGGATCCCGGTGTTCGAGAAGCCGGTCGGCGACAACGTCGGCGTGATCTTCACGATCTCGGTGGTGCTGGCGATCATGATCCTGCCGGTGGTCACCGCGATCAGCCGGGAGATCTTCGCGCAGACGCCGATCGCGCATCGCGAGGGCGCGCTGGCGCTGGGCTCCACCAAGTGGGAAATGATCCGGATGGCGGTCCTGCCGTACGGACGCTCCGGTGTGACGAGCGCCGCGATGCTCGGTCTCGGCCGGGCGCTCGGTGAGACCGTCGCGGTGATGATCATCCTGACGGTGCCGAACGGCAACGACCCGTGGAACTCGTCGATCTTCTCCGGTGGCGAGACCTTCGCGTCGAAGATCGCCAACAACGCGGCCGAGTTCGACACCCCGGAGAAGACCGGCGCGTTCATCGCGGCCGGCCTGGTGCTGTTCGTGGTGACCTTCCTGGTCAACTCCGCGGCCCGCCTGATCGTCGCCCGCAGCGCCCCGGGCGCCAAGCGCCCGCGCCGCACCCGCCGTGCAGGAGAAGGAGCGTCAGTATGACGGCCATCGTCGAGAACAAGCCGGCGTACGACGGCAAGGAACTGGATCTCACCGGTAAGTCCGGGGCCCGTGCCTTCAAGAACGTCCTGGCGACCGTCCTGATCGTTGCGGCCTTCGTGATCGCGCTGATCCCGCTGGTCTGGATCCTCTGGACTGTTATCAGCAAGGGCTATCACCTGCTGCTGAGCGCCGACTGGTGGAGCCAGTCGCAGCGCGGTGTCACCGTCCGCCGCGAAGGTGGTGGCGCGTACCACGCGATCATGGGCACGTTGATCATGGCGCTGATCACCGCCGTGATCGCCGTACCGATCGCGATCATGGGCGCTGTCTACCTGGTCGAGTACGGCAAGGGCACCAAGGCCGCCCGCGCGGTCAGCTTCATGGTCGACATCCTGACCGGTGTCCCGTCGATCGTGGCCGCCCTGTTCATCTACGCGGTCTGGATCACGGTCTTCGGCTTCAACCGGGTCGGCTTCGCGGTCTCGCTGTCGCTGGTGCTGCTGATGCTGCCGGTCGTACTGCGCTCCACCGAGGAGATGCTGAAGCTGGTCCCGGACGAGCTCCGGGAGGCGTCGTACGCGCTCGGGGTGCCGAAGTGGAAGACGATCCTGAAGGTGGTCGTGCCGACCGCGTTCGGCGGCATCGTCACCGGCGTGATGCTCGGTCTGGCCCGGGTGATGGGTGAGACCGCGCCGCTGCTGATCCTGGTCGGCTACTCCAAGAACATCAACCTGAATCCGTTCAACGGCTTCATGGGTGCCCTGCCGACGATGATCAACCAGGACCGGACCGAGCTGGCCCTGCAGCCGGCCGCGGACCGGGTCTGGTCGGCGGCCCTGACGCTGATCCTGCTCGTCCTTGCCCTCAACCTGCTGGCCCGGCTGGTTGCCCGGTTCAGCACCATCAAGTCGAAATAGTCAGAGAGGTTCTGAGTCGATATGGCTAAGCGCATCGAGGTCAGCGGCCTCAACGTCTACTACGGCGATTTCAAGGCCGTCGAGGATGTGTCGATGACGATCGAGCCCCGCTCGGTCACGGCGTTCATCGGCCCGTCCGGCTGCGGCAAGTCCACCTACCTGCGGACCCTGAACCGGATGCACGAGGTGATCCCGGGGGCCCGCGTCGAGGGCAAGGTGCTGCTGGACCAGCAGGACCTGTACGCGACCGGTGTCGACCCCGTCGCCGTACGGCGGGTCGTCGGCATGGTGTTCCAGCGGCCGAACCCGTTCCCGACGATGTCGATCTTCGACAACGTCGCGAGCGGCCTGAAGCTGAACGGTGTCAAGGACCGCAAGAAGCTCAGCGAGGTGGTCGAGGCGTCCCTCAAGGGTGCCAACCTGTGGAACGAGGTCAAGGACCGCCTGGACAAGCCGGGTGCCGGTCTGTCCGGTGGTCAGCAGCAGCGGCTGTGTATCGCCCGGGCGATCGCGGTCGAGCCCGAGGTGATCCTGATGGACGAGCCCTGCTCGGCCCTGGACCCGATCTCCACACTGGCGATCGAGGACCTGATCGAGAAGCTCAAGGACCGGTTCACCGTGGTGATCGTCACGCACAACATGCAGCAGGCGGCCCGGGTCTCGGACCAGACGGCGTTCTTCAACCTGGCCGCGACCGGTAAGCCGGGCCGGCTGATCGAGATGGCGGCCACCAAGCAGATCTTCTCGAACCCGACCGAGAAGGCCACCGAGGACTACATCACCGGCCGCTTCGGCTGATCACGGAGAATCACGTACCCCTGCCGAGCGGCGGGGGTACGTGACCCTGAACCCGTGGCCCAGATAGTCTGCGGGGATTCTTCGATGTCTCAGAAGGGACTGTGGTGAGCACTCCGACGCCTCCCGGCGATGACCAGAACGACCCCCAGGACACTCCTGGCCAGACTCCGGGCGGCCAGCCGGGGCAGTACGGCCAGCCTGGCTACGGCCAGCAGCAGCCTGGGTCCTACCCGGGTCAGCCCGGCCAGTACGGCCAGCAGCCCCCGCAGCAGCCTGGCTATGGGCAGCAGCCTGGTTACGGCCAGCAGCCGCCGCAGCAGCCTGGCTATGGCCAGCAGCAGCCCGGTTACGGCCAGCAGCCCGGCCAGCCGGGTCAGCCGGCAGCCGGTGGCTACGGCGCCTACCCGGGCGGCCAGAACGCCGGCTACGGCTACGGTGCACAGGCTGCGCCGAGCAACACCCCGATGATCCTGTCGATCATCGGCATCGTCTGCTGGTTCTGCTGCTCCCCCGCCGCGATCGGCCTCGGCCTGTTCGCGCAGAGCAAGTACCGCGAGCAGGGCCAGTCGGACACGCTGGCCAAGGTGGCCTGGATCGGCGGTATCGCGTTCCTGATCCTCGGCATCATCGGGTACGCCACCGGTCTCGTCAGCCGCCCCTGACGTTCACGCTCGAATGGCGCCGGGTAGCACTCGCTACCCGGCGCCATTCAGTTGAGGTTGCGAGCGACGCCGTACACGATCAGCAGTGCGATGACGGCCTTGACCAGCCAGTCGACGACGCGCGGGCTCATGGTGAGCCGTGGCAGCCGGACCAGCCGCAGGGCATCCAGCGCCCACGCCAGCAGCTGGTAGCCGACTGCGAGACCGATCAGCGGTCCCAGCACCAGTACGACGGGGTTGTAGTGCCAGGCGGCGTTCAGATCGCCACGTAGTAAGGCGGCAGCCATCCGGGTCGATCCACAGAGTGGACAGTTCAGACCGGTCGTGGCGTGCAGAATGCACGGGATGCCGAGCCCGGTCAGCTGGTAGACGCCGGCGAGCGCGAAGCCGCCGACACCGACCAGCGCGAGCCCCTGCACCCGTCGGTCCACCGGCACGACCGGTCCCGTGGGGCGAAGTACGACGCCATCACTCACCGCACCACAGTAACCTGCCTTGCAGCCCGCAGTAGAGCACCCGAGAGGAACCGCAGGTGACCACCCCTCCGTCCGGCCCGTACGACGGGTCCACGCCACCCGGTCAGCCCAACCAGTACCCGCCTGGTCAGCCGAACCAGTACCCGCCGGGCCAGCCTGGTGGGCAGCTCCAGCCGGGTGGGCACATCCAGCCGGGCTACAACCCTTATGGGCAAGGCCCTTCGGGGCAGGGCAACTACCGCTACGCACTTCCCGGCGAGCCGGTCGGCTACACGACGCGGGTGGGCGCATCCCTGATCGACGGCTTCGTGCAGGGCATTCCGGCGGGGATCGGGCTCATCGTCACGATCGCGATGCACACCTCGGATGCCGCCGGCACCCCGCTGTCCCTGGGCTTCCTGGGCAGCGGGGTGATCTGGTTCCTGAACCGGGTGATCCAGCAGGGCCGCACCGGCCAGTCACTCGGCAAGAAGATCACCGGCACCCGGATCATCAGTATCCAGACCGGTGAGCTGATCGGCTTCGGCCCGAACCTCGGCCGCGAGATCTGCGCCTACTTCTTCAACTACATCTGCTTCATCAACCTGCTCTGGCCGTTGTGGGACGAGAAGCAGCAGACCTGGCACGACAAGATCGTCAACGACATCGTCGTCAGCACCTGAGACAGGACACACAGATGACCACACCGTTCCCCCCACCTGGCAGCAACGACCCGTACGGCGCGAGCCAGCGACCCCAGGACACCCACCAGCCGCAGTGGGGCCAGCAGCCGCCGCCGTACGCGCAGCCGGCCAACGAGTGGGCCCCGCTGGCGGAGTGGCTGCCGCGGGTCGGCGCGTCGCTCATCGACGGGCTGGTCCAGGGCCTACCGCTTGCCATCGGCTACATCTTGTTCATCGTGAACGTCTTCAGCCGGGCAGACCTGGAGAACGACGCCCCGCAGGCCTGGGCCGTGATCGTGTTCCTGCTCGGCATGGGGATCACCTTCGGCCTGTGGCTGTGGAACAGGGTGTTCCGCCAGGGCAACACCGGCCAGAGCATCGGCAAGAGCGTGCTGAAGATCCGGCTGATCGACGGCGTCTACAACCAGCCGGTCGGTCCGGGTAAGGCGCTCGGCCGTGAGCTGCTCGCCTGGGTCTTCAGCTACGCCCCACTGATCGACGTACTGTGGCCGCTCTGGGACGAGAAGAAGCAGACCCTGCACGACAAGGTGCTCAACACGTACGTCGTGGTCGACACCCAGCGTTAGAGGTCAGTGCGACAGCAGGAAGCCGGCGCAGGTGACTGCCCAGAGCACACTGGTGAAGCTGCCGATGATGAAGCGCTCGGCGACCGCCTGTGGTGTGACGGAGGCGGGCTGGTCCGGACTGCGGAGCTCGGGGTAGCGGGCCAGCCCCTTGATCGCCAGCACGATGGCCAGCCCCTCCGGCCAGCCGGCCACCAGGGCGGCGAAGATCGCACCACGCTCGAGTGAACCGATCAGTGCGCCGCCTCGCAGCACCTCACCGGCCTTCTGCGTCGACTGGGCCCGAGTGTTGCCTCGGTCCACCAGAGCGAGCACAGAGGTCGTCAGCGGGCCGCCTCCGGTCACTGCGAGGCCTCCGGCCAGCAGGAGCAGGACATTCCACCAGCGCTCCGGCCAGGACGCCACACCGTCGCCGGAGAGCAGCACCAGGCCGACAGCGACGCCACAGGCCAGCATGATGCCGCTGAGCACGATCTCCAGCGTGGCACCTTCCGACTTCGGCACCCAGGCCAGTACGGCGAAAACGAGACCGACTGCCGTGAGCGCTAGGACAAGTGCCGTCACGCAGCGACCTCGGCGCGGCTGAGCAGTTCGGCCGCCAGCAACCGGCCACGCTGCTCCTCGGCCACTCCGGCCGCCTGGGCCCGTTGGGTTACCGCAGATTGACTGATCCCCAGTTTCACGCCGATCTCCCGTCGTGTCAGTCCCTCGGCCAGCAGGTCGGCAACGGCCCACCCGCGGTCACTGCGCCGGCGCAGCACCGATGCCATCAACCAGAGCACAGTCTCCACCTGATCGGCCAGCTGGGCGTCGGCGCCACACACATTGACATGGTGCGGGCTGTACTTCGCCTTGGTGACCGCGTCCCGGGCATACACGAACGCATCCCCGTTACCCGCCCTGGTACTGCGCGGGAGCGGCTCGATCACCTCGCCGATCCCGAGCCCGACGTACCAGCAGTCGCGGCGGAGCAGCTCGACGACCAGATCGATCGTTGCCTTGGCCTCCGACAACACGCCCTGGACCTCGTCGCCCGCGGTCCGCTCGAACTTGCGGATCAGCCCGGGCCACCGGGGTCTGCGGTTCAGACTGTTCAATAGCTCGGGTACGAGATCGCCGCTGATTCTGCTGCCGCGCTGATCTACCGTGAGAACGAAGAGCACTGTCCCGCACCTCCTTCCAACGGAGTTAAGGCTACAGTCTTATTCACGCTGAGTGAAGGCAAAAACCTGAATCGGTTCACCCAGTCACTCTCGGTGATCACCCCGCAGGACAGCTGATTCCCCAATTCTCCGCTCAATCGGGCCACTTCGGCATCTCGACACACGCCGGGATTTCACAGCGCGTAAGGCTGAAAAGCCCGGTTTTCGTGCGAAAAGGCCCCCAAAACCGCTTCAGACAGCGGTTTCGGGGGCCGGTGAGTCAGTCGGCCAACGGTAGGTAGAGCTTGCTGTCTCCTGCCTTGAAGGTCTCGGACATCTCGGTGAGGCCGGCCTCGATCGCTTCGGTCGAGGTCAGGCCGTGCTCTTCGGCGTAGGCGCGGATGTCCGCGGTGATCCGCATCGAGCAGAACTTCGGCCCGCACATCGAGCAGAAGTGTGCGGTCTTGGCCGGCTCGGCCGGCAGGGTCTCGTCGTGGTAGGACCGCGCGGTGTCAGGATCCAGCGAGAGGTTGAACTGATCCTCCCAGCGGAACTCGAACCTGGCCGTCGACAACGCGTCGTCCCAGGCCTGTGCGCCCGGATGCCCCTTGGCCAGGTCGGCAGCGTGGGCAGCGATCTTGTAGGTGATCACACCGGTCTTGACGTCATCACGGTCCGGCAGCCCGAGGTGCTCCTTCGGCGTGACGTAGCAGAGCATCGCCGTACCGAGCCAGCCGATCTGGGCCGCACCGATGGCGCTGGTGATGTGGTCGTAGGCCGGTGCCACATCGGTTGCCAACGGCCCCAAGGTGTAGAACGGCGCCTCACCACACAGCTCTTCCTCGAGCCGCACGTTCTCCGCGATCTTGTGCATGGGCACATGTCCCGGGCCCTCGATCATCACCTGTACGTCGTGCTCCCAGGCGATCTTGGTGAGCTCCCCCAGCGTGCGCAGCTCGGCGAACTGGGCGTCGTCGTTCGCATCCGCGATACATCCCGGGCGAAGTCCGTCACCGAGCGAGAACGTCACGTCGTACTCACGCAGGATCTCGCACAGCTCGGCGAAATGCGTGTACAGGAAGGACTCCTGGTGATGCGCGAGGCACCACGCGGCCATGATCGACCCACCGCGCGAGACGATGCCGGTGATCCGCCGCGCGGTCAGCGGCACGTACCGCAGCAGTACGCCGGCGTGCACGGTCATGTAGTCGACGCCCTGCTCGCACTGCTCGATCACCGTCTCGCGGTAGACCTCCCAGTTCAGTGCGGCCGGGTCGCCCTTCACCTTCTCCAGCGCCTGGTAGAGCGGGACCGTCCCAATCGGAACCGGCGAATTCCGCAGGATCCACTCGCGGGTCTCGTGGATGTTCTTGCCGGTGGACAGATCCATCACGGTGTCCGCGCCCCAGCGGGTGGCCCAGACGAGCTTCTCGACCTCGTCCTCGATCGAGCTGCTGACGGCGGAGTTGCCGATGTTCGCGTTCACCTTCACCAGGAACTTCTTGCCGATGATGGTCGGCTCGCTCTCCGGATGCCGGCGGTTGACCGGGATGACGGCCCGGCCGCGGGCCACCTCGGACCGGACGAACTCCGGATCCATGTTCTCCCGCAGCGCGACGTACCGCATCTCCTCGGTGATGGTGCCGGCTCGCGCATGCGCGAGCTGGGTCAGGTTCGCCCGGCCGGCGATCCACTCGCGCCGGAGCGCGGGCAGACCGGCCTGTACGTCGATCTGCGCGGTCGCGTCCGTGTACGGCCCGGACGTGTCGTACAGGTCGAAGTGCTCGCCGTTGGTGAGGTGGACACGACGCGCCGGGACACCCAGCTCGCCGCGATAGATCTTCTCGGAGCCCGAGATCGGGCCGGTGGTGACAGTCGGTCGTACGGTGCCGATGGTTGTCACTTGATGTGCTCCCTACGCCGGAATTACCCGGACAGGTTCGGCGGTCGGCGGCGCCGGATTCCTCCAGCCGCCCTCTCAGCCCACTACGGTGCGAGCTCCCGCGATCTCCAGTTATCGGCAATACCTTAGTAGAGTTCCGACGATGCGCGACTTTGTGTATCCGCCGGTGGTCGGAATCGCCCGTACGGCGTTCAAGGTGCTGGATGTGAACTTCCAGCTCTCCGGGACCGAGAACGTGCCCCGGACCGGCGGTGCCGTGATTGCGCTGAACCACATCAGCTACGTCGACTTCGTTCTCGGCGGGTACGGCGCTCTGCCGAGCAAGCGGCTGGTCCGGTTCATGGCCAAGGAAGTCCTGTTCCGCAACCGCTGGTCCGGTCCGCTGATGCGTGGGATGCACCACGTCCCGGTGGACCGCGGTGCCGGCGCGGCGTCGTACGAGCAAGCCCTGCGGCTGCTGCGCGCCGGTGAGGTGGTCGGCGTGTTCCCGGAGGCGACGATCAGCCGGTCGTTCGAGCTCAAGGAGTTCAAGTCCGGCACGGTCCGGATGGCCGCGGAGGCCGGCGTACCGGTGATTCCGCTGATCCTGTGGGGCACCCAGCGGATGTTCACCAAGGATCACCCGAAGGACTTCTCCCGGCACCGCACGATCGCGATCACGGTCGGTACGCCGATGACCGTGAGCACGGACGACGACCCGGTCGCGGCGACCGCCGTACTGCGCTCGACGATGGCCGAGATGCTCGACGACACCATCCGTGCCTACCCGGAGCAACCGCCCGGTGCCTGGTGGTTGCCGGCCTCGTACGGCGGCTCCGCGCCCACGCCCGAAGAGGCCGACCGGATGGATCGTGAGGAGCTGGCCCGCCGGGCGGAGCGTCGGCAAGAACCGCGTCAATAACGCCGCCTTACCCCGGACAAGGCCTTGACCTCGGCGGTCTGCGACGGTACGAAGGGCACTTGTTGCTGACATGACAGGAACCTCGGGGGTCCCTGTGTTGGGCGGGGGAAGGTTTGTGTTCGATTCACCGGAAGAACTGCGCCTGTTCGAACCCGGGACGCTGCAGGTCGCGCCGCACGTGGCGGAGCACCTCCCGGACGCGGGTGCCTACTTCATCGGCTGGTCCACGCAGGACCTGGACGCCGAGCGGACGCGCGAGGTCGAGGCCGCGGTCAACGGGCGGCGCTGCGCGAACGGCTGGTTCCCGCTGGAGGTGCTGGACAGCATCGGTCACCGCGGCTACTGGCGTGGTCCGCTGACCTACCTGGCCCAGATGACCGCCGACGACGCGGCCATCCTGCAGGACTGGGCCGGCCGCGGCCTGACAGGTGAGAACCAGCGCCGTATCCAGGCGACCGTCAACCACCTGCTCCACCAGCAGGGTCACGCGGCGGCAGCGACCTGGGCCGTGGCTGTCCGCCCCCAAGCCGGTCTGGACGCAGCTGAGCTGGGCGATCGCCTCTTCACCGCCTGGGAAGAGAACCTCGACGCGGTGCGCACCAAGGACGTCGCCAAGGCAGTGCGTAGGTGGAACCGCTAGTGGAACTGCGGAATGATCAAGTAGAGGCCGTACAGCACCGCAGCTAGGCATGCTGCGAAGCACAGCGACGCCACTGCGGTGTCCAGCATCGCAGGCGGCCGTTTCTCGTCGAGCGCCACCGCACGCCGTCCCATAGCGGTCACTCCGAAGGCGAACACCACCGCCAGCCCTACCCCGAAGAGCAGGCTGACCAGCGCTACTTCGCCGAGTCCGGCCCAGTCGATGTGCATCGCCCTGCTCCTCTCAGACCGCCGCGGTCGCCGAGGAGGCGGCCGGGGTGCTCGGGTACTCGTTCACGTTGGCCGAGTTGACCGGCTTGCGCCGGGAGGCGGCGTACAGGCCACCACCAGCAACCAGAGCCAGTACGGCGATCAGCGCGACCCCGAGGTTGCCGGAGTTCGCCACGCGGCCGGACAGCGCGCCGACGATCGCAGCGGCGGGCAGTGTGAACAGCCAGGCCAGTGCCATCCGGCCGGCCACCGTCCAGCGCACCTCAGCCAGCCGCTTGCCCAGTCCGGCGCCCAGGATGCTGCCGGAGCAGACCTGCGTGGTGGAGAGCGGGAAGCCCAGGTGCGACGAAGCCAGCAGCACTGCGGTCGAACTGGTCTCCGCGGCAAAGCCCTGCGGCGACTCGATCTCGGTCAGCCCCTTGCCCATCGTGCGGATGATCCGCCAGCCGCCCAGGTACGTGCCGAGGGCAATCGCCATACCGGCCGCGAAGATCACCCACAGCGGCGGCCGGGAGCCCTGCGCCAGGCTGCCGGAGGTGATCAGGACCAGCGTGATGATGCCCATCGTCTTCTGCGCGTCACCCGTGCCGTGCGCCAGTGAGACCAGCGAGGCGGAGGCGATCTGACCGGCGCGGAAGCCTTCCTCGACGCTCTTCTTCCGGGCCCGGGCCGTGATCTTGTAGGCCAGGTAGGTCCCCAGCAGTGCGACGACTCCGGCCACGATCGGCGCGGCGACGGCCGGGACGATGATCTTCTGCACCACGGTGCCGAAGTTGACCGCGCCGCTGCCGGCCGCGATCCAGGTGGCCCCGATCAGACCGCCGAACAGCGCGTGCGACGAGGAGCTCGGCAGACCGAGATACCAGGTCAGCAGGTTCCACAGGATGGCACCGACCAGGCCGCCGAAGACGATCGGGACGGTGATCAGCGTGTCGTCGACCAGTCCGCTCGAGATGGTGTGGGCCACCTCGGTGGAGATGAACGCCCCGACCAGGTTCAGTACGGCGGACAGCCCGACCGCGACCTTGGGTCTGAGCGCGCCGGTGGCGATCGAGGTCGCCATCGCGTTGGCGGTGTCGTGGAAGCCGTTGGTGAAGTCGAACACCAGCGCGGTGATGATCACCACGACGACGAGAAACGACAGATCCATCTCGATCACATCCCTGGGCGGACGAGTTGGGGCCTCGTCCGACCGTAGGGGCGGTGGATGAATTCGAAATGAATGGGGTTCTTGGTTTACTCGAGGATCAGGTGGGCGATCGCGTAGCAGCCGGCCGCGACCAGGCCGGCGGCCGGGATGGTCAGCACCCAGGCGGTGATGATGCCCTTCGCGACGCCCCAGCGGACGGCGGACAGCCGCTTGGTGGCACCGGCGCCCATCACCGCACTCGTGATCGTGTGGGTCGTGGAGACCGGCGCGTGCAGGCCGATCGCCATCACGTACAGCACCGTGGCCGCGACGGCCTCGGACGCGAATCCGCGGGCCGGGTCGAGGTGGATGATCCGGCGGCCAAGGGTCCGCATGATCCGCCAGCCACCGGAGTACGTCCCGAGCGAGATCGCGGTCGCCGCGGACAGCTTGACCCACAGCGGGATGCCGTCACCCTTCGCGACGTGACCGGTGGTCAGCAGCGCCAGGAAGATGACGCCCATCGTCTTCTGAGCGTCCTGGAGGCCGTGACCGAGCGCCATCGCGGCGGCCGACAGAGACTGCGCCAGGCGGAAGCCGCGGGTGGTCTTGCCGGGGTTCTTGCGCCGGAAGATCCACAGGATCGCGGTCATCAGCACGAACGCGCCGAGGAAGCCGATGGCCGGGGACAGCACCATCGGGATCACGACCTTGTCGACGATCCCGGACCACAGCACCACACTGGACGAGGCCAGACCGGCGCCCACCAGACCGCCGATCAGAGCGTGCGACGACGAGCTGGGCAGACCGAAGTACCAGGTGATCAGGTTCCAGGTGATCGCACCGATCAGGGCCGCGATCACGACCACCAGGCCGTGCTGTCCGGCCGGCGTGTTGATGATTCCCTTGCCGACGGTCTCGGCCACCTCGGTGCCCAGCAGGGCGCCGAGGAAGTTGCACACCGCGGCCATCACCAGGGCGACCCGCGGGGTCAGCGCCCGGGTCGAGACCGAGGTCGCGATCGCGTTCGCCGCGTCATGGAAGCCGTTGGTGTAGTCGAAGGCCAGCGCGATCACGACGACCGCGATGACGAGCGCGAGCTCCACGCTCAGCTCTCCTTGACGGCGATCTGCTCGACCGTGTTGGCGACATGCTCGAACGCGTCGATCGCAGCCTCCAGCAGATCGACCACGGTCTTCAGCTTCAGCACGGTGAGCGTCTCGTACTCACCGCTGAACAGCTTGGCGATGATGCGGCGGTGCACCGCGTCGCCGGTGTTCTCCAGCCGGTTGATCTCGATCCAGTACTCGGCCAGGTCCTTCATGGTGCGCAGTCGCGGCATCGTCTCCGCGGTCAGCGCGGCCGCCCGCTGCAGGACCTCGATCTGCTCGGCGACCTCCTCCGGCAGCTTCTCCAGGTTGAAGAGGTGGATCGTGTCCACCGCCTCCTCCATGAAGTCCATGACGTCGTCGAGGTCGGACGCCAGCCGGTAGATGTCCTCGCGGTCGAACGGCGTCACGAACGTCGAGTTCACCCGCCGGATGATCGAGTGCGTGGTCTCGTCGGCGGCGTGCTCGGCGTCCTTCATCTGGACGGCGATCTGATGACTGGCCGCGAGGCCGGTGCCCGCGGCGCTGCCGAGCAGTTCGGCGAGGATGCGAGCACCGTCCACGAGGTGGTTGGCGGACTCGGTGAAAAGGTCGTAGAACGTCGGGTCGTTCGGACGCAGACGTAACGGCACTTCAAGCTCCGGGTGAACGAGGGACAAACCGTTGATCATGCTAGGGGGAACAGCCCGCGGTTCTTGCATCCGCGGGGTCAACGTAGCGCGTCGGGGTGAACTAGTTCACTAGGAGATGACGACCGAGTAATCAATTGGTATCAGCGCGTGATCACGGCGTAGAGGTCGAAGAGACCGACCACGAGGACCAGTCCGGCGGCGATCCGGAGCACCCGTTCGTGGCCGAGGGCATGGACCGGGGCACCCCGCGAATGCCGGTAAACCGCGCTCACCGCCGCCCAGCAGCCCAGCGAAAGCACCAGTACGACGATGCCGAGACCGGTGCGGACGTCGGACGAACCGTGGCCGGAGGCAAGCAGCAGGACGCCGTTGGTGATCAGGCCGAGCGAGGTCCGACGCCAGGCGAGCAGGGTGCGCTCGGGCTGCAGGCCGGGGTCCGGTGTGCTCATCGCCACAATGCGAAAATCAGACCGACCAATCCGGCAACGGCGATGGTTGCCGCCAGCATCAGCGGCAGTCGGGTCACCGGTAGCGGCTCGCCGCGGCGCATGGCAACCATGTTCTGCTGCCAGCGGCGCAGTGCGCCGAAGGTCGTGACCAGTCCGGCACTGACCAGGATCAGTCCGATGATGCGGGCCGGCCAGCGGTTCAGTCCGAGGTCGAGAAACTGCACGGCCGAGAGGCCACCGGCATAACAGGCCAGTGAGGTCCGCAGGTACGCCAGATAGGTTCGCTCGTTGGCCAGAGTGAACCGGTAGTCGGGCTCCTGCTCCGCCTGCATCAGCAGGTCACCAGACCGTGCTTCTGCTTGAGCGCGAGCACCCGCCGTACGCTCTGGTCGAGCTGTGCGGCGAACTCCTTGTCCTGCTGGGCCTTCACCACCAGCGCGTTCACCATGGTCGCGGTGAGGTCCGCAGCACCGTTGATGACGATGTCGCCACCCGCTGCGATGACCCGGGTCGCGCGCTGCCCGGCCGGCACCTTCGCCACGTTCGCGGCCGCCCCGACATCGTCGGTGATCACGACGCCGTCGTACCCGAGGTCGCCGCGGATCATGCCCTGGATGACGGTCTTCGAGAACGCAGCCCGGTTCTTGGGGTCGATCTTGGTGTACGTGACGGTGGAGACCATCAGCATCTCGCTACCGGCCTCGATCCCGTCCGCGAACGGCTGCAGGTCGTCGTCGCCACGGACCGTGACGTTGTCGAGCACATCGGCGGAGAAGTCGGTGTTGCCTTTGACCTTGCCGATACCGGGGAAGTGCTTCACCGAGGTGATCACACCACTCTTGGCCATCCCTCGGATGAACGCTTGTACCGGCGGCCCGACCTCAGCCGCCGTGTTGCCGAACTCACGGTCCAGACTGCCGATGGGCGCGTTCTGCTTCTTCAGAGAAACCGGTACGACGTCCGCCACCGGAGTGAGGTTGGTATTCACCCCGGCCTGCTTGAGCTGGCCGGCCCACTGCGCCGCCCGGACGGTGAGCTTGTCACTGGTCCACGTGCCCTGAACGGTCGCCGACGGGATGCGGGTGAAGCCAGAGCCCTTCAGCCGCTGGACCTGACCACCTTCCTGATCCGCTGCCACCAGCGGCCGGATTCCGTCGACCGTGGCGGCAGTCGTCGCGGCCGCGGTCGCCGTACGGGTGTGCGCGAGGCTGCCACCTGGGCCGAGCAGCAGGACTCCGCCCGGCTTCTGCTTCTGGATGATCGACCGCTGCGCCGACGTCATACCGTTGGCGCCCATGCCCGTCATGATCAGCTGGGCGGCGCGCTGGCGAAGTGTGAGGCTCTCGAGCTTCGTGTCGATGCAGCTGGGTGCTGACGGCGTCTCGCTCGGGGTTGTTGTTGGTGGTTGAGCCGTGGTCTTCGGCGGCAGCGGTACTGACGACGAGGGGACTGTGTCGGGTCCGGCGGTCGGCGGGGACTGGCTGTCGTTGCAACCGGCCAGCAGCAGCGCAGACAGTACGACGAGGGCCGTTGCGCGGGCCCGCATCAGCGGTCCTGATCGGTGTTCTCGGCCAGCGCCGTACAGATGTCGAACAGGTGCTCCACCTGCTCCGGGGTCAGCGCGTCGAAGATCGCACTGCGGACCTCCTCGACATGACCGGGCGCGGAGTCCACCAGCTTCTGCCGACCGACGTCGGTGAGGATCGCCACCTGACCACGACGGTCCGACTCGATCCCTTCGCGACGCACCCAGCCGTACTGCTCCAGGCGGTTGACCGCATGCGAGAGACGGCTACGGGAACCGAGCGTCGCGATCGCGAGCTCGCTCATCCGCAGCCGGCCGTCCGGCGCGTCGGACAGCCGCACCAGAATCTCGTAGTAGGTGTGCGGAATTCCGGCGTCCCGCTGCAACTGCTGCTCGATCCGGCTGTTCACCACGCGTTGGGCCGCGATGAACGCTCGCCAGGCTCGCGCCTCTTTCTCGTTCAGCCATCGGGGTTCCGCCATGTCCGCAGCGTAATCAGCAGGACTGCAACGGCACAGACCAACATGCCGAGCACCGTGAGCACTCCGATGCTCTCGTCCAGCACGAAGTAGGCCACCAGCATCGTGGTCGGCGGCACCAGATAGAGCAGACTGCTCACCCGCGTGGCGCCGGAAAGCTTGAGATTCACCAGGTACAGGCCCCAACCACCGCCGGTTGCCAGCAGCACCAACCAGAGCACAGCGCCGTAGAACCCCGGCTGATGCGGCACGCTGAGCTGGTGCGTCGAGATCGCCAACGTGACGAACAGCACTGCCGACACCATGCTCTGAACACAGAGCGCATCGAGCGAACTCACCGCAGGTTGACGGCGACGATCCAGGCAGGTACCGGCCACCAGGCCGAGCAGGCCGACCAGCGGGATGAGGAAGAGCAGGGGTGAGCCCCGACCCGCACTGAGGTCGTCGGCGACGACCAGCGCGACTCCGAGTAGCCCGAGAACAAGCCCGAGCCACTGACGCCTGCTGACCGCCTCTCCGAGCAGTGGGCCTGCCACAGTCGCGATGAGCAGCGGCTGGAGCGACCCGATGAGTGCTGTTGCTCCTGCGGTGATGCCGTGGTCGATGCCGGTGAAGATGGCGCCGAGGTAGACGAACTGGGTCAGGACTGCCATCCACACCTGGGTGATGAGGTCTCGGCGGGTCATTCTGGGGCGGCGGATGCTCAGGATCAGGGCACCGAGCAGTCCGGCGAGCAGGAAGCGCCAAGCGAGCAGGTCGAACGCGTTCGTGTACCGCGTTCCCCAGCCGGCGCCGATGAACCCGGAGCTCCAGAACAGGACGAACCCGGCTCCCGAGGCCAGCGTGATCAGGCGCAGGTCCGGCGTACGGCGTACTGCCTGGGTTGTCATGTCCCGACAGTAACCATACCGGTCGGTATACTGTCAGTATGCCTGTTCAGCAGATGAGACTGCTCGTCGACCGCGGAGTGCCGGCGGCGGACCGGCTGACGCCTGCCGGGACACGGATCCTGGCGGCCGCCTCGACGCTGTTCTACGAGCAGGGCATTCGGACGGTCGGGGTGGACGCGATCGCGGCGGCGGCCGAGGTGACGAAGAAGACGCTGTACGACCGGTTCGGATCGAAGGACCGGCTGATCGCGGCGTATCTGGAACACCGGAACCGGGTGTGGCACGAGTTCCTCGACGAGCAGCTTGTACTTCGCGCGCCTCAGACACCCGAGGACGTGGTGCTCGCACTGTTCGGTGCGCTGACCGACTGGCTGGCGGGGTCGCGCAACGGCTGCGGGTTCATCAACGCGAGTGTCGAGCTCGCGGCGCCCGATCATCCGGCGATGCCGGTGATCGTCGGGCAGAAGCAGTGGATGCGCTCCGAGTTCGAAGCGCAGGCACGGCTGGCCGGGATGGCGGATCCAGGCGAGCTGGCCGATCGACTCCTACTGCTCCACGAGGGCGCGCTGGTCAGCTACCGGGTCGCTGCAATGACGAATGCGACCGAAGTCGCTGCCCGGGCGGCCGCCGACCTGTTGGCCGGCTGGCCGCGACTTGCCGGTTAGGCGTTGCAGCTATGCGTTGCAGCTATGCGTTGCGGCGCGAGATCGTCAGACCGACCAGGCGGGACACGACCATGGCGACGTACCCGAGACCGGCCAGTTGCTCGAGCATCACGACCGAGCGACCCCAGTTGCTGATCGGGACGACGTCGCTCAGGCCGGTGCTGGACAGGGTGGTGAAGCTCAGGAAGAGCAGCTCCATCCAGGTCCGATCGTTGCTGGGGGCAACCGCTGCGATGAAGCTGCCGGGGACGAGGACCTGGACGAAGACGTACAGGTAGGCGAAACCCCAGGCCACCAAGGTGAACGTGGCACCGGTGGCGTACAGCTCGTCGGTGCTGACCTCGTGGTCGGAAAGCATGTACCGCAACAGGCTGTAGGCCGCGTAGAAGTAGAAGGCCGCGTGCAAGGCGGCCGAAACAGCCACCACGGCGTCGCTGGAGTTGTACACGTCGATGAACGAGAGAGCGACGGCCGGGATGCCCAGGCCGATGCTGATCCAGGTGAGACCTGGGGTGGCGCGCACGGAGAACACGGCGAGTACCAGAACGATGATGCCGATGATCTCGAAGGCGATCCGGCCGGCCTGCGACCCCTGAGTCAGCGGGTACATCAATACGCCGAGCAACTGGACGACGAGCAGGACGGCGGACGGATGCCGCCGGGCGCCGTGGAACCAGCTCATGACCGGTCTTCCTCGCGGGACGCGATGATCGCGGCGCGCCGGGCCAGCCGGTGGCTCCGGCGGATCTCTGCCTCGCGCATCCGGCGCAGCTCCTCGTCGGTCTCCGGCACCACCTGCGGAACCTCGCGCGGCTTGCCTTCCGCGTCGACCGCCACGAACACCAGGTACGCCGACGCCACGTGCACCTCGGGCCCGACCGCGTCCCACCGGTCGGCGGTGATCCGCACCCCGACCTCCATCGAGCTCCGGCCGGTCCAGTTCACCTGGCTGCTGAAGTGCACGACGTCTCCGACCCGGACCGGGACCAGGAAGACCATCTCGTCCATCGACGCCGTCACCGCGGCCCCACCGGAGTGCCGCGCCGCGACCACGCCGGCGACCGAGTCGACCAGGGTCATGATCACCCCACCGTGCACGGTACCGAGCAGGTTCGTCTCGTGCTGTGCGGTGATGTGCGACAACGACAGCCGGGTCACCGAGGTCGGCCGCGACGCCGGGATGCTGGACATCTGGTCTCTCCTTCACTCCGGAACCGGGTTCGGTCCCGGGCCGCAGAGTACCGACCAAGTTGTCCACAGGTTCGAATTGACCGGCTGGGGAGTGAGCAAATCCTCGTACTTTCTCTGTCGAGGAGGTGCCCATGACAACCACCGAAACCCCCGCCGACGCCTACCTGAGCCCCCTGAGCGGCGCCCAGGTCGACCGTCTCGTCACCCTCGCGCTGTCCACCTGCCGCCGGCTCGGCTTCGACCTGCACTACCAAGCCGGCGCCCTGATGACCACACCCGAAGCAGCTGGCCCGATCCTCGGCCTCACCAACCTGGCCCGGGCGATCGCCCAGCAGGATCCCGACGACTGGCCGCAGTTCGTCGACCTCCACTTCACCGACCTGCTCGGCCGCCTCGACGAAGGCGTGCCCGATCCACCCGGCAACCCCGCCACCGAGCTGATCCAGCGGCTCGTCCCCCGCGCCTCACTCCCACCCAACTGGGTCGACGACCGCCCCGACGTCCTCCCCGGCCTGCTGTCCGTGCCGGCCACACTGCACGACCACACCGTCACCATGTACCTCGACCCGACCGACCTGGGCCTCACCTGGTCGGCCGCCGAAGCCCTAGGCCTCGCCAACCTCCGCCGCCGCCGCGACCACCTGGAGCTCCTCGAGGAGGACGGCGTTCAGCTCGCCCGCCTCACCGGCGACTCCTTCACCGCCTCCCGTGCCCTAGTCCTCGACACGGTCCTCCACGAAACCCTCAACCTCCCCAACCTCCCGCCCGCCGTCCTGGCAGCCGTCCCCTCCCGAGACCTCCTCCTCATCCACGTGATCGAAGACCTCTCCGTCCTCCCCGCCCTAGGCCTCCTCCTCCACCTCACCGCCCGAGCCCACGCCCAAGCCCCCGGCCCTCTCTCCCCCGACATCCACCTAGTCACCTTCACCCCCACCGGCCACCCCACCTGGCACCCCGCCACCACCCAAACCACCCCCACCACCCTCGCCCTCTCCCCCCACCTAACAACCCTCATCACCGCACTCCCCCCAGAGCCCCGCTAACAACTGGCCACGAGGCCCCCGGCACGACGTTGAGCCCCGGCCACCCACGCACGCAGCCAGCAGGTGGTTGGTGGGTGCTCAAGGTGAGCCGGCCGGGCGACCTTGAGCACGGTTCAACCGTTCGGGGCGGGTGTCAGATGGTTGATGGAGTCTCAAGGTGCCTCCAGCCCCGGCGATCGCGGGTCCCCGGGCTGTCCATGCGTTAGGTGGTGATTTTTCGTCACATAGGCCCGAAAAATCACCGGATAGTGCAGACCTCGACCATCACGTACCTCAGCCACAGCCCGTCAGCCCCAGGCAGCGCGAAACCGCGGTCACCGACCTCGCCATCCGGCTCAGCCATCTGCGTGGCTCACCCTCTGGTTTTGTCGGCCGCCTTTGGCGGTCGAGTGGGCTGAGGCCCGAAAGAACTCGGCCGGGGACGTGCGCTGTGGCTGATCGCCGCTCCCGGCCGATCTGAAAGACAGCATGGCTGGTCGCCGCGGTGGCTAGGGGCAGATGGCGAGCTCGGTGACCACAGTTCCACGTCGCCTGGGGTCGCCGGGCCATGGCTGGGGAAGTTGAGTTCCCGTCGCGTGAGAAGTGACCGTTGCAGGAGGCAGGGGTGGATAGTGCGATCGGTGACCGCGGCTCCACGTCGCCTGGGGTGACCGGGCTATGGCTGGGGAAAGTCGACTTTCTGTCGCGTGAGAAGTGACCGTTGCAGGAGGTCGGGGTGGATGTTCGCCCTGACCGGCCCATTTTCCTTCCCAAACCGGTTTGGGGAGCGGGGGCGCCGTCCGCTAGGGGATGTGGGGAGGATCCACCCCCCGAATCCGTCGCAGATCCACCCCAAACCGGTTTGGGGATTCGGCGCCCGTTCGCTGCAGGTTGGGGAGCATCTTGGGCCGCCGCGGACCAGCAGGCTCCCCACCCCCACCCGGCCGACACCAGAACACCCCGGCCGCATTCCAGCCCAGCTGCCTTCCAGCCCGGCCACTCTCCGGGCCAGCCAGCGCATCGGCCCGCCCGAAGGGTTTCAGTCGGGGCGCCGTGACGGGTGATTCAGCCAGATCATGGGGGTGGGCAGGGCTGGTGGTGGGCTTGAACACGTTATTCCTTGTCTCGACCCACCAGTTCCTGTTCACGCCCCTCGCAGGAGGCTGCTCTGCGGTCTATACACGCTGTTGCGGCGCCTTTACCATCAGTTTCGGGAGCGCTCCCATATGCACCGTTCGAGGCCGTCTTGTCGGCGCGAGAGACGGTCCATGGAGGAGGATCATTGTGAGGCTTTTACGACCTTTTGCACTGAGCGCTGCCCTGCTCGGTCTCACCGGCGCGCTCCTGGTGGCGTTGCCGGCACCGGTGGCTCAGGCTCATGGCGCGTTCACTTTTCCCGGTAGCCGGACTTATCTGTGCTACGTCAACGGCAAGGAAGGCGGTAACGGCGGCGACCTCAGGCCAACCAACCCCGCGTGCGCGGACGCCTGGAACAACGGCGACCACTATCCGTTCTGGAACTGGTTCAGCAACCTGATCAGCAACGCCGGGGGCCGGCACCGCGAGATCATTCCGGACGGCAATCTGTGCGGCCCGGATGCGCGGTTCGCCAAGTTCCGGGCGGCGCGATCGGACTGGCCGACCACCAACCTGAAACCCGGTTCGACGATCAACATCCGCTACAACGCCTGGGCGCCGCATCCGGGCACCTGGACGCAGTACATCACCCGGGACGGCTGGAACATCAACGAGCCGCTGCGCTGGTCCGACCTGGAGCCGGCTCCCTGGAACGAGGTGACCAACCCACCTCTGAACGGAAGCGGCCCGGAAGGTCCGGAATGGACCTGGCCGGCCACACTGCCCGCGAACAAGACCGGCCGCCACATCATCTACTCGATCTGGCAGCGCAGCGACAGCCCTGAGGCGTTCTACCAGTGCGCGGACGTGAACCTGACCACCGGTTCAGGTGACCCCACGCCTCCGCCGCCCCCGCCTCCGCCACCGACCAGTTGCTCGGTGACCTACTCCACGCCGAGTCAGTGGAACAACGGTTTCACGGCCAGCGTGAAGGTGACCAACACCGGCCAGAACCCGGTCGGCGGCTGGACGGTTCGCTGGACCTGGCCGAACGGGCAACGGGTCGTCGGCGAGGGATGGGACGCCACCGTGGTGAACAACGGCGCTACCGGGGCGATCGCCTCCAACGCGTCCTGGAACTCGGTCATCCGGCCGGGTGAATCGGTGACGTTCGGCTTCAACGGATCCCACACCGGGACGAACGGGCCGCCGACCGATTTCGTTGCCTGCAAACCGGCAAGCACACCCACGGCGGCCGGGAGCGAAGGCGTCCTGATGCAGATGCTGACCACCGCCCGAAGTTTCCAGCACCTCGCGCACGACCACGCGAAACACGATCACTCGAAGCACGACCACTCGGCGCACACACAGCCATCGCGCTGACCGAGGCCAGTTCTCGGTGACGCCGGTCGGGCGGACGCTCATCAGCCGACGAGTGTCTGCCCGATCGCGCGGCCAACCGACGTCAGGTGAGGGTTGGCCAGGGCTGGGGTGGGTTGGCGGTGAAGAAGTGCAGCAGATTGAGGAGGCGGCTGGTGGGTGGGGCGGTCCAGTGGCGTTGGGCCGGCCAGGGCTCGGCGGTGAGTTTGCCGAGCGCCCAGGAGAGGTGGAGGTAGAGGATGCCGGCAGCGAGTTCGTCGGCGGCGAGGGTCTCGTCTGCGGTTGCGGTCAGGTAGGAAGGCAGCAGGTGGGCTACTTCGGTCAAGCGGAGCTTGGCGAAGTCGAAGGCGCGTGGTCCCCAGGCAGCGTCGCCCCAGTCGATGAGGGCTTCGAGACTGCCGTCGGCCGGGTCGACGAGAAGGTTGTGTGGGGCAACATCTCCGTGAAGCAGCACGGGTGGTGCGGAGCGGTCGAAGCGTTGCTCCAGCCGCTCGAGCCAGCCCGTCAACCAGTCGGCCGTGCCCGCATCCAGATATCCACTAACAGCAAGACCTTCCACGGTCGCGCGCGGTTCGCCCCATCCATCCTCAGGGACATCGGGTAGCGAGGTGCGTTCCAACGAGTGCAGGCGGGCCAGATCGACGGTGACGCCGGTCGGCGTGCTGAGCGGCTCGACCCCGTGGACGCGTTCGACCACGACGTACGAACCTTCGAGCTGTGCGCGACTCTCGTCGTACTCGAGGATGGCTGGGGTGCGGACGCCGGCCTTGCGGGCCAGCGGTACGACGGCGGTTTCCTTCCGCAGGTCGTCCTCGAAGCCGGTTCGGGCCACCCGGACGAACAGGCGCGGGCCGAGCGTGAAGCCGCGGTTCGCGACACCACCGGGCACTTCGTGCACCTCGGCCGGGGCGACGCCGTACCGGGGCGCGAGCAGGCGAACGTCGTCCAGCATCCGATCCATCCTGGAAATCCTCGTGCGGGTGCACGTCGGTGTCCAACGGTTTGACCTGCAGGTCACTGATGATGGAGAGATGTTCAACCTGTTGTTCGGCGGACCGTGGAAACGGCTGGTGAACGCGGACAGTGAGTACCAGGCGGCCAAAGCCGAGTTCCTGAACGCTGAGCCCGTGGAGACGCTGCGGAGGCAGTTCAGGTCGGCTTCCGACCTGCACGCCGCGCTCCGCTTTCTCGACGCGACCGCCTGGAGTCACCCATCGGTCGCCAAGGAGCTGATCCCCGAGGTCTTTTACTGGGCTTGTATGCAGGCCCGTTACTCGGGTCTCGCCCGGCGCATCCTCGTCACCCTCCGCCCGCGCGACCGCGACGCCGCGCTGGAACCCTTGATCGCCGCGGAGCTGAACAATCTGACTGCCGACCGCTGGGACCAGATCCGCGGTCTGGTCTGGCTGCTCGAGGACCTCGGCCGCGACGATGTCCTGGCCGAGTTGAAGACCCGCCTCCTGGCGTCTGCCGATGAGGAACTTCTCGACATCGCCGAGGACATCGACGACCCGCCTGAAACAGTTTGATGTACTGCGGGGGTGCGAGTTGAGCTGGATCCGGAGCAAATCCCGGCACGGGACATCTATGCGACGTTGAACTCGGTGGTGGTGCCGCGGCCGATTGCGTGGGTGTCGAGCCGGTCGGCGGACGGCGTGCTGAACCTGGCACCGCATTCGTTCTTCACGGTGTCGTGTGTGCGGCCGCCGATGGTGCAGTTCACGTCGGTGGGGCGCAAGGACAGCCTGAACAACGTCGAGGCGACCGGGGAGTTCGTGGTGAACTTCGCGGCCGAGGCGTTGTTCGAGCAGGTGAACGCGTCGGGGACGAACTTCCCGCCCGAGGTGTCGGAGTTCGAGGCGATCGGAGTCACGCCCGAGCCGTCGCGGACTGTCGGCGTACCGCGGGTGGCCGAGTCGCCGGTGGCGATCGAGTGCACGTTGCACACGACGCTGGAGCTCGGGGACTGCACGGTCGTGATCGGCCAGGTGCGGGCGATCGCGATCGACGAGGCAGTGCTGGCCGACGGCCGGCCGGAGGTGCGGTTGCTGCGGCCGCTGGCACGGCTCGGCAAGGACGAGTGGTCGACACTCGGCGAGATCCGGGAGATCACCCGGATCCGCCATGCCGATTGGCCCGGTCATTTCGACCCATCAAGAAGACCGGGTTCTGGGTCTCAGAGCTGACGTTTCTTGCGCAAAACAAGGGGTTTTGCGCTTGTTACGACATGGTGCAGACTGAGGCTCGTGACTGACTACGTGGCTGCCCAGGAGCGGTACGACGACCGGATGGTGTATCGGCGGACGGGCCGGAGTGGGCTGCAACTGCCGGCGATCTCGCTGGGGCTGTGGCACAACTTCGGTGACGACAAGCCGTTCGAGACGCAGCGCGACATCCTGCGCCGCGCGTTCGACCTCGGTGTGACGCACTTCGACCTGGCGAACAACTACGGCCCGCCGTACGGCGCGGCCGAGACCAACTTCGGCACGCACTTCCAGCGGGACTTCACGAAGTACCGCGACGAGCTGATCCTGTCGAGCAAGGCCGGGTACGACATGTGGCCGGGTCCGTACGGTCAGGGCGGTGGCTCACGGAAGTACGTGCTGGCGAGCCTCGACCAGTCGCTGCAGCGGATGGGCGTCGACTACGTCGACATCTTCTACTCGCACCGGTTCGACCCGGACACCCCGCTCGAGGAGACGATGGGTGCCCTCGACACCGCGGTCCGTTCCGGCAAGGCCCTGTACGCCGGGATCTCGTCGTACAGCGCGGAGAAGACGCGCGAGGCGGCGCGGATCCTGCAGGAGCTGGGTACGCCGCTACTGATCCACCAGCCGTCGTACTCGATGCTGAACCGCTGGATCGAGGAGGACCTGCTCGACGCCGTCGGTGAGCTCGGGGTCGGCGTGATCGCGTTCTCGCCGCTGGCGCAGGGCGTGCTGACGGATCGCTACCTGGACGGCATTCCCGAGGGCTCGCGGGCCTCCCAGGGCAAGTCCCTGAACCCGGATTCGCTGACCGAGGACACCCTCAAGCACGTCCGCGCGCTGAACGAGATCGCCAAGCAGCGCGGCCAGTCCGTCGCCCAGCTCGCCCTGGCCTGGACGCTGCGCGACGACCGCGTCACCAGCGCCCTGATCGGCGCCTCCAGCGTGCAGCAGCTGGAAGGCAACCTCGAGGCCGTCCGCAACCTCGAGTTCACCGCTGAGGAGCTCGAAGCCATCGACGCCGACGCGGTCGAGGCCGGTATCAACCTGTGGAAGAAGAGCTCGGACCACTAGGACGGCTCCGCTGAGAACCACCCCGGGCAACCGTTACCTTACGGAAAGTCCCGGGGTGGTTGCGTTGTGCAGCGCGTGGGCACACGCTGGGGAGAGAAACCCTGGAGGTGGTTGCCGTGACCGCTTCGACGCTGGAAATGGCGCTGAACTATGAACACGCGAACATCCGGGAGCTGGCCGAGCCGGCGCACCATCCGGCCGCGGCGCACCCGGATCGCAGGCATCGGACCGACTGGTTCTACGCGATCACCGCGCAGCACCTGGCCGCCGCCGAAGACGTGCTGCTGCCACAAGTACGGCGCCTGCCCGACGGCGCCGAGCTGGTCGCCCGGTACGTCGGCAATGCCAAGGACCTCGAGCGAAACCTGCGGTACCTCAAGGGACGTCAGTACGGCGACAGCCGCGTCCAGCACCTGGATCCGCACGACATCCTGCGCACGATCGACTGGCTGCTCACCGAGCACGAGCGACTCGAGACCGACTACGGCCACCAGCTGAGTGAGTACCTCGACGCAAGTGAGGTCAACGAGCTGACCAAGGAGCTCCTCGAGGCCGAAGAAGTCGCCCCGACCCGAGCACATCCGAACTCGCCGCACACCGGCCGCGCCGGCCGGTTGGCACACCGGATGTGGCGACTGGCCGACAATGCCTGGGACAGCGCCGAAGGGCGCGTCGTACCGACGAAGTACCACGTGCACCCCAAGCGCAACTCGGCGTTGTCGCACTACCTCTACGGGACCGCGATGCACAGCACCGAAAAGTGACCGGGCCCGGGTCCCCTCGGATGCCTCCGAAGGGCCGGGCCCGGCCGACCGGCTCTCACTGCGCCTGGTTGTGGGAGCCGATCTGACGTCCTCCCCCGCTGCGCCTGGTGTGCGAGGGAGGACGGTTCAGGGGATTACTGCTGGATCACTTCAGGGCATCCAGTGCTTTCTGAGCACCCGGGTGCAGCGGCACCGGGTCGGTCTTGGCGGCGTTCTCCTTGGTGATGCCCTTGGCGGCCGCGTTCACCGCGACCAGAGCGTCGAGGTTCTCGTACAGGGTCTTGGTGAGCTGCTCGGCCAGTTCGTCCTTCATGTCCTTACGGACCAGCAGCACATTCGGTACGACGATCGTCGCGACATCGGCCGGCTGCTTGTACGTCGCGGCCGGGATCGGCGCCTCGGAGTAGACCGAGCCGTACTTCTCCGTCATTTTGGGCAGCAGATCGGCGATCGGCAACAGCTTGACGCCCTTGCCGAGGCTGGTGGTCAGGTCGGTGATGCCACCGGTCGGCAGCCCGCCGGACCAGACCAGGGCGTCGATCGTGCCCGACTTCATCGCGTCCACCGACTCCGGCAGCCCGAGCCGCTGGGCGGTGACGTCCTTGGCCGGGTCGAGACCGGCAGCCTCGAGCAGGCGCCGGGCGATCACCTCGGTGCCCGAGTTCGGCGAGCCGGTGGAGACGCGCTTGCCCTTCAGGTCGGCGATCGAGTTGATGTTCGCCGACGTCCGGACCGCGACCTGCGTGTAGTTGTTGTAGAGCCGGGTCAGCGCGACCACGTCCTGCTTGGCCTGGAAGCTGTTCTCGCCCTTGACCGCGTCGGCCGCGGTGTCACCCAGCGAGAAGGCGATGTCGTAGTTGCCGCCGGCCAGACCCTGGATGTTCTGCACCGAGGCGCCGGTCTCACTCGCGGTGGCCCGGTAGCCGGGCATCTTCTGCGAGATCACCGAGGCCAGCGCACCACCGAGCTGGTAGTAGACGCCGGTGGTGTTGCCGGTGGCAATGGTCAGCCGGCCGCCGGCCGCCGTACCGTTTCCGGAAGGTTCACGCTGACCGCCACAGGCGACCAGTGAGGCAGCGGCGGCAAGCGCCACCACGACTGCGGGGAGGCGACGGATTCTCATGATCTGGCGGATCCTTCCGTGGGTGCGGCCTGGCGTTGCCGCCGGACCACATTGATGACGACGGCAACAAGTAGCAAACCGATTCCGGCGCTGATGGTTACGGGCGCGAGGTAAAGCAGCAGCAACGCGGCCGGTACGCACAACGCCCGCTCGATCCAGGTCGTCGCGACCACGATCCAACCGCCTGTCACGACAGCTAAAGCGGCGACCGCGAGCATCGACGCCGCGAGTGTCCACACCATGCCGACGAACGATCCCTGACCGAGCAGGTGCGCACCGTTGTCGGTGAGCACGAACGCGAACGGCACCAGGAACGCAGGCAGGGTGTACTTCCACGCCTGCCACATCGTCGGCATCACTTTGCCGCCGGTGATCGCGGACGTCGCCACCGCAGCCAGCGCGGTCGGCGGTGACACCTCGGAAAGCACTGCGTAGTAGAAGATGAACATGTAGGCCTCGGCCTGCGTCACCCCGAGCTGAACCAGCGCCGGCGCGATGATCACCGCGGCGATGATGAACGACGCGGTGACCGGAACCGCAAGCCCCAGCACCAGTACGGCGAACGCCGACAGCACCACGGTCAGAATCAGGATCACCGTCTGGTTGTCGGTGAGCCCACGAGCCGCGCCGACGATGATCTCGGCCAGGTTCAGCCCGAGCCCGGTCTGGGTGGTGACGGCAACGATCACCCCGGCGGTCGCACAGGTCGCCGCCACCGGCAGGATCGAACGGGTGCCCTGGGCAAGCGCTTTGAACAGCGGCTTCCCGGTCAGCCGGTGCTCGCGGTCCAGGAACGACAGTCCGAACTGGATGATCACCGCGTAGACGACAGCCTTGAACGGCGGTACGTCGACCGCCATGAAGCCGATGATCACGAACAGCGAGAGGAAGTGGTAGCCGAACCGGACCAGCAGTTTGAGCGCGGACTGGTCGGAGGTCTCGGTCGACTTCGTACCGTGCCGGCGGGCGTCGATCTCGATCGCGAGCAGGATGCCCAGGTAGTACAGGATCGTCGGGATCACGGCGTACCCGAGCACGGTCAGGTACGAGACCTGCAGGAACTCGGCGATGATGAACGCCGCCGCACCCAAGGTCGGCGGCGACAGGATCGCGCCGATGCCCGAGGCCGCGAGCATTCCACCGGCCGGTTCAGGCGGATACCCAGCCCGGCGCAGGATCGGCCACGACACCGTACCGAGCGATACGGCGGTCGCCGTACCGGAACCGGAGACGCTGCCCAGCAGGAAGCCGGCCAAGGTGACCGTCCGGCCCGGCGCGGTGCGGCTGCGCTTGAAGGCTGCGAACGACAGGTCGATGAAGAACTTGCCGGCACCGGAGTAGTCGAGCACTGCGCCGTAGATGGTGAACAGCACGATGTAACTGGCCGCGACGGCGAGCGGCGTCCCGTAGAAGCCGGCCGTCCCCATCGTGAACTGCCCGATGATCGCGTCGAAGTTGAAGCCCTGGTGTGCCAGCGACCACGTGTAGGGCAGGAAGCCGCCGTAGTACGCGTAGGCGATGAACAACAGGCTCACCAGCGGCAGCACCCACCCCGTCGTACGACGGCAGGCCTCGAGCAGCAGAACCAGCAGTACGGCGCCAGCCAGTACGTCGAGTCCGGTCGGAGCCTGACGCCGTTCCAGGAAGCCGTCGAAGTCGAGCAGGGGGTAAACACAGGCCGCGAGCGCGATCAGGGCCAGCAGCCAGTCCGTCAGACCGGGGTCGTCATGCGACCGCGCCTTGAACGGATTGAGCACCGGTGGGACCTTCCAGCCCCGGTAACACAGCAGCGTGATCGGCAGAACGGCTGCGAGAAAGATCACCAGGTAAAACTGGGTTCCCTGTGGTAATGGGAAGAACACCTGCAGGAGTACGCCGACGCTGACGATCGCGCACCAGACCGAGATCACCACATCCAGAGCAGGGCGAAGCCGCCGAGCGGGCCGCTCCTGCTCGTACTCGGCTAACTCCTGGTCGGAGGGCGTGCTCACGCCACCCCCCGTTCCGATACCGACAGTCATCTACCGGTTCCCTCCTGTGTGCGGAAGGCTAATGTTGCCGAACACTGCATGGAGTTGCGTGATTACGTCTTTACCAAGATCTGACACATCCACGCCCCACCTGGCCTACGATCACCGCATGAGTGGCGCTGTCAGGATTCTGCTGGTCGAAGACGATCTCGATATCGCCAATGCCCTGATACCCGCGTTGCGGCGGTACGGCCTGATGGTGACCCATGTCCGGACGGCGGCGGACGCCCTCGCGGCGGACCCCGGCGACCTGGTCCTGCTGGATCTCGGGCTGCCGGACGGGGACGGGATCAACGTCTGCCGGCAGATCCGTTCGGTCTCCGACGTGCCGGTGATCGCGGTCACCGCGCGCGGTGAGGCGGCCGACCGGGTCCGTGGGCTGCGCAGCGGCGCCGACGACTACGTGGTGAAACCCTTCGCGATCTCCGAGCTGCTGGCCCGGATCGATGCTGTACTACGTCGTACCGGCCTACTGCAGCCCCGCCCCCGGGTCACTGTCGGCGACCTCACCGTGGACATCGAGGCCCGGACCGTCCAGGTCGCCGACAAGCCCATCAGTCTGACCCGCAAGGAGTTCGACGTGCTCGCTGTGCTGGCCGCACACCACGGCCGGGTCGTCCCCCGCGAACAGGTCGCCCTGTACGCCTGGCAGTCCGTCTTCGAGGCCTCCTCGCGGACCATGGACGTGCACGTCGCCAGCCTGCGGGCCAAGCTCGGCCGTCCGGAGCTGGTGCAGACGATCCGGGGCGTCGGTTACCGACTGGGTTCGGACTGACCGTTGCGCCGTCGACTACTGCAGTCCCTCGTTCCGATGGTCGTCCTGCTGGCCATCATCGCCACCGTCCCCCTGGCGAACTTCATCGCCACCGGCGCCTCCCGCACCCTGTTCCTGTCCCGCAGCAACGACGCGGACTGGTTCGCCACCATGGCCGAAGCGCCGCTGCAGTCCGGTGACATCGCCAACCTCCGCGAGATGGCCGTCCGGTACGACGAGCTCTACAACACCCCGGTCTTCATCGTCGACGACAACAACAAGGTCGTCGCCACCTCGAAGTCCGGCGTGGACCTGCAGGAGCCCGATATCGCCACCGCCCTCGGCAGCACCCTGGCCGGCCGGCTACCGGCCGAGCCACCGGCACTGTGGCCGTGGCAGGACGGCGAGATGATCGTCGCCCGTCCGGTCGCCAACAACGGCCGTATCCTCGGCGCCGCCTTTCTGCGGGTGCCCACCGACGACCCGCGGCTCGAGGTCCGGCGCAGCCTGATCCTGCTGCTGATCGGCCTGCTGATCAGCATCGGCGCGATCATCGCCGGCATCGTCCGGCCGATCAGCCGCTGGGTGATCAACCCGGTGAAGGATCTGGACAACGCGACCCACCAGATCACTCGCGGCGCCCTCGACACCCGAGTCTCCACCGACGGTCGCGCGCCAGAGCTCCGCCGCCTCGGCGACAGCTTCAACTCGATGGCACTCAGCCTGCACCAGGCCCGGCAGCGCGAGCGCGAGTTCGTCGCCGACGCCTCGCACCAGCTCCGCACACCGCTGACCTCGGCCCGGATCCACATCGAGGGCCTGTCCCGGCTGTCCCCGACCGCGCGCTTCGCGCTCAGTGACATCGACCGGCTCGGCCGGATCGTCCAGCGGCTGTCCCGGCTGGCCGGTTCGGACCGTCCCGGAGCCGATGCCGAGGGCAACAGCGAGGAGCCGCTGGACCTGGCCCAGGCGGTCAAGGAGCGGCTGGTCGGCTGGAAGGCCGTGTACGCCGCCGACGACCTCGAGCTGATCATCGGCGACATGGTCCCCGGCGGGGTCGCCCCGGAGCTCGAGGTCGACGACATCCTCGACGTACTGCTCGACAACGCCTCCAAGTACGGCGCTCCGCCGGTCGAGGTCTCGGTCACCCGCGACGGCACCGAGGTCGTGCTCTCGGTCCGCGACCACGGCCTCGGCCTCGGCTCGCGCGACCTGAAGAAGGTCGGCGAGCGGTTCTGGCGCAGTGCCCACCACCGCGAGATGCCGGGCACCGGCCTCGGCCTCGCGATCGTCCGCTCCGAAGCGGCCCGGGTCGGCGGCCGCGTGGTCGCCCGCCCGCCGATCGGCGGCGGCCTGGTGATCGAGGTCCGCGTCCCCCTGATCGACGACTACGAGCTCTGAGCAGGTACGGCGCTCGCCGTACCTCAGATGTGGTTGTTGCGGTACCAGCGTTCGGCGGCCGGGTGCAGCGGGACCGGCATGGTCGCGATCGCCGATCGCGGGTCCAGGGCGCTGGCCTCGGGGTGGTAGTTCGCTTTGTCGTTCGGGTTGCCGATCAGGTCCTTCTGGCGGCGGAACAGCGTGTTCACGATCCACCAGGCCCAGGAGTCGGACAGGTTCGGCCGGGCGATCAGGTAGTTCGGGATGGTCAGGGTCGGGACCGCGCTGGCCAGCCCGTAGGTCTTCGGCGGGATCGAGGAGACGATGTAGCCGCCGAACTGCTTGAGCGCGATGGTCTGCGCGACCGAGCCGATGTCGACCAGCCGGAAGCCGATCGTCGACTGCAGCGCCGCGATCGGCGCGGTCGGCAGGCCGCCGCTCCAGATCATCGCGTCGATTCCCTGGCCCGGTGCGGCCGACTTGTTGGCCCGGTCCGACAACTGCTTGACCGCTTCTTCCAGCGACAGCGACTTCTTCCGGACCCTGCTCCCGACGCTCTCGCCGGTCTTCTCGATCTTGGCCGTGTCGAGGATCATGTCGGCGACCAGCTGGGTCCCGGAGTCCTTCGGCCCGACACTGACGTCCTTGCCCGCCAGATCCTCCAGGGTCTTGACCGTCGAGGCCATCGGCACCACGACATGCACGTAGTTGTCGTAGGTCCGGCCGAGTGAGGTGATCTTGTTCAGCGCTCCGGGTTTGAACTGGCCGAGCCCCTCGTAGGCGGCGTACGCCGAGTCCGAGGTGGCGAAGCCGACGTCGGCGGTCCCGGCCTGCACCCGGCGAAGGTTGTCGATCGACCCGGCGGTCTCGACCGCGGTCAACGTCATCCCGGTGACCTCACTGACCAGCATGGCCAGTCCGCTACCGAACGAGTAGTAGACACCGCCGACGTTCCCGGTCGCGAGCTTGGCCGGAGCCGCCGGCGCGGGCTCGTCGGAGCGGCCCCGCGAGCACCCGGGCAGCGCAAAGGCCGCCGCGGCGGCCGCGCCGAGGCCGAGCACTCTGCGCCGGCTCATCGAATCCGGAACGATCAGGCGGGGACGGTCCATACGGGACAACCTATGTGGCAACCGGGCCGGTTCGGTAGCTGCGCATGCCCGCCGCTACCGAACCGCTACCCGGAGCGTCCGTCAGCTGGTTCTCACAAACTGCGTCTGGACGGGCCCCCGGTCGGTGTGACAGCGTTGTCATCGCGCGACCGCGTGGATTGCGTGTCTGAACCCCAGTAACAGCCCCCGGAGGATGATTTCGTGCACGACGACCGTCAACTCATCGAGGAGCGGCTCAAGCGCGCCCTGCGGGAGCGGATCCGCCCCGCGATCTACGGCGCGGCGGTCCCGCTGGACATCAAGGTGTGGCACGCGCCTGGTGAGCCGGTATCCCCCGCCGAGGCACTCGCTGCCAGCTACGAGCCCGCCGAGATCGGCCTCCCCTGGGGCGCCCCCTGGGGCACCGCCTGGTTCCACTTCAGCGGCCAGGTCCCGGCCGAATGGGCCGGATCCGAGATCGAGGCCGTCATCGACCTCGGCTTCAGCGGCGGCCCCGGCTTCTCCGCCGAAGGTCTCGTGCACACCACCAAGGGCGTCCCGCTGAAGGGCCTGCACCCGCGGCAGACCTACGCGCCGCTGTCCATCCTGGGCCCGGACGGTACGGCGGCCTCGCCCGGCGACACCATCGAGTTCTACGTCGAGGCGGCCGCGAACCCCGAAGTACTGGGCTGGAACGCGTTCGCCCCGGTCTCCGCCGACCTCGGCTCGAAGCCGGAGCCGGGCGGCAAGCCGATCTACCAGCTGACCCGCGCGGACCTGGCCGTCTTCAACGCCGAGGTCTGGGACCTGATCCTCGACCTCGAGGCGCTCGACGGCCTGCAGCGTGAGCTGACCCCGCAGGAGCCGCGCAGCCGCGAGATTCTCCGTGCGCTCAGCCGGGCGCTCGACGTACTGGACTACGAGGACGTCGCCGGTACGGCGGCCGATGCGCGCGCCCAGCTGACCGACGTACTGAGCCGTCCGGCGCACGCGAGTGCGCATCAGCTGTCCGCGGTCGGGCACGCGCACATCGACTCGGCGTGGCTGTGGCCGCTGCGCGAGACCCGGCGCAAGGTCGCCCGCACGGTCTCCAACGTCGCCACCCTGGCCGAGGAGTACCCCGAGCTCGTCTTCGCGTTCTCGCAGGCCCAGCAGCACGCCTGGGTGAAGGAGAACTACCCGGAGGTCTGGGAGCGGCTGAAGAAGGCCGTTGCCGAGGGCACCATTGTTCCGGTGGGCGGCATGTGGGTCGAGTCCGACACCAACCTGCCCGGTGGCGAGGCGCTGGCCCGGCAGTTCGTGCACGGCAAGCGTTTCTTCCTGGACGAGTACGGGATCGACACGCAGGAGGTCTGGCTGCCGGACTCGTTCGGCTACACCGCGGCCCTGCCGCAGCTGGTGAAGCTGTCCGGCTCGAAGTGGTTCCTGACCCAGAAGATCTCCTGGAACCAGAAGAACAAGTTCCCCCACCACACCTTCTGGTGGGAGGGCCTCGACGGCACCCAGATCTTCACGCACTTCCCGCCGATCGACACCTACAACTCCGACCTGTCCGGCCACGAGCTGGCCAAGGCACAGCGCAACTTCGCCGAGAACGGTTCGGCGACCCGCTCGCTGGCGCCGTTCGGGTACGGCGACGGCGGTGGCGGACCCACCCGTGAGTTCATCGCGACCGCCCGCCGGGTGGCCAACCTGGAGTCCTCGCCGCGGGTGACCATCGAGTCCCCGACCGAGTTCTTCACCGCAGCCCAGGAGGAGTACGCGGACCAGGCCCCGGTGTGGTCCGGCGAGCTCTACCTCGAGATCCACCGCGCGACGTACACCTCGCAGGCCAAGACCAAGCAGGGCAACCGGCGCAGCGAGCACCTGCTCCGCGAGGCCGAGCTCTGGTCGGCAGCCGCCGTGGTCGCGGGCAAGCTGGACGCGTACCCGTACGAGGAGCTCGACCGGATCTGGAAGGCCGTGCTGCTGAACCAGTTCCACGACATCCTGCCGGGCAGCTCGATCGCCTGGGTACACCGCGAGGCCGAGGCGACGTACGCGAGACTGGCCGAAGAGCTCGAAGCGATCATCGGCAAGGCCCAGCAGGCATTGGCCGGCACCGGTGACGCGCAGATCGTCTTCAACGGCGCACCGCACAGCCGCAACGGCGTGGCCGGACTCGGCGCCGGCATCGCGGCCGGCGAAGGCCAGTCGGTGACGATCGAGAACGGCGTACTGGACAACGGCGTCATCCGCGTCACCATCGACGAGCGCGGCCTGATCACCTCCCTGTACGACGTCGAGGCCGCCCGCGAGGTGATCGCACCAGGTGCCGTAGGCAACCTTCTCCAGCTGCACGTGGACACCCCGAACCAGTGGGACGCCTGGGACGTCGACTCGTTCTACAAGAACAACGTCCGCGACCTCACCGAGGTCGACAGCGTCGACTTCAGCTCGGTCGACGGGGTGGCGACCGTGGTCGTCAAGCGCTCCTTCAACCGTTCGACCGTCACCCAAACGCTGCGGCTGCGCCCCGGCGCGAAGCGCGTCGACATCGAGACCGCGATGGACTGGCACGAGGCCGAGAAGTTCCTCAAGGCCGCCTACCCCGTCGACGTCCACGCCGACCGCTCCGCCTCCGAGACCCAGTTCGGCCACATCTTCCGGCCGACCCACCAGAACACCTCGTGGGACGCGGCGAAGTTCGAGATCGCGGCCCACCGCTGGGTCCACGTCGGCGAACCCGGCTACGGCGTCGCCGTCGTCAACGACTCGACGTACGGCCACGACATCAACCGCACCGCCCGCCCCGACGGCGGCACCACGACCACCATCCGCACGTCGCTGATCCGCGCCCCGCGGTTCCCCGACCCGCAGACCGACCAGGGCCTGCACACCGTCAACCACGCCCTGGTGGTCGGCGCCGGCATCGGCGACGCCATCTCGGAGGGCTACCGCATCAACCTGCCCGAACGCGTCGTCACCGGCGCCGAAGGCACCGCCCCCCTGGTCACCATCGACAACCCGAACCTCGTCGTCGAAGCCCTCAAACTCGCCGACGACCAGTCCGGCGACGTCATCGTCCGCCTCTACGAATCCACCGGCGGCCGCTCCCGCGGCACCCTCACCCCCTCCTTCGGGGCGGCGTCGGTGACCGAAGTAGACCTCCTCGAGCGTCACCTCGCGGACCGGGACCTGGACAACGGAGCGGTCGCCCTCGACCTCCGCCCCTTCCAGATCCTCACCCTCCGCCTCAAGCGCTCCTAACCCCCGAGGGCACCACCCCCCCACCCCGGTGCCCTCCACCCCGCGCCCGGTGCCAATCACAGGCACCGGGCGCGGCGGCTTGTGCGGGGGGTTTGAACAGGAACTGGTGGGCCGCCACAGGTCATTCCTTGTTCAAGCCCACCACCCAATGTCCACACCCCCGGGAGTGAGCCGGGGGTGTGGACTCCGGAGCGGGGGTTACTGGGCGGCTGCGGCGACCAGGGTGCCGAAGGCGGCCATGCCTCGGCGGGACGGGTGTAGGGGGGCTGCGTCGGAGGTGGGGATGAGGCCTTCGAGCCAGCGTTGGGTGATGGGGGCGCAGGCGTCGTGGCCGATGGAGGGCTTGCGGAGGTCGACGTAGGTTGCGCCGTGGAGGGCGGACTGAGTAGCGAGCATGTGGTTGAGGCGGTCGACCGTTGCTTGGAGGTAGTTGGCGTCGATGGGCCAGACGGGGATCTGGGGGTAGCAGCCGGCGGGGCGGATGTAGGTGCCGTAGCCGGTGACGAGGATGCGGGCGTTGGGGGCCAGCGCGCGGATGCGGTCGAGGGCTTGGCCGAAGGCGGGGGCGGTGGCGGTGATGCGGGCGGCCAGTTGGTCCTTGCCGCCGGCGGTGTAGCGCTCTTTGCAGGAGAGGCCGGCTGGGGCGGGGAGCAGGTTGATGCAGCTCAGGGCTGCTGCCACCAGGCCGGTGTCGTTGCCGCCGATGGCGACCGTCACCAGGTCGGTCGTCGGCTTCAGAGCGTTGTACTGCGGGGGCACGAAGCCGAACTGCTTTTCGCTGAAGTCGGGGATCACGGCTCCCGAACAGGTCACGTCGGTCAGCTGGGCGCCGAGTTCGGCGGCGGCGATGTGCGGGTAGTTGACGCCGGACCGCAAGCACGGCAGATCGATCTGCGGCAGGATCAGCGGCCCGGCCGCGGAGGAGTCGCCGAGAGCGACGTACTCGAAGACGTCGTCCGCGCGTGCCGTCGCGGGGCTGACCAGGCCAGCCAGCATCACGCCCACGGCCAGCAGTACCCGTCGCTTCATTGTCATCACCCTTTGCGGTCGGCCCGGCACTCTACTTCTGGGTAGTAATGTTCGACCCCAAAGCGCCTGCCGGTCGCTGGGGCCACGCCCAGAGTTCGAGGGGTGATTGTTGTGACAGATCACAAGGAGCTGCGTGCGGGCGGCGTGCCCGTGCATGAGCTGGTCCGGTCCCGCCTCCCGCGGCTGGTCGACGACGTACTCACGAGGCTGGTCGCGGAGATCCCGCTGTATGCGCAGCTCCCGACCGAGGAGCTACAGGGCGACATCCGCCGGATCACCGATCAGTCGTTGCGAGCGTTCATCGAGACCTTCCGGACCGGCGTCGTACCGACCGGCGACGTTCTCGCTCCGCTCAGGGAGTCAGCGCGGCGGCGGGCCGAGGAGGGCGTGCCGCTGGAGGCGCTGCTGGCCGCGTACCACCTGGGCGGGAAGGTCTGCGCCGACGACGTCGCTGCCGGGTTCCGTCCTGAGGAGCTGCCCGACGCGATCCTGCTCAACCGGCTGATCCTCGACTTCCTGCAGCAGGTCACCGCGGTCGTGTCGGCGAGCTACTTCGAGGAACGCCAGTCGATCGCGGGTGAGGACCAGGCCTCCCGGCAGGCAGTGCTCGCGGCGCTACTCGGCGGGCGCGCGGTAGACGAGGCGGCGGTGCGGACCGGCGTACGGCTGCCGGCCGAGTATCTCGTGGCCGGCCTCGCCTTCGGCACCCACCCGGATGAGCGGCAGCCAGGTGTCGACCCACAGATCGTTGCCCGACGCAAGCTTCGGCGGGTCCGGGTCGAACTCGACCGCCTGGCAGGCAGTATGGCGAGTTTGTCGGTCGACGGCGGGATCGCGTTACTCCCGTGCACCCGCGGCGAGGTCGACACCCTCCGCACCAAGTTGAGCCGGGTGGCCGGTGTCGACATCACCCTGGCGATCACCACCAGCCCGCCATCCGACGTACCGGCTGCTGCCGCTCTGGTCAGGGACCTGCTCGACGTCATCCGCATCCATCGCCATCCACCGGGCGTCTACGAGCTCGACGATCTCGTGCTGGAGTTCCAGCTGAGCAGGCCGAGCCCGGCGCGCGACCGGCTGGCTCAGCTTCTCGATCCGCTCGAAGACCGAGCCGATCTGCTCTCCACCTTGCGCTGCTACCTCGACAACGCCCGCAGCCGTCGCCAGACCGCGGCCGACCTGCACGTCCATGCGAACACCGTCGACTACCGGCTCAAACAGGTCGCCAGACTGACCGGCCTCGATCCGGCGAGCGACAATCAGTTGCCCAGGATCGTTGCTGCGCTTGTCGCTTTCGATGCTCAGCGTTCACCAGTTTGACGTAACGTCGAAGGATGGCTCCGACACCACTGCTCGGTTCCCGCACCCTCGATCGCCAGACCGCCCGCACGCTGCCGCCCGGCCCACGCTGGCCCACCTTGGTGCAGAGCGCTCTGTTCGCGAGCCACCGCAAGACGTTCCTCCCACGGATGCGCGAGCAGTACGGCGATGTCTTCACGATCCGCCTGGTTCCGAAGAGCCGGGTGTGTGTCGTGCTGAGCCGGCCGGATCACATCCGTGAGGTCTTCGGCGGATCGCCTTCGGTCATGCACGCCGGCGAGGGCAACACTGCGCTCGAGCCGGTGATGGGGTCGAGTTCGCTGCTCCTGCTTGACGACGAGGACCACGTGCGGATGCGCCGCCAGCTGATGCCGGCGTTCTCCGGCCAGGCACTGCGTGGGTACGCCGACATGGTGCACGAGCTCGCCGTGGCCGAAGCCGCCACCTGGCCGATCGACACACCGTTCGAGATGCACCAGCGGATGCGGAACCTGACGCTGGAGATCATCCTGCAAGTGATCTTCGGCGTGACCGATCACGACCGGCTGAACACGCTGCGCCCGCTGGTGGACAAGATCGTCTCGGTGTCGCCGATCATCATGCTGGGCGGCTTCTACCGGCCGCTGCTCCGGATCCCGCCGTGGCGGACCTTCCTGCGCGCGCAGGAACAGATCGACCAGATCCTGTACGACGAGATCGCGCGCCGGCGCGGAAACCTGACCGGGCGCAACGACGTACTCTCGCGGTTGCTCGCGGCCGGCGAATGGACCGACGTCGAGCTCCGCGATCAGCTGGTCACGCTCCTGCTGGCCGGTCATGAGACGACCGCGACCGCACTGGCCTGGGCCTTCCACGAGCTCGCCCGCCGGCCGGAGGACCTCGCGTTCGGGCAGCACGCCACCGACCACGGTGCCGACGGCGAGCTCGAGGCGATCGTCAAGGAATCCCTGCGCCTGCATCCGGTCGTCTACCAGGTCGGCCGTCGGCTGACCGAGACCACCGACCTGGCCGGCTACCGGTTACCGCGCGGCACCACGATCCTGGCTGCCATGGGCCTCGTCCACCGCGACGCCGAACACTTCCCCACACCGGCCGAGTTCCGCCCGCAGCGCTTCCTGTCCGACGACCCGCCCGCCCCCGGCACCTGGATGCCCTTCGGCGGCGGCTCCCGCCGCTGCATCGGCGCCGGCTTCTCCCTCATGGAAGGCACCGAGATCCTCCGCGCCACCCTCGCCGCCTACAACCTGCACGCCCCGGACCCCACCCCCGAACCAGCCCAAGCAAAAAACGTCACCCTAGTCCCCAAACACGGCACCAGGGTGACCGTCACCCGGCGGTAGGTCAGTTCTCGGGGTCGGTGACGTCTCCGAGGTCTACGTTTTCGTAGGAGGCGAGGTCGGTGTCGTCGTCTTCGTCCAGTTCGAAGTTTTCTTCGTCGTCGACCACGTGGACGGCGGCTTCCTCGGCGGAGGCGGCGGCGCCGTCGAAGCCGATGTCTTCGGCGACCAGGTCGGAATCGATGTCGGCGTGGGCGCCTTCGTCGGGGGCGACCAGGCGGCCGGAGCGGCGGGTGCCGACCTCGGGACCGCCGACGTCTTCGGCCTGCTCGGCGTACGGGTCGACGTCGGGCTCTTCCTGGGCGATCCGCTGGTCGAGGGTCTCGCCCTGGAGGGCCTCGTCGGCGGTGGTGCCGAAGCCTTCACCGGCGGACCACTTCTCGGGCGGCGAGTAGCCCTCGTCGAGCAGATCGTCCACCCCACGGTCGTTCAGGGTGTCCTCCGCCTGCAGCTGGTCCTCGTCGTCGACGCTGTAGCTGCCGTAGTCCTCGCGGTTGTTCTCCGTCATGAACACACAGTGTCCCTTCAGGCCCCGATGAATCAAGCCGGGCACAATGATCGGATGGATCCGGTCAGGCTGACGTTGGACCAGCTGCGGGAGCTGCGCGACGACGTCGCGCCGCAGGCTGCACGACGTTCGCGCGCCTCGGTACGCCGCCGCCTGGAGCGCTGGCGCGATCGGATCTTCTTCATCGCCCAGTGTGCGATCGCGGCCGGTGTCGCCTGGGCGCTGGCTCGGTACGTTGCGGGCCATCATCAACCGTTCTTCGCGCCGGTGGCCGCGATGGTCTGTCTGGGCTTCAGTTTCGGCCAGCGACTACGCCGGGTCGCCGAGGTGATGGTCGGGGTGGCCGTGGGAGTCGGGGTCGGCGATCTGTTCGTCCGGTTCTTCGGCACCGGCGTACCCCAGATCATCTTCGTGGTCGCGCTCGCCATGAGCATCGCCGTACTGCTCGGCGCCGGCACTCTGATGACCACCCAGGCCGGCGTGCAGGCCGCGATCGTCACCACCCTGCTCCCCAACCCCGGCGCCGGCTTCAGCCGCTGGCTGGATGCGGTGCTCGGCGGCGTGGTCGCGCTCGCCGCGGCAACCATCGCCCCGGCCGCCGCAATCAGGCGCCCACGGCAACAAGCCTCCGAGGTACTGAACGAGCTCTCCGCAATCCTCGTCGAAACCGCCGACGGCCTCCGCGACAAGACCGACCAAGAAGCCCACGCAGAAGAACGCGACGAGCGCGAGCTGACCGATGCCCTCCGCCGGGCCCGGGCGAGCGAGGCCATGCTCGACGACCTGCGCAGCGCCGCCGCGGAGGGGGTCGCGGTCGTCCGCCTCTCCCCGTTCCGCCGCAGGCACCGCGGCCGCGTCCAGCAGATCGCCGATCTCGTCGTCCCGCTGGACCGCGCGATCCGCAACATCCGCGTCCTGGTACGGCGGTGCGCGGTCTCGGTCTGGCGTGACGAGCGGATGCCGGAGGAGTACCCGATGCTCCTGGACCGGCTCGCCGACGGCACCCGTCTGATCGCGGAATCCCTCTTCGAGCCCGCCGCCAAGGTCGCCGCGCACCGCGTGCTGGGCGAGCTCGGCCGCCGTACGGCGGATATGCCGCTGCCGGCCGGATTGTCCGCGGTCGTGGTCCTGGGCCAGATCCGCTCGACCGTGGTCGACCTCCTCGAGCTGACCGGAACGTCGTACGACGAGGCCCGCAAACTCGTCCCGCTGCGGCTGGATGGGCTCGACGAGAAGTAGGTCCGAACAAAGTGGCCTAGGTCACATCGAGATTTTTCCCGAAATTCTCGTCATACCCGGGCCTGCGGTGCGTCTCACTGGCATGACGATCCACCGACTGATGATCGCGATGGCCAACGAGAAGAGTCTCGAGGCAACCAACCCCACAGACGACCGGAGCGACGCCGCCGCTGAGCAGTAACTGGCGCGAACCGGACGAACGGAGACGGCAGCGCACCCGAACGGTCCTACCCACCGAGTTGGACCGCACGGATGACGCACACGAAAACGCAGAGGCGCCCATGTGCAGCGCCGCCGGATCCGTCCGGTGCATCACCACAGAGATGCACCGCAAAACCACCCACCGACTGTCCTGACGCCGCTTGCGCGAGGCTCAGGCCAGACCCGGTGGGTGGTTTTTGTTGCCTAGAGCTACTGCTCGACCGTGATCTCGGTGGTCACCGAGTTCGCGATGAAACACTCCTGATGCGCCAAGTGGTGCAACCGGTCCAGTACGTCGGCCGCCGGCTCGGCGCCGGCCCAGACGATCTTGGGGTGCAGGGTCACCGCGGTGACCGCCACCCGGCCGGCCTCGTTCTTCGCCATCACGCCGACCGCGTGGTCGTCGTACGAGTCGACCACCAGTCGCTTGCGGGCCGCGATCGCGAGGAAGGTGAGCATGTGGCAGGACGAGATCGCCGCCACGAACGCCTCCTCGGGATCGACCGGTCCGGGACTGCCCAGGTACGCCGGATTGGCGGACCCGGGCACGGTGATGCCACCGTCGAAGCGCCACTCGTGGTCACGGCTGTAGGTGTCGTAGGTGAACTCGTGCTCACCACGGCTCCAGCTGACGTCGACCACGTGCTCCGACATGTTCAGATCACCTCTCCGCTACGCGCAATCCCGGCTTCCCGGTCACGGGGTTCAAGCGTACGGGAGTGTCCCCGGGCAGCTCGGCGACGAAGTCGCTGTCGTAGCGCGAAGCCATCCCGGCCACCGGGAAGTCGGTGCTGACGAACTGCGCACCGCTGGCCAGCGCGATCCCGACCCGGCTGAACTCGTTGTTCCGGATCGTCGACAGCGGCTCGTCGGACCGGGTCCGCACCAGGTAGCCCTTCTTCACCAGGCGCTGGATCTCGGCCGTGCCCGCGCCGCGCGGGTCGTTCACCTGGGTGATCGCGGCGTCCGCCTCACCCTCGGCACCGCGGGTGAAGACGGCCCGGCCCTCGAGGTTCGGCTTGCCCTCGCGGTAGATGTTGCGGAGCTCGGTGCCCGGTCCGGCGTTGTCGAAGTAGAACAGCACCTTGCCGGCCGCGTTCTTCAGTGTCGGCCAGCCCTTGGTGGTGACCGACTGCTCCAGCGTCAGACCGGACTTCCGTACGTCGTCCGGTGACAGCAACTGGTTCTCGCTGAAGACCGAGCGGATCTCGGCGTCGACGCTGTTCAGGTTGCCGGCGTCCCACGGCGGAGCCTTCACGCCGCCCTGGGCAACGATGGCTGGGTCGGACTGCTTGAGTTCGAGGCTGATGACGACCGGCGCCGCGTACGGGTGCGCGTCGGACCAGGTCTTCACCTGCTGCAGGCACTGCTTGAAGCTGCGGCAGACGGTGTTGTAGTCGACGTCGACGATGTGCATCACCTTGATACCGGGCTTGGCCAGCTCCGGGTCGGTGAGCGCGGGCAGCCCGGCGATCTTGCGGATCAGCGGGTAGGTGTAGAGGCCGCCGTTCGGGTCCGGGACCAGGTCGAGCTCCAGCTGGCGGACGTTCTGGTCCTCGAGCTGCTGCCCGATCGGGGCGTGCGAGTAGAAGAGGTCGACCGCGCCCGGGTTCTGCCCGACCTGGATCTTCTTCTCGTTGTCACTGAGCTCGCGGTGGTAGGAGTTGTGCGAACCCATCACCTGGATCTGGTTCATCTTCACGCCGGCCGACGTACCGGCCGCTGAGGTCTGAGTGGTCAAAGCCGAACCGGCCAGGCCGGACGCGGCGACAGCGGTGGTCGCGATACCGGCGATCACCGATTTGCTGATACGCATCTGTTGCGTTCCCTCCCATGAGTCATGACGCAGATCTGACGGCAATCTGTCATACGAAGGTGCCAGCGTTGTCGACGTTTCGGTGCACAATGGCCGAATGGTGACATCGGGGGCGTATCCGCTGCGCCGCACACCGACCCAGGACCGGGCCAGCCGCCAGGTCGAGCGGATTCTCGACGCGGCCTGTGCCGAGGTCGTAGAACGTGGGTACGACGCGGCGTCGACGAGCGGGATCGCGAAACGGGCCGAGATCGCGGTCGGCAGCGTCTATCGGTACTTTCCCGACAAACGCAGCCTGATCCAGGCGATCGAGCGGCGGAACCAGGCCCGCTACACCGAGGCGGTGGCCACCCGGCTGGCAGAGGTGACCAGCTGGCGGCAGGCCGTCGACGTCACGATGGTGACGTTCCGCGAGATGCACCGCACCGATCCGGGCTTCCGCGCGGTCGTGCTGAGCGGACTCGGCGATCCGGATCTGGAGACCCAGCCGGGTGAGTACGACGATCAGCACGCCGGTGAGTTCTCCGAGCTGCTGGTGGCCCGCTTCGGCGCCCGGGACAGCCGCAACTTCCGGCTGGCGGTCACCCTCAGCATCGCCATGGGTGAGGCGCTGGCCCATCTGGCCGACCGGCTGCCGGAGGCGGAGGCCGAGTACGTTCTGTCCCAAGGGCTGCCCGCCCTCTACAGCACGCTCGCTCCGCACTTTCCGGCCTGAATCACAAAACCCTCACCTGTCATCAGGTGAGGGACTCCAAGGTGTGCGGGGGAATTACCGCTGTGGCAGCGGATCCCCCGCCCGCGGGCCGAGTGTCGGCCAGTGGGTGACGCGACCGGCGATCCGGCCCCGCCGTGGCGTGCGCACGTCGTACGAGACGATCACCCGATCGCCCTTCTGGTACGACGTCCGGCTGCCCACCGGGAGTTTGCGAGCGACCTCGTACGGTCCCTCACCCCGGCGGGTGTAGTACTCGACGATGACCTCGGTGTAACTGGCCGGGGTACCGTCCTGCAGGCGGCCGTGCACCGGGCCGCGGACCCGGATCACCCGCCCTGCGGTCTTTTCCTCACTACCCGAAGGATTCACCTCACGCCGGGAACCGCTGACCACATCCGCCACGATCATGGCGGCGACCAGCAGCACCAGGCCGAACCCACCGAGTACAACGATCGTCAACATGGCACTCACCCCCGACGCGTCGCCCGCGAGCGACGCGGTCGTTGTCGAAACTGACTGCGCGGCCTTTACCGCACGTCGGTGAGACGCCGGTTACACGTACTCGGTTCCAGGTCCGGACAAAGATTTTTCCGCGTCAGCTTCCGGACATCCCGAACTGGTACTCCGGCGGCACCGGACGCCCGGTTCCGAGCGCCTCCTCGGTCGCCAGCCAGTAGTCGGTCAGCGGATTGTCACCCTCGCGCACGGTAGCCAGCTGAATCCCCTCCGCCAGCAACTCATGTGCCCGCTGCGGGTTCCCGGTGTCGAGAGCCTGCTGTACCCGGAGCGTCTGAATCCTCGGGTCATCCGCTGCGAAGGTGAGGTACTCCATGGCACGAATCGGGTCGACCACGATGGCGAGTGCGATCGCCTCGACCTGCAACTCGACGAGGTCGGGGCGGAGCTCAAGAGCACGGTCGTATGCCATCAGGTCCTGCTTGACGAATCCGATGTTCCGCAGCGCCCACGGATTGTCCCCCGACTCCCGCCACGCCTCCAGCGCCCCGGCCTCGTCACCCGCGTAGTACCGCGCAACCCCGCGGTGGTACCAGACCAGCCAGTTGTCGGCCGCCTTCTCCAGCAGCTCCAGCCACCCGACCAACGTCCCGTCCGGTACGCCGTCCGTCGCCGGCAACTGTCCATCCAGCAACGGCAACCAGGCCCGCTCCCGATCGGTCATCGTGTCCGCGTCGAACGGCGTCCCTGCCGACACCGACCAGCCGGTCCGCGCCAGCTCCAACGCACCCCAGCCCGACCCGACCGCCAGCCGCTCCGCCGGTGCCGCGTCGATCACGGTCGACCACTCGGCCTCCCGCGCCGGCAGTTCGTCGAGAACCCCCTGCAGTGCCGCAGCACCCGCCGTACGCGCGACCTGCCAGTCGTCCGCATGGGCCGCATCCGAATCCACCGACACCGACCCGTACGCCTCCAGCCACTGCCAGGATGTTGCCCCCGGCAACTTCAGGTGCTCCATCTGGGTCCGCGCCAACCCGGCCTGGATCTCCGCATAACCAGGCCCGTCAAGACCGGGCGACAACCACTCCTGCCACCGTCGCCCACCCGGAGCCTCACCCCACACGAACAGCTTCCGGCCGCGCAGCAGGGAGGTCGACACCTGCGCCAGTCCGTTGCCCTCAGCATCGATCGACGCGATCCACGGCCGCTCACCGGCCAGCGGTTCGAAGAAGTAGTCCACCGCCTTGTCGTGCCGGGTCGGGTAAGTCAGTTCGCTCGACACGTCGATCAGATCCAGCCGAGCGCCGTACCCGTACCGCCATGCCTGATCCGCCGGCGTCAGCACCCGCGTGTGTTCCGACTGCTCGACCGCGATGTTCGACCACCAGTACGCCGGTACGTCGTGATCGGCGGGATTCTGCAGCCGCACGCCGACGTACAGGAACTCGGAGTCGGCGGGCAGCCAGAAGTCGAGCTGGGTAATGAGATTGCGGGTTCGCTCCAGCTCCCACAACCGCAGGATCGGCGTACCGTCCGGGCCCTCGACGCGAGCCGCGTGCATCGGCGCACAGGTGCCGGTCCAGTGCCCCGTACTGCCGACGTTCCACTCGACGCCGCCGGCGAACCAGGCGTTGCGCAGGGCAAGGTTCGCGGGCTGGAAGACGGGGTTGCGGTAGAGCAGCTCCCGACCGGTCGCCTTGTGCACGAGCGAGCAGAGCCGGCCACCGAGAGTCGGAAGCACGACCGCGCGGACGTGGTCGTTCTCCAGGACGAGTGACGGCAGGGCGGTCTCGACGAGCGTACGGTCGTACCCGTCCTGATCCAGACACGGCAGGGTGCTGCGCAGGCCGCCGTACGCGATGTTCGCCTGCAGGTCGGCCGGAAGCTCGGCGAGGTTGCGGACCTCGTGCACCTCTTGGTGGCTGCGGAGCGGCGGCAGGGGGTTCTCCCTACCGAGAGAGGCGGCGGGCAGGACGAGGTCTTGCGCGGAAAGGATCGTCACGCCGGATATTCTTGCAATTACGCGCATTGCCGTCTACGCCTGCACGGAGTCCGCTATACATGACCCCATGGACGCCGATGTGATCGTCGTGGGGGCGGGACTGGCCGGGCTGGCAGCGACCGCGGAGCTTGCGGATGCAGGCAAGAAGGTACTGCTGCTGGACCAGGAGCCGGAGGCCTCGCTCGGCGGGCAGGCGTTCTGGTCGTTCGGCGGGCTGATGTTCGTGGACTCTCCCGAACAGCGCCGGATGGGGATCAAGGACTCTCACGACCTCGCGCTGCAGGACTGGCTCGGCTCGGCCGGGTTCGACCGGCTGGACGACGAGGACAAGTGGGCCCGGCAGTGGGCCGAGGCGTACGTCGACTTCGCGTCCGGCGAGAAGCGGCCTTGGCTGCATGCCCAGGGTGTGCGGTTCTTCCCGGTGGTCGGCTGGGCCGAGCGCGGTGGGTACAACGCCGACGGGCACGGCAACTCGGTCCCGCGGTTCCACATCACCTGGGGCACCGGCCCGGGCCTGGTCGCGCCGTTCGAGCGCCGCGTCCGGGAGGCAGTGGCCAAAGGGCTGGTGGAGTTCCGCTTCCGGCACCGCGTCGACGAGCTGACCGTCACCGGCGGTGTCGTCGACGGTGTCTCCGGCAAGGTGCTGGAACCCAGCAGCGTGCTGCGTGGACAGGCGAGTTCGCGGACCGAGGTCAGTGACTTCGAGCTGAAGGCGCAGGCCGTCATCGTCACGTCGGGTGGGATCGGCGGCAACCACGATCTCGTCCGCGCGCAATGGCCGAAGCGGATGGGCGAACCGCCGAAGCGGATGATCAGCGGCGTACCGGCGCATGTCGACGGACGGATGCTCGCGATCACCGAACAGGCCGGCGGCCGGTACGTGAACCGCGACCGGATGTGGCACTACACCGAAGGCATCCAGAACTGGGACCCGATCTGGCCGATGCACGGCATCCGGATCCTGCCCGGCCCGTCGTCGCTGTGGTTCGACGCCACCGGCAAACGGCTGCCGGTCCCGCTGTTCCCCGGCTTCGACACCCTGGGCACGCTCGAGCACATCATGACCACCGGCTACGACTACACGTGGTTCGTGCTGACCCAGAAGATCATCGAGAAGGAGTTCGCGCTCTCCGGCCAGGAGCAGAACCCGGACCTGACCGGTAAGGATATCAAGGCGGTCCTCGGGCGGGCCCGCGGTGGCGCGACCGCGCCGGTGCGCGCGTTCATGGAGAAGGGCGAGGACTTCGTCGTCCGGGACAACCTGCCCGACCTGGTCCGCGGGATGAACGACCTGACCGGCGACAAGCTGATCGACCTGACCGATCTCGAGCGCCAGATCGTCGCCCGCGACCGCGAGATCACCAACACCTTCACCAAGGACCTGCAGATCACCGCGTTGCGCGGGGCGCGCAACTACCGCGGTGACAAGCTGATCCGGGTCGCGCCCCCGCACCGGATCCTGGACCCGAAGGCAGGTCCGCTGATCGCCGTCCGGCTGAACATCCTGACCCGTAAGTCCCTCGGCGGTCTGCAGACCGACCTGGAGTCGCGTGTGCTGCGCACCGACGGTACGCCGTTGCCCGGTGTCTACGCGGCCGGCGAAGTGGCCGGCTTCGGTGGCGGCGGCATCCACGGCTACCGCTCACTCGAAGGCACCTTCGTCGGCGGTTGCCTGTTCACCGGACGCACCGCCGGCCGCGCAGCTGCCAAAGCAGTCGACTAGAACACCATCGTGAGGAGATCGGCGAACAACTCCTGTTCGTCGATCTCCAAGCCCCTGCTGGTGAAGTAGGCCGCCATGTTGTGGCAGTCCCGGAGCAGGAACTCCATCCCCTTCGGGTTGCCGACGACATCGATCACCTGCGGCAGATCGATCATCACGATCCGCTCGCCCTGCGCCAGCACGTTGTACGGCGAGAGGTCGCCGTGCGCGAGGCCGGCCCGAGCCAGCTCCCGCATGGCATTCCGCATTTGCTCGAAGTACGCACCGAGCAGGTCCTTCGGCGGACGCACCTGGGCCAGCCGCGGCGCGGCCCCACCCTCGCCGTCGTCGATGAACTCCATCAACAGCTCGGTCCCGTCGATCTGGACCGGATACGGCACCGGCACCCCGGCCTTCCACAGCTGGTTCAGCGCAGCCCATTCCGCGTAGGCCCACTGCCCCGACGCGACACTGCGCCCGTGCTGGGTCTTCTTGGCCATGGCCCGGCTGTCACGGCTGTTCCGGGTACGGCGGCCTTCGACGTACGCCGTACTGCGGTGGAAGGACCGGTGTTCCTCGGTGCGGTACCGCTTGGCGGCCAGCAACGAGGACTGGGCAGGCGCGTCGCCGATGGCTTCGACGGCGCGCTCGATCAGGAAGACATCAGCTTCCTTACCGGTTTTGAGGACGCCGAGCTCGGTGTCGATCGCGGCCTGTGCCGTCACCACCCACGAAGGGCGGGGCTCAGGCCCGCGAGAACCGCGCTCGACGTCCAGCCAGGTGGTCCAGCGCTGGTTCGGCGCCAGACTTTCGTCGACCTGCTGGAATTCGAAGGTAAATGAGTCAGATTCGGTACGAAAGACGTCTGAAGACATCGGGAGTGCTCCTGAAGCTTGAGGTGAGACTGACGCGGACATGCCGCAGCACAGTGATGGCCATCCGTCAGCCCTCCTTAAGCCCAGGCAGCGCTCGTCGCCGCTCAAGTCGATTCAGCATGCCTGCGCGCAACCGGGCGCGCAACGTATTTAACGGAGCTGAGAACGCGTGGTCGGCCGCAGCCGCAGTTCCTGCCCTTCCCAGCCTGACAACGCCTCCCGGACCACCCCGTACGCCGCATCGTCGGCGAAGCGCGCGAGCCACACCAGGACGGAGTCCTCGCGCAGCGGTAGCGCGGGGAAGTTGTTCTCGACGGACAGGCTTTGGAAGATCGCCAGCGGGGAGACGCCGAGGTCGTTCAGGACTGGGAGGATCTGGTCCTGGAAGTGTTGCGGGAAGCCGTCGTCGGCCGGGTGGACGATGCCGGCGATGACCGAGTCCGTCTCCACACCGGGGCGCGGGAAGGCTGGAGTCGGGTAGCCCGGGCCCAGATGGATCGGCTGCAGTAGCAGGGCATTGTCGGAGTCGATCATGGTCGCGTTGGCGACTGCGGCGTGCTGGCGCCAGACCGGGCCGTAGTAGAAGGCTTTGAGAGCCTCGGCGCGGGCGTCCAGAGTGTTGAAGCCGCGGAGCCAGACAAAGCGGTCTGGCTCGTTGAGGTCGCGGAACTGGCCGACGATGTGCATTCCGCACACCTCCTGACCCTCCACGAAGTGTTCATCGAAAACGTCTATGAGGGTGTCGCGGGCACCCGGGTGCAGTGTGTACTGGCGGAGGTCGACCACGGAGCAGCATTCATTCACCGACCAAGCAAAGCAGCTCAACGTGCCAGAACGTGTCAGCTTTCGGGTAGCGTCGGGCGGGTGGACTTCGAGGAGGCGGCGGACCGGCTGTACGCGATTCCGGCGGCTGACTTCATTGCGACGCGCAACGAGCTGGCCAAGCAGCTGAAGGCTGACGGCGATCAGCTCGGTTCGACGCGGCTGAAGGCGCTCCGCAAGCCGACCGTTGCCGCCTGGGTGGCGAACCTGGTCGCTCACAACGCGCCGGACGACCTGGACGATCTGATTGCGCTGGGCGACGAGTTCCGCGAGGCGACCGCCGATATGGACGGCGACCGGCTGCGTGAACTGACCCCGAGACGCCATCAGTTGCTGGACAAGCTGGTGACAGAGGCCGGGCGGCTCGCCAAGGCGGCCGATCAGAAGGTCAGTGCGGATGTCACCCAGAAGCTCCGCGAGACACTCGATGCTGCTCTGGTCGACCCGGCCGCCGGCGACGCCGTACGGGAAGGCCGGTTGAGCAGCGCGCTGCGGCACGTCGGCTTCGGTGTCGTGGACGAGAACGGCGAACCCACCAACGTCACCCCGTTGACCGACGAGCGCCGGGAGGCTGCGCGCGCCCGGCGGAAGACCCAACAGGCCGACGAAGCGGCCGACACGAAGGCCGAGGCCGAGAAGGATCGGGCGCAACGGGAGGCCGAGGAGCGGGAGGCCGCCGCTCGCGCGGAGGCGAAGAAGGCCTTCGAGGCGGCCGTCGCCACGGCTCAGGCCGCCGAAGCCCGCGTCGAGGACCTCGACAAGCAGCTCGACGACGCCCGCGATGCGCTCGCCGAGGCGCAGCAACTCGTGCACAACCTGGGTGCCGAGCTCGACGAAGCCCGCCGTACCGCTCGCGACGCCCAGAAGGAGAGCCGCGAGGCCCGGAAACGCTACAACCGCATGTGAGCTGGGTACCGGGCGTGCATGGCGCGATCGATCTGGAGCGGTTACATCACCTTCGGCCTCGTCTCGGTGCCGGTCGGCCTGTACAGCGCGACCGAGGAGCACGAGCTGGACTTCCACCAGTTCCAGCGCGGGACCTCGGACCGGATCCGGTACAAGCGGGTCAACGAGCGCACCGGGCGTGAGGTCCCCTACGACAAGATCGTGAAGGGGCACGACCTCGGCAACGGCAAGTACGTCGTCGTCGAACCGTCCGAGCTGGACGACATCGCGCCGGGCAAGTCGCGGTCGCTGGAGATCGACACCTTCGTCGACCTGGACGAGATCGATCCGATCCACTTCCAGAAGACCTACTACCTGGGTCCGAAGGACGGTGACAACGCCTCGTCGTACGGGCTGTTGCGGGACGCGCTGGCGAAGACGAACCGGGCCGGGATCGCCAAGTTCGTGATGCGCGGCAAGGAGTATCTGGCCGCGATCCGTGCGCAGGACAAGGTGCTGGTTTTGGAGACCATGTACTTCGCCGACGAGATCCGGGATCCGGTCGCCGAGCTGGACGATCTGCCGGCCAAGTCGCGGGCCGGGAAGCAGCTGACGATGGCGGCCGACCTGGTCGAGGCGATGAGCGGTGAGTGGAAGCCGTCGGCGTACAAGGACACGTACACCGAGCGGGTGCAGAAGCTCGTCGAGACCAAGCGCAAGGGCAAGGAGGTCGTCTACAACGAGGAGGAGCCGGAGGCGACCACCCCGACCGATCTGGTCAGCGCCCTGCGCGCCAGCGTCGAGGCCGCCCGCAAGGCGCGGACGTCCAAGAAGAGCACCACGAAGAAGACGGCCGCCAAGAAGACAGCAGCGCGGAAGAAGGCTTCCTGAGGCCTATTCGCCGTGGGCCATCAGGTACGTCGTCGGGTTCGGAGGGGCACCGGCGTCGAGCCAGCGCTGGAAGCCCACCGGGTTGCGGCGTTCGAACTCGTCCAGGCAGATCCGCCGCACCTCGGCGACCGCCTGCCGGTCCCGCATGTCGGCGCCCTGAGCCAGCTGGCCCGCAGTCTCGACCCAGACATCGCACAACTCGCTGATGCTCAACGGGCACTGCAGGGCCGCGATCAGTGCCTCGTCCTCGAGGAACTGCTCCTCGGTCAGCCGCCGGATCCGACGCTGCCTGCGCGACGACGGCCGCTCCCGACGAGCCGGCACGACGAGATCGATCAGCACGAACGCCACCGCTCCGACCAGCAGAGTCGCGACACCGAACGCTCCGTCCGCGACCAACCGAACCAGGCCGGGCAGGCACAGCACCCCCGCGGCGGCCAGCGCGGCGACCGTGACCGCCGAATAGTCCGGGGTGTCGTCCACGACCTGGCGGATCACCGCGGCCAGTGGCCAGACGATCAGGAAAACGACTGCGAGCAGGAGCGAAGCCCCCAGCGGACCAAGCAGCAGCACGCCGGTGAGGGCGCCCACCGTCCCGGCACCCAAACCGGCAGCAATCACCACCCGCTGCACACTCACAGTCACGCCCACCTCACGTCATTCCCACCCGCTACCCGATAGAACGAGTGGCCCTATCCCACCGTTCCCCAAACAGAGACGTCTGGAACCTGGCGGAAGGTTGTCAGCCGCAGGTCGGACGTGATCAAGCGTTGGCTGGTTCCGGGGTGACGTCGAGCGGGTTGGCGAGCTCGTCGGAGGGCAGCCGGCCGAAGTAGACGACCAGCAGGCAGACGAGGGCCGGCCCGACACCGGCGATGATGAAGACGGCCGGTACACCGAGGAGGGCACCGGCCGGACCGGCCAGCGCCATCGAGACCGGCATCAGCAGCAGCGAGACGAAGAAGTCGAGGCTGGAGATCCGGCCGCGCAGGTGATCGGGGACCCGGCGCTGGAGCAACGTGCCCCAGATGACCATGCCCGCCGACATGGTCGCGCCGACCACAGCCGCGCCGAGCGCCATCACCCACAGATCCCGGGCGATACCGAGAACCACGATCGGCAGCGAACCGAGGCCCCACATCAACGTCATGACGGTCAGGTAGCGACGCGGCAGGCTCCGGGACGAGATCGCCAGGGCACCGATCGCCCCACCGATACCGAAGGCCGCGAGGACCAGACCGAAGTCCTTCGGCCCACCACCCAACTGATCCTTGACGGCGAACGGCAGCAGCACCTCCAGCGGCCCGAGAATGAACAGCACGAACGCGGTGCCGAACAGCAACGACGCGAGCAGCCACCGGGTCCGTCGTACATAGACCCAGCCTTCCCGGAGATCCGCGAACATCGCCCGCACGCCGGTCGCCCGCTCCTCGTCGACCTCATCGACCGCGGCCGGCTCATTGGCCGGCACCCGCATCGCGAGCACACAGGCGGCGGAGAAGAAGTAGGTGAGCGCGGTGATCAAGATCGCCATCCCCGGCGACATCGCGGCGATCACCAGGCCGCCCAGTGCGGGACCGGTCGCCTGCTGTGCCAACGGTCGCAGCGTCCCCTCGAGCCCGTTGGCCGCCAGCAACTGGTCAGCAGGCAGCAGCCTCGGCACCAATGCCGTGTACGCCGGTATCAGGAACGCCTCGCCGGCACCGACCAGCACGGCTGCCGCGGCCAGATGCCAAACCTCCAGCAGCCCGGTCAACGCGAGAGCAGCGACGACCAGCAGCACCGCACCTCGGACCACGTCGGCCGCGACGATGACCGAGCGCTGCGACAACCTGTCAGCGGCGACTCCACCGAAGAGGACACAGACGACCAGCCCGATGCTGTACGCCGTCGTCACCACGGACAGCTGGACCGGCCCACCACCGAGCTCGATCACCTGCCATGCGAGCGCGACCAGCCAGAGCCCACTGCCGAGTAGCGCCACCGCCAACCCGGTCCAGAGCAACCGGTAATTGCGGTGCCTCAGCGGCCGAACCGCCTTCCACCCCGCGCCGCTCTCGCTCACGATCGCCTCCTCCTGCTCACCCAACCGACTGTTTCACCCTACGCCGACAGAGTACCCACGTGAACAGTTCACGTGTCAACAGTTTTATTGTGCACCGAACGGCGTAGACTGATCTCATGCCGCCGGAGATGAGTCCCACCCAGCTCCAGGCCTGGCGAGCGCTGTACCGCGCGGACACCCTGCTGTTCGCGCACCTCGACAACACGCTCCGGACCAGGCTGAAGATGACCTACTTCGAGCACGAGGTGCTGCGCGCCCTGGGCGACGGTCCGCTGCGGATGGCCCGGCTCGCGGAGGAGCTGATGATTTCCCGCTCCGGCGCCACCCGCCTGGTCGGCAAGCTCGAGGACAAGGACGGCTGGGTGGTCCGCCGGACCACCCCGGAGGACCGCCGGGCCACCTGGGCCGAGCTGACCGAGGACGGCCGGAAGGCGCTCGACGCGGCCCGACCCGTGGTCGAAGCTGTGGTCTCGACGTTCTTCGCGGATCATGTATCGAATGCGGACCTTCAAGGCGCGAGCCGGATCCTGGACGTCCTCGCCGACGCCAATCCGAACGACGACGGCTTCGACTGCGGTTTGGAATAGAAAGACCGCGCCATGACCGCTGTCGACGAGCGGTTCGCGGAGCGGGTCCGCGCGCTCAAACCCGCGCCCTGCGACTACTCCGCGGAGCTGCTGCGCAGTCTGTACGACGCTCAGCTCGGTAGCCGGCATGCGGATCTCGCCGCGCGGTGGATGCAGTCCCAGGGACACGGCTTCTACACGATCGGATCGGCCGGTCACGAGGGCAATGCGGCCGTAGCCGCGGCGCTCCGGCCGACCGACCCCGCCCTGCTGCACTACCGCTCCGGCGCCTTCTACCTGGCCCGCGCGGACCAGTGCGGTGTGAAGGACGGGCTACGCGACATCCTGCTCGGCGTCGCCGCGGCGACCAGCGAGCCGATCTCGGGCGGCCGGCACAAGGTCTTCGGCCGGCACGACCTGGCGATCATCCCGCAGACCTCGACGATCGCGTCCCACCTGCCGCGGGCGATGGGCGTCGCGTTCTCGATGGCCCGGGCCGCGAAGCTCGGCGTACCGTCGCCGTGGCCCGCGGACGCGATCGTGGTGACCAGCTTCGGCGACGCCTCGGCGAACCACTCCACGGCCACCGGTGCGATCAACGCCGCCCTGCACACGTCGTACCAGGGCATCCCGATGCCGCTGCTGCTGGTCTGCGAGGACAACGGGCTCGGGATCAGCGTGCGGACGCCGGACGGCTGGATCAAGCAGGCCTACGGCCAACGCCCCGGCCTGCGGTACTTCGATGCCGACGGCACTGATCTGGCCGCGACCCTGACGATGGCGATGGAAGCAGCAACCTTCGTACGGCGGAATCGGCGGCCGGCGTTCCTCCGGTTGCGGACCGTCCGGCTGCTCGGCCACGCCGGTTCCGACGTCGAGGCGGCGTACCGGAGTACTGCAGAGTTGGCTGCCGACGAGGTGCTGGATCCTTTGCTGGGAACGGCGCGTCGCCTGCTCGGCGCGGGTCTCAGTGCGGACGAGGTGATCGAACTCTACGAGGACAAGCGGTCCGAGGCGATGCGGATCGCGGCCGAGGTGTGCGGTCTGCCGCAGCTGTCGTCGGCCGAGGCGGTCGCCGCGCCACTCCGCTTCCCCGATCCATTGGTGGTCGCCGAGTCGCTGCCGCAGCGCACGCCGACCACGGAACGCCTGACACTCAGCCAATCCATCAACCGCGCACTGAGCGACGTACTGGCGTCTTATCCCGAGGCGATGCTGTTCGGTGAGGACGTCAGTCGCAAGGGCGGCGTGTACGGCGTCACGCGCGGACTGCAGAAGGCGCACGGCGCAGCCCGGGTCTTCGACACCCTGCTGGATGAGCAGTCGATCCTCGGCCTCGCGCTGGGTGCGGGTGTTTCGGGGCTGCTGCCGTTTCCGGAGATCCAGTACCTGGCCTATCTGCACAATGCCGAGGACCAGCTCCGTGGTGAGGCCGCGTCGCTGAAGTTCTTCTCGCAGGAGCAGTACGCGAACCCGATGGTGCTGCGGATCGCCGGCTACGGCTACCAGAAGGGGTTCGGCGGCCATTTCCACAACGACGACGCGATCGGCGTCCTGCGCGACATCCCCGGCATCGTGATCGCCTCACCATCACGACCGGACGACGCCGCGGCGATGCTGCACGCCTGCGCCGCGGCGGCCCGATCCTCGGGCACGGTCTGTGTCTTCCTGGAGCCGATCGCGCTCTACCACCGCCGCGATCTGTACGACGAAGCCGATGACGCGTGGCTGACGCCGTACCCGACCGAGCCGGTCCCGATCGGCCGCGGCCGCACGTACGGCGGGGGCACCGAGCTGACCCTGGTCAGCTTCGGCAACGGGGTGCCGATGAGCCTGCGGGTCGCGGCGCGGGTGCCCGGCGTACGGGTTCTGGACCTGCGGTGGCTGGCGCCGCTGCCGGTCGAGGATTTGTTGCGCGAGGCAACGGCCACCGGCCGGGTGCTCGTCGTGGACGAGACCCGGCGCTCCGGTGGTGTATCGGAAGGCGTGCTGGCCGCGCTGATCGACCACGGCTACACCGGCCGGATGGCCCGCGTCACCTCGGAGGACTCGTTCGTCCCACTCGGCGACGCGGCCCGTCAGGTGCTGCTCAGTGAGGAGACGATCGAGAACGCGGCCCGAGCGCTGCTCAGCTGAAGATCCGCTGCCAGAACGACTTCTTCGCCGGTACGTCGGCCTCCTCGGCAGCACGAGCGAGGGCCCGGCGGCGGTTCTCCAGCCACTCCTCGTGGTCCACGCGCCACTGCGCCAGCGCCGCCTCGGCGTCGACCTTCCCGACCGGGATCACCGGGCCGGTGGTGTCGCGGATGGCGAGCACGATCCGCTTGTTCAGGTCCTCGAGGTACTCGCGGACCTCGGACTCGCGGCGCATCTTCGCGACCGTCTCGCGCACCTTCGCCTTCTCCTTGCGGAGCAGCATCGGAGGTGGCAGCAACGCCTCGGTGTCGAGGTTCTCCCGGCGGATGAAGTCCTTCACCCACCAATCCGGATCGTGCTGATCCGCGAGCTTCAGCGGCTTGCCCGCGCCGGGCAGATCGTCGAATTCGCCGTCCTTCTCGGCCTGGCGGACCTGATGGTCGACCCAGTCCTGCATGGACATGGACGGCGGCTTGCGGCTCGTCATCGTGGCACCTCGCTGTCGCTGCGACAGTTGCTCCGGACGTCCATTCTAACCGCTTGTGAATGCAATCACAAGAGCTCCTGGACCTCGCCCCTCGTGACGCCCGCCCCGTTTGGTGGGTGCACCCACCAGCTAGGAGGTTCCCCACCGAAATTCCGGGGCGGGAACCTCCCATTTGATGGGTGCACCCACCAAATGCGGGTTGAGGTGGCGGTGTGAGCTTCGGTGAGTGAGGGTGGGGTGATCAACTACTGAAGGGAATTGCATGGGCGTCGAGGTGTTGTCGGTTGTGGGCGGCGAGCGGGTTGCGGAGTCGGTACGGCGTACCGAGTCGACGAATCCGGCGCGGTTGAGCGATGTCGTCGGGACCGTGGGTAGCGCGGGGCCGGCGGTGTTCGTGCGGGCGGCCGAGGCGGCTCGGGCGGCGCAGGGGGCGTGGGCCGCGATGCCGGCGCCGCAGCGCGGTCAGGTGATCGCGAACGTCGGCCGGCTGATGACCGCCAACAAGGAGCGGCTGGCCCAGCTCGTCACGCGGGAGATCGGCAAGCCGATCGCCGAGGCGCGTGGGGAGGTCCAGGAGATCATCGACACCTGCGACTTCTTCATCGGCGAGGGCCGCCGGCTGTACGGGCAGACCGTTCCGTCGGAGATGCCGGACAAGCAGCTGTTCACCTTCCGCCGCCCGATCGGGACGGTGGCGATCATCACGGCCGGCAACTTCCCGGTCGCGGTCCCGTCCTGGTACATCGTCCCGGCCCTGCTCTGCGGCAACACAGTCGTCTGGAAGCCTGCGGAGTACTCGGCAGTGATGTCCGACGCGTTCTACGAGCTGTTCGCGCACGCCGGCGTACCGGCCGGTGTCCTCAACGTCGTGTACGCCGATGGTCCGGACACGTTCGCGGGGTTGGAGCAGTCGCTGCAGGCGGGGTTGATCGACAAGGTCGGGTTCACCGGATCGAGCGCGGTCGGTACCGAGATCGGCGAACTCTGCGGTCGCCACCTGCAGACGCCGTGTCTGGAGCTCGGCGGCAAGAACCCGATGGTGATCAGCGCGAGCGCCGACCTGGACCTCGCTGTCGAAGGCGCACTGTTCTCCGGCTTCGGCACCGCCGGACAACGCTGTACGTCGCTTGGCACGGTGATCGTGCATGAGTCGATCCACGACGTGTTCGTGGAGCGCTTCGCCGCGGCCGTCGCGGGTGCGGCGATGGGGGATCCCACCCAGGACGTGCTGTTCGGGCCGTTGCTGGACGAGAAGTTCGCGGCCGGGTTCGAGAAGTCGCTCGGCTGGATCGCGGCCCACCACACGGTGATCGGCGCGACCGGCCGGGTCGGCGCGGACAACCCACGGGCGGGATTCGTCGGCGACCCTTCGGATGGACTGTTCTATCACCCGGTGATCGTCGACGGGGTGCAGTCCGACGACGAGATCTTCCTGAACGAGACCTTCGGTCCGGTCGTCGGCATCACGACGTACACGACCCTCGAGGAAGCGATTGCCTTGGGCAACAAGCCCGGATACGGTCTGTCCAGCTCGATCTACACGACCGATCCGAACGAGGCGTTCCGGTTCGCGCAGGGCATCTCGGCCGGGATGGTGAGCGTCAACAACTCGACCTCCGGCGCCGAGGCGCACCTGCCGTTCGGCGGGAACGGCAAGTCGGGGAACGGTTCGCGGCAGAGCGGGATCTGGGTGCTCGACCAGTTCACCCGGTGGCAGTCGATGAACTGGGACTACTCCGGCAAGCTGCAGAAGGCGCAGATGGATACCGAGACCGTCGAAGCTGATCTGGACTTCCTGCTGCCATGAGCGGCGTACTGCCCGAGGCCGCCGACGTGGTGATCGTCGGCGGCGGGGTGATGGGGACGAGTATCGCGTTCCACCTGGCCGAGGCCGGGGTCGACCGCGTGCTGCTGCTGGAGCGGAACGCACTCGGTTCCGGTTCGACGTCGAAGGCGGCCGGCGGGGTCCGGGCGAACTTCTCCGACGACCTGAACATCGCGCTCGGCGCCCGCAGCCTGGAGGCGTTCGCGAACTTCGGAAAGCGTCCCGGACAGGAGATCGACCTGCACCGGGTCGGCTACCTGTTCCTGCTGGAGAACGACGACCAGCTCGAGCTGTTCCGCGAAAGCACGATCCGGCAGCGCGCAGTCGGCCTGCCGACCCGGATGATCGGCGTCGACGAAACCCTGTCGCTGGCCCCGATCCTCGCCCCGGACGGCCTGGCCGGCGCCTGCTTCTCCCCCGCCGACGGCCACTGCTCACCGGAGTCCGTCGTCCTCGGCTACGCGACCGCCGCCCGCCGTCTCGGCGCCACCCTGCTCACCAACTGCGACGTCCTCGGCATCGATGCCGTTGGCAACAACATCAGCACGGTCCGGACCAGCCTCGGCACCGTCCGCACCAGCACGGTCATCTGCGCGGCCGGCGCGTGGTCGGCCGCCCTCGCCGCACCCCTCGGGATCAATCTCCCGGTCACCCCGCTACGCCGTCAGATCGTGGTCACCGAGGCCATCCCCGGCCTCCCGCCCACCATGCCGATGACGATCGACTTCACCAGCACGCTCTACTTCCACCACGAGGGCCCCGGCCTCCTGCTCGGCATGTCCGACCCCGACGAGCTCCCCGGCTTCCACCTCGACCGCACGGACGCCTGGCTTCCGCGCCTCACCGCCGCCATGGAACGCCGAGCCCCGTCGCTCCTCGACGTCGGCATCGCCAGCGGCTGGGCCGGCCTCTACGAGGTGACCCCTGACCACGACGCCCTCATCGGCGAAGCCGACAGCCTCTCCCGCTTCCTCTACGCCACCGGCTTCTCCGGCCACGGCTTCCTCCAGGGCCCAGCCGTCGGCGAAATCATCCGCGACCTCTACCTAGGCCACGAACCCTTCGTCGACATCAGCCCCATGCACGCCAGCCGCTTCGGCACGGCCCTCCGCCGTACCGAACGCAACGTGGTCTGATCAGCGCTCGGAGGGGTCGTCCTTGGGGACGCACCACTCCGGTGGCCAGCCGCGGTCGATGCAGTACTGGCGGAGGATCTCGTCGCGGGTCGGCGGCCTGCTGGTGGTCGGGCGGGTCGGCTTCACCGTCTGGGTCGTCGGCGTCGGAGTAGTCGACGGCTTGACGGTTTCGGGCTTCTTCGTGGTCCTGGTCTTGGTCGGCCGCAGGGTCGGCTCGGCGACGGCCTTGATCTTGCTCGGGGTCGCCGTCGGCGTCGGGCGGCGGCTCGGCGTCACGCGCGGCGGTACGGCGGGAGTCTCGGTGACCGCAGGTGTCTCGGGGGTCTCGGCGATGTGCGCGGCACCGGCGTCCTCGCCGCCACCGCCGAACAGCCCGACCGCGGACAGCGCCCAGAAGACGACGGCGAACGCCAGCACCATCGCACCGGCTCCGGCGAAGACCGTGCGCTGCGAGGGACCGGCGTACCGGCCGACCGGGCCGCGGACCGGCTCACCCTTGCCGTCGACCCAGAACTGCCAGTCGTCGGGGGCCGGGGGCCAGGAGGGGTCAGGACGCCAGGTCTTCGGCGGAACCCAACTGCGGCGGGGCGGCGACGGCCAGTCCGGTGGGACCACGAACCGCTTCAACGACTTCCTCCATATCCGCCACACGCGCGTCAGGCTACTGGATACAACCAGTGACCTGATAGCCCCGTCGGGTCAGCTTTACCTTCTGAACGACACAGGAGGGCCGCGAGCTACTTGCGACTCGGGTGCGGACCGCGTGTCGTGCTGGATTTTTTCGTTCAACCCCTGACAATCTCGCCGCCGAGTCAGGTTAGGCTGCCCTAATGAATCTCCGATCCATCGTGGCCGTCGTCCTCGCGCTGGCCGGTCTCACCGCCTGCAGTCAGGGCGAGACCCCGCAGAACACCGCAGGCGACAGCAGCTCCGCGGGCTTCCCGGTGACCATCACGCACCTGTTCGGTACGACGACGATCAAGGCGAAGCCGCAGCGCATCGTCGCGATCGGCGGCGGGGACATGGAGGCCGCGATCGCGCTCGGGGTCGTCCCGGTGGCGGGTGCGGACTGGTTCGGCCACACCGAGACGCGCGGCTGGGTGAAATCCGCGCTCGGCGACCAGCCGGCCCCGAAGCTGGTGCAGGCGTACCAGCCGAAGTTCGAGGAGATCGCCGCCCTCGACCCGGACCTGATTCTTTACGTGAACTCGATCAACGACAAGAAGGAGTTCGAGACCTTCAACGCGATCGCGCCGACGATCGCGGCCCCGGCCGGTACCAAGAACGTGTACGGCGTGAAGTGGCAGGACCAGGTCGCCGAGATCGCCAAGGCCACCGGTACGTCGGCCAAGGGCACCGAGGTGATCGAGCAGACCGAGGCGCTGCTCAGCGACGCGGCCAAGGCGAACCCGGAGTTCGCCGGGAAGACGATCACGGCCGGCGTCTACACGAACCAGGTCCTGAACGCCTGGCTGCCGTCCGACCCGCGGATGCACCTGCTCACATCGCTCGGTTTCAAGACCAACCCACAGATCGACGCGATGGAGAACGGCGACTTCTACGTCGCGATCCCGGCCGAGCAGACCGCCAAGTTCGAGGCCGACGTGATCTACCTGGCCGCACTCGACGCCGCCGGCAAGATCGATCCCGGGCTGGAGAAGAACAAGCTGTACAACGCACTTCCGGCGGTCAAGGGCAAGCACGTCGCGTACTTCGGTGGTGCCCCGGTGATCAACACCCCGTCGCCGAGCGGTGAGTTCTCCAGCGCGTTCTCGATCGGTGGTCCGCTCGGGATCAAGTTCATGCTGCCGGAGCTGGTCGCGCAGCTGAAGAAGGCCATTGCCGGTCAGGGCTGAAGCACAGTCTCCAGCAGCCGGGTCAGATCCTGGCCGAACGGCCGGTCGGCGACGATCGGCGGTACGACGTCCGCGACCGCCTGCAGGCTCGTCGGCAGCGGGCGTTCGGCCAGTGTGAAGGCCTGATAGACGGCCAGTAGTTCGCAGGCGGTGACCTCGCGAGTCAGGCGAATGGCCTCCGCGAGGTTGCCGACCGCCTCCCACGAGAAGCTCTGCACATCCTCCTGCCCGTTCGACGTCTCCGCCGTACCGATTGCCGTGGGCAACGTCAGCCGCCGCAGCCGATGCGTCGTCGCGACCGCCCGTTTGTGCACCGCCACCAACCCAGCCTGCGGCCCCGGCTCGTGCGCGAGCTGAGCCGGCAGCCCGGTCACCGCGGGATCCAGCAACCGATGCAACCGCGCAGCCGAAACCTCCGCTGCATGGGCCAACGCCGCCACCAGGTGATCGCAGTACGCCGTCAGATCAATCCCGTGGAAGCCGGCCGTCCCCACGAACTCACCACCCAAGTACGCCGGCGAGTCGGTCACCCCGTCGAACGCCCGCCGTACCGCACGATCCAGATCGGCGACCGACCGTCGTACATGCGCAGTCACCTGCCCCGCCACCCGAAACGAAACCGGCGCCTGCAAACTCCGCGGCTCCGCCTCAGGCCCAGCCAGCTCCAGCAACTGAGCCAACTCCCCAGCCAGTACGTCGTCTCCCCGTCCCGCGAGAGGCTGGTACGGCGCCCGGTTCGCCCCGACCACCGAGATCGCCCCAGCAGCAACCGCCGTCAGGTGATCAGCCAACCGCCGAGCCCGCGCAACCTGCAGAGCCGCCCTCCCGGTGGCACCGGGAATCCCCGCCAGCAACGCGATCCCCTCCTTCGGTCCTGGTTCGAACGACCCGAAGGCATGTGCAAGCGGAATGATCTCCCCGGCCGACCCAGCTCCCTCGGCAGGAATCTGCACCACACCATTACTGTTGATCAGGGCAACCAATTGCTGGATCAGCTCGACCGAGACCCCGGCGTCGCCATTCAGGAAGGTCCGCAGCCGACCGAGCAACACCGCGCGCACCTCGTCGGCCGGCAGCCAGGGCGGTCCGCCAACCGCTCGCCCCAGCAGCAGGTTCCGTTGGTGGATGCGCTGTTCGGACTCGCTCAACCGCACCTTGCTCATCGCACCCATACCGGTATTGACACCGTAGACAGCCGAACCCGAGCTCAACGCCTGCAGCACTTCCGCCCGAATACCAGCGAGCCGATCGAGCAGCGGCTGGGCGATCTCGACCGGCGCAGCGCTGCTCGGATCGACGTCCGATGCCTGGTTGATCAGCATGTCAGTGGAACCGCAGCATCGTGCCGACATCCGCACCTTCGGCCTTCTGCAGAATCAGATACGCGATCGCCACATCCAGCAGCGACAACCCCCGATGCCAGAAAAGGTTGCGCTCGGCATCATTCTCCCGTCCCGGCTTCTGCCCGGCGACGATCTGCCCCAGCTCGGCGTACAAGGTCTCCGGGGACAGCCGGCCGCTGTCCACGTGCCGCCGCAACGAACCGAACTTCCCCGACTGCGCCTCGCGCCAGTCGTCCACCACGACCTTGTCCATCACATCCAGCAGATCCAGCTCCACCGCACTGACCGTCCCATACGGCACCACGAACGCCCCCGGCCGAACAGCCGCCGTCCGCAGCAACGGCTCAGGCTCCATCAACCGCGTCGCCTCCACGATCACGTCGGCCCCGTCGAACGCCTCCTCAGCCGTCGCCACCACCCGCACCGGCGTGGACAGCTCCTCCGACAGCTCAGCCGCGAACTTCTCCCGCGACTCAGCCCGCCGAGACGTCACCCGGATCTCGTCCAGCTCGAACAGATCGTCGAGCATCGTCACGTTCCACCATGCGGTCCCACGAGCGCCGGCATGCGCCAGGATCTTGCTGTCCCGCCGCGCCAGGTACCGCGCCCCCACCGTCGTCATCGCCCCGGTCCGCGCCGCGGTGATGAACGTCGCGTCCAGCACAGCCAGCGGTACGCCGGTCGTCGGATCGAACAACGTGGCCATCGCCAACTCACTCGGCAGTCCCACCTGGTAGTTCGGCACGAAGTCGCCGACCACCTTCACCCCGCTGATGCCGTGCGCACCCAACCCGTCCAGATGCCCGCGAAGCACGTTGAAGTGACCGATTCCGCCGTTCGACGGCATCAGGTGCACCCGCGGCTCGAAGCTCGTCCGGCCGAGACCGTGCTCGCGGACTGCCTCCTCGACGGCGTCGACGATCTCGGTCCGGGTCAGCCCCAGCGAGTCGATCTCGGGGCCGCTCAGGAAGCGCAGCCAGATGCCCTCGGTCACCAAGTCTCCTTCGGTCGTCCTGTTCCGATACTAAAGTTCCGCTCCCAGCCGCTAGTTTCGGAGCATGCAGGCGACGACGGGGAAGACGGTGATCGGGCATTCGCTCGCCGACAAGGTGCTCTTGTACGGCGCGTTGCCGCTGGCCGGTGTGGTGCTCGGCTTCTTCCTGCCCCGGATCGCGGACTGGCTGGCCGGGCTGCGCTGGGTCCCACGGCAGCGGATGTTCGAGGTGCTCGCGACCTGGGACGCGTTGTGGGTCGGTCTGGGCGGTATGACGGTGGGCCTGCTCGGTGGACTGTTCCTGGGCGCGATCGCGCTCGACGACACCCTCAAGGTGACGATCACCGACGAGTCGGTGGAGTTCCTGAAGAACGAGAAGACCGTGACCGTGCCGCGGCACAAGGTCGCCACCGCGTTCCTGGACGGCAAGGAGATCGTGCTGCTGGACTCGACGACACGTGAACTGGCGCGGGAGAAGCACGACCAGCTGAAGAGCGAGGTCCATAAGATCCCGCAGGCCTTCCGCCGGCACGGCTATCCGTGGACCGACAACGGCGATCCGCACGAGGACCGGTTCCGCCGCTGGGTCGAGGACGAGCCCGAGCTGCCTCCGGGGGCGAACGCCGTACTGAAGGCTCGCGCGAAGGGTTTCGACGACGGCGACAAGGGCAAGGCCGACCTGCGCGAGCTCCGCGACGAGGTGGCCAAACTCGGCTACACCGTGAAGGACAAGGACAAGAAACAGTACTGGCGCCCCAACACGCCGCGGTGACTCAGGCGGACAGCAGGTGCAGTACGGCGGCCGCGTAGGCCTGCTCGGCGTCTGGTGAACTGTGGGTGGAGCTGGTCAGCTCGACGGTGTACCCGTCGGCGACGGCCTCCAGTCGGCGGAAATGCGAACCCAGTAGCGTCCGGAGCTGTTCTTCACGAGGGAGCCAGATCACCTCGCGTTGCTCGATGCTGTCCAGCGCCCATTCGGTGGTGCCGTTGAACCCGATCACCTTGCTGCCTTGGTAATCGTGCACCTCGACGGTCATGTCGCTCACGACGAACACGTCGTCGTCCATCTCGCGGTCCGGGACGACGAACCGATCGCCGGCCGCGGGTGTCCACAGGACACCCGCCTTGCGTAACCGTGCGGCCTGCTCGAGAGTGATCACCCATCCAGTGTTACCGCTCGAGCGCTGCACGCAACTCCGCGGCGCGGTGGGCGATCCGGTCCCGGCACTCGGTGGTGAGCGGCAGGTCGAGCAGGGCGGTCGCCTGCAGGTGGCTCAACGCCAGCTCCTGACGCAACCGGCGTACGGCGGTGTCGCGGTCACCGGCAGCCGCCAGCACCGCGGCGACCTCGTCCCGGCGCTCGAAGGCGGCCAGTACGCCGTCGTAGATCTCCAGCTGCGTGTACGCCGACCGATCCGGCTCCGGCACGATCTTCTCGCTCCCCTTGACGGTGTCGCTGCCACGGACTACCTGGCGCCACAGTGCGGGGACGGTCAGCCGGGCGCGGGTGTAGCGCGTGGGCAACGGGTGTGCGTAGGTCATCGTCATGATCTGCTCCTGGCGGGCATCGGATGGACTATTTCTTGGCCACTGAGTGGGGTTCACGCGGTGGGCATTTGGTCCCTGGCGCCGTCAGAGCCTCGAAGTGCCAGGGTTCGTTGTCATAGCGGCGGCAGACGCCGTAGCGCCAGCCGTTCTTGTCCAGCCACTGCATGGCGGCCACCGGCTTGATGTCGACGGCCTTGCCCTGCACGTGGGCGGAGTACTTGGGCGGCAGCACCCAGCGGCTCGCTGCCTTGGCGGAGCCGTACTTCTTGACCGCCTCGTCGAACAGCCGCTGCTGCTTGGCGGCACTCCGCCGGCCGGAGTTGATCTGGATCCGGACGCCGTCGGCGCGCGCGGCGACGATCGCCTTCTTCAACCGGGCGCGCAGCTTCGGCGACAGCCCGTCGATGTCCAGCTCGCCGTACTCGGCCGTCTTCTTGGGGGCCTGCTTCGGGCTCTTCGTGGGCTTCGGCTTCGGGCTCGTGGTGGCCTTCGGCTTCGCCGGCTTCGTAGGCTCCCGCTCGGGCTGAGGCGTGCGAGTAGCCAGCGTCGTCGGAGGAGGCCCGGAGACACCGGGCGCGTTCAGCCCCGAGACGACCGGCTCCTTGTCGGCCTCCGGCGAGAAGAACTCCCCTAACTGCGTGTGCCAGATCAGGACTGATCCGACCACGGTCACCAGCACAGCCACCCCGGTCACGGACAGCAACCGGGACCGCATCGGACGGCTCGGCCGCTGCGGTAGCTGTTCGGTCATGGGTACAGCCTCTCGGATTGCCACGGATCCCACATCGGCCCCAGGGACCGTCCTCGCAGGCCACCAGTAGGCCCTGAGTATCAGTTCGGACGTCTGGAGTCGTCCGAAAGTTGGAGACTGACCCGACCGGGCAGACGAGGTGTCACTGAATACCGGATGACTACGCTGGGCGACATGACCGCATGGCGACGCCTGACCCAGCTCCAGCAGGACCTGCTGGTGGCTGCCCTCGTGGGCATCGTCTGGTTCGCGGCCCTGGCAGTGATCGACGACAGCTGGCTGCGGCCGCGCAACCCGATGGTCTCCGCGGTCACCGGCGTCTTCCTGATCGGCACCGTCGCCTTCGGCCGTCGGAGCCCCCGGACGACCCTGATCACTGTCGCGATCCTCTATCCGCTGGTCTACGCGACCGTCGGCACCGGCCTGGCCGCCCAGCTCGGCCTGACCATGTTCGGGCAGCCCGAGATCGCCGACGCGGCACTGCAGTCCGAGATTCATCTGGTCCCGTTGCTGGTGGCCGGCTACATCGCTGCCTCGAACGGCGTCCGTCGCCTGGTCAGCGGGTTCTTCGCGATGGGCAGCCTGGCCGGCCTGATGATCGGGCTGCCGACCGTGGTCGCGATCGTGCTGGGTCACTCCAACCGCGCGATCATGTACGGCAAGCGGTACGAGAACCTGCCGAGCAACCTGCAGAGCCTCTACAGCTACATCGACGTGTCGCTCTTCGTCTTCGCGGAGGCCCTGATCTGCGGCATGGTGCTGCTCGGCGCCGACGCGCGCCGGCGCCGCAAGAGCGTGGCAGTGCTGGAACAGCGCAACGCCGAGCTGGTCCGGCTGCGCGCGATCGAGGCCGAGCGGGCCGCGGTCGCCGAGCGGACCCGGATCGCCCGCGACCTGCACGACGTGATCTCCCATCACGTCAGCGCGGTGGTGATCCGGGCTCAGGCCGCCGACCGGGTGGCCGACCAGCGCCCCGAGGTGCTGCGCGAGGCGATCCGCTGGATCATTGCCAGCGGCAAGGAAGCGCTGACCGCGATGCGGGAGACCGTCCGGGTGCTCAACGGCGCCCCGGGAACTGAGCCGACCGACTCCGGTGGCGGTACCGCTCCGGTCCCCGACCTGGCTGATGTGGCCAGGATGGGCGAGCGGCTGAAGGCGGTCGGGATCGACGTCGCGATGTTCCTGCCGACCCGGCAGCACCAGCTCACCACGGCCACCGACCTGACCGCCGTACGGATCATCCAGGAGGCCCTGACCAACGTGATGGTGCATGCGAAGGCCACCGCGGCTCGGGTGACCTGGCAGAGTGGTCCGCAGGGCGAGCTCCTCACCATCGACGACAACGGCAGCGGTGGCCCACCACCGGTGAACGTGCTGGAGACCGCCCGGCGGAGCGAGAGCGGCCGCGGGAACGGGCTGATCGGGATGCGCGAACGGGCCACAGCGGTCGGCGGCACACTGGCCGTCGCCGCGGGCCCCTTGGGTGGATGGAGAGTGCAGGCATGGCTGCCGCCGCAGAACTGAACGAGCCGAAGATCCGGATCCTGGTCGCCGACGACCAGGGCGTGATCCGGATGGGGCTGGCGATGATCCTCGATCACGAGCCGGACCTGACCACGGTCGCGCAAGCCGGTGACGGCGAAGAGGCGCTGCGGCTGATCGACCAGTACGACCCGGACGTCGTACTGATGGACATCCGGATGCCGGTGATGGACGGGCTGGTCGCGACCGAGCGCATCACCGCCGCCAACAAAGCCGCCGGGCGATCGAAGCCCGCCGTACTGGTGCTGACGACGTTCGACGACGAGGCCTATGTGCTGAGTGCTGTCCGGGCCGGGGCCTCCGGATTCCTGCTCAAGGACACCGACCCGGACCTGCTGGTGTCAGCCGTCCGTGCCGTGCACCGCGGTGACTCCCTGGTCGACCCGGCGTCGACGCGCGTCCTGCTGGAGCGGTGTGTCGAGCTGGAGCGCCAAGTCGGCGGTACGGCGGCCGCGGCGCCCGCGCAGGCGGATGCACGCTGGGCCGGGATGCTCGGTCAGCTGAGCGAGCGTGAGCGGGAGATCCTGGTCTGGATGGCCCGCGGCCTGTCGAACCGCGACCTGGCCAGCAAGCTGTTCGTCAGCGAGACCACGGTGAAAACCCACGTCAGCAGTGTGCTGTCCAAGCTCGGCCTGTCCAGCCGTGTGCAGGCCGTCGTCGTCGCCTACGAGGCCGGTGTGGTCCGGCCCGGCGAGGCAGAAGTGCGCTGGGAGTCCTAAAGGAACAGGTACGCAGCCAACGCGGCCAAAGCAAGCAGTAGTACGACGGTCAGTGTCTGGCTGAGCGCTGAAGCCTTCCGGCGTTCAGGTAAGAAGTCCCCGGTCATACCTTCAAGAATGCGTGCCGAACCGCCGCCACCCATCGGCCGCCAGGATGGTCTTCCCCTCATCCCGAAGGACTAGTCGGCCGGGCACCATGCCGGTGACTCGGACCGGGGACCGCAGACGATCGTTGCCTTTGGCACCGGCTCGCCGCGCTGGAAGGTGACGATGGCGACCGGCTTGTCCACCGGCACCCGGTGGTTGACCCGGCCGCCGAAGTCGATCCGCCCGGTCACTCCCTGGTAGCCACGCTTGGCGCCGTCGGCGTCGGTGATCGACTGCAGGGCCGACCAGACCGTCCCGCCGTTCACCGCGATACTGTCGCGGCGCAGGAAACTGGTCGCCAGCACCACGGCGTACGCGGCGTCGAAGCTCAGTGCGGCGTGACCGTCCAGGCTGCGGCCGCGATCGCTCTTCTCGTACTGGAACAACTCTTCCAGCTGGGCGTAGAAATCGGCTGATTCCGAGGTCGCGTTCTCCAGCAGGTCGGGCGCGAGCGACAGCGCGAGGTACTGGAACGGGATCGACTGGTTCAGGCCGCTGGTGCTGCGATCGGCGACGTACTTGGTGACGTCGTCACCACCGATCAGGTACGGCGGCCGGGTCCGGCACCGGTCCTGCAGGCCACCCACGAAGGCCTGGAAGTCCACCTGGCCGCGGCCGGCGAAGAACACGATCTCACCGCGGTGATCGCACGCGTCCTGTCCGGCCTGGGCGGCATTCATGCCGGTGCCCTGCGGACTGAAGGAGACGGCCTGACCGGGGATCCCGGCAGCCTGGAACTCCTGCAGGACGTCCTTGGCCAGGTTCTGGCTGTAGGTGTCGGCCGGGTCGTCGGACTTGTAGACAGTCAGCTTGCGGGTCAGCGGCCGGCCGAACGGGTCCTTCTTGTCCTTGATCTCGTTCTGCACGTAGGCGGCCGCGACCGCGGCTTCGCGCCGGTTCTGGGGACTGATCTGCACGTACATCCGGCTGACGTCGACCATCTGGTCCGCGGTCAGCGTGGCGGCCACCGTCGGCAGCCCGACCGCGGCCAGCTTCCGGATCATCGCCTGCGTCGACTCCCGGCTCTCGACCAACCCGACGACCGCCACGATCGACGGATCCTTCGCAGCCAGCGTCCCGAGCTGCTGAGCCACCCGGTCCGCGTGCCGGAACTGCGGCCCGGCATTCGCGATCAGGACGCGCAGGATCGGCTCGTACCGCTGCGCCGGCTTCCCGAGCTGCACAGCCTGCGCGACCGCCAGCCCGGCCAGCTGCTCCCGCTCCGCCGTGAACACCCCCGCACTCAGCGACCGGTCGTTCGCCGAGGTCATGAAGACCAGCGTGATCACCGGCCGCTCCGGCTCCCGCTTGCTCAGCTCGACGGTCTGCCGGTTCTGCTCGAGGATCTTGTCCCCCACCGGCCCGAACGACTGAGTCGGGTACAACAACGCGTTGGTCCCGTCGGTCACCCCGACGCAGTCCCCGTCCACCCTCGCCACCGACTCGTCCACGGCCTCGAAGAACAACCACCGAAAGCCGTCCCCACCACAGTGCCGCCGATCGTCCAGTACGCCGAACCCGGCGTACGTCGCCGCCAGCACAGCAAGCACCGTCCCGATGATCAACCACCCACCGGACCGCCGCCGCCACAGCGGCCCCTGCACCCGCACGAAAGGCTGAGGCTTCTCCTCTTGCACCTTCTGCGGGACGGCCGGTACGTCGCGCCGTCCGACCCCGCGGCTCTGGGCGGGGATCGTCCGGCCGGCGATGGGGAACACCAGGAGCCAGGCCCCGACCAGCCGCCGCAGGCTTTCCTCCAGGTGCCGCTTCCGCCAGTCGGCCACACTCTTGTCGACCTTGGCCTTGCCTGGTTCGTCCGCGAGCGGCGGAACCTTCCGGCTGATGGTCACCAGCAGCAGGGGATCGAACCGCAGGGTGTCGTTCCGGACCTCTGCGACCATCCGGACCAGCAGATAGCCGCCGTTGGTCCTGCTGATCGGACCGACCAGCAGGATCGGATGGGTGGCCCGGTGCTTGTGGATCCACTCCACCGCCCGGAAGCCGGCCCGCAGATCCTCGAGGAAGGCGTTCACCAGCACACCGGCGTACCGCTCCGCGTCCTGGTCCTTGTACTGATCCGCGGAGAACCGGTTCGCCAGTTCGAACAGATTGTCGTCACCACGCGCGACGTACGCCTGGTTGCGCAGCCAGCGGTACTGACCGGACAGCACCGGCACCCGTCCGCTGTGCCGCAGCCAGAAGAAGGCGGGCAACAGCCACAGCGTCAGCACCTGGAGCCATCCCGGCAATTGGCCCTGGATCCGCCCCCAGATGCCGTCCCCGTCGTTCGCCCCGCCGACTGCACGCCGGTACAAGGCTCGCCGGACACGCGCGCGTGGCGTCCCCCGGCCCTCCTTGAACGACTCGTCCTTCAGCCAGCGGACCAGGTCGTAGCGCGGGAACTGGTAGCCCCCGCCGCGGTTGTCCGCGAGCCCTGCCGTTGCCCGGTCCAGAACCTCGACCAGCTTCTCGACCTCAGGCCTCTCCACCGGCTGCAGTTCATCGTCCGCGCCGCCCGGGGCCGACGTGTCCTCGAGGCTCACGAGGCAGTGCGGCACCTGCAGCTCCCGCGACTTCGCGCCGCCGGGGAGCAGCCGGTCCGACAGCATCCGCAGCACGACCGGAACCGCCGGCTGCTCGTCCCGGGCCGGTTCCAGGTCGAGCTCGTCCTGGACACAGGCGAAGACCGGCTGCGACTCGTCGCTCTCGTGCCGGAAACTGCCTCGCCGGTACACCTGAAACAGGAACGTGGCCAGGCGGTTGAATCCCACCGGCACCTGCTCGGCCATGCACGCTCCCCCAGATCCTCACGGTCGAGGGGATAACGTACCCACTTCGCTGCGCTGCGTCACAGGTTTGTCAGGAACTGCTCACGGACCTTCTTCGGCACGCACAGGGACCAGGCGTCGATGACGAGTTCACGGAGTTCGTCGTACTCGATGGCAGCGAGTCGTACGACGATCCACTGGTACCGCTCGTCGGACTTGCTCGGCGGGAGGAACTTGTCCGGCTCGGCGGCCAGCGCGGCCGCTCGCTCCTCGCGGGGGAAGCCGATGCCGATCGTCTCCTCGTCCGGCGCCACCGCCAGGTAGACGATCCGGCCGACGCGGAACTTGATCCGGTCCCGGACCAGCACCTCGTAACTGCGCGGCAGGTCGGCTGTCGCTGCCCGAATATCCGTGAGATCGACCACCTCCTCACGATAAGCCGCCATCACTGACAGGTCTTGTCAGTGTTTCTGCCAGTACCGTGTCGGGATGCCCAACGTCAGTGCGGTCGAAGGGGCCGAGGTGGTGTTCCGCCTCGGCGATCCGGCGCATGCATTCACCGGGGTGCGGCTGTGGCAGGAGCTGGGGCTGGCGGCGGAGCTGCTGGAGTTCAAGCCGGTCGAGTACGGCTGGGAGCTGCGGCTGGCGCGGCCATCGGTGCACCGGATGGAGTACCTGTTCGACATCGCCGATCTGGGGATGCGGACCGATCCGACCAACCCACGGGTGGTCGGTGGTGCGTTCGGTGACCACTCGTGGTTGCCGCTGCCGGGATACGTCGAGCCCGCCTGGATCGGCGTCGAGCCGGTGACGTCCACGCTCACACCGCGCACGGTGGACTCGCCGGTCGGGCCGATCGACGTACAGGTGTGGGCTCCGGAGGGGATCACGCCGGCGTTCGAGTTGCCGTTGCTGTTGTCGCATGACGGGCCCGAGTTCGCCACGTACGCCGGTCTGACGCACTACGCCGGCGCGATGGTTGCTTCCGCGGAGCTTCCGCCGTTCCGGCTCGCCCTGATCCGGCCGACCATGCGGAACCTCTGGTACGCCGCCAATCCGCAGTACGCCGAGGCCCTGACCCAGCTGGTGCTTCCAGCGCTGGCGGCCCAGTACAAGAGCCGTCAGCCGGTGCTGATGGGTGCGAGTCTGGGCGCATTGGCGGCTCTGCACGCCGAGTGGAATCACCCCGGGTCTTTTGACGGACTGTTTCTGCAGTCCGGGTCGTTCTTCACGCCGGACACCGATCCGCAGGAGTCACGGTTCGAGTTCTACGCACAGGTGACCGGTTTCGTTCGTGAAGTGCTGTCGGCCACGACTGCGCCGAGCACGCCAGCGGTTGCGATGACCGCGGGTGCCACTGAGGAGAACGTGCACAACAACCGGGTGATGGCAGCGCAGCTGGGCGAGCTGGGGCTGGCGGTCTCGTTCGACGAGACACCGGACATGCACAACTTCACTGCCTGGCGTGACGTGCTGGATCCGGACCTGACGCAGTTGCTGAACCGCCTCTGGGCCTAGTCTCGAGCGGGTGCTGAAAACACTCGCCGGGTTCGGTGCATTCGGTCTCTTCTGGGGCGCGTGGGGTGCTGCGCTACCCGCTGTGAAGGCCGAGGCCGGAGTCACCGACGCGCAACTGGGTGGCGCACTACTCATGGTCGGGCTGGGCGCACTCTGCTCGATGCGCTTCACCGGCTACCTGATCGACCGCTTCGGCGGAGTCGTACTCCCGGTGACCGTGCTGCTGTTCGGAGCGTGCGGTGTGCTGCCCGCACTGGCCGGATCGGCCGTCGCACTGGGCGGTGCGCTGTTTCTGCTCGGCGTTACATCAGGAGCCACCGACGTAGCCGTCAACGCAACCGGCTCCGCTGCTGAGGCAGAAACCGGCCGACCGCTGATGAACCTGGCCCACGGCCTGTTCTCCATCGCAGTAGTCGTCGCAAGCCTCGGTACGGCGGCGCTCCGCGCGGCCGGCGCCGGTGCGTTGCCAGTACTCGGCGGCGTCTTCATCCTGATCGCTTTGTTGGCCGCGGTCGTCCTCGCACCAGGCTCAACGCGCATCAAACCAGTAGTCGCCGAAAAGGCGCCCCGCCGACTTGAACCCGCGCTACTGGTCTTCGGCGGTCTCTGCGCACTCGCGTTCGTCGTAGAGAACGCCTGGCAGAGCTGGAGCGCCGTACACCTCGACACCACGCTCGGTGCCGCACCGGCGCTCGCCTCCAGCGCACCGGCCGTCTTCGCCGCCGCTGCGGCTACCGGCCGGATCAGTGGCAACGCTCTCCTCCGCCGCCTCAAGCCTGCGCAGCTCCTGGTCGCCGGAGGCGTCATCGCAGCGCTCGGCAGCGCACTGGCAGCCATGGCCGGCAACGCCTGGCTCGCACTGGTCGGCATAGCCATCGCAGGCCTCGGTACGTCGGTCTGCGCGCCGACCATCATCAGCATGGCCGGCGCCTGGGCCGGGCCGGAGCGCCGCGCGAGCGCGATCTCCACCGTCACCACCATCGCCTACCTGGGCTTCCTGCTCGGCCCCGCGATGGTCGGTGCCGCGTCCAGCGTCTGGTCGTTGCCGACGGCACTCGGTGGGGTCGCAGTACTGGCTGTAGTCGTGGCTGCCCTCGGTCCGTTGGCGGGACGCGCTCAGACGAGGCATCCGAGGTAAAGACATGGCAGGGTGGCTGGCAAGAGGTGAGGCGGATGGAGCGAGAGCAGATCGAACTCGACGCGCCGGGGCTCGACCGGCGCGGGACCCTGATCCGGTACGGGCACTACGGGCGGCCCGTGCTGGTGTTCCCGAGTGAGCAGGGTCGTGCCTGGGACTACGAGAACAACGGCATGGTGGACGCGGTCGCCGACCTGATCGAGGCCGGCCGGGTGAAGCTGTACTGCGTCGACTCGTTCGACCACCTGAGCTGGTCGGACCGCAGCATCCAGCTGGAGGACCGGGCGCGCCGGCACGGCGGTTACGAATCCTGGATCCTGAACCAGGTGGTCCCGGCGATCGGTGCGGACTCGCCGGGTACGACCGACATCATCACCACCGGCTGCAGCCTGGGCGCCTTCCACGCGCTGAACTTCGCCTTCAAGCGAGCCGACCTGTTCCCGGTCGCGATCTGCCAGTCCGGCAACTACGACGCCGCCAGCTGGCACGCCTGGGGCGAGCGCGGCGAAGCGACGTACTTCAACAACCCGGCCGACTACCTGCCGAACCTCGAGGGCGACCACCTGGACTGGCTGCGCCGGCGCCTGTTCGTCGTGCTCACCGTCGGCCAGGGCGACTGGGAGACCAACCCGACGGGTTCGTTGCCGTCGGCCCGCGCGATCGACGCCGTACTGACCGCCAAGGGCATCCCGCATGAGTTCGACCAGTGGGGGTACGACGTAGCCCACGACTGGCCCTGGTGGCGGCAGCAGATCGCCCACCACCTGCCCCGATTCGTCTGATTCGTGAGGAGAACCCGTGGCTGACAATTCTCGCCATCTGATCGGGCTGCTGCTGGGCGCCGAGGAGGACTGGCCGCAGGCGTTCGAGGCGCTGCTGCGCAAGGTCGGCCCGGTCAAGACCGCGTCCGGCACCCACGAGTTCGAAGCCGAGCGGCTGACCATCGAGCCGTTCGACCTGAACGACCCGGTCCGGGTGGAGCTCGTCATCGACCGGCTCGCGTACTGGTACTACCACCCGCGCGAGTGGCTGAAGAAGGCCGCGCTGATGAACGGCACCTACCTGCTGAACTCGCCGTTCACCTTCCAGTCGATGGAGAAGCACTCGGCGTACTGCGCGATGCTCCGGCTCGGGCTGAAGATCCCGAAGACCGTCCTGGTGCCGTACAAGAACCCGGTCGACAACGTCCGCTGGGCCTACACCTCGGCGAAGTACAACAAGACCTTCGACCTGGACGCGATCGCCGAGGACCTCGGCTACCCGCTGTACATGAAGCCGTTCGACGGCGGCGGCTGGCGGGGCGTCTCCCGGATCAACAACAAGGTCGACCTGCATCACGCCTACGACCAGTCCGGCGAGATGCTGATGCACCTGCAGGCGACCATCGACTACGACAAGTTCGCCCGCGCGCTCTCGATCGGCGCCGAGACGATGGTGATGGACTTCCGCCCCGACGAACCGATGCACAACCGGTACGCCGTCTCGCACGGATTCCTCAGCCAGTCCGCCGGCCACCAGGCGGTGGCGATCAGCCGGATCGTGAACGCCTTCTTCGGCTGGGAGTTCAACTCCTGCGAGATGCTCGTCCGCGGCGATTCGGTACACCCGATCGACTACGCCAACGCCTGCCCCGACGTCGCAGTGACCTCGCTGCACTACTACTTCCCGTGGGCGATCAGCGCGTTGGTGAAGTGGTCGGTGTTCAGCCTGGCCACCGGCCGCCGCACTTCCGTCGATCTGCAGACCGACAAGTACTTCGCGATCGCCGACAACCCCGAGCTGGACTACGACGCCAAGATCGAGGGCTACCTCGCGCTGGCCGATCAACACTTCGAGACAGCGAAATACCACGAATGGTGTGCCGAGAACCTGCCGGACTTCGACGCTCGTGTCCGCGACTGGTTCAGCGGGACGGAGTTCTCCGACATCCTGCGCGAGACGGTCGTAGCGACGTACCCGGCCGACGAGCACGAGAAGTTCCAGGCGCACTTCCAGGGTCTGATCAACCTCTGGCTGGCTGATCAGGCTGAGCTGTAGTGCGTGATGAGGAGGTTCCGGCCTGGTGGGCCGGGTTGGGCCTGGACGGGCTGATCGACGTCCATGTTCACTTCCTGCCCGACCCGGTCATGAACGCGGTCTGGGCGTACTTCGACCAGGCCTCGACGCATTACGGGACGGCCTGGCCGATCACCTATCGAACGTCGGTCGAGGAACGCCTGAAAACCCTTGATCTGTTGGGTGTTCGAGCATTCCCGGCACTGGTCTACCCGCACAAGCCGGATATGGCCGCCTGGCTGAACACCTGGGCTCGCGATTTCGCGGCCAGCACGCCCGGCTGCATCCCGAGCGGTACGTTCTACCCCGAGCCGACGGCATCGGCGTACGTGCGTGAGGCTCTTGACCTGGGCACCCGCATCTTCAAGGTGCACCTGCAGGTGGGTGACTACGATCCGCGCGACGAGGTCCTCGACGACGTCTGGGGACAGCTGGCCGAAGCCGGTACGCCGGTCGTCGCGCACTGCGGTTCGGGTCCGATCCCTGGTCGCCATACGGGACCAGGGCCGATCGGTGAGGTCCTCCGCCGGCACCCGCGGCTGACCGTGGTCGTCGCGCACCTGGGCATGCCCGAGTACGCCGAGCATCTGGACCTCACGTCGTACCCGAACGTCCACCTGGACACGACGATGGCGCTCACGCCGTTCACCGAAGCGCTGATGCCGTTCCCTCGGGAGCTCGTGCCACGGCTGGCCGATCTTGCGGACCGCATCGTGCTGGGCTCCGACTTCCCCAACATCCCGTACTCCTACGCCACCCAGCTCCAGGTCCTCGCCGAGCTGGAGCTCGGCGACGACTGGCTACGCGCCGTCTGCCACCACAACGGCGCTCGCCTGCTCGGCCTCTAGCCGCGCAGCTCCCGGGCGAACGCGCGGGCCTCCGCTTCGGCATCGATGCGGTTGGCTGCCAGGTCGCGGCGGAAGTCGTTCTCGGCACGGAAGGCGCGGCCTTCCAGCGTGTCCGGGTCGGTGAACTCCTCTTCCATGTCCAGGTGGTTCAAGAAGGTGCGCAGGACCGGGCGGGTATCGGGTCCGAGTTGCTCGCGGACGCTCGGCGGATAGCCTGCGGTGTAGCGAGCGCCGTGGTACTCGTCGATCTCGCCGACGAAGATCGCGTCCAGGTTGGGAAAGGCCGCCGGGTCGGCGATCACGGGCGGCAACGATTCGTCACCCGGACGTTGGTCGAGCTTCCAGCAGTCCTGTTCGAGGTCCAGCTCGAGGAGGCTGACGGCTGCCGCACCCAAGGCGGTGAGACTGTCGTCGTCGAGGTGGCTGTCGTGGAGGTTGAGCTCCCACAGCCGCGGTACAACGGACCACGCGGCCAGCGCCTTGGCGGAGCCGATGCTGTTGTACGCCAGGTTGAGGCTGTCGAGCTCGGCCGTTGCGGCGGCGAGGGCGGTGAGGTCGTCGTCGTTCAGATTGCAGGCCTCGAGATCGAGGCAGCGTCCGGGGAGTCGCTCGACGATGGGCCACTTGCTGAGCTGGTTGTAGGAGAGGTCGAGGGTCTCGAGCCGGCCGGTGTTCAGGAGCTCGGGAATCGCGGCCGGGGTGAGACCGGTAGCGGCCAGGTGGAGCTCGGTGAGGTTGATCGCGTTGTGCGAGGAGGCCCAGGCCACGGCACCGGCGTCACCGATCGGCTGGATCTCCGAACGGCCGTAGTACGGCGAACCGCCCGGATCGCCGGACAGGTCGAGGCGCTCCAGCGCGGGCAGGTCGACATCGTGCGCCAAGTGCTGAGCACCGGATTCGGTCAGGAAGTTGTACCGGAGATCGAGGTTGCGGAGGGCCGAGTAGGTGCCGGTGAACCCTTCGGCGGTCAGGTCTGTGAGGGCCAGTCCGTGCAGAGTCAGGCTCTCGATCCGCTCGCGATCGAGCGCCTCGACCACCTGGATCACTGGGGCATCGCCCAAGGGAAGGAGCTTGAGGGTGAGCGCAGTCAGCCGTGCCACCACACCGCTCGCAACCACCGCGTCGAGCCCCTCGGCGCCGAGACCGTGGAAGCCCCGTCCCAACGAGGCACCCACGATGGTGAGCTCGCGCAGGTCCGTCAGTTCGGCGTTCGCAAAGAAGGCTGCACAGGCTGCGTCGTCTTCGGGGATGACGTTACCGATGGACAAGTCCCTCGAAACCTTCCCGTTCCGACCGCAGCGGAATCCGATCGAGAGCTCTTCGAGCTGCGCCAACTGCGGGCAGGCGCTGAGCTCGCGCGCCTCCTCGATGCTTTCGACGCGGACCGTGGCCGAGCGCAGGTCCGGCACAATCCCCGAATGCAGCAGGTGCAGGAGGTCGGAAGCCTGCAACCCTGCGTGCCGGAGTCGCAGCCGCCGGTCGGCCGGTGGGCGGAACGGCGGCGGAGCGAAGTGGACCAGATCCTCGTTGACATCGATCAGGTCGAGCGATTCGAGCTGTCCGAGTCCGGGGTTCGCGGCGAATCCGGCCACGGCGTCCGCATCGCTTTCAGTCAGCATCTGGGTGGCGAGAGACCGCAGGTTCGGCCACGACGGTAGCGCCTCAGACACGGGTGCGAGTTGGTCTCCGGCCAGCCATCCCAGATCCAGGGCCGTGATGTTCTGACTACTCGCCGGGATCGGAAGGTCCGCCGTACCGATGCGGTCCGACTTCAGTGCCAGTGCGCGGACCAACTGCCAGCCCGGTACGGCGTGCCCGTCGTGGTCGGCGGCGAGCCACGACCACGGCGCTTTGCGAGTCTCGTCAGGCCAATCCGCGAGCCCTTGCTCACAACGAACAACGAGCTCGTCCGGACTGCCCGCTCGGCCCAGCGCGGCACAGAGTGCACGGAACGCCAACTGACTCGGCGGGCCGGCCAGCACCCGCTCGATCTCCCCCACAGCATCGATCACGGCCGCCACCCTACGGGGCGCAGCAGCCGTCCTCACAGGTGGTCGCCGTGGGCGCGCAGCAATTGTCACCGCGCCAGGACTGGATGCCTTCCCTCGTAGCGACGGCGGCGATGATCAGACCGGCGATCGGGTCGGCCCAGGTCCAGCCGAGAGTAGCGTTCAGGACCAGGCCGATCAGCAGCACCGCGGACAGGTAGGTGCACAGCAAGGTCTGGGTGGAATCGGCCACAACAGCGTTGGAACCAAGGGCCCTGCCGGTACGGCGCTGGGCCCAGGACAGGAACGGCATCACGATCAGCGACGCGATCGCGAGCCCGATTCCGACCGGGGAGACGTCCGGCGTGGCCTGGGTGATCAGGGCGCGGACCGACTCGAACGTCACGTAGGCCGCGAGCGCGAAGAAGGACAACGCCAGCATCCGCAGCGCTTGCCGCTCCCGCGTCTCGGGCAGCGGATGGCGGAACTGCCAGAGAATGATCAGCCCACTCGACACCTCGACCACCGAGTCGAGGCCGAAGCCGACGAGTGCGACCGAGCCCGCAACCAGACCGGCCGTGACCGCGACGACCGCCTCGATCAGGTTGTAGGTGACGGACGCGCCGGCGAGCAACTGCGCCCGCCGGCCGAGGCGCTGCCGATCGACTATCTCAGTCATGGTTCAGCCCGTAGTTCGGGCAGAGCGCGACCGCGTCACCAGTCAGACCGAGAAGTTTCTCGGCCGCGGACAGCAACTCCATCGTCGCCTCCGGATGCGCCAGCCTGAACACCGACGCCCGCCCCTCCGCCCGCGACTCGACCAACCCGCAATCCCGCAAGCAGGCAAGGTGTTTCGACACCGTCGACTGCGCCAGCCCCAGGTGCGCAGTCAGATCCACCACCCGATGCTCACCACCCGCAAGGTGCCGCACAATCGCCAACCTCGACGCATCACTGAACCCATGAAACAAACACCCAGCCACGTCGAGCCCGGCCATCTCCAGCATCGCCATCCAGCGATGATATCGCCACCTGGCGCTCTGCGCCACTCACCCCAGCGGCCAACCGCAGCGACCACCCACCGCCCCCTCCGCTCCCCGCCCCCGACAACACGAACTGATATCCCTCGGTGTTCCCCCTTCTCCCCTCGTATACGGACCGATAAGTGGCAGCAAGGACGGATATCCGTTCGTGTGCGTGGGAGGGACGGGTGGGAGGCAGAGGGTCTGGGGTGGAGGGTCTGGGGTGGAGGTTTCTCGTCTGGTCGAATGCTTTGAAGGTGGGGCGGTTGGGCGCGTTCACTGAGGCATGCTGACTCGCCGTAGCGTCCTGAAGGCCGCCGCCCTCGCGCCCGCAGCCGGACTGTTCCCCGCGGCTGACCTGCCGCGGGACCGCCTGCTGAACTGGTTGCGTTCCCTGCAGACCCGGTCGACCGATCGGCTGTTGATCGGCCAGGAGATTTCGGCGTGGAGCGCCGCGACGTACGGCGAATTCGTGGACGGTCTGGAACGCGAGACCGGTAAGCGGCCCGCGATGGTCGGAGTCAGCCTGCTCGAACCCGGTGACTACGACACCCTCACCATCGACAAACTCGTCGACCACAAGAGCCGCGGCGGGCTCGTCACCATCAGCACGCACTGGACGCATCCATGGGGCGACTATCCGAGCTCGGGCAAGTACTACGTCCGCGATTCTGAAGCACCCAAGCCGGATCTGCGCCAGCTCCTCAGCACCGCGCCGGACTCCCCACCGAAACGCGCTTACTGGGCGCAGGTGGCGGACCTGGCCGCCGTACTGAACAGGTTCACCGACACCGTCGTACTGCTGCGCCCATTCCACGAAATGAACGGCCCGTGGTTCTGGTGGGGTCACGACGTCACCGTCCCCCGCACCGCCCTCGTCGACCTCTGGCGCGACCTGCACCAGCATCTGTCGGCCCGCTTCACCAACCTGCTCTGGCTCTACTCACCAGCCACCAGCTGGAACGCCGCGATCCGCCACTACTACCCCGGTACGGCGTACGTCGACCTGGCCGGATTCGACCTGTACGACGACGAACTCCGCCCGTACCAGCCCGGCCACCGCCCCGACGCCGACGACTGGACCGAGACCCGCAACCTCAACCACCCCGCCGGCCTCGCCGAATTCGGCCCCGCCGGCGACTCCTACCCCCGCGGCGCCCGAACCCTCATCGACCGCTCCCTCGACACCTACACCACCGCCATCTTCGCCCACTCCTGGTACAGCTGGACCGACACCCAATCCCGAGCCCTGGTCGAACAACCCGACATCACCTGGGCCCTCAACCAACCCCAAACCCTCACCCTGGAAGGCGTTAGCTGGTAACACCGGCGGGCGTCGGCGATGCTGTGGCGATGGAGTACGTGTCCCGAGTCCCGCGACCGCCGCTGGACGGGCTGATCGACGACCTCTACTACCTGGAGGGTGCGTCGCCGTACGCCCGGTTGACGCTGCCGCCGTCGCCGTCGGCGTTGCTGATCGTCAACCTCGGGGCTCCGTTCCGCATCCGCGGCGGTACCGACAGCGAGACGGCCGAGTACGCCGACGGTTGTGTGGTCACCATGCCCACGCGCGCGTTCGAGTTCGGCTACCCGCTCCGGACCCGGTCCGTCGGTGTGCACTTCAAGCCGTGGGGGCTGGCGCCGTTCGTGCCGATGCCCGCTTCCGAGCTGTGTGATCGGCCAGTGACGATCGAGCAGGTGTGGGGCCGGCGCTCCATTGCCGAGTTGCAGGACCGGCTCGCCTCGGCGGACGGACCGCAGGAGATGCTGACGCTGCTCGAGGAGGAGCTCATGCACCGGCTGCGCGAGACCGCCGGCCTCGGGTTGGTCCGCCATACAAGTGGTGTCATCGCGGCGTCCAGCGGGGCGGTGGCGATCGGCGACCTCAGCGTGGCAGCCGGTGTCAGCAGCACTCATCTGGCACAGCGGTTCAAGGAGCTCATCGGCGTCACGCCGAAGCGGCTCGCCCGCACCTACCGCTTCACCGCCACCGTCTTCCCGATCGACCCCGACGGACCGATCGATTGGGGCGACCTCGCGGCTGCCGGAGGTTATTTCGACCAGGCCCACTTCAGCCACGAGTTCCGGGAGTTCACCGGGCTCACACCGACCCGGTACGTCGAGGTCCGGCGGCGGTTCCTGCGCGAACATCCCGGCCACACGCTGGAAGGCTGGCCGCTGCCGGCCGATTGATTTCTTACAAGAACCACAGCTCACGAAGCGCTAGGTTTTGGGCCACCCCAGAGCAAAGGAGAACCCCGTGGGCAAGGTGGTCATGTACGGCTCGGTGTCCGTGGACGGCTTCGTCGCGGACGAGAATGACCAGCCCGGTCCGCTGTTCGACTGGCTGACCAGCGGCGACGTCCCGTTGGACGAGAGCGGCGTGGTGAAGGTGTCGCAGGTCTCCTACGACTACACCCGCCCGTACTGGGACCAGATCGGGGTGACAATAGCCGGCCGCCACGTCTTCGACCTGACCGACGGCTGGGACGGCAAGCCCCCGGCCGGCGTCGACCACGTGGTCGTCGTGACGCACCGCCCACAGCCCGACGGCTGGGACCCCAACGCGCCGTTTCACTTCGTCGACAGCATCGAAGCGGCCATGGCCAAAGCACAGGAGCTCGCCGGCGACCGGATAGTAGAGGTCGCCGCCGGTGACGTCGGCGGTCAGATGCTCGCCGCAGGCCTGGTCGACGAGGTCCGCATGGACGTCGTCCCCGTCGTCCTCGGCTCCGGCAAACGCTACTTCGGTTCGGTCAACGCCCAGCACCTGCTGGAGGACCCGGACGTACTCCAGGGCACCCGAGTCCTCCACCTGCGCTACCAGGTACGCCGTACAAGCTAACCGAAGAGCAACCTGCTTCCGTCGGTGAAGTTTTGGCCTAGGTACTGGGAGTCGCCGCGCCAGGGCATCGGGCCCCAGCCGATGCCGTTGGTCCAGGCCTGGAGGTGGCCGTCGGGCTGTACGACGGCGATGTCGGAGCGACCGTCCCCGGACAGGTCGGCGAACTTGACGTTCGCCGGCGGGGTGGTGCCGAGCTGGGCGATGATGACCGAGTCGCCGCGCCAGGGCGGGGCGGCGAATCCTTCGACGTTGTGCCAGGCCCGGACGTTGCCGTCGGACTGCAGCACCATCACCTCGACCTTGCGGTCGCCGTCGAGGTCGGCCCAGTGGATCCGCTCGGCGGCCGTCGTACCGAACTCGGCGACGATCAGCGAGTCGCCGCACCACGGCATCGGTGCGAAGCCGTTGCAGTTCTTCCAGGCGCGGACCTTGCCCTCGGGTTCCAGGACCAGTACCTCGGCCTTCCGGTCACCGTTGAGATCGGCGAACCAGACCCGCTCTGGTTTCGATCCGTCGATCGCCGCCACCTGGACCGACGCGCCGCCCCACGGGTGATCGCCGTACGCGCGGACGTTCCGCCACGCCATCGCCTTACCGTCCGGCTGGATCTGGATCGCCTCCGTCCGGCCATCACCGTCCAGGTCGGCAAACCGCGTCCGCCCCGGCTCAGAGAACCCCGACGCCGCCACCACCGAATCCGGGCTGCCCCAAGCGCCGACCCCGTTGTCGTTGTGCCAGGCCCGCACGGCACCACCAGGTTCGACACACAGCAACTCCGCGCGCGCATCCCCCGACAGGGATGCGCCGACCCCGGCCGGATCGCTGATGTCACCGACGGCATAGGGCTGCTGCGTCGCGTCCAGCTGAACGCTCCCACCGCCCCAGACGGCGGTCGCCGTCACCGGTACGGCGGTAGCTCCGGCCGGTGCTTTGATGTCAAAGGCAACATGTGCGACCCCAGCCGCAGCAATCGTCCCGACCGCAGGCGGCTTCGACACCACCCAGCCCGCAGGCAACGCCAGCCGCGCCTCGACCCCGGTCAGCTGAGCCGCCGTGTCGTTGACGATCGACACGATCGCCTGCCCGGTACCGTCCGCCGCCAGCGTAGCCGCCGCGAACGTCAGCCCAGGCCGATCAGTCGTGGTCGGCTTCGACGCCGGTACGGCGCTGAATCCGTTGCCTGCAACAACTCTCGGAGCGAGACCACGGTCACCAGCATGCAGTCCGAACACCCGGAGTCCGCCGCCGTTCGAGGCCACGCGGACCGTGATCGTCGACTTCCCCTGGACCGCAGCAGCAGGCAGCGGGACCGCGACCGGATAGCCATAGTGGTTCCCCGTGCCAGCGCCGTACACCCCGAAGCTCCGCGAAGCGACGCCGAGCGAATCCGACGGATCGTCCGGCAAGACGACGCTGTACGGCGCCGCCCCCTCGACCGTGACCGTCATCGTGGTCGGGAGCTTGCGCGCATTCGTTGCCGTGTCCACCTCGGCCCACGGCGTGGACGACATCGGCCGCCGCGACTCCGCCGACGACGCCTCGAACTCCAGCGCGCCACCGTTCTGCGCCTCGGCCGGTACGGCGACCTGGTACTCGAAATAGCCTGCCCCGTAACCGATCAACTCCTGGGGCCCGCAGGCCAACTGCCCCTCGGTCCCGCCACTCCACTGACTCGCGCTCGGCGACATCGGGTCCAACGCACCGGCCCGGACCGTCGTGTCCACGAAGGTGACGTAGCTTTCGGCGACCGTCTTTCCACCCGCCTCCAGCCACACCCAGATCTGCCCGCTCCGCAGTGTCTCGGGCACCGTCACCTCGACCGGCGCAGCCTCGACGACGTCGTACCGCGTCGTGGTCGCCGGCCTGGTCCCGCCGACGTTCGGGTCGAGCGGACGCCCGTCCGCGCCGGTCCCGGCGACCTTCCACCGGAGCTGGGCATTGGACAGATCTTCGTCGCTGAAGTGACTGATGCTGATCGGCAACGAGACCTGGGCTCCGGGCTTGATCGCCACCGTGCTGTCCCGATTGATCGAGATCGCGTCGTCGCGATGAACGAGATCGACATCCCGCAACGCCCCGGTGTGATCGCGGAACAACGGTCCGCGGCGCTGCCGGTCGTACGTGAGCGGTGTTCCCTGCTCGAGCTCGATCGCGCTCAGCTCGACACCGATGTACCCGGCCAGCTTGGGATAGCGGCGCATCAGGCTCATCTGCTCGAGCTGCTGACCGAAGCTGAACGACATCTCACTCATCAACCAGGGCTGGCCGTTCTGCGCTCCCTCGTCGAAGTTGCGCGTCGAGCCGGGCCGCAGATCGTTGTTGAAGACATCCAGATGCGGCTTCCATTCGTCGTACCCGGCGTAGCCCTGGTGGAGGTCGTTGAGGTCCGTGCCACTGGTGTGTCCGTTCTCGCAGCAGGCCGAGTTGTCATCGACCAGCGCGTTACCGGCCTCTGTTCGCACATACGGGACCATGCGCTGCAGATAGGAGATCGTCAGCGGATGCAGCTTGCCGTTGGGGTTCGTGTAAACGGCTCCCCAGCCTTCGTTGAACAGACCCCAGATCGCTATCGACGGATGGTTGCGATGCAACCGCAACGACGCCTTCGTGAGCCGCTCGTGCAGAGCGAGCGACGCCGTACTGAGTGAGTTCCCGCGGCCGGAGCTCGGGATCTCGAGCCAGGTCAGCAGACCGAGCTTGTCGGCCCAGTGGTAGTACGCCGGTTCGAACACCTTGACGTGGGCCCGGACGAGGTTGAACCCGTTGTCCCGTGCGGCCTTGAGGTCGTAGGCAATGGAACCCCGCCCGGGATCGGCCGCCGTACCGGTGCTGAAGTCGGCGCCGGTGACCTCGCCGGTCGGGGTCTGATGACCCCACGGGTTGAAGCCTTGGTCGAGGGTGCCACGGACGTAGATCGGGCGATTGTTCAGCCAGATGTACTCGTAGTAGTTGGCTCCAGTGGTTGCCTGCGGCGCCTTCTTCCGCTCGACCTTGCGCAGACCGAACGTGGCCCGGACACCGTCCTGATCGCCGTCCAGGGTGACGTCCGCCGTGTACAGGTTCGGCTTGCCGATGTCCCAGAGCATCGGACCCGGAACCTGGATCCGGACCTGGCCTGCGCCGTTGCTCAAAGCAACATTGCCACTGGCAACCTCCACACCGGCCGGATTCCGGAGTGCGACCTTCGCGGTGCTCGCGGGGCCGATGGCACGAACGGCCACAGTCGCGTACGCCGAGGTCGGGGTGCGCCCGTTGAACGTGAGCTCGGAGGTGATCCGCGGCTGATCGAGCGTTGCCGCCTTGACCGGTTCCAACCAGACCGACTGCCAGATCCCGCCGGTCGGACCGAACACATCACGCCGGCCGATCGGGTACTTCGAATCCAGCACCGGCGCCGGCGCAACGCTCCGAATCGCCAACGTATGCGTCGATCCCGCCGGAAGTGCACCAAGATCCACCGTCAGCTCGGTATCGCCGTCATCGGGCGCGTCGAACACCTGGTTGCCATCCAGCCAGACTCTCGCGCCCCAGTTTGCCGCCCCGATCCGCAGCCGGGTCCGCTGACCGGCGAAACCCTGCGGCACGGTGAACGACCTGCGGTACCAGACAGCACCGGCGTACCCGTCGAACGGCCCACGATAAAGGTCGTCCGTCGCAAACTGCTGCTCGCCGAAGGCCGCCAGCGACTGATAGGGGAACGGCACCTGAATCGCCTTCCCATACTGCCGATCCGCCCGGAACCACCCCTGCCCGACCCCCTCGTCTTTCTGATCGAAGTCGAAGGACCAGGCCCCGTTCAACGACAGCCAGGCGTTGTTGGTGAACGGCCGCCGATCAGCATCCGGCCGCGGATACTCGTTCCGCGGTACGACGGGCTCGGCGGCGAGGCGGATATCAGCGGTCGGGCTGTCCGTGAGAGTCGTCGAGGCGAACCCCAACCCCTCCTTCCCCGCCACCACCGCAGCCACCCCGCTAGGCACACCCGTCAGCGTGTAACCCCCGTCCGCCGCCGTCACGACGTACCGATCCGTCCGCGCCGCGTGCACACTCACCCCACCAACACCCCGCCCCGCACTGTCAATCACCCGCCCACTGACAGTCCGTCCCACCCCAGCCGGCGGCGGCGCGGCCTGAGCCACCCCCTCCCCTGCCACCATCGCCACCACAACCGCCAGAACCCCAAGCTTGCGCACCGCGACCTCCGACCCCCAGTCGAATGAGACCCCAGCAGTACAACCGCAAGCCGTCCCCCCAACAACCTTTTCCACCCCTCGTTCAACCTTCCCGACGGTGGAATTCGCCCTCCGCCCCCCACACCTTCGGCACCCCCTTCCTCAACGCCGCCCTCTTCACCACCACCAGCCGGGGCTATACGTAGACACCTACCTCCTGTCGTTAACGTCGGTTCGACGCCGCGGTAGACCGTTGCCCGGTCGATTCCAACGTTGTACTGTCTTCTGGAACCCGCCTTCTCATGCTTTCGGGAGCCCTCTATGACACAGCCTCGTGCCGAGTACCCGCGTCCGCAGTTCGTGCGGGCGGAGTGGGTGAATCTGAACGGCGAGTGGCAGTTCGAGATCGATCGGTCGGACAGTGGGCTGGAGCGGGGGGTGCGGGAGCGGGAGCTGGAAGGCCGGATCACCGTGCCGTTCGCGCCGGAGTCGCAGTTGTCCGGGGTTGAGGATGTCGACTTCATGGAGGCGGTTTGGTACCGGACGACGGTGACCATCCCGCAGGAGTGGGCGGGTAAGGAGGCGGTGCTGCACTTCCAGGCCGTCGACCATGACGCGACCGTGTGGGTGAACGGGACCGAGGTCGTCCGGCATCGGGGTGGGTTCACGCCGTTCAGTGCGAACCTCAGCAAGGTCGCCAAGCCCGGCGAAGAGGCGACGATCGTTGTCCGCGCCCGGGACACCCACAAGGGCCCGCAGGCGCGCGGCAAGCAGAGCCAGTTGTACTTCAACCACGCCTGCCTCTACACGCGCACGACCGGCATCTGGCAGACCGTCTGGCTCGAGGCGGTGCCCACGGTGCACCTGAAGCGGCCGCGGATCACTCCGGATGTGGCCGGCTCCAGCTTCCACCTCGCCGTACCGGTGTCGGCCAACAAGCCGGGCCACAAGATTCGCGCCACCCTCAAGGACGCGGACGGTGTCGTGACGACGGCCGAGGTGCGCGCCGATCTCGACCTCGCACCTCGGTTGACCCTGCCTGTGCCAACGGACCGCGCAAGGCTGTGGGACACCACCGACCCCCACCTGTACGACGTCCTCCTCGAACTGATCGATGCCGATGGCAACGTGATCGACACGGCCGACAGCTACGCCGGACTGCGGTCGGTATCGGTCAACGGCCAGGCGATCCTGATCAACGGCAAGCATGTGTTCCAGCGGCTCGTGCTGGACCAGGGGTACTGGCCGGAGAGCCTGATGACGGCACCGACCGAGGAAGCCCTCGTCAAGGACATCGAGCTGAGTATCGCGGCCGGATTCAACGGCGCACGCCTGCACCAGAAGGTGTTCGAGGAGCGGTTCCTGTACCACGCGGACCGACTCGGCTACCTAGTCTGGGGCGAGTTCGGCGACTGGGGTTCGGGGGTCGGACACACCGGCGACGACAACCAGCAGCCGACAGCCTCGTACGTCGCGCAGTGGCTGGAGGCGGTCGAGCGCGACTACAGCCACCCCAGCATCATCGGTTGGTGCCCGCTGAACGAGACGCACCAGCTCCTGCACGACCGGATCACCCAGCTGGACGACGTCACCCGGGCGATGTTCCTGGCGACCAAGGCGGCCGACTCGACCCGCCCGGTCCTCGACTCCTCGGGATACTCGCACCGCGTCCCCGAGACCGACGTGTGGGACTCGCACAACTACGAGCAGGACCCAGCCGAGTTCGCCCAGCAGATGGCCGGTCTCAAGGAAAACCAGCCGTACGGGAACCTCGGCGGGCCTGAAGGCCGACCCATCTCCCAGCCCTACAACGGTCAGCCGTACTTCTGCAGTGAGTTCGGCGGCATCTGGTGGAACGCGGAGAAGGCGGCCGCGGGCAAGACCGGCAACTCGGAGGACTCGTGGGGCTACGGCCAGCGGGTCGCCGACGAGGAGGACTTCTACGTCCGCTTCACCGGTCTGGTCGACGCGCTGCTCGACGACCCGTTGATGTTCGGCTACTGCTACACGCAGCTCACCGATGTCTTCCAGGAAGAGAACGGGATCTACAACTTCGACCGCAGCAGCAAGCTCGACGTACCGCGGATCCAGGCGGCGCAGACCCGCCCGGCCGCCTACGAGAAGAAGGACTGAAGCACAAGCGAACCGACCGCGACCAGGATCCAGAGAATCGCTCCGAGCAGGAGCGGTCTGGGTCCTGCGTCGCGCAGCTCGCGCGGTCGCAGTGACAGGCCGATCGCGGTCAGTGCGGCGGTGATCAGGCAGGTCCCGATCAGGCTCAGCGCCGGCAGCGCTGCATCCGGCACGACACCCGCAGTCCGCAGCCCGGCCGCGGCGATGAAGCCGATCAGGAAGAGCGGAACCAGCTTCTTCCACGGCAGCGGACCGCGAGTCGATGCGGTAGCGCCGTCATACGAAGCGCCCTGTACGTCGGCCGCCCGGGCCGCGTCGAGCGCCCGGGCCGCGCGGTTCTCCCGGCGAACCTTCAAGGCGACCAGCGTCAGCACGATCGGGATCAACGTGAGTGAGCGCGTCAGCTTCACGACGATCGCCTGATCACCGGCGCTCTGGCTGTAGGCATACCCGGCCGCGACCACGGACGACGTGTCGTTGATCGCCGTCCCGGCCCACAACCCGAAGGCCTCCGGGCTCATCCCGAGCAGATGCCCGAGCGGCGGAAACGTCAGCACCGCAACGACATTGAAGGTGAAAATCGTCGCCATCGCATAAGCGACCGACGACCGCCGCGCCCCGATCGCCGCGGTCGCGGCCGCGATCGCCGATCCACCGCAGATCGCCGTACCGACACCGATCAGGATCTGCGTGTCGTCCCGAACATCGAGCAATCGCCCGAACAGCCAGGCACCACCCAGCGCGAGCGCGAGCGTGCCCAGCATCACGGGCAGCGAGGACAGGCCAACGTGAGCCACCTGCTGCAGGGACAACCCGGTCCCCAGCACGACGATGGACAGCTGCAGGAGGTTCTTCGACGCGAAGTCGATCCCCGGTCGCAGGCCGTCGGAGCGCAGCGCGGGGATGAACAAGCCCGCCAGCACGCCGAGCACGATGCCGAACACCGGGCCGCCGACGACGGGCACCAACCTGCCGAGGGGGACGGCGATCGCCACCAACCCCGCAACCACCACCAAGCCCCGCAACCGCCACAAGGCAGAGGCGAAGCGACCGAAGGCGGGGGGAGGCGATGCGGGTGCGGTAGAGCGGGCGTCAGGTGACCTAATCTCGACCTGCACCATCAGCCCCGGCCCCTCTCGCGAAAGATGTACGTACATTTAAGCTAAGAGATGACCGGACATTTGGCAAACCGGAGGACCCGAAGGATGACCGTGCTGGACCGCTCCGGCGGCGAGCCGTTGTGGAAGCAACTACAGGCTGACCTGATCAGGCGCCTGCAGTCCGGCGCGTTCGACGCCGCCTTCCCCGGTGAGCTGGCGCTGGTCGAGCAGTACGCGGTCAGCCGCCACACCGTCCGCCAGGCGCTCGGCCAGTTGCGGGCAGACGGCCTGATCGTGGCGGAACGCGGCCGTCAGCCCCGGGTCGCGACAGTCCCCGAGATCAGGCAGCCGATGGGAGCCCTCTACAGCCTGTTCTCCTCCGTTGAGGCCTCAGGCCTCGACCAGCACAGCGTGGTCCGCGCCCTCGACGTCCGCGCCGACGGCGTCATCGCCGCCCGCCTCGAGCTCGAGGCGTCCATCCCCCTGCTCTACCTGGAACGCCTCCGGTACGCCGGAGACGAGCCACTGGCGCTCGACCGAGTCTGGCTGCCCGCAGCGCTGGCGGAGCCGCTGTTGGACGCCGACTTCACTCACACCAGCCTGTACAACGAGCTCTCCGAGCGCACCGGCCTCCGCCTGGACCACGGTCGCGAGGACATCCGCGCAGTGATGCCGTCCGCAGCAGAGCGCGCACTGCTCCACTGCCCGGCCGAGGCCGCGGTCTTCTCGATCATCAGACAGGGCACCGCTCAGAACCGCCCAGTCGAGTGGCGTCACACCATCGTCCGCGGCGACCGCTTCGCCCTGTCAGCCGAGTTCTCCGAGAACACCGGCTACCGACTGACACCAGCCACCGCCCAGGCTCACGGCTGGTAGGTCAAAGCCCCCGGCCGGAACGGATCGTCGCCCGGCAGCCAGTACGGCGCGGGCCCGAGCTCGACCACGACGTCCCGCGTGAACGCCTCCACCGCCGCGAGTACGGCGGGATCCGTTTCGTCCGCGCGCGACACCAGCGCCCACGTCCACAGTGGAACCGGATCAACCACCGCCCGCCGGCTGAACCCACTGGGCAGCGGCGTCGCATCCCGCTTCGGCGAACTCAGCACCGGCCGCCCCAACCGCCGTACATGGTCGAAGAACGCTGACCCGGTGATCCCGTGGTCGTCGATCCGCTCAACCGATGCACCGACCGAGCGGGCGAACTCGATCGCGTAGATGTTCCACGAGGCCCAGGTCGCCGTATCGGCGTCGACGAGCACGACCGTGTCCCGAGCCGCCACCGGAGACTCGTCGCCGATCGAGACGGCGTACAGCCGATCGACACCAAGCAACTGACCGGTTAGTTGCTGCTCGGCGAGGTCCGTCGCCCGCACCCAGGTGATCGCCAGGTCCAGACTCCCGTCGGCGACCCGCGCCGCCTGCGTGTGCGACGGCATCACCCACGCGTCGACCCGCAGCCGCGCAACTCCGGAGACCCGCTCCTCGAGATCCGCCGGCCGCCAACTCACATACCCCACTCGCACCGGCTCACTCGCCGCGAACCCACGCGCCGTACGGCGGAGGTCGTCGGCCTGCTCGAGGAGCGCCCGCGTCCGCGGCAGCAAGGTCTCACCGTGCGCGGTCAGCGTGACCGTCCGCCGATCGCGCTCGAACAGCCGGACCCCGAGGTCCCGCTCGAGCGACTTGATCTGCTGCGACAGCGACGGCCCGGCGATGTGCAGCCGCGCCGCGGCCCGCCCGAAGTTCAGCTCCTCGGCGACCGCCACGAAGTACCGCAACTGCCGAAGCTCCACCCTCCGAAGAGTAGTAGGCGCAGCCTCCCAGCTGGGAGAAGACCGGTCGTGGAAAAGCCCACGTGGTTCGACAACGATCGAAGTACAACACCTCGAGAAAGCAGGAGAGATGAACACCCAGAAAGTCGCCGTGATCACCGGGGCCTCCCAGGGCATCGGGGCCGGCCTGGTCACGGCGTACCGCAAGCTCGGGTACGCCGTCGTCGCGAACTCGCGGTCGATCACCCGCTCGGACGACCCGCTCGTGCTGGCGGTCCCCGGCGACATCGGGCAGCGCGGCGTCGGCACCGACGTGATCGAGAAGGGCCTGGAGACGTTCGGTCGGATCGACACCCTGGTCAACAACGCAGGTGTCTTCATCGCCAAACCCTTCACCGAATACACCGACGACGAGTACGACCAGGTCGCCGGCCTCAACCTGCGCGGTTTCTTCGACACCACTCGCCGGGCCATCGCTGCGATGCTCGACCACGAGGACGGCGGGCACGTCGTCAACATCACCACCACCTTTGCCGAGCACGCACTGAGCTCGGTTCCGGCTGCGCTGGCCGCACTGACCAAGGGCGGCCTCAACTCGGTCACCCGCTCGCTCGCCATCGAGTACGCCGCGCGCAACGTCCGCTTCAACGCGGTCTCCCCCGGGGTGATCCGGACGCCGATGCACCCCGAGGAGACGCACGAGTTCCTCGCGGCCCTGCACCCGGTCGGCCGGCTCGGCGAGATCGAGGAGATCGTCGACGCGGTCACCTACCTGGAGAGCGCGAAGTTCGTCACCGGCGAGATCCTGCACGTCGACGGCGGCCAGCAGGCAGGTCACTGAGATGAACGAAACGCTTGACCGGTGGGCCGCCGGCATCGCCGCCCACGACCCGAAGGCAGTCGCCGCCCTCTTCACCGAGGATGCGATCTTCCAAGGCCTCCACCCGTACGGCGTCGGCCGGGACGCCGTCGCCGCGTACTACGACTCGCAACCACCAGGCCTGACCGCGAAGTACGACGTACTGGAGACCCGCCGACTGGCCGACGATTTGCTGCTCATGTATCTGAGCGTCGACTTCAGCTTCACCGATCGGCCGACGATCACCGTCAATCTCAGCGTGTTGCTGAACAAAGGACTGATCGCGCACTACCAGGTGTCCCGGCTGTAGATACTGACTGCATGGGAGTCAAAGAGCTGCGGTTGGTGGTCACGGCGGACGACTACGACGAGGCGGTGACGTTCTACCGCGATGTGCTCGGTCTGGCCGAGCGCGCGTCGTACTCGTCGGAGGACGGGCGGGTGACGATTCTCGAGGTCGAGCGCGCGACTCTCGAGATCGCCGATCCGGGTCAGGCCGACTTCATCGACGAGGTCGAGGTCGGCCGCCGGGTCGCCGGCAAGTACCGGGTCGCGTTCGAGGTGGACGACGCGACGGCGATGACGCGAACGCTTGCCGAGGCCGGCGCGACCGTGATCGCCGAGCCGACCCGGACCCCGTGGAACTCGTTGAACGCTCGCCTGGAGACCCCCGGCGGCATCCAGCTCACCTTGTTCACCGAGCTTGACTTCAAGTGACCTTTAAGTGCTGAGGTGATCCTCATGTGGAACATCGAGGCCCTCGATCTGCCCGCCTATCTCGAGCGGATCCGGCATCCGCACGTCGCCCCGTCCGCCGAGAGTCTGTCGAGCCTGCACCGCGCGCACGTGCTGGCGATCCCGTTCGAGAACATCGACGTGGTCCTCGGCACCCATCCCGGCATCGAGCTGGAAGCCATTCAGAACAAGCTGGTACGGCGGCAGCGCGGCGGCTACTGCTACGAGCACACAGTGCTGTTCGGCGCAGCGCTTGAGCGCCTCGGCTTCGAGGTCAGCCGACGAGTGGCCAGAGTCCAGCCACACAAGTCGGGACCACGAACCCATGCCCTGCTCAAGGTCGGGGTCGACGGCCAGGAGTTCCTTGCGGACGTGGGATTCGGCGCCGGCCAGCTGTATCCGACACCGCTCAAGGACGGCATCGTCATCGACCAGGCCGGTTGGGATCATCGACTGACTCGCGACGGCGACGTGTGGACGCTGGCGAAACAAACCACTGATGATTGGGTTCCACAGCACGCGTCGAACGACGAGCCGGTCCGGCCGATCGACTACGAGGTCTACCACCACTACGTTTCCACGCATCCCAACTCACCCTTCACCGGTCGCCCGGTGGTGATGCGGGTCGCGGACGGCGTCGTACGGCGGCTGGTCGGTTCCGAGCTCACCACCGAGTACGCCGATGGCCGGTCGACGACGCGCGCCGTACCGGCTGACGACCTGCCGGATGTCCTTGCTGGATTGGATGTTGTGCTCAGTGACGAAGAGGTCGACCGGCTGAAACTTGTCTGAGAAGGGTGTGAGAAGACACGCTTCGGGAGGCGGGACCGGCGAAAAGCGCTTATTCTACGGCCATGAGTGAGTTCGAACCCGGCGCCGACCTGGTATCCCGTCTCCCTCTGCCAGGTCATGTGGTCGTCCTTGCGGACGGCCAGTGGCGCCGCGGCTGGTTGATCGGCCGCGAGCATGAGGAGTCGGGATGGACCGGTCTGGTGCAGTACGAGGACGACGAGGGTCTGGAGCGGACGGAACGCCTGGCGGCGGACCGGATCGCGCTGACCGCGCCGCCCGCGCCGAACAAGCAGGCCTCGTAGAAAGTATTGCCTGGTTAGGCAGGCCGTAGAACATGAGAAGGCCCCCGGGATGCGAGTCAACCGGGGGCCTTCTGCTGTAACGCCGGGCCGGGGCGCCTCATCGACGGACGAGAACCCCGTCCCAGGCCCTTCGGGCGGTTGACCTGGGACGGGATCCTCAGTGGCGTTACACACCGTGTATCGCTGGTGACGGCCGAAGTGTTACAGGAATCAGGGAAATTTCTTCCGGGGCCCGATCGGATCAGGGCAGGGGGCGGCCCCGGTGCACTCATCCCTGAACACCGGGGCCTGGGTCGTCGGCCTCGCGCGCGACCGGCGGCTCGTGACCCTCAGGTGCCCCAGCGTTGCGGCGTTATGCACCGCCGCACTCAGAAAAACAACAGCGCGATCAAAAATGCACAGCGAGCAGGATGCGACCGCTCTCCGAACTGCGGATGTCCAGCGCGCTGATCTCGTTCCGCTTCAGCTTCGTGGTCGCGGCCGGCTTCACCGTCGTCCCGGGCGCGGCCGTCCAGGTCGCCAGCAACTGCGCCTTCCCCGACGCGTCGGTGAGGTACAGCTCATACCCGCGGGCGCGCTCACTCGGCGTCGCCAGCTCGTCGTACCGGCAGCTGATCTCGATGGTCGTCCCCCAGCGCTCCGGCACCAGCCGGGCGTCTGCGGACAGCTTGCTCTCCACGGTCTGCGCGAGTACGACGTAGTCGCCCTGCGGCTCGTCCTGAACCAGCGGAACTGCGAGCACCGCGCCGATCCCGATCGACACGGCCGAGACGGCGGCCACCAGCCCACCCACCCGGAACCGTCGGCGCCTGCGATCCTCGTCGACCTTGCGAGCCAGGCCCGGCAACAGGTTCGGCGTACTGATCGAGACCGACATCATCGCCTGGTCGCTCGGCAGCGCGGCCAAGGCAGCCGGTACGGCGGTCAGCGACGCCACCGCCGCCGAACACTCGGCGCAGGTCGTCAGATGCTCCTCGTACTCCCGGCGCTCGGACGCCGCCAGCGCACCCAGCAGGTACGCCGCGTCCCACTCCCGGTACTTGTCACTCACTGGCTTGTCACCCCCTTCTCCTGCAGCGCGAGCTTCATCGCCCGCAACCCGTAGTGCAGCCGCGACTTCACGGTGCCCGACGGGATGTCCAGCTCCTCGGCGATGTCGGTGACCGTCCGGCGCCCGTAGTAGGCCCGGACGATCACCTGCCGATGCTCCTCCGACAACTGGGCCAGCGACTCGGCCACGAGCCACGCGTCCAGTACGGCGTTCGCGTGGTCGGTGCTGGGTTTCTCCGGCAGGTCGCCGCTGGCCACCTCACGGTTGACCCGGGCACTGCGCCGGTCGTCGATGACGAGATTGCGCGCCACCGTGAACAGCCAGGCCCGGGCTCCCGCTTCGTCCTCGGTCAGGATCTGCGGCCTTCGCCATGCCCGGAGCAGGGTCTCCTGGACGACATCCTCGGCCAGTCGGTCGTCGCCGGTCAGCCGCACCACGAACCGCCACAGTGCGGGAGCGTGCACATCATGCAGCTCGCGCAGCATCGCGGCCCGGTCGTCGGCCATCGGGGCTCCTGCTCTGTCGGGCATGGGCTCACGTCACTTGGGCACGGATGCCGGCTGCCGCTGCGTGGCCGCCGTCCCCCGCTCCAGCGCCCAGGCGCCGTTGCCGAGAAATGCGATCAGCAGAAAGGCGAAGCAGAACAGCGCCGCTTTCTCGCCACCATTCTGCACGGGCAGCAAAGCATCCACCTGGTGAACGGTGAAATAGGCGTACGCCATCGACCCGGAGCAGAGCAGAGCGGCGTACCGGGTACCGAACCCGATCGCCACCAACGCTCCGCCGACCATCTGGATCAGCGCGGCCCACCACGACGGCCAGGCGAACGCCTCGGCCTGCTTGGACCCGAGAACACCGAACAACGACGCAGCACCATGACACGAGAACAGGAATCCGACCACGATCCGGAAAACAGCGACGACCTGTGACTGGTAGCGCTCCAGTACCTGCATGAGCCTCACTCCTCAAGGGGCGGTTTGGGGACTTGCCCATGCGAACGGATCCCTTGCCCCTTTGGTTCAACCGAAAGTGACCTTTAAGTCACACGCCGAATCGGTTGCACTGAACCGCTCTACTGCTGTAAAGCCCGCAACGACCGCAAAAAAGCGGTCCGATCGGCGGCCGGCAGCGCGCCGAGCAGCTCGTCCTCGTAGGCCCGGATGCTCTTGCGGACCGCACGCCGCACCCGGCGCCCCTTGGCCGTGATGGAGAGCAGCCGGACGCGGCGGTCATCGGGATCCGGCGTCCGCTCGATCAGCCCGGCCGACTGCAGTTCGTCGAGTGTCCCAATGATCCGCGACTTGTCCGCACCGATCGCCTCGGCCAGCGCCGCCTGGGTGCGGACCGGTGTCTCGTCGAGTGCGGTCAGCACCGAGTAGCCCCACATCGAGACGTCATGGGTGGCGAGGATCGGCGTCTCGGCGGCGATCAGCACCCGCACCAGCGGATACAGCAGCGCGGCCAGATCGGGGCGCTCTTCCATGCCCGGACGATAACACTGGCGCAATCATATGCAGGCGCTTATGATCTACACATGCCTACTATCGATTTCGTCCCACTCGACCGCCTGGCCGTCAACGCCAGCATCGAGGTGGCCGCCGGCGTCACCGACGCCGACCTCGCCCGACCGACACCCTGCCGAGCCTGGACCGTCTACGGCCTGCTCGCCCACATGGCCACGCAGCACTACGGCTTCGCGGCCGCCTCCCGCGGCGATGCCAACCCCGAGATCTGGAAGCTGCGCGAGCTCGGCGACGATCCCGTGCAGACCTACATCGAGTCCGCCGAGCACGTCCTGGAGGCGTTCGCCGAGGAGGGGGTGACGGAGCGGATCTTCCCGCTGCCGGAGTTCGGTCCGGATGTGAAGGCGCCCGGTCACCAGGCAGTCAGCTTCCACTTCGTCGACTACGTCGTCCACAGCTGGGATCTGGCCAAGGCGCTCGGGACCACCGTCGACTTCACCCAGGATGTCCTCGACGCGGCCTGGACGGTGGCACAGATCGTCCCGCTGGGCGAGGCCAGGCTTGCCCCCGGCGCCGCCTTCGGCCCGAACGTCGCCTGGTCCGGAGCCGGTCAGCTCGACCGCACCGTCGCACTACTCGGGCGCAACCCGTTATGGCCGGCGTCCTAGCCTCACTTCCCGATCGAAGTTAGGGTTACCTAACTTCGACTCAGGGGAGGACCATGAGCACCGCTGCGCCAGGATCCCAACTACGACAGCTGATTTTCGGCTTCATGCCCGCGTATGTCGTGCGGGCGACGGCCCAGCTCGGGGTTGTCGACGCGTTCGGCGGCGTACCGCGGCCGACCGAGGAGGTCGCGGCCGAGCTCGGGCTCCCGGTCGACAGCACCCGTCGACTGCTCCGCGCCCTGACCGCGCTCGGGCTGTTCGCCGAACACGAGGACGACCATTTCGAAGTCCTGCCGGAGGCCGACCTGCTGGGCCGTGATCATCCGGCCTCGGTCCAGGCGATCGTCGCGATGTTCACCGACCCGCTGATGACCCGCGGCTGGGAGGAGCTGGCGACCGCCGTACGGAACGGGCGGACGACGTTCGACGACATCTTCGGGCAGCCGTTCTTCGATCAGCTGGCCGAGGAGCCGGTGAAATCCGCGCTGTTCAACGCGTCGATGAGTGCGGCGACCCGGGGCGTCGCGGCAGCCGCGCCATCGGCGTACGACTTCGGCCGGTTCACCTCGGTGCTCGACATCGGCGGCGGCGACGGCACCCTGCTGACCGCGATCCTGCAGGCACACCCGGACCTGCGCGGAGCCGTCCTCGACTCGGCCGAGGGCGCCGCCCAGGCACCGGCCCGGTACGCCGACGCGGGACTGACCGACCGCGCCTCGGTCGTCGTCGGCGACTTCTTCAGCGCGATCCCGGACGGGTACGACCTGCACCTGGTGAAGAGCATCATCCACGACTGGTCCGACGACCGCTGCGAGGAGATTCTGCGGCACAGCCGCGCCAGCATCCCCGCAGACGGCCGTCTGCTGATCGTCGAACCGATCCTCCCCGACCGTGCCCAACCGGGACTCACTCCCGGCCTCTACCTCAGTGACCTCAACATGCTCGTCAATGTCGGCGGCCGCGAACGCACCCGCGCCGACTTCGAGTCCCTGCTCAAGCGCGCGGGTTACGAGCTGACCGCCGTACACGCTCTCCCGCCCGAAACCGGCTTCTGGCTGATCGAGGGCACCCCCGCCTGACGCGCCAGCCGGCCAGGGCCTCGACGGTCTTCTCTGCGGTCAGCTGAGCGGACTGCGGGTTCTGGCCGGTGACCAGGCGACCGTCGGCGACGGTCTGTACGGCGAAGTTGTCGGCCGGGTGGTGGATCGCACCGCGCTTGGTGAGCTCGTCCGCGAGGAGGAAGGGGACGACGTCGGTCAGACCCACGGCCGCCTCCTCGGCGTTGGTGAAGCCGGCCACGTTCTTGCCGTCGACGAGATACTTGCCGTCGGCAAGCTTGAGGTTCACCAGCGCCGACGGTCCATGGCAGACCGCCGCAACCACACCGCCACGGTCGTAGATCTGGGCGGCCAGCTTCAGCAGGTCGTCGGCCCCGGGGAAGTCCCACATCGTCCCGTGCCCACCCGCGAAGAAGATCGCGTCGTACGCCGTGGCATCCAGCTCGGCGGCCACCGGAGTGTGATCGAGATCGACGGCAGCGAGGAACTTCTGCTGCACCGGGTCGTTCTCGTCGAGACCGTCGATCGGCGGCCGGCCCCCGGCAACGGAGACCAGGCCGACCTCGTACCCGGCTTCGGTGAAGACGGCCCACGGCTCGGCCGCCTCGGAGACATAGAAGCCGGTCTTCCGCCCGGTGTCACCGAGCTCGGAGTGGCTGGTCAAAGCAATCAGTACGCGTGTCATGCCCCCATCATGCGTGCGTGACACCATAGAAAACCAATAGGGCACCCCTGGGTCGAGGCATAAGATTCCTGATATGTCCCTCGACCTGCTCCGGACCTTCCTCGCCGTCCACCGGGCCGGATCGATCACGGGCGGAGCCCAGGTCCTCGGCCTGTCCCAGCCGACCGTCACCGCGCAGCTGAAGACACTCGAGCGCAACCTCGGCCGACCGCTCTTCGACCGCCTCCCCCGCGGCGTCCGCCCGACCAGCGCGGGCAACGAGCTGGCCCGTCGCATCGCAGACCCGGTCGACACCCTTCAGGCCCTGCTGAGCACCGAACTCGACGACCCAACCCCGGCCACCCTGCACCTCGGCGGCCCGTCAGACTTCCTGTGCCACCAGGTCCTCCCGGCACTGGCCACGCGCATCGCCACCGGCCTCCAGGTCCGGACAACCTTCGGCCTCCCCGACGACCTCCTCGACCGCTTGCAGGACCGCAGCCTCGACCTCGTCATCAGTTCGACCCGCCCCCGCCGCGCCGGCCTGCGCGCAACCCCCTGCTACGACGAGACCTTCACCCTCGTCGCCGCTCCCCACTGGGCCCCCGCCGCTCCAGTCACCACCCCGGACCAACTCCGCGCGATCCCGCTGATCGCGTACGCCGAAGAGGCCCCGATCCTCCGCCGCTACTGGCGAACCGTCTTCAACACCCGCCTCTCCCGAACCCCCGACCTGGTCGTCCCCGACCTCCGCGGCGCCCTCGCCACCACCCTCGCCGGAGCAGGCCTGACAGTCCTCCCCACCTACCTCTGCCACCCCCACCTGACCAACGGCACGCTCATCCCGCTGGCCACCCCAGAGGTCCCACCGCTCAACACCCTCTACCTCACAACGCGCACCGACGGCGGTCCCACGACAACCGCCGTACAAGAGCACTTGCTCGCCGTACTGCAGAGCTAGGGGACGGTTTCGTGGATTACCGGGCTGGGGGCGCCGCGACGGAAGGGGCGGGGGATGTAGGTAGCCGGCTTGTCCGACGGGAGGAGGGGGAGGTTGAAGGACGTGCTGTTGGCGTCCAGGTAGGCGGCGACCTCGGCGGGTTGGGCGGTACGGCGTCGTTCGAGGAGGTAGCCGTCTTCGTCCGTACCCGTGTCGGTCCAGCTGAGCTGGAGCTCCTTGGGCTGGGGGCGCGCGGTGGCGGGCCGGCCCTCCGGCGCGGTGAGGGGCGTGACGCGGTAGTAGAAGGTTGTCGCCGGCATCAGATCGGGATGATGGAACTCATGCCGATCCGGTGGCAGGAAGCTGAGGATCGTGTATTCGCCGTTCTCCTCGGTTGCGTACTCGACCATCAGGTACGCCGCGTCGATGGGCGCGCCCGACCAGCGAAGCGTCACGTCATCCGTGACGAGGTCCGCGGTCAGCTGGAACCCCTGAGGCTGGTCGGCGGGGGCGCAGCCGACCAGCATCAGGAGAGCGCATAAGGCGGGGAGCTTCATTCACTTACGCCAGAACTGCACGCCGCTCCACTGGACCTGGATCGGGCCGCGCCCGCTGTCCGTCCGGTACGAACCGAACTTGTCGTAGAAGCTGCCACCCGGGCTGGACATGCTGTGCTTCAGCGAGCCGTTGATGTACGTCCGGTGCGCACTGCCGACCTGGTGCACGGTGTTGACCCGGACCGTGGTCCCGACGGTCGCACCACCGGCGAGGGTGTCGCCGCCGACCCGGTACAGGCGACCGCCGTTCTCGACCGCCAGCATGAAGAACGGCCCGGAGCCGCTCTCGTTGAAGGTCTGTTTGAGACTGATCCGGCTACCGGTCATCGACGTGATCCGGAACGACCCTTCGAACTGCCGGGTCCCACTCGAGTACGTCGCATACCGCCGTTCGGCACGCTGATCACCACTGGCGGTGGAACAGGTGAGCCGGAAGTTCAGCCCGTCGATCACGCCGCAACCGCGCTCCTGTTCGGAGAACGACGGCGAATAGGAGGTCCAGCCACCAGGCTCGACCTGGGCGTGTGCAGCGGCCGGAGCGAGCAGGCCGAACACCGCGGCGGTGCAGAGAGTGCGCAGGATTTTCATCGCATTACCTCATCGGAAAGTCGGGGCGGTAACTGTCCGCGTACGCGAGCTCACCGTAGGGCAAACGCTTACCCAACAGCTAGTGGCTGGCATGGGATTTTTCGGAACCAAGTTCCATACCAGCTGCCCGCTGGCCTTACCTTCGCGGCGCCGACCCGGGCCACGCCTAACCTCGCACCATGCCTGCCGAACTCTCCGAAGCCGCCCGCGCCCTGCTCGACGACACGAACGTCGGCGTCCTCACCACCCTCAGCTCGACCGGCGCCCCGCGGAACACCGTCGTCTGGATCGGCCGCGACGGCAACGACGTACTGATCTCGTCCGACGCCGCCTACTACAAGACCCGCAACCTCGTCGCCGACCCCCGCACCAGCCTCCTGGTCATCGACCGCACCAACCCGATGCGGTACGTCGAGATCGTTGCCAAGGCAGTCGTCACCCCCGACGAGAACCGCGCCCTCGCCCAGTCCCTGGCCATCAAGTACGCCGGCAGCGACGCAGCCGACGAGTACGCCGCCCTCCCGCCCGAGGTCCAGCGCGTAGTCATCCGCCTCAGCCCCGACCGGCTCAACGATCACACCTGAGGCAGCACGAGGGTGAGGCGCGCGCCGCCGCCGGGGGCTCCGGATGCGGTCAGTTTGCCGTGGTGGCGGAGCGCGATCTCCCGCGCGATCGCCAACCCGAGGCCCGCGCCACCGGCGTCGCGGCTCCGCGCTTCATCCAGCCGGGCGAACCGCTCGAACACCCGCTCCCGTTCCGGCTCCGGAATCCCGGCGCCGTCGTCATCGATCCGCAGTACGACGTCGCCGCTGCGCTGTTCGATGCCGACGGCAACTGTCGTCCGGGTGTGCCGGATCGCGTTGTCGACCAGGTTGCGGACCAGCCGCTGCAGTTGCGCCGCATCACCAGCGACCAGCACGGACTCCGGCGCATCGAACGTGAGCTCGGGCCCCTCATCCACCCGCCCGGCCAACTGCCGCCGTACCAACTCGGCCAGGTCGACGGGCTGATGCGCGGTACTCGGCTCGGCATCAAGCCTTGCCACCAGCAACAAATCGTCGGCCAACTGTTGCAAGCGCTTCGTCTCCTCGATCGCGGTACCACTCACCCGCGCCCAGTCCGCCCGCTCCGGATGCTCGTTGGCCACCTCGAGAATCGCCCGCAGACTGGCAATCGGACTCCGCAACTCATGCGCCGCATCAGCCACGAACCCCCGCTGCTGCGCGGCCGCCAGCTGCAACCGCCCCAACGTCTCGTTCAACGTCGTTGCCAGCCGCGCCACCACATCCCCGGTCCTCGGCACCGGCACCCGCTCATGCAGATTTCGCTGACTGATCGCCGCCGCCTGCGCCCGCATCCGCTCGACCGGCCGCAGCGCCGTCCGCGTCGCGACGTACGCACCCAGCATGATCAGCAGGACAGCCAACGGCAGCGCCGGTTTGAGCACCCGGCCCACATCCGCCACCGCATCCTCAGCCTCGAACGGCAGAACGAACACGGTCACAGCCAGGGCGCCCTGCTGCCGGCCAGGGCTGTCGTACTGCCAATTCGACGGGTAGTCCGCCGGCCGGACTGTGCGATAGGCCGCAAGCCGCCGTCCGGAGAGTCTGTTGAGGGTGGCGCAGACCGAGTACGGCGGGAGGATCTTCGGATCGCAGGCCTCCTCCTTCAGCCCTGGGTCGGGCACTCCGACAGCGATGTACTGATCGCCGTTCCACTCCGACTTCTCTTTCGGGTCCGGCCTGGGCTGCACCGGTCGCCCCTTGGCCTGCAAGGCCTCCAGCGCCGTGGAAGCCTCGGCGATCCGGCCCGCGCTGTCGACGATCTCGTACAACTCGTCCGTCCGGGGAAAGCTGAGATGTGGCCGGTCTCCGGGGTCACCCTCGAGTATCCGCAGGTTGTTGACGATCAGGTCCCGCGCCGTATGCGCGCGCTCGCGCTCGACGTCGTACCGAGAGGTATAGACCTCGTGGCGGATCCAGTAGGCGAACCCGCCCGCCAGCAGCGCGCTGAGCAGCCCGGCGACCACGGTCACCCGGGCGGCGGTTGAGAACCTAGGCACGGGCGCTGCCGGTCAGGCGGTAGCCCATGCCGCGGACGGTCTCCAGGGTCTTCCGGCCGAAGGGGTGGTCGATCTTGCGGCGGAGTGCACTCACGTGGACCTCGACCACGTTGACGTCACCTTCGTAGTGCGCATCCCACACCTGGTCGAGGATCTCGCGTTTCGTCACGACCACGTCGGGCCGCCGTACCAGGCACTCGAGGATCGCGAACTCGCGCGCGGTCAGCTCGATCGCTGCCGCGCCCCGCCGGCAGGTCCGTGCCGCCGGGTCGATCACCAGGTCGCCGACCTCCAGCGCCGCCCGGACCGAACCGCTGCGCCGCAACAGCGCGCGGATCCGCGCCACCAGAACGACGTACGAGAAGGGCTTTGTCAGGTAGTCGTCGGCGCCGGTGTCCAAACCTTCGGCCTGGTCGTACTCGCCGTCCTTGGCCGTCAGCATCATGATCGGAGTGGTGACACCGGTACGGCGGAGGCTCTCGCAGACCCGGTATCCGTTCAGTCCGGGCAGCATCACGTCGAGGACGATCGCGGCGTACTCGTTCTCCTCCGCGGCCCACAACGCCTCCGGACCGGTGTGAACGACGTCCACCGTGAATCCGTGGGACTCCAGGCCCCACTTCACCGCTGCCGCGAGTCGCTGCTCGTCCTCCACCACCAGTAGCCGCACGGATCCAGGTTCGCACGCCCTGCGGATCATCCTGAAGAACGCTTCAGCTTGCTTCAGGTTCTCTTGGGCAGGCCGTTTCCATACTTCCCGCCATGATCACGCTGTGGACAGACCGGTTCACCCGCGCCGCCGTACCGATCGCGGAACACCGCGCCCGGGCCTGGCCGTCCGCCGTACTGGCGGGGGTGTTCGCCGTCGTCACCACCTGGTTCGTGCTGATGCAGCATTGGTCCTTCCGCACCGGTGCCTTCGATCTCGGCATCTTCGACCAGGCGGTGCACAGCTACGCCCAGGGTCACCTTCCGGTGTCGACGATCCGCGACCCGAACCTGATTCTGCTCGGCGACCACTTCCACCCGATCCTGATCCTGCTGGCGCCGTTCCACCGCGTCTTCCCGATGGCCGAGACCCTGCTGGTCGCGCAGGCCTTGTTCTTCGCGGTCTCGGTCTTCCCGATCGCACGCCTGGCCTGTACGACGTTCGGCAGCCGGATCGGCCTCGTGATCGGGACCTGTTACGGCCTGTCCTGGGGACTGCTGAACGCGATCACCTTCGACTTCCACGAGATCGCGTTCGCCGTTCCCCTGCTGGCGTTCGGCCTGGCCGAGTACCTGCACGGACATCCCGGCCGCGCGGTCGCGATCGCAGCTCCCCTGGTTCTCGTCAAGGAGGATCTAGGAATGACGCTCGCCGTACTGGGTGTGCTGATCGCGCTCCGCCCCGGGACCCGCCGGCTGGGCATCCTCACCGCGGTCGGCGGGGCGTCCGCGTCACTACTCAGTGTCTTCGTGATCATCCCGGCATTCAGTGCCTACGGCAACTATCGCTATCTCGGCAAGGGCGGTCTCAAGGCTCCGGAAGCAGCCCTGTCCGGCGATCTGTTCACCTCGGACAAGCTCTGGCTGGTCGCGCTGATCCTGCTGCCAACGCTTTTCCTGGCCCTCAGATCACCGCTGGTTCTCCTGCTGCTGCCGACCCTCGGCTGGCGGCTGGGCAGCACGTACATCCTGTACTGGATCCCCACCTTCCACTACGACGCCGTACTGATGCCGATCGTCTTCTGCGCGTTGATCCACGGTCTCGCACTCCTCCGCCCGCACCTGGTCGGCCGCCGGCGACGGCTGTTCTTGCCGCTCATCGCCACCGGACTCTCGATCACCTGCCTCAGCTTCTTCCTCCAGTCCGCGGCCTCGGAAGGACCGGGGCGTCCCGCGGAGTTCGCTGCCGCCGCCAACCGGCTGATCGACCGCATCCCGGCCAACAGCACGGTCAGCACCACCAGCACGATCGCTCCGCACCTGACCTCCAAGGCCGACGTCTACCTGCTCAAGTCCAACCGCCCGACCGAATGGACACTCGCGCCGTACGACGATCCGCAGCTCACCTACCGCCACGCCGACCTCGTCATCCGGGACCACGATCTGCTGCTCATGCACCATCCCGCGCCGACCCTGCCCCCGCTGCGCGAGCGCTGACCGTTGCGGAGGTGGGCAACTACGTGCGGTCGGTCTAGGGTCGCGGTAGCTGCCTGCCGGACCGCCCCCTGGAGGATGCAATGCGTCGTCGTACCGTGCTGGGCTCGATCGTCGCTGCTCCGCTGAGCGCCGCCGTACTGGGACAGACCTCGCCCGCAGCCGCCGTCGCGTCGACCATCGATCCGCGGAGCGACTGGGGTGCTTGGGAGGGTTGGGGGACCTCGTTGTGCTGGTGGGGGAAGGCGCACGGCAACCGCGACGACCTGGCCGACATCTTCTTCACGCGGAACACGGTTGATTATCAAGGTACGGCGCTGCCCGGGCTCGGGCTGACGATCGCGCGCTACAACGCCGGCGCGTGCTCGACGAAACCGATCAACGGTGAGTCGATGGTCCGCTCGCCGAGGATCGGCGATCCCCGGCAGATGGACGGGTACTGGCTCGACTGGTTCAGTTCCGACCCCTCATCGGCCAGCTGGAACTGGTACGTCGACAGTGCGCAGCGCAACCTGATGTGGAAGGCGCGCGACCGTGGTGTGAACCAGATCGAGCTCTTCTCGAACTCGCCGATGTGGTGGATGTGCCAGAACCACAACCCGTCCGGTTCCGCGAGCGGTGGCGACAACCTGCAGACCTGGAACCACCGGCAGCATGCCGTCTACCTCGCCACGGTCGCCCGCTACGCCCACGACCACTGGGGTGTCGACTTCACCTCGGTCGAACCCTTCAACGAACCCGACGGCAGCTGGTGGAAGGCCGACGGCACCCAGGAGGGCTGCCACTTCGAACCGGCCACCCAGCGCCCGGTCATCAACGCCCTTCGCGCCGAACTCAACGCCCGCGACCTCGGCTGGATGCCGATCGCCGCCTCCGACTGCTGGGGCTACGACGCCGCCCTGTCCACCTGGAACAGCTTCGACTCCACCACCCGTGGCAACGTCGCCCGCATCAACGTCCACGGCTACCAGGGTGGTGGCGGCCGCCGGGACCTCCTGTACGCCGCCGCCAAGTCCGCCGGCCGCAAGGTCTGGAACTCCGAGTACGGCGAGGGTGACGCCAGCGGACTGTCGTTGGCCAGCAACCTCAACCTCGACCTGCGCTGGCTGCACCCCAGCGCCTGGGTCTACTGGCAGGTGGTCGACGGAGGTGGCTGGGGCCTCATCCAGGACCTCGGCAACAACACCACCGGCCCGATCAACCCCAAGTACTACGTCCTCGCCCAGTACACGCGCCACATCCGCCCCGGCATGCGCATCCTCGACGGCGGCAACGGCAACACCATCGCGGCGTACGACGCAGCGGCGCGGAAGCTCATCATCGTCGCCATCAACCACGGCGCCGCGGGCTACCTGGACTTCGACCTCTCCCGCTTCACCAAACCCTCCACCGAGGGTGCCCCCATCCCCCGCTGGTCGACCACCCCCGGCACCACGCAGTACCAGCACGCCCAGGACACCACCATGCACGGCACCCGCTTCTGGTCCTGGTTCGACACCAACACCATCCAAACCTTCGAAGTACCCGACGTCACCCTCTAGGTTTGGTGGATGCGACACCTGCAGAAGTTCCTCGACTCCCAGGTTGCTTCCGGTTCGGCTGGTGCTCTCATGCACTACCAGGACGCTGATGGGCCCTGGGTGGGCGCTAGCGGAGTCGCAGAAGTCGGTACGGCGGTTCCGGTCGACCCGGCCGGATCGTTTCGGATCGGCAGTGTCACCAAGACGTTCACCGCGACCGTCGTACTGCAACTGGTCGGTGAGGGCGTCCTGGCGCTCGACGACAGCGTCGGTCGTTGGCTGCCTGGTGTGATTCCGGCCGGCGACTCGATCAACCTTCGCCAGCTGCTCAACCACACGAGCGGTCTCTACAACTACACCAGCGATCTCCCTGATACGGCCGGAATCATCCGGGATCGCTTCGTGCACTGGGATCCTCGGGCCACGATCGACAGCATCGCCGTCCAGCCGCTGCTGTTCGAGCCCGGCGCGACCTGCTCGTACTCCAACACGAACTACCTCCTGCTGGGCCTGATCATCGAGGCCGCCACCGGCAAGTCGTTCGCCACCGAGATCGAGAGCCGGATCCTTGAACCGCTGGACCTGCAGGAAACGCTCATCCCGGGAGATGCTACGACGCTCCCGGAGCCGCACGCCCACGGGTACCTGACCCTCGACGATCAGCTGGTCGACATCAGCGACTTCAACGCATCACAGGCTTGGTCCGCCGGTGAGTTCGTATCCACAGCAAGCGATCTGAACCGCTTCTACGCGGCGCTCCTCACCGGCAAGCTCCTCCGTCCGGCCGAGCTCGAGGCCATGCAGACGACGATCCCCACCGATGAGGCCTTCCATCACTTCGGCCTGGGCCTCAGCCGCATCACCCTCCCGAACCTGACGCTGTGGGGCCACGCCGGCGGCATCTTCGGCTACCGGACCTGGAGTTACCACGCCGCGGATGCCATCCACCAGCTCACTCTCTCGCTCACGACCACCACCGACGACACCCCGCCGCCCCCGGCCTACGAGCTTCTCGCCAACGTGTTCCAGTGAGTGGCGGGCTGGTAGCGCTTGGCCAGTTGGAGAACCAGTACGGCGAAGAGCACGGTGATGGCCATGTCGACTACGGCGTACTGCCACGGCATGTCGGCGGCGGTCTCGTCGGTGCCCAGACCGCCGACGTATGTCGAGGACATGATGAACGAGATCAGGTTGTTCGTCACGTGCAGGGAGATAGCAGCCTCGAGGCCGCCGGTGCGGATGGTGACCAGAGCGAGGACCACGCCGAAGACGGCGAGATCGATGAAGCCCCAGACAGTGCCCCAGCCGTGGGCCGCGGCGAAGAGCAACGCCTGCGGGATCACGATCAGAATCGGGTGCCGAAGCAACGATCCGGTTGCCTGCAGCAACCAACCACGGAAGATGTACTCCTCGGCCGCGGCCTGCAAGGGGACGAGGCACAGCAGCATGACCAGCCCGACGGCGAAGGTTCCCCAACCCACCCAGACGTCGTCCGGCACCGGTGCATCCGGCTCGATGACGGCGCCGACGACGCCCATGGCGACCGCGCTGATACCGAAGACCAGTACGGCGATGCCGAAGCAGCGGCCCAACCAGGACAGCCGTAGCCGGCCGGTCACCGAGGTGATGGATCCCCAGGTCCGTCGCTGAATCCACCAGAGCGTCAACGCCAGCGCCGGAATCCCGAGTGCGATCCCGGTCAGAGTGAGCGCGGTGTCGCTCAGGTCGCTGAGGATCCGCAGACCGTCGGCGTCCTCCGGGAGGTCCAGGGCCACGGCCATCCCCTCGTACTGCCCGAACACCCAGATCTCCGCGAGGATGCTCAAGCCGACGAGGACGAGCGTGCCGACGATCGGCCGCCACCAGTCGTGCCGGCCGGTCACCCGCGCAAGCTGTTCGTAGGTCACCGGCTCGACGGTCTGTGGGGCCGCAACAGGCGGGGCGGGATACATGGTGGTCATAGCTCAAGGATGCTGACGGACGGCCGGAATCGCGTCGGCCGGAAGCACGATCACCGCCTCTATCGCTGGGTAGAGACGCCCGGTCGCCGGGTAGAGAACCCCTATGCTTTGGCCCTGATGGAACACGTCCGCAACTGGCTGCTGCCGATCATCCTGGGCATCGGATGGCTCGCGCTGCTGCCGTTCGTCCCGGACATCGCGGACGTGCCGACAAACAACGTGGAGCTTGTCGCAGCCGGCGTAGCTTCGGTCGTGGCCACGATCGCCTTGGGTTTCCGCCGCCGCGCGCCCCTCACGACGCTCGTTGTGACCACCGCTGTAGTAACAGTCGGCTATCTCGCGACACCGCCCAACGGACTGGCTGTGCTGCCGGTCGAGATGGTTGCCTTGTACTCCGTAGCGGTGCGCTGCCGGACGGTCGTCAGCTGGCGAGCGCTCGGCGTACTGATCGTCGTACAGACCCTGACGTCGATGATCATCTACGGCCCAGGCCTCGACACAGTCTTCGAAACCATCGCCAATCTGATCGTGTACGGCGTCATTCTGGGCGGCGGGCAGCGGCGTCGGCGCCGCCTGGCCGCTCGCGACCGGGCTGCCCAGCAGGTGCGCGACCTCGAGGCCCGCCACCTGCACGGCGCGGCGACCGAACGCCGCCGGCTCGCCCGCGAGTTGCACGACGTCAGCGCGCACCACCTGACGTCGATCGTCGTCACCGGTACGGCGGCCGAGCGGCTCGCCGCGACCCGGCCCGAACTGGTCACCGAGGCCCTGTCCTATGCCGCGAACACCGGCCGCGAGACGCTGCGATCCCTGCACCAGTTGGTGGCCATGCTGGAAACGGGCGAGCGTGAGCAGTCCGAACCACTCAACACGCGGATCACCGGCTTGGCCGATGCCTTCACGCGGTTGGGGCAGCAGGTCGTCGTCGACGTCACGCCCGACCTCACCGGTCAGGTCGCCGACGCCGTCTTCGGCATCGTGCGGGAGTCGCTCACCAATACGCTGCGGCATGCACCGGGCGCCGCCGTACGGGTGCTGGTCACGCATGCGGACGACCGCGTCGACGTACTGGTGGAAAACGGGCAGGCCACCGGTACGGCGACCTCCGGCCAAGGCGGTCAGCGCGGAGTCGCGGGCATGCGGGACCGCGCTGAGGCGGCCGGCGGGACCCTCACCGCCGGACCGGGACCGGACGGCGGTTGGCGGGTCCGGGCGAGTCTCCCGGTCGGGACTGCGCCTATCGTGCCGAAACCCGGCGTGCGGTGGCAGGAGCGGTGGTTCGCCGACTTCGGCGTACTGGTTGCGGTCATCATCCCCGCGATCGGTGGGACGGCCGGCTTCATCTCGGACGAGCCGGGGCTCGACACGGCGACGATCAGCCTGGCGGTCCTGCTGGCCCTGATCCCCTGCCTGATTCTGCTCGGTCGCCGGGACCGCCCCTGGACCGTGGTGACCGGTATCGCCGTCGCCGCCTGGCTCTGGCCGCTCGCGATCGGTCTCGACTGGATCCCCGACCCGCTCGCGCCGTCGATGGCGTTCGGCGTCTTCGTGCCGGCGGCTGCCGTCTACGCCGTCGCGGTGTACGGCCGGGATCTCGCCGTGGGCGCCCTGTCAGGGGTCGCCTTGGGGGCCAGTGCCGGTTTGGCGGCGGGAGTCATGCTGATGTACATCCCGTCCGAGGACGGCCCCGGGTTCGGGCTCTTCATCGGCGGGGTGATCGCGTTCTTCTTGATCCCTGCGCTGGTCGGCGTCTGGGCGGTCGGCGCGCTGGCCCGCCGGAAGAGGCAGCAGCGGCGGGACCATACCGGTGAGACTCTCGCCAGGCTCGTCTACGCGGCCGAGGTCGGAGTCCACACCGAACGCCAGCGGATCGCGGCCGGCCTGCACCACAGCGTTCTGACCCGCACGCACACGATGATCACTCTGGCCGAGGCCGGCCGGCTGGCCGACGTCACCGCCGAGGCACGATCCGCGCTGACCGCGATGCGCGAACTACTCGCAACACTGGACGAGGACGGCACTCCAGCCCCTCGCTCGCCCGCTGAGAAGGAGCTGTCCTGATGACTGTCCGGGTCCTGGTCGTCGACGACCAGACAGTGGTCCGCGCCGGTTTCGCCGCGATCGTGGACGCCGAGCACGACCTGACCGTCGTCGGCCAGGCCGGCGACGGCGCCGAGGCAGTCGCACTAGCAGCCGAGCTGGACCCAGACGTCGTACTGATGGACATCCGCATGCCCGGCCTGGACGGCCTCTCCGCCACCCGCCTCCTCACCGAGAAGGGCGACCGCCCGCGCGTCCTCGTCCTCACCACCTTCGACCTGGACGAGTACGTCTACGAGGCCCTACGCTCCGGTGCCTCCGGCTTCCTCCTCAAGGACGCCCAGGCCGACGACCTCCTCACCGCCATCCGCGTCGTTGCCGCCGGCGACGGCATGCTGGCCCCCGCCGTAACCCGCCGCCTCATCCAAGCCTTCGCCGCCGGCGCCCCCACAACCACCACAGCCGAAGCCCTAGCCAAGCTCACGCCCCGCGAACGCGAAGTCCTCACCCTCATCGCAGCCGGCCTGACCAACGCCGAAATCGCCGACCGCCTGGGCGTAGCCATCGGCACCACGAAGACCCACGTGAATGCGCTGCTGTCGAAGCTGGACGCCCGAGACCGAGTTCAGGCCACGATCATCGCCTACGACCTAGGCCTCGTCCGCCCACGAGAGCACTGACATACCCATCTAGCCGCTCCCCCACCACCCGCGCAGTCAACTCCCCCCGCCCCGCCTCTCGCCAAGGCTGCGAGATCGCGTCCAGCTCTTCGGACATGGCCAGCGCATCCCGAATCAGCCAGTAGAGCCAGTTCGAGGACAACACCCCACCAGCTCCCTCATAGGCCGCGGCAAACCGCAGTCCCCACTCCGCCCCATGCAGTAACGCCAAGTTGACTGAACAGTGCGCCGCATCAAGATCCACCGGCCCCCACGAGGGCCCCGCCCAGTCAACAACCCCAGTGATCCGCGCACCCTCGAACAACACGTTCCCAGGGTGAAAATCCCCATGCAGAAAGCACCCCTCGTACGCCGGCACCCCCTGCCGGATCACGTCAATCGCCGTACCCCAAGCCCCCGCGTCAGCACCCTCAGGAACCACCACGCTCTCAGCAGTCGACTGCCGCACAAACACCGGCGGCCGCACCACCGGCCGCACCCCATGGATCGCCACCAACTGCCGAGCCAACAACGAAACCCGCGCCTCCACACCCTCATCCGCAAGCACAGTCCGCCCAGGCAAACACGTCATCAAAAGCGACGGATACTCACACTCCGCCCCCGCCGCATCAACCCCCACCAGCTCAGGCGCAGTCACCCCCGTCCCCGCCAACATCACGAGAGCCCCCGCCTCCCGCCTCAGCCAATCCTCGGCATCCGGCACATCAACGACGGTCCGCAACACCAGCTCACGGGTGCTCCCATCCCGCCCCCCAACGGTCAGCCGGCGCATCTCAGCCGTAATCCCCCCAGGCAACGCCACCACCCCAACAACCCGCTCCCCCACCCCAAGCTGCCGCTCCACCCAAGCCAACGTCAACGCCCTGACCTCAGTCACCCCACTACCCCATCATCCGCACCCCGCCGTACGCGAATGTTTATCAACCCATGCCACCGGCAACTAACAGACTTCCCTGCAGTGCTGGGGACTTTCGCTCATCACACGTTTGATTCACCTGCGGACGTGTTCCACTGCGGCAGAACCGCCCGGTTATGGCCGTACCTGTGTGACAATCGCGCGATGCGGATCCTCATCGGCGCCTTGGCGCTCGCGCTGGCAAGTGGCTGCTCCTCGGCAGAGCTGAATTCAGCCCGCCCCGAGCCGACGCCAACCACAGCGCCGGCGTCCACTCCAGCGACTGCGTCGAATTCGAAGGCCACGCCCGACGCCTGCGACCTGCTGACAGCATCCGAGCTTGCTCAGCTCATGGAGGGCGCTGGAGACGCGAAGCCTGGTCTGACAGGTGCGGTACCCAACTGCCAATGGTCCAGGCCGGACGGTCGGTACGTACAGGTGATCGGTATCGACGCATCAGTGTGGGCACGATCCCTACCAGAGATCCTCCGGGCCCTACAGTCCTCCGGCATGCTGTCAGACACGGAGAACGCGCGAAAGCTACGTGCCGCGGTCAAACTCCTCGAGGCGGGCCAGAACCTCGACCCGGACGAGGCCTGTTCCCTGTTCTCACAGATGCTGGAGCTCCAGGGCCGCCCGCCGAAATCGTCCGTCATCGTCACGGTGATCCCCACCCGCGCCAACCCGAAGGGTGTCACAGGCCAGATGTGCAGCCTCGGAACCTTCACCTCGGTAATGGTCGCCAACGAAAAAGGCCTCACCGACCCTCTACCCATCGACAAGGTCTCAACAGCAATCAAACAAGCCCACCGCCGAGCCATCACATAACCCACCGCCACCACGGCTCGCCGGTCAGCTCAGCGATCGGCCGAGTCGTCCACGGCGAGGACCGTGGCCAACGGGATGCGCAGGCGCCATTGCGCAGTCAATTTGCTGTAGTGCTGGAGCACCAGATCGACAAGATCTTCGCCGCCCACCAGTCGAAGTCGCCGGTTGGCCCGTTCAATCCCGTGAGCTTCGCGACTGAACGCTCCGAGGGTTACGAACAGCCCCAACTCGTCTTGCGCAAGCGTTCCGAGGAGTTGCTGAACGTCTGGCGCACCAATCGCATTCGTCGTGTGCTTGCACTGAACCTTGATGAGTGGCGGCTCGATGCCGAGCGGGTCCTTGTGCGCGATCACGTCAACGCCGCCGTCCTGGGTATAGGCGGTCACGCGGGCCTGATATCCCATGGCCCGCAGCAGGTCGGCCGTGAACTCCTCGAACTCCCGATGACCCAGGTCGCTCTTGAGCCGATCCAGGACGAAGTCGCGAGTATGCCGTTCGATGCGCGAGACCCGGGGCTCGTCAACAGTCTCGTCCGGAATAGTCGGCAGGACTTCTTCGACGGCGGCGGTCGCGCTATCGACCGTGTTGCCGCTGGCAGCAAGTACGGCCCGGAACTCCGCCGCATGGCGCTTGATCGAGAAAACGGTGAGGAACGCACCGACTTCGTAGAGCGCCGGCTGCGTGAAGACAGTCCGCTGAACGCCAAGCTTCTGCCACCGCACCGGTCGCCGGTGCCGATGGGTCGGAGCGTCTGCGACGAACCCGTAAGGGCCGACGATGACGCCGAGGTTGATCGTGGAGTCGGGCTTGTACGGCGCGACGACGACGTCGCCTACCTGCATGTCGTAGACGAAACGGTGGATGATGCCGGCCCATCCGGCGATCGCGTTGGGCTTACGCTCGGGGAACACCGGGGCGAGCGCGGCCTTGATGTCGTCCCTCGACGACCCGATGCTCCGAAGATCGTAGTTGAGCTCATCCCAGCCGACACTCACGAAATGACCGTCGGTCAACTCCGAGGTCAGCGTGTCGTTGTGGATCCCCCACACGTTCGTCATACCGAGATCATCTCCATATCGTCAGGCGTGTTGCCGCGCAGAACAGCGGGTCAGCTCAAGCTTTCTATCCGCTCGAAGATGTCCGCGTCCGTCTCTCGCTGCCCGGCCGGCAGCTCGTCCCAGTCGGCTACGTAGCTGGGCATGGGGTCTGGGATGCGGCGGTAGATCTGCGCAATCCAGCACAGCGCGACGAAGCGGCCCTGCTCGTTCAACAACGGCGTTGCTCCTTTGGACCGGGAAGTTCCTGCGGCGGCGAGCGCTTGACGGACAGGCGTGCTGAATATCTTCGCTCAAGCGCAGCAGTTGGGCATCGTGACGGTGGCTGGCGAGTTGCAGGTTCAGGCCTGACAGCTTGCGAGCGATCACGCCCCAACCGGCCTGCTCCGTCGGATCCGTCCGGGGGTTTCTGCCGGGGCGACGGCGCGCGACCCCATTCCTTCGAATGGCGCGACCCGAAGCGTCAGCTGAGCGCGCCGAGTGAGGTCCCTCCGGCCGCCATATTGGCTCTGACCTGCGGTTTTGCCGCCTATCAGACGCCGGGGTCGGGTCAGGAGAGGCCGCGGTGGGCGTGCGCGCCGGAGGCGCCGAAGGAACAGGCGCCGCCGGAGGCGGTGTCCTTTTGGTAGGCCCCGTGGGACTCGAACCCACAACCCGCGGATTCCCCCCCGCCGCGCTCCCGACACTTCCCGTCAGCACCCAAGCTTCCCGCTGGCGAGCACCTACTTCGGATCGGATCAGCCCCAGGAGACCATGATGTTTCCCAACGTCTCCCGCCGAAAACCATGGGGTAAACCATGGCCTCATGTTCCAGCCTCTCTCGTAACAGGTGGGTGATGAAGGCTGGCCCGTGGCTCCCAAGGTCTCGTCGCTGCCCACATCCATGGGCTAGGTTGCGTGGATGGCCTCACGGGCACCCGAGAATTACGCAAAGATACGTGTTCCAAGCTGGCTGTTTGGCGGAAATCCGGAAGGCCTTCTACAGCACCTTGATGTCTACTCAAAGCGACTCCCCGGTTCACCTGATTCTTGGTCAGTCGAGACCACCGAGAACTACTTTCGACGCCAACCCAAATTGGTTGGATTCGAGCGCCTGGCAGGGCCGACAGTCAACGGCGATCAATTTCATCTGATCGATACCCACAGTCCGATGATCCAACACACGCCAAGCGACCAAGCGGTGGAGACGATTCGAAAACTCGGCGAGCGGGCCGAGATCAGTGAAGATCTCATTGACTTTATTACCTACATACGAATGTGTTTGGTGGCGGCCCCACCAGAGCAGCTCAGTTCCATAGCACGAGACGTACACCAGAGCCTAATAGAAATACCTGACCCAGGGGACTCGGACGCTCTCCCCTTGTCCGACGCATCAAGCTACTTTGTTTGGCGGAACGAAACCTTGTTCCATCGCCTGAAATTTGCGTCGATGTGGATGCGCTTCGAACATGACGAGGAGTTCAAGGCACAGGGCCCACAATACCTACAGCAGCAATTTTCCGCTGAAGGACAACTCTTCCAATCATCCAGCAGCCTGTACGCGGGAATCTACACCTTCGATGCGTACCTAGGGCCCCTGCTTGGCTCACTAAGCCCATGGGTGTGGGGTTTCTATTCCAGCAACAGCATGGGCTGCAACATCCAGACTTACGGCAGAACCCTGAATGGCATCGGCTCCGATGCCGCCGAGCTCATACAGACGATCGGGATTCAAGGCGGACTAGATCAGATCCCGCACCCCGACTTCGGCCCCTCATCCAGCTCAAACGCCGTCGAGTGGTACACGACCGCCTTGAACCAACTGTTCGCAACCCTCGCCGACTTCTCGTATTACGTCGATAGCGATGGATACTACGAACCGACGAAGCAGATGCACACTCTACTCAGCATTGAGCAGCTTTTTCGCAGAATCACGTCTCTTCAACTCGCACATCGCGACGTTCACGCGCGCAGGGTTCTCTTATTCACCATATTGGACACGCTACAAAGACTCACGGGGCGTCCGATCGAAACGCATTGCTCATTGAGATTCGCAACCAAAACCCTTGACTCACTCCGCGAAACTATGCCTAGCGATGCCGCACAGGTGTTACTTCCTCGCGCAGCAAGCTCCGTCGCTGCGCTGAAGGAAATGCAAGCGGGCTTTTTCATGAGCTCTAAAAGCGCAGGCATCCACATACCCGACATCAAGGGTTCGGAACACTTAGTCGACTTCGACGGAGCCACCGCTCAATACATCAAGGTCCTACGGGATGCCACACACGGACACGGAACGAACCGACCGGGCAGCATGGCGCGAACTAACGCACTCTTGGCACATCACAATGGGGATGTCCCGCACGACCTAGGCTGGCTGGGATTCCTATACCTGCTCGAATTCTTGGCAAATCCAAACCTCTTGCGCGATCGCCTGCGCCCCGGCCGTCGCTACAAGAATTAGAACGCGGCTATCCCTGGGACCGTGGGACACCTGGGACAGGGTGGAACTGGTGACCTAAGTTGCCGTCGATGAGGCGGAGTGGCGCCGACTGGGCTAGGCGCAGTTCGGCGGAGCGCTCGAAGAGGGCGCCGGACATGCGGATGGGGTGCGGCCGGGTGTCGATGTACTGGAAGCCGCGGCGGAGGTAGTAGTTGTGCAGGCCTGTGTTGTCTCGCCAGCAGTCGAGGCGGAGATACAGGTCTCCGGTCGACTCCGTGCGGTAGCTCGCCCAGTCCAGCAGGACGTCTCCGAGACCGTTGCCGCGATGGTCCGAGCGGAGGATGAACTTGTACAGATAGCGAGCCGGTTCACTCAGCTCCTCGGGCGTCCAGAAGTCGGCGTCACCGGCGTCTAGCGAGAGGCTTCCGATGATGTCGCCGTCGTCGGTTTGGACGACAAAGGTGCTCCCGGCACCTATCCATCCTTTCATGACGCCAGCGCCGTACTCGCTCTTCGTCCACTGCTCGATTCCGGCGTCTCGAAGCCATTGCTCCGCGTGACGGCGGAGCGCCAGGACGGATTCAACGTCGGCCTCTTCGGCGACCCGGAGGTGGTACGTCGGGACGTCTGTCACTGGTGGCTCCCCTTGGTCGACATGTGCCATGCCGGCCCCGGCCGGTCGTAGCTGATGCCGATGCGGGCAGCCTGGCCAGCCATGGTGTCCGGCGAGGAGCGATATCGGCTCGGCCCCTTCGGTCGTCACGATCTCGTCTATGAAGCGGGCCTGGCGGTGGCTTAGAGCACGGCCGGCGCAGACGTAGCAAGTGTCAACTCACGCCTTCGATCCGTTCGAAGATGTCCGCGTCAGTTTCTTGCTGCCAGGCTGGCAGGTCGTTCCAGTCGGCTACGTAGCTGGGCTTGGGATCTGGGATGTGGCGGTAGATCTGCGCGATCCAGCACAGTGCCACGAAGCGGCCCTTTTGCTCTCGGCTGAGCTTGCTTGTATTTCCTTCGGAGACCTCGACGAACGCCCGCACCTGATCGTGGACGGCCGCCGCGCTCTCGCGCTCCCAGTCAGGTGTCTCTTCCCAGGGGGTGATGTACCCGGGCTTTGGTTCGCCGGGGTAGTGCTTCGTGACGCCTGCGATCCATGCGTCACGGAAGATGCGGCCCTGTTCGTTCGACAACGCGTTGCTCCTTTGGACGGAAGGGTTCCTACAGCGGCGAGCGCTCGACGGACAGGCGTGCCGAGATGTCTTCGGTCAAGCGCAACAGTTGGGGATCGTGGCGGTGGCTGGCGAGCTGCTGGTTCAGGCCGGAGAGTTTGCGAGCGATCACGCCCGAACCAGACTGCTCCGTCAGGTCCATGGCGGCGGTTGCGTAGGTCACCGTCTGCTCGACATCTCGGCGCATCACTCCCACGGTTGCCAGGTCCACGAGCACACTACCGCGCCGTCGCAGCGAGACCGAGGTGCTCAGTGCCTGTTGCAAAGACCTCTCCGCCAGGTCCGGTTTGCCGAGGAGTGTGTAGCAGGTGCCACGTTGCTCGGGTAGCCGCGAACCATCGAAGCGCAGCCATCCTCCAGTCTGACTGTCGCGGCCCAGACCTCTGACTTGTTCGGCCTGTTCTAGTGCTCGCTCGCAGGCAGTCAGGTCACCCAGCCCGGCGGCGGCCTCGGACTGCACGGCACTCACCCAGTAGCGCGTGGAGAGGGCGCAGTCGCCTTTGGCAGCCAAGTCGGCTGCCGAAGCCAGCATCGGGACCGTGTCCGCGAACTGCTGTTCATACACGCTGATGAAAGCGTGCCGAGTCAAAGCACAGGCCCACATGTCGTGGGAACCTGCTTCGCGGGCAGCCTGTGCGGCCAGGGTGTAGCAGTGGGCCGCCGAGTTGTATTGGTCGTTGTCGAAGAAGACCTCGCCCGCCAGCTGAAACAGGTCACAAGTCAGCTCGCAGAGAGCTTGGCGCGTGGCTGCTCGATGGGTCCGTTTCAGCCGGTCGACCAGCTGAACGAGTTGTTGCGTCACCAGCGGATACACCGCCTGCTTGGCCGTTGCCATGGCGAAGATCTGCCAGAGCTGCTGGTTGAAGATCGCCAGCTCCGCAACCGAGCTGGCATCCAGAGGCCCGGTGGCGACGAACTCGCCCCGGTCACTGACCAGTTCGGCTCCCGCGATAACGGTGCCCGCCAGACTGAGGAGTCGCAACAAGTCTCGGCGCGGCAAGTCAGTCTCGGCCAGCCTTCCGAGAGCCAGCGAGTCGGCGGCCGGCTGCAAGCCTGATGGCACGCTGTCGCCTAAGACAGCATTGAGCTCCGAACTTGAGACGCCCAGCGCCGCGGCGAGACGGGGGCGGGCGAATGGCACCGGCACGGTACCGCCAGACTCCCAGCGAGCGACGGTCGAGCGGTCGACGCCGAGATGCTCGGCCAAGCGCTCCTGGCTGTACCCAGCGGCGCGTCGCCACTCAGACAATCGGGTTCGCTTGCCTGCCACCGTCTTCTCCACCTCCCCACCGGATTGCTTGGCAGAGTGCCGCGTCTGTGCGGCGTTGGTCAAGGATGCGCCAGAGATGCCACAAACGTGCGCTGTCGTGTACCCAGCGTAAGGGATGCAATTGGGTCTAGGCCGGACCAGTGGGTGTCGCTCGACATCCACCGCACCGCCTCTAATCGCCGCCCCTCATCTCGACGTAGGAGTTGAAAGCGCCATGACCGGTACGTGGGTCCTCACGCTCATCGCGGTTGTCTTGTACGGGTTCATGATCCGAGACATCTCGGAGGAGGTGCGTGGCGAGTGACTGCCCTCGTCGACGACCCACGCCAGGCCGACCGCCGTGTCCGCGTCTGGTTCGGCGAGCACGTCATCGCGGAGTACACCGCCGAACCGGCGACTGCCATCCAGTACCAAGCCGCAATGACTCGGCGCTTCGCGAGTCTTCGCGTCACCATCGAGCCAGTCACTGTGGCGGTGGACAAAGATGCTGCTAACTCGTGAACGGCCAGCAGCCATCCGGCTGGCGGTCCTTGCTTTGGGAGCGTTTGGTCGCGAAGTTCCGCCGGTGGATGGACGACGAGCGATGACCGACTACACCCGCCCACTGCTGCTTGGCTATGCCCGGCGTGACCTGTACTTGTCCGACCGACATGTCGATGACCTGAAGCGTGAACTCAAAGCCTTTGCCCAGCTCGAAGGCTTTGCCATGGGTTCGATCTACATCGAAAACCCCGGCACCGCTCCGGCAACGTTCGAGGCGCTGGTGGCCTCGGTCAACCGCTACCAGATCAGGGCAATAGTCCTGCCAGGTCTTCAGCACCTCGCACTGGTCGGAAATCCGGAAGAGGTACGAGTGCAGTTCGAGCGCGTCACGAGGGCTCGCATGATGCTGCACAAGGTAGCCCCATGAATCGGCGGGATCGGTGGGGAGTCGTCCTCAGCCCTTCACGTGCAGAAGATCGCTGCACACCCATCGATCCTGCCACTTGCGGTCCTTGTCCGAGTCCTCCCCTCCCCTATGCAGGACTCGGACAAGGACTCCCTTGACCGGCTGGCGCGGGACGCGGAGGCGAGTCCGTCCTGCGCCAGCCGCTCCACCCTCTCCTCAGCACCTCCTGGAAATGAGGCCCACATATGTCCCAGGTCGAACAGATGAAGATGCAGTTGCACGGTCTGGCTGACCAGTCACGACAGGGCGCTGCGAGCTTGGCCGGGTTCAAGCAGCGCTTCGAGCAGTCCAGCCGGCAGGTGCACGCCCTGATCCGCGGTACGGCGACGCGGGCCGACCAGGACATCGCGACGATGCTCGACGCTGCCGCGAAGTCTGTCGACCAAGCCGTGCAGTCGTTGCAGATCGCCGAGGCCGGCTGCCGCAGCTACGCCGACCAGATCTAGCCGGCCGCAGCGCGTTGCCCTCCGAGCTGCAGTGGGTCGCCGAGCAGTTGCTCGCCTGCATGAACGAGTCCACGCGGGCGGTCAACTATCTGCACGACCGAGCCAGAAAAAGCCGCGAGGTGGCAGCATGGATCGGCAGCACAAGCAACAACCCGAGCGCCCGGATGGCCGCCACGCAGCTCAATGAGGCCGCGCGGCGCTGCGAAGAAGCCGCCTATTACCTGTCCCTTGCTGAGACCCAAGCGAGGGCGTGGGTTGAGCAGATGGTCAGGGGTGGACGGACCATCGAGCCGAGCAGCGGATCCGCAGATGGCCGAAAACTGGACCCGAGCGCAAGCACATCATCAGCGGAAGGTCGGCGAAAGGAGGACCAGGGGGAGCCCGAAGTTGTCCAGCAGGACAGAGTCGCGGGAGACGGCGACGATACGGGTCCCGAAGAGCTGCCGCAGATTCAGCGGATCAGCGACGAGGAAGCCCGGCGTTTGTTCGGCACGCTGCCCATCCGCGAGGAGTCAGCCGTCAGCCGACCGAAGACTCGGGGACTCTGGAAGGATGCCGACGGCAAGGAACGCCCGCTCGCCAGCGGCCAGTGCAGCAGCGACGGACAGGACGCCGACCCGTACTACCAGCAAGTCAAAGACTTCATGCGCGAGCATCGGATCGGCCGCCAGGACGCCGACCCGATGGTCGCTTCACATGTGGAGGCCAAGTTCGCCTTGTTCATGCGCGAACGTGGTCTGATGCACGAGACGATCGTGGTCAACAAGAGCCCATGCCCGGGTCGATTCGGCTGTGACCAGTTGCTGAAACTGTTCCTGCCACCAGGCGGTACCTTGACCATCTTCGGTCCTGGCGGATTCAAGAAGACGTATGCCAACCCAGCACAGAGCGGATGAGTGACGATGCCGAACACCGTGGAAGGCTTCTTCAAGGGTGATGAACCGACGCTTCTCGAGTCTGCCGACGACGTCGACGCCCTCATCGATTCCGTCTTGGCCGAGTGCTTCGGCACCTCCGTCATCACCCTCTACAGCACGGCCCGCCCGCTGATGGACTCCGGCGTACCCGATCACGAACTGCGGGTCGCCCTCCACGCCGAAGCGAAAGTCGGCGGCATCCGCTACGCCGGCGACGACGGCACGCACGAAGGCAGCTGGTACGTCCCCGGGCAGGTCAGCCAGCGCGAAGAGGTCTTCTACTACTACACCGGTCATGAGCAGGGCTGGCCGCAGGACTCCGAAGTCAGCATCGATCAGGTGCGGCAGGCGGTCCGGGAGTTCCTGACGGGTGACGGCGTCCGACCGCAGTCCTTCGAGTGGCGCGCCTGGCCCGAAGGCGTCAGTTGAGCGCGCCGGGCCAAGGGTGCGTCCGTGGATCGGGAGGGCGAGCGTCTTGACTGCGGTAGAGACGCGCGTGCCGAGCCCAGGGCGGCAAAGGGCGGCCTGAACTCCGGTCCTCTGAGGGGAACAGACGAGCGGTCTTAGGCGTCCAATCTGCCGCAGGTGGATAGAGGATGGCTAGGCTTCTCGCCAACGTCATTGGGGGCAGCATGGACGACCTGACTCGGTTGGAAGAGCAACTGTTGCAGTGCGTCATGGAAGGCAGCCTGCTCGATCTGACGGACGGCCAGGACAACGTCTCCGAGGAGGAGATGAGCGCGTGGGGAGCTGAGCGCAGCCTCCGAGCCACTGTCATTCGCGACATCCTGCGCGGCAAACTTGCCATCGAGGCCGACCCGCGTGGCATCAGGCTCAGGGGCGCGCGAGTTGACGGTCACCTGGATTCACGTCACGTCACCGCCACTGTGCCGCTCAGTCTGGAGATGTGCTACCTCCCATCAGGAGCTGATCTCTCCAATGCTCAACTCAAGCCAGTTGAGCTCAGCGGCTGCCGCATTGAGGGGTTGCTTCTGCGGGACACTCATGTAGCCGGCCACCTGATCGTCGCAGGCGCCGCCATCTGCAACGCCATCGGTCCTGCCCTCTACGCCGACGGGCTGCGGGTCGAAGGCGATCTGTTCCTGAACGATGGGTTCACCGCAACAGGTGCTGGCAAAGAGGGCGCTGTCCGGCTCGTCGGTGCGTGTGTAGGCGGTCAGCTGAGCGCCGCGCGTGCTGCCATATACAACACCACCGGTCCTGCGTTCTACGCCGACGGACTGCAAGTCGAGGGCGATCTGTTCCTGAACGACGGGTTCACCGCAACAGGTGCTGGCAGACGAGGGACTGTCCGGCTGAATGGTGCACGCGTCGGCGGTCTGTTGAGCGGCACGAGCGGCATTGTCAGTAACGCGACGGGCCCAGCGCTGGCCGCCGACAGGCTTCGGGTCGACGGCAGTCTGTTTCTGGGCGTTGGGTTCACAGCAACTGGAGCTGGCGACAGCGGTGCCGTCCGACTGCTTGGCGCGCACATCGGCAATCAACTGAGCGCGACGGGCGCCGCCATTTGCAACGCGACCGGTCCCGCTCTGTATGCCCACAACCTGCAGGTCGACGGCAATCTGGTGATGACTGACGGATTCACCGCTTCCTCAGGGCCTGAGCATCCGGCGCTCGTGCTGACGATGGCCCGTGTCGGTGGACTTTCGCTCGACCTGGCGGGCATCAAGCGCCTGACCGGGGCGAATGGCACTCTGGATGTTGACGGCCTGGTTTACGCTGGCTCGCCGCAAGGCCCGAGCGTCGCCGATTGGCTGGCCGCATTCGCACATCGCACGCCTAGTTATAGCGCTCAGCCCTATCAGCAACTGGCGGCCGCGACCCGCGCTGCTGGCCACGACGGCGACACGCGGAAAGTCCTCATGGCTCAACGCCGCGATCAGATTCGCCGCAGAGCGGTCACTGGATTCTCCGAACGCACCTGGGCGAAGGCGACAGGAGTCCTGCTGGGCTTCGGCTATCAGCCCTGGCGCGCTCTGCTCTATCTCCTCGCCGTCCTGGCTGCGGCAGTCACCTTGGCGATCATTGCCGGCGGCCACCACGGCGGCCTTGCTCACACAACCCGCACCACCACACCCAATGCCGCTTGTACCACGGTGGAGCAGATCGGCGTCGGGATCGATCTCGGTCTGCCCCTGATCAAGGTCACCGCCAGAGACAGTTGCGCCACGACACCCACCAGCGCAGGCGAGGCCATTACCGCCGCAGGCTGGGCCCTCCAACTAATTGCCTGGGCACTAGCGACCTTGTTCCTCGCCGGGTTCACGGGTGCCGTCCGAAAGACCTAAGCCATTGAGGAGCCGGGCCTCCCAAGCGACGGGCAGTCCGATCAGCAGCAGCATCGAGCGCATCGACGGTCGCTCAGGTGATCGAGGTGCTCTAACGCGCGAAACGCTGGCGGCCAGTCGTCCAGCTGGCTCCCCAGGTCCCAGCCGCAACAGGCGTGCCAACCACCCGGCCACCTCTCCGCCGCCGGGCAGGGTTAGGGGAGACCACGGTGGGCGTACGCGCCGGAGGCGCCGAAAGAACTGTCACCGCCGGAGGCGGTGTCCTTTGACCCAGGTCAGGCCTCTGACCTGGGGTTTTGTAGGCCCCGTGGGACTCGAACCCACAACCCGCGGATTAAAAGTCCGCTGCTCTGCCAATTGAGCTAGAGGCCCCGGTGGTGAGGGGTTGGGGACAAGTGTTGCAGGTTTGGGGGTGGGGTGGGGGTGGTGGGGTGGTTGGAGGGGTGTTCGGGGGGTGGTCTGGGGCGTACTGTCGGGGTCAGGGGAGTACTACTCGCGCGCCGGGGGGCTGGGGCAAGGGGGCGGTATGGGGGTTGTTGAGCGGGCTTCGATCGTGGATGGGCACAACGAGGTGGTGTCCGCCTGGAAGGAGATCGTCGGGCAGGCCTCGTCGATGGGGCTGGCCGATCGGATCGTGATCGGGGTGAAGTTGCGGGCGCGCGCGGAGGCGCTGGCCAACTATGAGGGGCTGGCTCGGGATGCGGGGGATCTGGCGACGGATGCCCGGGCGTTCGCGGCGGCGGTGAAGGCACAGAATCCGTTGACGACGGTGATCGCTGTGGTGGGGTTCGCGGCGGCGGTGCTGGGGTTCTTCGGGTTGTGGTCGTTCCAGGCGTTGCGGGAGGCGGTGGCGCCGGCCGCGGAGGCGGCTGGGGCGGGGTTGGCGCAGACCGAGGCGGCGCTGATCGGGTTCGTGACGCTCGCTTCCGGTGGGGTGATCGTGGCGGTGATTCGGGCGGCGGTGGAGGCTGCGCGGGCGGCTATGGAGGCGATGGAGACCTTCAGTGCCCGGTCGCATCCTTCGGCGGTGCTGTTGCGGGAGGTCCGGCCGGCTGAGGAGCGGTTGTTCGCCGTGTTCCAGCAGCGGGTGCCGGAGCCGCCGATCAGTGCGGGGCCGTTGATCGTGCTCGGGAGTGTCGGGCTGCTGGCCGGGATCGTCTTCGCGGCGTTGGCGGGGGTCGGTGTGGCAACCGGCTGAGATGTACGGCGCTGAGGTCTGGTCGAGGGATCGATCGGGGTGCTATGCAGTTGTCGCCTGGGTGGTCCGGGCGCTGACAATTCCGCCGCGGGGGGAACCGACGGCGGGTTGGGGGGAAGTGCGTTGCGTATTCGTGCTGCGTTAATGACTGTTGCTGTGCTCGGGTTCGGGGCCGGGTGCGGTACGGCGGAATCCACAGAACCGGCTGCCGTCGCCGGCGGGCGGGTGATCACGCGGACGGCACCGACCAGCGAACCGCCGGCACCGAAGGCCGAGCCGACACCGAAAACCCCACCGACGCCGAAGTCCGTCGTACCGACGACGACGCGGACGGTGGTCGAGTATCAGGTGATTCCGTTCAAGAAGAAGACGGTCACGGACAGCGAACTGCCGAAGGGGACGAAGGAGATCCGGACGGCGGGAGCGAACGGGTCGCGGAAGCTGACGTACGCCGTCACCTACTTGGGCGGGAAGCAGACGGGGAGGAAGCTCGTTCGGCAGGAGGTCGCGAAGCAACCGCGGTCGCAGGTGACGGCGGTGGGGACCAAGGTCGAGGAGGAGGTGGAGTCCGGGTGCGATCCGAACTACAGCGGGTGCGTGCCGATCGCGAGTGACGTCGACTGCTCCGGTGGGAGCGGGAACGGACCCGAGTACGTCGATGGTCCGGTGACCGTGACTGGGTCCGACATCTACCGCCTCGACTCCGACGATGACGGCGTCGGCTGCGAGTAGCAGCGGACCGCCAGGCCATCACAACTGGGCGAGCGGCCACTCGCTGAGCGTGCAGACAGGGCGCGGTCTGCAGTTGTGATGGGCCTGGGGTCCGGACGGGCAGGGTGTGCGGGGTTCAGGGGCAGATGTCGGGTCCACCGATCTGAGAGAGGGGATGGTGAGAGCCTGAAAGGGGTGGGCTCGTGAAGGCTTGGCTGGGTTTGGTCGTGGTGGCGGTGTTGACGGCTACGGGCGGGGTCGCCCATGCCGGGGAGGCGACCTACGGCGTCGCGACGAGTGAGTACAACCTCGGCGACGAGGCGATCACTTTGCCTGGCGGCGTCAAGTCCGAGCTGCGCGCCAAGGTCTACGCGCCGAGAGACGCGCCCGGCAAGCGGCCGATGGTCGTGTTCCTGCATGGGTTCCACGAGGCTTGTTACGGCGGCGACGAGGTCCAGCGATGGCCTTGTGCCACCGACCAGCGCCCGGTCCCGAGCTTCCGTGGGTACGACGCCCCGGGCAACGAGCTCGCCAAACATGGGTACGTCGTCGTCTCCATCAGCTCGAATGCGGTCAACCGCAACGTCAGCAAGACCCTCGACGCCGCGACCAGATTGCGTGGCGAACTCGTCCTCGCCCACCTCGACCTGTGGAAACACTCCAGCCGGGTAGACCTCAACAACGTCGGCCTGATGGGCCACTCGCGTGGCGGCGAGGGAGTGGTCGCCGCAACGCTCGCGAATGCGGCCCGCCCCCACCCCTACGGCATCAAGGCCGTCCTCCCGCTCGCCTCGACCTCAGCCACCCGACAGGCCCTGCCCGGCGTCGCCCTCAACCTTTTGACGGGCTACTGCGACGGCGACGTCTACGACCTGCAGGGCCAGCACCTGTACGACGACTCCCGCCAAGCCCCGGATAGTGCACCCAAATCGACGGTCCTCCTGATGGGCGCCAACCACAACTTCTTCAACAGCGAGTGGACCCCCGGCCAGGCCGAAGCCCCCGCGACCGACGACTGGGCCTTCAACCCGAACGACGAACCCTGCGGTACGGCGACGCCCACACGCCTGACCGCGGTTCAGCAGCAGACCCTCGGGCGCACGTACATCTCGGGCTTCTTCCGCTGGATCCTCGGCGGCGAGGAAGCACAGGGAAAGCTGTTCGACGGCTCGAACCCCAACGTCACCGCACAATCCCCCGACCGCCTCGAGCTCGCACGGTTCGACGAACCTGTCACCACGACCGGCGCCCTGACCGCGACCGTCTGCACCGGCAGCCCGTCCTGGCTCCCCGATCCCAACCCCGAGCTCCCGTTCTGCACCGAGAACGAGCAGCCCGACCGCTTCCCCCACTGGGTCCCCAGCTTCTTCCTCCCCGGCGTCCCGAACCCAGCGATCACCGCACTCCACTGGACCGGCCCAGGTGCGATCCGCATCCCGGTCAACGCCCAGAAGCAGTACGGCGTACTGACGTTCCGCGCCGCCGCCGACCCGGACCAGCCGTCGCCCCAGGACCTCACCATCAGACTGATCGACAACCGAGGAGACCACCGCGATGTCGCCGTCTCCCTCACCCATCTCCCCGGCAAACCCGAAGACGGCCAACCGAAAACGCTACTGAGAACAGTGCGAATCCCCTTGAAAACAACGGATCTCAAGGCAGTAGAACTCCGCACCGACCGCACCACCGAGGGCCGGATCTTCATCTCCGACCTCGCCCTCAGCACGCCGTCCCGCGGCCGCACCACCATCAACCACCTTCCCCGGATCTCGGTCGCCGATGCCGCACCAATTGCCGAGGGCAACAACACGACCGAGGTCAACTTCACGGTCACCCTCAACAGGCCGAGCCATCAGCAGATCACTGTTCACGCCGAGACAGCCGGCTTCACAGCGGACCCCGAGATCGTCCTCCCGCTGAGGACCACGATCACCTTCGCACCCGGCGAGACCCGCAAGACCGTCGCGGTTCAGATCCGTGGCAACACGACTGCCCAGCCGGACCAGGACTTCAAGCTAGCCCTGGCGGTACCGCGCAACGCGATCACCGACGACGCCTGGGCCACCGGCAAGGTCCTCGACGACGACACCGGCCCGATCGCGCGACACGACAGGCCCGAGAACCACACAACCCAACGAGGCGGTCCGGGCTACCGCGGGATGTAATGAACGAGTGCTGACCTACGAACTGACGTCCCGGGATCTGGAGGAGGTCCGGTTCGCCCTGTCACCCGCGTGCGAGACAGTGCTCTCACTGCGGGCCCTGCGCGATCCCGGCCGGTTCCCGCTGCAGCTGCCGTGGATCCGTGCCGTCCAGCCCCTCCTCGCAGACCTGGACTGGACCGTCCTCAGCCACCTCGTCAACGACACCATGGGCAGCCCCGACTACCTCACACCGCGGCCGACCTCCCCGCTCACCCAGTTCGCCGACGAGCTCGCGCTGATAGCGGCAGTCGATCAAGAGACCTTCACCAGACAGCTCACAGCGGTCAACGGCGAGCTGCCCGAAGGTCTCACGCCGGCCCGAGTCACCACAGCACTCGACGACTACTGGCAGACGGTCATGGCGCCGTACTGGAATCGCATGCGGACGATCCTCTCCGCCGACATCACGTACCGCGGTCATGTGCTCACCCAGCAAGGCACCGGGGCGATGCTCAACGAACTCGGCCCGGCGATCTCTTATAGCCAAGGCCTCTTGAAGGTCGACAAGGTGAGCGAAATCAGTCGCGTGGAGAAGGTCGACGGCCGCGGTCTCGTCCTGCAGCCGACCCTGTTCGGCCCGCACGCCGTGATCCCGTACGACCCCGGCGCCGAACCGTTCCTCGGCTACCCACCCCGCGGCCAGGCCAACCTGTGGACCGTCGTCGCCCCACCCACGCCACAGGACCTGGCCCACCTCATCGGTACGGCGCGCGCCCGCATCCTGCAGCTCCTCACGCACCCGCGCACCACGACCGACGTGGCCGCCGAGCTCCAGGTCACCCCGTCAGCAGTCAGCCAGCACCTGCAACTGCTCCGCCGTACCGGCCTGGTCGAGCCCCAGCGAGCCGGTAAGCATGTGCTCTACAGGCCGACAGAATTGGCCCAATTGCTGACGGGGAACTAAAGTCGATAGCACCGCGGGAGCTCGCACCGGAGTGGGCTGAGAGGGCGACAGAGCAGGCGTCGCCGACCGCTGAACCTGAATCGGGTAATTCCGGCGTAGGGAGGACCTCATGACGTACGACGAGTCACCGCATGAGCACGCGGTGTGGGTGAACGGTACGGCGACCAGCAGCGGACCGGGGATGTCGGTCGCGGAGCTGGTCCGGGAGATGTCGGATCGGCAGACCGGGATCGCAGTCGCGGTGAACCAGAGCGTGCTGACCCGCGACGAGTGGGCCGCCACGATCCTGACGGCAGGTGACCGGGTCGAGATCGTCGGCGCGGTCCAGGGAGGCTGACATGGACGACCCCTTCGAGCTGGGCGGCCGCACGTACTCGTCGCGGCTCATCATGGGTACCGGCGGTTCGGCCAACCTGGAAGTGATGGAAGAGGCATTGATTGCCTCCGGCACCCAGTTGACCACGGTCGCGATGCGCCGGCTGGGGACCGGGCACGAGGGCTCGGTGCTCGACGTCCTGAAGCGGCACGGGATCGAGATCCTGCCGAACACTGCCGGCTGTCACACCGCGGCCGAGGCCGTGCTGACCGCCCGGCTGGCCCGCGAGGCACTGGGGACCGACCTGATCAAGGTCGAGGTGGTTGCCGACGACCACCTGCTGCTCCCCGATCCGGTCGAGCTCCTCGACGCCGTGGACATCCTGGTCGCCGACGGCTTCACCGTGCTCCCCTATACCAACGACGACCCGATCCTGGCTCGCCGTCTCGAGCAGGCGGGCTGCGCGGCCGTGATGCCATTGGCCGCGCCGATCGGCTCGGCCCTCGGCATCCGCAACCCGCACAACATCTCCCTGATCGTCGAGGGTGCGAACGTCCCGGTCATCGTCGACGCCGGCCTCGGTACAGCGAGCGACGCCGCGCTCGCGATGGAGCTCGGCTGCGCCGCGGTGATGCTGGCAACCCCGGTCACCCGCGCGGAGAAACCAGCGCTAATGGCAGCCGCCATGCGCGACGCCGTCACCGCCGGCCGCAACGCCCTGCTGGCCGGCCGAGTCCCGCGCCGCTGGCACTCCGCACAGGCATCCTCACCCACAACCGGACTGCCGACGTTCTAGCCGTTGTCGCGAGTAGTCCAGCCTGGTCTTCGGTCCCAGGCGAAATTGAGCGGACGTCGCCCTGCGCCCGGCCTATGCTCCCGGTCCGAGATCACCGTTCGATGGAGGATGGATGAGCAAGTTGGAGTATCCGCGTCCGGAGGGGGTTGCGCCGGGGAACGGTTACAGCCATGTGGTGACCGGTCCTGGGCAGTGGGTCGCGATCGCCGGTCAGGTCGCACTCGATGCTGAGGGCAACATTGTTGGCGAGGGTGATGCCGAAGCCCAGACACGGCAGGTGTTTGCCAATCTGGATGCAGCTCTCAAGGCTGCTGGGGCTACGTGGGCGAATGTTGTGAAGCTGAACTACTACCTGACCGATCTGGGCGGGCTGCCTGCTTTGCGGACGGTTCGGGATGAGTACGTCGACACGGCCAATCCGCCGGCCAGCACCGCCGTACAGGTGGTGGCGCTGTTCCGTCCCGATGCTCTGATCGAGATCGAGGCGTACGCCGTTATCTGAGCAGGTTGACGGCCAGTTGCGCGGCGAGGCCGATGGTGGCGTCGGCGCGCGGCTGGCGCCAGTCGGCGCGGGCGGTGAGGGTGAAGACGGCGACCGCGTAGGCGTCGCCGGCGGGGAGCGTGACGACGCCGACCTCGTGGCGGAGGGCGCCGAACGTGCCGGTCTTGCCGGCGACCCGGATGCTGTCGTGCGGGAAGCCGGAGGCCAGGCGGTGCTGGAAGATCTGCCGCTGCATCGTCGCCTTCGCGAAGTCGGTCTGGGCGGCGGAGAGCAGTTCACCGGTCCAGAGCCGACGGAGTAGCAGGGTCATGTCCGACGGGGTGGTCGCGGAGGCGTTGGCTGCTTCGTAGACCCCGGTCGGGGTGGCGCGGTTGTTGTCAGCCAGTACGGCGAGGGCCGCGTCCGGATCGTCCATTCCGGTACGCCGTTGCAGGTCGACCAGGTTGGCCGCGGTCCCCCGCCGTACCCAGGTCTGTTGCAGGCCGAAGGATTGCAGCAGCTCGGCAAGTCGATCGAGGCCGACCACGTCGAGCAGCGCGTCCGCCGCGGCGTTGTCGGAGACGGCCATCATCGACACGGCGAGATCGCGGAGCGACATGGTGACGGGGTCGGCCATCAGGGACAACCCCGTGGGGCCGGGGGTTCGGGTCGACGGGTCGAGGGTGAGTCGCGCGCGGGGATCGAGCTCGCCTTCGTCGACCAGACGGCAGAACCCAACGAGCAAAGGAAGTTTGTAGACCGACGCCATCGGTACGACGTCGTCCGCATCGACGGCGACTGTTGATTCCGGCGCATCGAGCGCAACCGCATGCAGCCAGCCGCGCACCCCGGCGTCGGCGAAGGTCGCGCGGATTCGGGCGTTCATCCGATCACCAACGCGTCGGTCAACTGTGCGATCACGTCAAGCTCGAACGGAGCCCGCGACCGCGACCACACGAAGCGCAACCGCGTGGGCAGCGGATCGCCGGCCAACTCGTACCGCTCGACACCGGGCGCGCCCAGCGACGGGTCCGCAGTCACCACGATCGCCTGCCCAGCCGCCGCCATAGCGAGCGCGGCCCGCTCATCCGTCACCACGACCGTCCCACCATCCGGCCGATGCATCGCCAACGTATCCAGGAACAGATCCCGAGCCGCCGGCGCCTCACCCCGAGGCCGAACCGCCACCGGCACCCCACCCAACCGCCCCAACTCCACAACCCCGCTCCCATCCCCCACCTGAGCTGTGCGGGCGCGGGACACGGGCTTCGTGAGTAGGCCGGCCGGTGTTAGGGCCCATGTTGGTAGGAGTTGCACCGGGCCTGCGTCGAGTCCGTCCAGGACGGTGGGGTGCAGTACGACGGCGAGGGTCAGGCGGCCGGACGATACCTGGCTGGTGAGTGAGCTGGTTGGCGCCGATACGACTGTGACCCGGCTGCCCGGAACCGCCGCGCCGCAGGCGGCTGCGACTGCGGCACCCGCGGCCGGTGGGACCTCGGGTGCGAGGCCGAGGCGGATCTCCGGGCCCTCCGGATCGCGGGCTACCGCGGCCTGGTGGAGTTCCTCGATCGAGGTCAGCGCCCGCCGCGCGAACGGCAGCAACGCGGCACCGGCGGCCGTCAGCTCGACGCCGGTCGAACCCCGCTCGAACAGCTTCGCCCCGACCAGCGCCTCCAGCCGGCGGAGCCCTTGGGACAGCGGCGGCTGGGTGATTCCGACGACCCGCGCGGCGTCCCCGAAGTGCTGTTCCTCGGCGAGCGCGACGAAGATCTGCAAGTGCCGCTCAGTCAGCATGACCCGGCTGACCTGCGGTGATATCCCCAGCCACTCGCCTCATGCCGGAAAGCATATTCGACACACCTCATTGCCTTCACCTTGACTGAAAGCTCCGGAACGGCGAGAGGAGAACGCAGTGAAGGTGACGCGACGAGGCATGCTCGCAGGGGCGGCGGCGGTCGGAGCCGCCGGGATGATCGGCGCCCCAGCCACCGCGCAGACAGGCAGCAAGCCACAACCCCGACGTACGCCGGTGGAGTTCACCTGGCTCGGCACCCACGCCTGGCAGATCCGTTGCGGTGAGCACATCGTCCTCACCGACCCGTGGGTGACCCGCTTCCACACCGGCACCTTCACCCCCGAAGGCGCCGACCCGAAGACCAAGCTGGTGATCGACAAGGCAGCCGTCGACAAGCACATCGGCAAGGCGGACGCGATCCTGGTCCACCACGGCCACTACGACCACATGGCCGATGTCCCGTACGTCGCCGCCAAGACCCAGGCGACCGTCCTCGGCACCCAGTCGCACGTCAACCTGCTGAAGGCGATGCGCACCCAGGCCGACCTGCTGTCGGCGGTCCGCGGTGGCGAGTACCTGGTCTTCGACGGCTTCACCATCGAGGTCTACCCGTCCCTGCACTCCTGCGGCGGCAAGCGCCACACCTACGCCTACCCCGGCTACCGCCAGGAAGCAGTACCGCCACGCCCCCGCGTGATCGAGGACCTGGTCGAAGGCGGCACGCTCGCCTACGTCATCACGATCGGCGGTCTCCGCATCCTCAGCCTCAGTACGGCGAACTTCGACCCGAACGCCCTCCGCGACCTCCAGGTCGACGTACTCCTGGCCGCCCCCGGCGGCGAACCCGGCATCACCGACCGCCTCCTCCAAACCATCAACCCGGTCACCACCGTCATCGCCACCCACTGGGACGACTTCGACAAACCCCTCACCGAGCCCGGCATCCCCTGGACCGACCTAACCCCCCTCCGCACCTCCGCCCAAAATGCCGGCGCCAACTTCGTAGTACTCGACCACCTGGAGAAGCTAACCCTCTAACCCGTACAGAAGGACTGTTAGTAGGTCACCGGCTCAGCTCCCGCGCACGCTCAGGACGGCTGGCTACAAGGCGCGGGAGGCCACTACTACCAGTTCTTCTGTACGCCGTGCGGCCGGAAGTCAGGCGAGGGTGCGGTAGTGGTAGCGGGAGACGGTGGTGAAGCCGAAGCGGTTGTAGAGGGTCAGGGCTGGGGTGTTGTTGGCCAGGACCGAGAGGAAGACGTGCCCAATGCCTTGGGTTGTTGCCTTCTGCAGCAAGGCCCGGATGACAGCTTGGGCTAAGCCTTGGCGGCGGAAGGTGGGGTCGGTGGCGATGCAGTAGAGGCCGGACCAGTCGTCGACGAGGGCCAGCCGGCCGATGGCGGCGATCTGATCGCCGGAGCGGATCGTGGCGTAGAGGGCGGGGCCGCGGTCGAGGATCTGGCGGGCGACGGCTTGCTCCGCGGGGCCGCCGCGGCCGTCGTTCTGCCACCAGAACTGCATCCAGGCGTCGTCGGCAACCGAGGAAATATTCACCTCGACCGCCGATGAAGGGAGTGCGGCGAGGACGTCGCCGACCTCGGCGCACTGCACGAGGGTGGGATTCTTCAGCTGGTATCCCCGAGCGGCCAGGTGGTCGTCGAGGTCGGTCGGCTGGGCGGCGGGGCTGATCTGGAAGGACGGCGTGATGCCGTGTGCCTGGTACAGCGTTTCCACGTAGTCCAAGGCTTTTCCGAGATCGTACGGCGCTCCGGCCGGGAGCACGGAGTTCGCCCGCAGGGTGACACCGGCCGCTCGTCGGACCAGCCAGCCGTCGAGTTCGGTGCTGTGCGCGGCAGGCCAGCCCCGGTTCATCAGGTGGTCGATTCCAGCTGCGGTGATCACCTATCCGAGAGTAGAACCACCAGGATCAAATTGCAACGAAATGAATACTTATTCACGAGCGACGCGCGGCCGCGACCGCCTCCGCCAGCAGATCGACACCCTCGATCACGGAATTCACGGTCAGCCCGCCGTACCCGAAGACGAGTCCGGCAGGCCCCGGCGGCGTCACCCAATACGGCGCCAGCCCATACACACCCAGTCCTCGCTCGAGCGCAGCCGCCTGGACCGCAGACTCGGTCAGACCGTCCGGCAGCAGCGCCATCACGTGCAGCCCGGCCGAGATCCCGGTCGGCACGAGCTCGGGCAACCGCACGGCCAGCCGCTCCACCAACGTGTCCCGCAGCAATCGGTACCGCGGCCGCATCCGGCGCAGGTGCCGATCGAATTCACCCCGCGCCACGAAGTCCGCGAACGCCAACTGATCGAGCACCGGCGACCCGCGGTCGTCCATCAGCTTGGCCTCCGCCATCGGTTCGACCAACCGTGGCGGCAGGATCATCCACCCCAACCGCAGCCCCGGGGCCAACGTCTTGCTCGCGGTCCCGGCATACGCGACCCGATCCGGCATCAGCCCCTGCATCGCACCGATCGGCTCCCGGTCGTACCGGAACTCCGCGTCGTAGTCATCCTCGATCACCAGCCCGTCCCGCCACGCGGCCCACGCCACCAGCGCCGCCCGCGTCTCCGCCGACGTCACCACACCGGTCGGGAACTGATGCGCCGCAGTCACGAGTACGACGTCCGCCTCGGACCGCTCGAGTGCCTCGACATCAACCCCGCCCTCAAGAACCGGTACGCCGACCGTCGCCAACCCGGCCGCGTGAGCCACCCGGCGCAGGTCGTTGTCGGACGGATCCTCGACCGCGATACACCGATATCCCTGGGCAGCAAGGACTTGCAGCAGCAACCGCGATCCCTGCGCGAACCCGTTGCAGATCACCATGTGCTCCGGCCGCGCCGCCGTACCGCGGACTCGATTGAGGTAGTCCGCCAACGCGGTCCGCAGCTCGATCGTGCCGCGCCCGTCCAGGTACGCAAGACTCCGGTACGGCGTTTCGTTCAGCACCCGGCGGATCGACCGCAGCCACGCCACCCGGGGGAACTGTGAGACATCCGGCCGGCTGTAGCGGAAGTCGATCCGTGATTCCACGCCCGTCAGCATCGTCACACCCGGCGGCTCGATCGCGGCCACCTCTGCGACCTCGGTGTACCCGCCGGCCCGGCTGACCAGATACCCCTCGGCCACGAGCTGCTGATAGGCCTCGACCACCACACCGCGCGACAACCCGAGATCGTCGGCGAACGAGCGCGTCGACGGCATCACCGCACCGGCCCGCAGCCGCCCCTCCCGGATCCGGTCACGAATGCCACTCTCCAGCTGCTGATGCAGCGGAGCGCCACCTGAGCGCTGCAGCTCGATCAACAGCTCTCCGGAACTGGTCCTGATTCGGCTCACGAAACTGGACCTTATCGGAGTACCGCCGGACTGTCAGGGTGGATCCATGACGACCTTTCTGCACCCCGGAGACCGCGACTACGACGAAGCCCGCTCGGTCTGGAACGCGATGATCGACCGCCGGCCGGCTGTGATCGCACGCTGCCGGACGACCGCCGACGTGGTGGAGGCGGTCCAGCTGGCCCGGACCGAGAACCTCGAGCTCGCCGTCCGCTGCGGCGGCCACAACATCGCCGGCCTGGCCGTCCCGGAGGGTGGCCTGATGATCGACCTGACCCCGATGGGCGCGGTCGAGATCGACCTCGAACGCCAGACCGCGATCGTCCAGGGCGGCGCGCTGCTCGGCGAACTCGACCGGGCCGCCCAGCGTTACGGTCTGGCGACGACCGCCGGCAACGTCTCGCACACCGGGGTCGGCGGGCTGACCCTCGGCGGCGGGATGGGCTGGCTGGCCCGGCGATTCGGGCTCGCCTGCGACAACGTCACGGCGTACGAGGTGGTGACTGCGAACGGCGACGTCCTCCGCGCGACCGCGGACGAGAACGCCGACCTGTTCTGGGGACTGCGCGGTGGCGGCGGCAACTTCGGTGTCGTCACCTCGTTCGAGTTCCGGCTGCACGAGGTCGGCACCCGCGCGTTGGTTGCCGAGTTCACCTATCCGATCGAGGCGGCGTACGACGCCTTGCGTGGCTGGCGCGAGCTCAACCGCACCGCCCCGCGGGAGGCGACCTTCACCGCCTCGATCACCCCGGACGGCGTCACCCTTGGGTACGTCTGGGTCGGCCCGGGCGGGGAAGAACTGCTGCCCGAGTTCCGCGCGCTCGGCCCCGTGATCCACGAGAGTGTCGAGGCGATGCCTTACCTGACATTGCAGACCCGGGACGACAACGTGCAGGGGCACCGCTACCGCCGCTACTGGAAGGGCCACTACTTCAAGTCCCTGCCCGACGAGGCGATCAAGGCGCTGATCAGTACGCCGGGCGTCTCCGCGAGCCTGCAGGCGTACGGCGGCGCGATCTGCGACACCCCGGACGACGCGGCCGCCTTCAGCCACCGGGACACGCTGTTCGAGTTCGTCACGTCCACCCGCTGGGAAGACGCCGCCGAGGACGAGGACCGGATCAGCCAGATCCGCGAGTACGCGGCGACGCTGGCGCCGTACGCGCAAGGCGCCTACGTCAACACCCTCAACGGCGAGGCGATCCACCGCGCGTTCCCACCGGAGAAGCTCGCCCGGCTGGCCGAGCTCAAGGCGAAATACGACCCGGCCAACCTCTTCCACCTGAACCAGAACATCGCGCCCGCGGTGGTCACTGTCTAACAGGCACAGGCGATTCCGCGCGGAGCGGTCAGCGGGTCGGACTGCCGGCGTTCGATTCCGGCGGCGGTCTCGACCGGAAGGCCCTCGCGCGCCCAGTACTCGAAACCGCCGATCATCTCCTTGACCGGATAACCGAGCTTCGCGAACTCCAACGCCGCCCGGGTCGCGCCGTTGCACCCCGGCCCCCAGCAGTACGTCACCACGCGCACACCATCCGGTACGACGGCGGCCGCGCGCTCGGCGATCTCGCGAGTCGGCAGGTGGATCGAGCCTGGGACGTGCCCCTGGTCCCAGCTTTCCTGGCTGCGGCTGTCGATCAGCACCCAGCCCGTCGCACTGGCGCCGATCTCGGCGGCCACGTCGGAAACATCGGTCTCGAAGGCCAGCCGCCCGGCGAAGTGGGCGATGGCTGCGGTCTGTTCGGTCATGTGTTCAGCGTCAAGCATCCCGATCACCGAGAACAGTGGCAGAAATGACCTAGTACAACAAGATTCAGCCAGCGTTGATCCGTGCTCGCGCCCGGGCGACCTTGATCGCGGTCTTCAGCGTCTCCACGTCGTACGCGCCGTAGTGCCGCTGACCATTGATGAAGAACGTCGGCGTCCCGGACACCCCGCTGAGGTCGGCCGACTCCACGTCCCGCGCGACCCGGGCCGCGGCGACGTGCCGCTTCACCTCGTCGTGGATCCGGTGGTTGTCGAGGCCGAGCTGCTCGGCATACGACATCAGGTCCTTGGGCTGCAGGTTCTCCTGGTTGGCGAGCAGCAGGTCGTGCATCTCCCAGAACGCGCCCTGCGCATGCGCAGCCTCGGCCACCTCGGCCGCGATCTGCGCCCGCGGGTGTACGTCGGACAACGGCAGATGCCGCCATACGTACCGCAGGTCGTCGTCCTGCAGGAGATCCCGTACGACGGACTCCGCGATCCCGCAGTACGGGCACTCGAAATCGCCGTACTCGACGAGCGTCACCGAGGCGGTCTCGGGACCACGGACGTGATCGAGCTCGGGGTCGACCGGATCGACGAGATCGACCAGCTCCTCGGCTCGACCGAGCAGCGCGAGCGCCTTCTTCGGCGGACTGAGCAACTTCACCGACCGGAACACCAGCCAGGTCACCACGGACGACACGACCACGGCGGACAGCAGACCGATCTTGGCCTCCGCGAGGACCGGCCCCTCGAACGCGATCGTTGCTATCAGCAAGGAGACCGTGAAACCGATACCCGCGATCGTGCCGCTGCCGGCCACCGCCGCCCAGCCGACCTGCGGTCCGTACCTACCGCCGGAGAAACGGTCCAGCAGCCACGAGACCAGCGTGACCGCGACCGGTTTGCCGACCACGTACCCGATCAGGATGCCGAGCGTGACCGGTGAGGTGAACGCCCGGCCGAGGAAGGCCGCGTCGATCGTCACACCGGCGTTGGCCAGGCCGAACAACGGGACGATCAGGTAGCTGGTCCACGGGTGATAGAGGAACTGGAGCCGCTCGTTCGGTGAGATGGCCGCAGTCAGCCCGACGGTCGCCGACCGGGCCAGCTCCGGCGTCGGCTGCTCACGGAAGACCCGGAACAATCCGCTCGCCTGCTCGAGCTCCTCACGACCTGGCGAGTACGCCGGTGCGGTCAGACCGATCGCCAGCCCGGCCACGACCGGGTCGACGCCACTCGTGAGCAGTGCGGCCCACGTGATCACGCCCAGAACGACGTACACCCAGGGTTTGCGGACCCGGAGCAGCGCGAGGGCCAGTACGACGGCGAAGGCGAGCACCGCGATCAGCAGCGGCATCAGGTCGATGTTCTCGCTGTAGACGACGGCGATCACGACCAGTGCCAGCAGGTCGTCGACGACGAACACGGTCAGCAGGAACACCCGGACGCGGTCCGGAACCCCGCGGCCGACCAGCGCGAGCAGGCCGAGTGCCAGCGCGGTGTCGGTCGACATCGCGACACCCCAGCCGTGCGCGGTGTCCGTGCCGAGGTTGAAGGCCAGGTAGATCAGCACCGGCGCAGCCATCCCGGAGACGCCCGCGAGCACCGGCAGCACGAAGCGGCTGCGGTCCCGCAGGTCGCCGAGATCGAACTCGCGCCGCGCCTCCAGGCCGACGACCAGGAAGAACAGCGTCATCAGACCGCTGTTGATCCACTCCCGCAGGTCCAGCCCGAACGCATGGTGACCGAGCTCGAACGAGAGGTCGGTCCGCCAGAAATCGTCGTACGAGGTTGGGGCCAGGTTCGCCCAGAGCAGGGCGATCAGGATCGCCGCCGCGAGCACTCCGGAGCTGCCGGCCTCGGTGCGCAGGAAGCTCCGCATCGGAGCCGCGAACTCCCGCCGCCAGTTCGTCCGGCCACTCAGCAGGGCCGGGAAGTCCGCCATGAGGTAACCCTACTGCCGCAAACCTGGGTCCAGGCTGCATGATGTCTCCTGCGGACGCCTCCTGCCCGGGCAGTCCGGCGTACCAATGACTGTTGGGAGCCCCGTTGACCGAGCAAGAGCTCACCGCCGCCTCGGCGGATGCGTTCGCGCAGCTGGCCATCGAGCTGCATGATGCCCCTGGGGTCGAGGAGACGATCGATGCGGTCGTCCAGTTCGCGCTGCAGGCGCTGAGCTGTACGTACGCCGGTGTCGCGCTGTACACGCGGGGCGGCAGCCCGGAGATCGCGGCGGTGACCGATCCGGTCGTGGCTGGTGTCTACGATCTGCAGCTCCGGAGCGAGGTCGGCCCGCTGGTGACCGCTCTGCGGGACCGGACCACGATCCTGATCCGCGACACCGAGACCGACGGCCGCTGGCCGGAGTGGACCAGCAAAGTCGCCGCACTCGGTGTCCGCAGCTCGCTCGACGTCCCGCTGGCGACCGGTGACGCGGCCCGGCAGACCGTCGGCGTACTCGGTCTTTACAGCCCCACCCCGGACGCGTTCACCGAGGACGACGAGGCGATCGCCCACATCCTCGCCCGGCACGCCTCGGTCGCCGTCGCCTCGGCCCGGCACGAGGAGACGATGGCCCAGGCCGTCGACGCCCGCAAACTCGTCGGCCAGGCGATGGGCATCCTGATGGAGCGCTTCGACGTCGACGGCGACCGCGCCTTCGCCATCCTCAAGCGCTACTCCCAGGACACCAACACCAAACTCCGCGACGTCGCCCAGCAACTCATCGACACCCGCAAACTCCCGCATTAGCGCCCTAAGCTGTCGGGATGGGGAGTTGGCAGCCGTTGGTGGGGCCTTCCCGGCAGGTGGCGTTGGAGATCCTGCTGGATGGGCCGCTGTCGCGTGCTGAGTTGTCACGGCGGGTGGGGTTGTCGCCGGGGAGTCTGACGCGGTTGACGAAGCCGATGGTGGAGTCCGGGCTGCTGGTCGAGGTTTCGGCCGGGCCGACGGATGCGCGGGTCGGGCGGCCGTCGCAGCCGCTTGATCTGGACCCGGCGGCGCATCATTTCGTCGGGATCAAGTTGACCGGTGACCGGGCGATCGGCGTACTGACGACGCTGCGGGCCGAGGTGATCGCGAGTCTGGAGCGGCCGCTGACCGACCACACACCGTCCGCGGTGGCTGCCCTGGTTCTGGAGCTGACTGACGATCTCGCCACCCAGGCTCCACGCCCGATCAGCGGGATCGGGGTCACGCTCGGTGGTCGGGTCGTGGACGGGACCGAGGTCCGGTGGGGACCGTACCTGGACTGGGTCGACGTGCCGCTCGGTGAGCTGCTCGCGGCTGGGACCAGTACGCCGGTCGTGGTGGCGAACGACCTCAATGCGCTGACCGAGGCGACCCACTGGTTCGGGGCCGGCCGCGGTACGGATCGGTTCGTGCTGATCACCATCGGCGCCGGCGTCGGCTACGGACTGGTCGTCCACAACAAGACCATCGAGAGCCCGGACACCAGCATCGGCCTGATCGGCCATCACCCGCTGATCCCCGACGGGCCGCTCTGCGACCGCGGGCACCGCGGCTGCGCGCTCAGCCTGCTCACCGTCGGCTCGATCACGACCCGGGTCGGCGCCGCGCTCGGACGGCCGGTCGACTACGAGGAGTGCCTGGATCTCGCGGCGAAGGGTGACCCCGGGGCCGAGCCGGTGATCAGCCAGGCCGGGTTCGCCCTCGGGAAGCTCATCGCCGCCGCCGCGAACTTCACCATGCCCCAGCTGGTCGTCCTCGGTGGCGAGGGTGTCCGGCTCGCGGAGGTCGCGCGGACCGAGCTCCTGGCCGCCCTGCACGGCGATCGGCACCCGTCCGGCGCCGAGCTGCCGATGGTCCTGCAGCCCGCCGACTTCACCGAATGGGCCCGCGGCGGCGCGGTGATCGCGATCCAGACCTTCGTCCTTGGTAACTGACTAACTCGGAATAAGCAGTTACACTCACCCTCATGGATCCCGTGAGGCGATGGATGGCGGGCTGGCGGCTGTGCCGCGGCCTGGAACAGCCGGTCGAGTACGACGACGTCCTGCTCGCGCAGCTCGGCCTGCCCGGGCGTGAGCGGGAGATGTTCACCCTCACCGACAACCCGGCCCTCATCGACCGCCTGGCCCCGGCCGCCACCGAAACCACCTGGCTGACCGTCCCCACCCAGTACGGCGACGCTGCCGCCGCACGAATGAGCGCCGCCGGACTGCAGCCGTTCGCCGAGCAGAAGGTGCTGATGTCGATCGCCCTGCACGACCACCCGCAGCCGGTGACACCACCGCCGTACGAGCTGTCCGTGCACACCGACGGACCGCTGGACCACGTGCAACTGCTGACCCCGGACGGCACAGTCGCCGCCCGCGGAATGATGGCGACCGTCGGCACGGACGCGGTCATGCACGACATCCACACCGACCCGGACCACCGGCGCCGGGGCCTCGGCAGCGTGGTGATGGGCGCGCTCAGCCGGCGAGCACTCGACCGCGGCGCACACGACGGGCTACTGATGGCGACCGAGGTCGGCGTACAGCTTTATCGTTCACTGGGATGGTTGCCGGAAGCAACCATGGTGACGGCATCAGGCAGTGCGAGCACGGTGCGCAGCGACCTTGGTGCGGTTCTGGCAAGCCGTTGAGCAGAACCGCTGGGTGCGGTTCCGGGTCGAATCCAGGAACAGATCGTCACACCGCTCGGCCGCACACCGCCGCAGCCGCTCCGAGTCGTGGCTGCCGAGCAGCATCGCCACCGCGGTAGCGAACTCGGCCAGCCACCCGGTCGCCACCGAAACCCCCGGCGACGCGAAATGCAGATGCCACAGCTGCCCCGGCTCCCGGGTCAGCTGCGGAGCCGCCTGAGTGCGGCGCAGCAGGTCGTTGACCAACTCGACGGCTCCGTCGACATCCGGCAACAGGCTCAGCGCGTCATACAACTGCCGCGCGCCCGTCTCATATTCGTGGAGCTCAATCGGGACGGTTCGGTTGGTGGTCAGCCGCAGCACCCCGCGGACGGCCTCGTCGTCCGGCGGCGTGGCCGGGCGGCCCTGCCGTGTAGGCGCACCGAAGACGTTCGCCAGCGCGATGGCCGCGGCGAGCGACGCTGCGAGGTGTTCGGTCGGCTCCACGACGCCCAGTATCCGGCAGCTGCACACAGCCACCCAATCTCACCCTGCGTAGCGCAGCTATGGTGAAACGCAGCGGATACAAGCCTTGGAGAAGGTTTTCGAGGCGAAGGGTGAACCTTTGATAGGGAGCAGAGCGTCAGACCAGAGTCGTACGTCAGATCTGCGCAACATCCTTCCGTGATCCGATGAACTGATGGTTGCCAGCTACAACAATGAGGAATATGAACTTGGTCCAGGCCCGGCAGCGCCCGGCGCCCGCGGGTATCGCCGGTCTGTCCGAGGCCGTAGTCGACCTGTCGGCGGTCCGGGACAACGTCCGGACATTCCGGCGACTGACTCCGCATGACGTGATGGCGGTGGTCAAGGCCGACGCGTTCGGGCACGGCGCCGTACCGGTGGCCCGGGCCGCCCTCGACGCCGGGGCGACCTGGCTCGGTGTCGCGCGGGCCGACGAGGCCCTGCAACTGCGGGCCGCCGGCCTGACCGCCCCGATCCTGACCTGGCTGTACGACGCCGCCGAGCTGATGCTGCTCGGCGACATGGACGTCGATGTCAGCGTCTCCACGGTCGCCGAGCTGCAGCGGGTCGCCTCGGTCCCGGCCGTCAAGAACGTGCACTTGAAACTCGATACCGGTCTGCACCGGGCCGGCAGCACCCCCGACCAGTGGATCGAACTGACCCGGGCCGCGGCGCACCACGAGGCGCTCGGGGCGCTCGTCGTCCGGGGAATCTGGTCGCATCTGTCGCACGGCGACGATCCGAACGCCGTCCAGAGCCGGAAGCAGTTGCAGCTGCTCCGGACCGGGGTGGTGCTGGCCCGGCGCGCAGGACTGAATCCGAGCACGATCCACCTGGCCAACTCGGCCGGGGCGATCACCCTGGACGCGCCGGACTGTGACGTGATCCGGATCGGCGCCGGGCTCTACGGTATCGACGAGACCGGGATCGGTCTGCGCCCGGCGATGCGGCTGATGAGCAAGGCCTTCCAGGTCCGCCGGATCGGCGCCGGCGAAGGCGTTTCGTACGGACATGATTTCACCGCCGAGCGCGAGACCACCGTGCTGCTGGTGCCCCTCGGGTACGCCGACGGGATTCCGCGGGTCGCGGTCGAGCAGGCTAGTGTGCTGTGCCGCGGGGTCCGGATGCCGGTAGTCGGCCGGATCGCGATGGACCAGTTCGTCGTCGACGCCGGCGACCTGCCGGTCGACCCGGGCGAGCCGGTGACGATCTTCGGAGACGGTTCGCACGGCGAGCCGACCGCCAAGGACTGGGCGGACTGGGCCGGAACCATCCCGCACGAAATCTACTGTGGCATCGGAACCAGGGTGCCGCGTCGCTATGAGGAGGCAACTCGATGAAGGTCGCGGTCGTGATGGGCGGCGCCAGCCCCGAACACCACGTGTCCCTGGCCAGTGGCAAGGGGATCGCCGACGCGGTCGCCTCACTCGGTCACACCGCGGTCCCGCTCGTCATCGACCAGCAGGGCGACTGGGCCAACGGCCTGCACGAGGCGATCGACCTGCTCCGCGCCGTCGACGTCGTACTGATCGGCTTGCACGGCGAGTACGGCGAGGACGGCCGCCTGCAGGGCTTCCTCGACCAGCTGAAGGTCCCGTACGTCGGCAGTGGGGTCACCGCGAGCGCGGTCGGCCTCGACAAGCACCTGACGAAGGCGGTGCTGCGCGCGCACGGCATCCCGGTCACTCCTGGTGTGCGGTTGTTCGGCGCGGAGACCAGTGACGCCGAGGCCGCCGTACAGAAGCTGAAGGAGGCCGATGTCGAGTTCCCGGTCTTCGTGAAGCCCGCCAACGGCGGTTCCAGCTTCGGCGTCGGCCGCGCCACCGACCTGGCCTCGCTGGCCGACGCGGTCGCCGCGGCGGCCGAGCTCGATCCGCAGGTCCTGGTCGAGAAGGAGATGGTCGGCCGCGAGATCGACCTCGCCGTCCTGCAGTTCCCCGACGGCCATGTCGAGGTCGGCCCGCCGCTGGAGATTCACAGCGACCCGGCCCAGCCGTTCTTCAACGCGACCGCCAAGTACGACGCCGAGAGTGCGACCGAGTTCGTCGTACCGGCGCCGTTGACTCCCGAGCTGGCCGAGCTGCTGAACCGGACTGCGCTCGAGGTGTTCGAGGTGCTCGGCTGCAAGGGTCTCGCCCGGGTCGACTTCTTCGTCCCCGCGGACGGCAAGCCGGTCGTGAACGAGATCAACACGCTGCCCGGCTTCACCCCGGCCTCGCAGTTCCCGCGGATGTGGGCCGCGGCCGGATACACCTACGCCGACGTGGTCGACGTACTGATCAAGACGGCGGTCGCCCAGCCGTGACAGTACTGCTCAGCGACGAGCGGATCACCCGCATCGAGGCGGTCGAGAACGGCGAACCGGTGGTCGAGCTGGCCACCCGCGGCATCCAGACACCCGGTACGGCGTACTCCCGGGAGGGCGTGGCCGACCGGCTGGTGATTGCGAACGCGTTCCTGCCGTCGGGGATCCAGCTGCACGTGGTCGAGGGCCTGCGGCCGCTCGAGTCCCAGCGCAAGATCTACGACGGCTATTGCGCCGAGCTCCGCTCGTTGCACCCTGATCTGGACGAAGCCGAGATCCGGGTGCTGGCGAGCCGGTTCGTCTCCCCGATCGAGGTCGCCCCGCACGTGGCCGGCGCTGCCGTCGACCTGACCCTGGTCGGCGCCCATGGTCCGCTCGACCTCGGTACGCCGATCGACGCGACGCCCGAGCAGAGTGACGGAGCGTGCTTCTTCGCGGCCACCAACATCAGCCGCGAAGCCCGCACCAACCGCGACCTCCTCGCCGACGTCCTTACCGCGGCCGGCCTGGTCAACTACCCCACCGAGTGGTGGCACTGGTCCTACGGCGACCGCTACTGGGCCTACGCCGACAACCAGCCCCACGCGATCTACGGCCCCATGCCCTGGCCTGACCCTCAGTGAAGGCCATTCCACCTGTATTTGATTGATTGCTCAGGTGACCGCCTGGCTGGTCCCATGTCTCCACCGGTTTTTCATCGTTGGAGGAACTATGACCCCGCCCAGGTTGTCCCGCCGCAAGATTCTGCTGAGTATCCCGGCCGTGGCGCTGGCCGCGCAGGTCGGGCTCCCGGCCGCTCCCGCGAGGGCGTTGAAGAAGAAGCCTGAGTGCCTGGCCGACCTGATCGAGGCCGACCCGACGGTGCTCCGCTGATGGCCAGCATCACCTGGCTCGCCGACGTGCTCCGGGCGGCCGGCGTACAGGTCGTCGAGGAAGGCAACTGGAAGGCTCGTGGGGTGTCCGGGTCGTTCAACCCGATCGGCGTGCTCTGGCACCACACCGCGGCGACGTCGAGTCCGTCCAACCCGCATCCCGCGCTGGGCATCTGCATCAACGGCCGCTCCGACCTGCAGGGTCCGCTGTGCCAGGCGCTGGTCGACTACAACGGCGTGTTCCACGTCATCTCGGCCAACCGCGCGAACCACGCGGGCGCGGCCCGGGCCAGCGGTCCGATCCCGGCCGGTGACGGCAACACCATGCTGATCGGCTGGGAGATCGACTACAACGGCGTCAACCAGCACATGACACCGGCGCAGTACGACGCATCCGTGAAGGCGACAGTCGCCGTACTGCGGCAGCTCGGCCGGGACGCGAGTTACGTCCGCGGGCACCGGGAGACTTCGACTACCGGCAAGATCGACCCGTCGTTCATCGACCTGGACGCGTTGCGGGCGGAGATCGCCCAGCAGCTCGCGGGTGGCGGTGGCGCCGCTGGTCAGGCGTACCGGTATCAGGACCAGCAGCACGTGGCGGCGGTCGGTACTGGCGGCACGTTGGTGAACCTGATGTGGTCGCCCGCAACCGACAAGGTCGTACAGGACTGGGGTTCGAGCAACCTGGCCGGGAAGCCGGTCGGGTTTGTCCACAACGGTCAGCAGCATGTGTTTGCCCGCGGCAAGGACAACACCGTCCGGCACTGGTGGCAGGCGGGGACCGGCGCACCTGTGCTCGACCACTGGGGCACCGAAGGACGCGTGCTGTCGAACCCGACCGGGTTCGCCTACAAGAACCAGCAGCACCTGTTCTACCGCAACCCGGACGGGAACCTGGAGCACAAGTTCTGGGACCAGGGCACCGATCAGATCACCACCGGTGTCTGGGCCGGCGGACCCTTCGTCGGCAACCCGATAGCCTTTGTGCACAAGGACCAGCAGCACATCTTCGGTCGCGGACCGAACGGCGAACTGAAACACTGGTCGTGGGCTCCGGGTGGCAATCCGGCGTTCGACAACTGGGGTGTCACGAGCGGTGTCACGTCGGACGTGACCGGGTTCAGCACCGGCGTACAGGCGCATGTGTTCTTCCGGAACGCCGACGGGCAGCTGCAGCACCGGTTCCTCGACGGTACGACGGTCCTCGGCGACATCTGGACCGGCGGACCGTTCGTCGGGAACCCGCATGCGTTCGCGCACAAGAACCAGCAGCACGTCCTTGCCCGCAAGGAGAACGGCGACCTGGTCCACTTCTACTGGTCGCCCACCATCGACCCGCCCGAGTCCGACAACTGGGGTGCCATCGGCGTGGTGACCGACGACCCGGTAGGCCTCTCCACCGCCGACGCCCACCACGCCTTCTACCGCATCGCCGACGGCACCCTCGAGCATCGCTACTTCATCGACGCCGAAGCCCGCCAAGCCACCGACAACTGGGGCGGCTCCTTAGCCCTCAGCTCGTGATGCGGGCGGCGTGGGTGTAGGCGTTGAGGGAACCGTTGCGGATGAATCCGGCGAGGGTCAGGCCGGATTCGTCTGCTAGGTCTACGGCTAGGGAGCTGGGGGCGGAGACGGCGCCTAGGACGGGGATGCCGGCCATGACTGCTTTCTGGGCCAGCTCGAAGGAGGCTCGGCCGGAGACGATCAGGATGAGGCCGCGGGCTGGGATGCGGTGGTCGAGGAGGGCCCAGCCGATCACCTTGTCGACCGCGTTGTGGCGGCCGACGTCTTCGCGGACTGCGAGCAGGTCGCCGGTCGGGGTGAAGAGGCCGGCCGCGTGCAAGCCGCCGGTACGGTCGAAGACCTGCTGCCGGGTTCGGAGTACGTCGGGCAGTTCGGCGAGGACGTCGTACCGGATCGTGACCTCGTCGTCGGCCGGGGAATGCCTTGTTTTCAAGCGGACTGCGTCGAGTGACGCCTTCCCGCAGACGCCACAGGACGAGGTGGTGTAGAAGTTCCGCTCGACCCCTGTGACCGGCGGCGGTACGCCGGGGGCCAGGCTGACGTCGAGCACGTTGTACGTGTTGCGGCCTTCATCGTCGAGCGAATCGCAGTAGCGGGCCGCGCGGATGTCGTCGACGCTGCCGATCACGCCCTCGGTGTGCAGGAAGCCGTGCGCGAGCTCGACGTCGTGGCCGGGCGTGCGCATGGTGACGGCGAGCGGTTTGCCGTCGACGCGTAGTTCGAGTGGTTCTTCGACGGCGAGTGAGTCGGGTCGGCTGCGCTGGCCGTTCGGTCCCATCCGGATCACCGGGCGCCGAGCGATCAACCGCCCCACGGTCGTACCCCCGGATCCAGCGGCAACAACCGCGCCGCAATAGCCTCAGCCGGCCCAGGATCCACCACAGCCAACGCGTCCGCCCCAGCAGCACCCCGCAACATCGCCGACCCCCCATGCCCCACCGGTACGGCGCCCTGCCCGGTCACCCGAACCGGCACCAACCGAGTGCTATGCGGATGACAAGCAACCCCACCCGGGATAGGCGCAATCGGCAGCGTCTGCAACGGCAACCCCCGGAGGCGGTCGATTGCCGCCACCCCCAACGTCAGAAACGCACTCAACGCCGCAAACGGATTCCCCGGCAACCCAACCACCAACCGCCCATCCCCCAACCGGGCCAACGCCTGCGGATGCCCCGGCCGGCAATCCACCCCATCCACCACAAGTTCGGCCCCCACCTCCGCCAACACCGCCCGCAAATGATCAGCAGGCCCAGCAGCCGAAGACCCAGACACAAGAATCAAGTGGGAGGCACCGGTGGAGTGCTGGTTTTGGAGGGCTTCGAGGAGGGCTTCTCGGGTGTCGGGGAGGTGGAGGATCGGGCCTGGGTGGGCGCCTGCTTGGGTTATGAGGGTGGGGAGCATGGGGCCGATGGCGTCGCGGACTCGGCCTGGGCCTGAGGGGCCTTGGTGGACTAGTTCGTTGCCGGTGATTAGGGCGGCTACTACTGGTTGGGGGATGACTGTCAGGCGGTTGAGGCCTAAGGATGCTGCTAGGCCTAGTACTGGGCCGTCGACCACGATGCCTGCGGGGAGGACGACCTCGCCGGCTTGGCATTCCTCGCCGGCTCGGCGGATGTGCTTCCCGGGTTCGGACGGTCCGCGGACCCACGAACCGTCCAGCTCGATGTCTTCGTCTCGTACGACGCTCGTGGCGCCTGCCGGTACTGCGGCTCCCGTGGTGATGCTGCAGGCTTGGCCGTCTGCGAGCTCGACTGACTCGGCGCAGTCGACCGCCACGTGTCCGATGACGCGCCACGGCCCAGCCCCGCGTACGGCGTACCCGTCCATGGCCGAGCGATCGACCGGTGGAACCGCGGCGGGCGATACCAGGGGGCTCGCGAGCACGCACCCCGCGGCATCCGCGAGTGCGCGCGAAACGGCCGGCTGCGGGCGGGCGACGAGGTGAGCGACCCGCCGAGCCGCATCCCATGACACGTGCTCGCGTCGTGGGCCGACCCTCGCACCGTCGGCCAGGTCGTTCGGCTGGGTCACTTCGCGGCTGCTTGGAGTTGCTGGGCTGCGAGGGCAGCTGCGGGGTCGAGGTCCTCGGCGCCGGCCTCGACGTGAGCGATCAGTGCCCTCTTCATCCGTGGATCCCACGCGATCCGCATGTGGTTCGCAATGGCGGTGGCTGCATCGGCCGTCGGCCGGTGCGCGAACTGGGCAGCGATCTCATTCGCCAATCGTACGTACGGCGGCACGGTGGCGCGGCTCATCGGGCATCACCGACGACGGCTGGTTCGCGAGCCTCGGCGATCGCAGTGGGCAGCAGATCCACCTGCACCGCGGTCACCTTGTACTCCGGACAGTTCGTCGCCCAGTCGGAGTTGTCCGTCGTGATGACGTTCGCACCGGTGACCGGGTGATGGAAGGTCGTGTAGCAGACCCCGACCGGCATCCGGTCGGAAAGCCTTGCCCGCAAGGTGGTTCGGCCGACCCGGCTCGACAACGCCACCGTGTCGCCGTCCTCGATCCCACGAACCTCCGCATCATGCGGATGCAGGTCGAGGATGTCCTCCGGGTGCCACGCGACGTTCGCCGTACGGCGGGTCTGTGCCCCCACGTTGTACTGCGACAGGATCCGCCCGGTCGTCAGAATCAGCGGGTACTTCCGCGTCGACCGCTCCGACGTCGGCACGTAAACGGTCTCCATGAACCGCCCCTTGCCCCGCGTGAACTCCTCCTCGTGCATGATCGGCGTACCGTCCGGGTGCTCGACGTTGCACGGCCACTGGATCGACCCGACCCGGTCCAGCCGCTCGAACGAGACTCCCATGAAGGTCGGCGTGGTCAGCGCGATCTCGGCCATGATCTCGGCCGCCGAGTTGTAGTGCATCGGGTAGCCCATCGCCTGGGCGATCTCGCAGACGATCTCCCACTCCTGCTTCCCGGTCTGCGGCGCCATCACCGGACGCACCCGGTTGATCCGCCGCTCGGCGTTCGTGAAGGTCCCGTCCTTCTCCAGGAAGGATGTCCCAGGCAACAAAACGTGCGCGAACTTCGCCGTCTCGTTGACGAACAGATCCTGCACCACGAGCAGATCCAACGCACCCAGCGCGGCAAAAACATGCTGCGTGTTCGGATCGGACTGCGCAATGTCCTCACCCTGGACGAACAACGCCTTGAACGATCCGTCGATCGCCGAGTCGAACATGTTCGGGATCCGCAGTCCGGGTTCGTTCAGCAACGGCGTACCCCAGAGCTTCTCGTACACCTCCCGTACGCCGTCGTCCGACACATGCCGATAGCCCGGCAGCTCGTGCGGGAACGAACCCATGTCGCACGAACCCTGCACGTTGTTCTGCCCACGCAACGGGTTCACGCCGACCCCGCGCCGGCCGATGTTGCCGGTCGCCATCGCGAGGTTGGCCATCCCCATCACCATCGTGGAGCCCTGGCTGTGCTCGGTGACGCCGAGACCGTAGTAGATCGCGCCGTTCCCACCGGTCGCATACAACCGGGCCGCCGCCCGCACCTCCTCAGGCGGTACGCCGGTAGTGTCCGCGACCGCTTCCGGGCTGTGCGCGGGATCGGCGATGAACGTCTCCCAGACCTCGAAGTCCTCACAGCGCGAAGCAACGAACTCCCGATCCACCAACCCCTCGGTCACCACCACATGCGCGATCGCGTTGATCATCGCGACATTGGTGCCGGGGGCAAGCGCCAGATGATGCGCAGCCTCGATATGCGGCGACCGGACCAGGTCCGTCTTCCGCGGATCCATGACAATCAACCGAGCACCCTGCCGGATCCGCCGCTTCATCCGCGATGCGAAGACCGGGTGCGCGTCCGTCGGATTCGCCCCGATCACCAGGATCACGTCGGCCTCGTCGACCGATTTGAAGTCCTGCGTACCGGCCGACTCACCGAAGGTCTGCTTCAGACCGTACCCCGTCGGTGAGTGACAGACGCGCGCACACGTGTCCACATTGTTGTTCCCGAAGACGGCCCGGACCATCTTCTGGACCGTGTACACCTCTTCATTGGTCGTCCGTGACGAAGTGATCGCACCGATCGATCCCTGCCCGTACTGCGCCTGGATCTCGCGCAACCGTCGAGCAGTAAACCCGATCGCCTCTTCCCAGGAGACCTTCCGCCACTCGTCCGCGATCGAATCACGAACCATCGGCTCCAGCACACGATCCGGGTGACTCGCGTACCCGAAGGCGAACCGGCCCTTCACACACGAGTGCCCCTCGTTGGCACCACCGTTCTTGTACGGCACCATCCGGACCAGCTCGTCACCGCGCAGCTCGGCCTTGAACGAGCAACCGACCCCGCAGTACGCGCAGGTGGTGATCACGGACCGGGTCGGCATCCCCAGCTCGATCACCGACTTCTCCTGCAGCGTCGCCGTCGGACAGGCCTGCACACAGGCACCACACGACACGCAGTCGGACTCGAAGAACGATCCGCCGGCCCCGGCCGCGACCTTGGAGTCGAATCCACGACCCTCGATCGTCAACGCCAGCGTGCCTTGGACCTCGTCACACGCCCGCACACACCGCGAGCACGCAATACATTTCGACGCCTCGAAATCGAAGTACGGGTTGGAAGAATCCGTCGGCAAGTCCATGTGGTTCGCGCCCGCTTCGACCCCAGATCCGTAGCGGACTTCCCGCAGACCGGTGACCCCGGCCATGTCCTGCAACTCGCAGTCACCGTTGGCCGAGCACGTCAAACAGTCCAGCGGGTGGTCGGAGATGTAGAGCTCCATCACCCCGCGTCGCAGCTTGCCGAGCTTCTCGTTCTGCGTGCGAACCACCATGCCCGGCGCGACCGGCGTCGTACACGAGGCCGGCGTACCGCGCATGCCGTCGATCTCGACCACGCACAACCGGCAGGACCCGAAGGCCTCCAGGTTGTCCGTGGCACACAGCTTCGGTACGTCGATCCCCGCTTCCTTGGCCGCGCGCATCACCGACGTACCGGGTGCCACCTGGACGGCGACCCCGTCCACCAGCAGCTCGATACTCGCCTCGCCCGGCCGGGCCGGCGTACCGAAGTCAGGTTCTTTCAACAGGCTCATGACCCGAAGTCCTTTCCGAAGTGGCGGACGGCGCTGCGCACCGGCAGCGGCGTGAGCCCACCCATCGCACAGAGCGAGCCGTCGGTCATCAGGTCGCACAGATCGCCCAGTACGACAAGGTTCTTCTCACGGTTGTCACCGGCAACGATCCGGTCGATCGTCTCCACCCCGCGCACCGCACCGACCCGGCACGGCGTGCATTTGCCGCACGACTCGGCGGCGCAGAACTCGAACGCGAACCGGGCCATCGCGGCCATGTCCACGGTCTCGTCGAACACCACGATCCCGCCGTGCCCGACCATCGCCCCGGCGGCCGCGAACGCCTCGTAGTCCATCGGCAGGTCGAACTGCTCGACCGGCAAATACGCACCCAACGGCCCACCGACCTGTACGGCGCGGACCGGGCGACCGGACGACGTACCGCCGCCGAACTCGTTCACCAGCTCGCCGAGCGTGATCCCGAAGGCGGTCTCGACGATGCCGCCACGGGCCACGTTGCCACCGAGCTGGAACACACTGGTACCGAGCGACCGCCCGACCCCGTACGCCGCATAGGTGGCCGCACCATCAGCCAGGATCGTCGGAACCGTTGCTAACGACAACACATTGTTGACCACGGTCGGCAGCCCGAAAAGCCCTTCCAGGGCTGGGATCGGAGGCTTCGCGCGAACCATTCCGCGCTTACCCTCGAGACTCTCCAGCATCGAGGTCTCTTCACCGCAGATGTACGCACCGGCACCGACCCGGACATGCAGCTCGAACTCGAACCCGGAGCCGAGGATATCGGCCCCCAGCCACCCCTCGGTCCGGGCGAGTTCGATCGCGGCCCTGAGCGTCGCCACCGCATCCGGGTACTCGGAGCGCAGGTAGACATAGCCTTCCGACGCCCCCACGGCGTACGCCGCGATCGTCATTCCCTCGATCAGCGTGAACGGGTCACCCTCGATCAGCATCCGGTCCGCGAAGGTCCCCGAGTCGCCCTCGTCCGCGTTGCAGCAGACGAACTTCAGGTCGGACTGAGCACCGAGCACGGTCCGCCACTTGATACCGGTCGGGAAGCCGGCACCCCCGCGGCCGCGGAGACCGGACTCGACCACGGTCTCCACGACCTCGGCCGGGGTCATCGCCAACGCCTGGCGCAGCCCCCGGATACCGCCGTACGACGTGTAGTCGTCGACGGAGAACGGATCGGTCACGCCGACCCGGGCGAACGTGAGCCGCTGCTGCTGCCGCATCCACGGCAACTGTTCGACGTCCCCGAGGCAGGCCCCCAGGTCCCGAGCACCCTCGAGCATCCCGCCGGCCACCAGCCCGTCGACATCCTCCGGAGCAACCGGCCCGTACCCGATCCGCCCGTCCGCAGTCTCCACCTCAACCAGCGGCTCGAGCCACAACATCCCCCGAGACCCGTTCCGCACAACCTCAATCGCCGGCGCGCCGTCGGCTCGCCCGCTCGCAGCAGCCAGGATCCGTTCGGCCACCTCATCCGAGCCCACCGAACGCGCAGCCGAGTCCCGGGACACGAAGACTCGCACCGGCGCCCCGCTCATCGGGCCTCTCCCAACAATGCATCCAGGCGGGCCGGCGTCACCCGTCCGTGCAACCGCTCGCCGACCTGAACCGCCGGCCCGAGAGCGCAGTTGCCGAAGCAGAACACCTCGTCGAGCGTGATCCGCCCGTCGTAGGTCGTCTCCCCGAACCCACAGCCGACACTCCGCTTGGTATGTTCGGCCAACTCGACCGCCCCAACCGATCGGCAGGCCTCCGCCTGGCAGATCGCCACCACGGTTCGCCCAGCCGGCGTACGGCGGAAGTCCTTGTAGAAGGTGACCACGCCGTGTACCTCGGCCACCGACAGATTCAGTACGTCGGCGATCACCGGCACGTCCGGCTGGTCGACGTACCCCAGCTCCTCCTGGACGGCATGGAGGATCGGGATCAGGGCACCGCGGAGCCCGCGCAACTCAGTCGCTATCTCCCGCACGCGCTGAGCACGTCCAGGAGCCGGAACGGAGGAAGCGGCCACTACCTCACTCGTCATGTATACAACATCCCGTGCTCAGCGAGCGGGGTCAAAGCAATGCTGCCTATGACGTGATAGACGCCGCCTATCAACTCCGAGCGAGTGGCCCGTGGTGGGGGTTATTTGAGTGATTGCGGTGTTCAGGTGCGTGCATCGCGGTGCCGGAGGAGCGGCCTCGATGCTTTCCATCGTGGCTGTTCCTCCGGTGCCGTGAGGTGCGTGCCTGGGCGCCGCAAGCGCCAAATAACGCCCGCCACGGGCCACTAAGTGCCCCGAGGTCTGCCCGATGGCGCGTGGAACCGGCAGGCCGCCGCGCGAGGGTTGAATCCATGGGTACGAGGGCTGTGATTGCGGGCGGGAGTATGGCGGGGCTGCTGGCGGCGAAGGTGCTCAGCCGCTGGTACGACGAGGTCGTCGTCCTGGACCGGGATGAGCTGCCACTGGAGGCGGTCCATCGCAAGGGCGTCCCGCAGAGCCGGCACGCGCACGGGTTGCTCGCCCGCGGGCATCAGACGATCGAGCGGCTGGTGCCCGGGTTCCGGGACGAGATGGTCCGGCGGGGTGCGGTGACCAACGATCTGCACAACGACGTCCTCTGGTACAACGAGGGCCGCCTACTCAAACGCGCCCCGTCGAACCTGACCGGTCTGCTGGCCGGTCGGCCGCTGATCGAGTCGGTACTACGCGCGAAGGTGACCGAAGTACCGAACATCGTCACGCGCCCCGGTACGACGGTCGACGGGCTGACCGCGGAGAGCGGCCGACTGACCGGCGTACGGATCAATGGTGAGCGTCTGGACGCGGATCTCGTGGTCGACGCGACCGGGCGGAGCAACCGGGGTCCGACCTGGCTGCGCGAGCTCGGGTACGACGCCGCGCCGGAGGACGAGGTCCGGGCCGGAATCATCTACACGACACGGGAGTACCGGCGGGTGCCGGGCGATGTGGATTTCACCGGCGTGATCTCCGGTCACTACCCCGAGAACCCCATCGGCTGCGGAGTCGGAGCGAACGACGGCGACCGCTGGCTGGTGACGCTGGTCGGGATGGAGGACAACCCACCGCCGGCCAAGCCCGGTGCCTTCGAGGACTTCGCGGCCCAGCTCGACGGACCGGAACTGCATCGACTGATCACCCGAGCCGAACCGCTGACCGCCCCGGTCCGCTACCGGATCGGTCCGAGCGTGCGACGCCGGTACGAGAAGGCCAGTCGCCTGCCCGAGGGTTTCGTCGCGGCTGGTGATTCGCTCGTCTGCTTCAACCCGGCGTACGGCCAGGGCATGACCATCGCCGCGCTCGCCGCCGAGCATTTGGCCGAGGTCCTCGAGAACGGCGACGACCAGCTCACCCGCCGCTACTTCACCGGCATGGCCAAGATCGTCGACACCGCCTGGGTCATGTCCGTCTCCAACGACCTGCGCTTCGACACGACCACTGGCAAGCAGCCGCTGGCCTCCCGCCTGCTCGTCCGCTACCTGAGCCGGCTGAACAAGGCAGCTACCACCGACGCCAGGGTGGGCCGTCAGTTCCTGGAGGTCGCCAATCTGCTCGCGGGACCGCCGTCCTTGCTCAAGCCGACGACGCTCTTGCGGGTCCTTCGCTCGAGCTAGCGTCTGCCCAGAGACAGCTGGCAGTGCCGGCGGCGACGTGCTCCTCGTAGATCGTCACCTTGTGGGTGATGACCCGCAGTGACTCCTGCAGGTCCTCGAGCTGCGCAGTGATGTACTCCTGGTGACTGCGGAGCAGATCCAGGCGGGCCTGCTCGTTGCCGGAGCCTTGGCGGACGAGCTCGGTGTACCGGCGGATGGTGTCGAGCGGCATCCCCGACGAGCGGAACTTGATGCACATCGCCAGCCAGTCGACGTCGTCCTCGCTGTAAACCCGTCGCCCGTTCGACTCCCGGCGTACCGGGTCGGCAAGGATGCCTTCCCGCTCGTAGAACCGCAGCGCGTGCACGCTCAGCCCGGTCCGCTCCGCCACCTGCCCGATACTCAGCCCCATGGTTGCGAGCCTACGTCGCCTTGAGCGCAGTCAGCGCCTGATGGACGTCGTCCCGGGTGGAGTAGATGTGGAACGACGCCCGCAGCTTCCCGTCCCGGACGGCCGCCCGGATGCCGGCCGCGGCAAAGGCTTCCTGGGCGCCGGGCCGACTGGTACTGACGATCGCGGAGTTGGACGGCGGCAGCCCGAGCCCGTCGCGGAACTCGTTGGCCAGCTCGAGGTTGTGCTTGTTGATGGTCTCGACACCGATCTGCTCGACCAGTTCGAGGGCCGGAGCAGCACCGACGAAGCAGAACCACGACGGCGACTGGTCGAACTGGCGGGCACCTTCGGCCAGCACCATCCGGTTGCCGTAGTACGACCCGTGCACGTCATCCGCGGCGTACCAATTGGCGGTCGACGGGCGGCACCGCTCCTGCAACCGTCGCGACAGATAACCGAGCGTGGCTCCACGGGGTGACATCAGCCACTTGTAGGTGTGCACGACGAGTGCGTCGATGCCGTCGACGGTGAGCGGCAGCCAGCCCATGCCCTGACTGGCGTCGATCACCACCAGCGCGTCAATCTTCTTGCTGGCGGCAACTACTGCCGCGAGATCCAGTACGGCGCCCGTCGACGACTGGACCGCGCTGACCGCGACCACGTCGATCCCCGGACGGATCGCGTCGAGCAGCTCGGATCCCGGGACGGCGATCACCTCGATCCCGCGGTCCTCGTGGACCTTCCAGGGGAAGACGTTCGAGGTGAACTCGACATCGTCGGTCAAGACTCGCGCGCCGTCCGGCAGTGCGGCCGCGACCGGTGCCAGCGCCGCCGAGACCGTGCTGCCGATGAACACATCCGCAGCCTCCGCACCGAGCAACCGAGCGAACGACTCGCGGGTGCGGGTGGTCGATTCGTCCCACGGCTCCCAGCTGGTCGCGCCTACCCGCCAGTCCCCGAGCGCGGCCTGCAGCGCTTCCCACGCCGGCCGCGGCGGCAGTCCGTACGAAGCGGTGTTCAGCCAGCCGGGCTCAGGGTTCCACAGCTCTTTGTAGTCCACGCCCCCACCTTACGGAGGACTTGACCTAGACAACGCTCTAGCTTCTAGCCTCCGTCCCATGCGCTATCGACCACTCGGCAAGACCGGTATCGAGGTCAGCACTCAGGCTCTCGGAACGATGATGTTCGGAGCGGTCGGGAACCCCGACCACGAGGACTGCATCCGGATCGTCCACGCCGCCCTGGACCAGGGCATCAACTTCGTCGACACCGCGGACATGTACTCCGCGGGTGAGTCCGAGGAGATCGTCGGCAAGGCACTGCAGGGCCGCCGCGACGACGTCGTACTGGCGACCAAGGTGCACTTCGCGCTGGACGACGACAACCCCCGCAACCGGCGTGGCAACTCGCGCCGCTGGATCATCCAGGAGGTCGAGAACAGCCTGCGCCGCCTCGGCACCGACTGGATCGACCTCTACCAGATCCACCGGCCGGACCACACGACGGACATCGAGGAGACGCTCTGGGCGCTCACCGACCTGGTCAGTCAGGGGAAGATCCGCGCCTTCGGTACGTCGACCTTCCCGGCCGAGGAGATCGTCGAGGCGTACCACGTCTCCGAACGTCGTGGGTACGGGAAGTTCCGGACCGAGCAGCCGCCGTACTCGATGCTGAGCCGCGGAGCCGAGCGCGCGGTCCTGCCGACCGCCCGCCGGCTCGGCATGGGTGTGCTGACCTGGAGCCCACTCGCCTGGGGCTTCCTGACCGGCAAGCTCCGCAAGGATCAGCCGATCGACCTCACCACCGGCCGCGCCGCCCTGGCCCCGCACCGCTTCGACCCGGCCCTGCCCGCGAACGCCGCCAAGTACGACGCGGTCGAGCAACTGATCGAGGTCGCCGCGGACAGCGGCCTGTCACTCCCCGAACTCGCGCTCGCCTTCGTCACCACCCATCCCGCCGTCACCGCAGTCATCAACGGCCCGCGCACCATGGAGCAGCTCGACGGCCTCCTCAAAGCCGCCGACCTCACCCTCGACGACAGCACCCTCGACCGCATCGACGAAATCGTCCCACCAGGCACCGACATCTACGACTCCAACGCCGCCTGGCAGTCCCCCGCCCTCACCCCAACCGCCCTCCGCCGCCCAGCTGGCGACCGCTGACCGCCCCGCCACAAGAACTGATATCCGGCGAAGTGGTTGGTGGGCTACTTGCCGGATTGGAGGGCGGTCCAGGTGACCGGGCCTACTACTCCGTCGACGATCAGGGCTCTGGTTCGTTGGTAGTCCTTGGCGGCGGTTTCGGTGGCTGGGCCGAACTGGCTGTCGATGATGACGGTTCGGCCGAGGGCCGCGGTCAAGGACCGTTGCAGGCGGCGGACCGCCGTACCGGTGGAGCCGTTGCGGATGGTCGGTTGGTCGCCGGCGGACAGTAGGGCGGTCCAGGTCTTGGCACCGATCAGGCCGTCGGCGGGGAGGCCGACTCGGGTCTGGAAGGCCTTCACTGCATCGGTTGTTGCGGCGTCGAAGGTTCCGCTGGGTTCGTTCGTACCACCGAGCAGGCACTGCGCGGACCGGACCGCACCACCGGTCGCACCTTGTTGCAGAGCTGGGTACGCCGTGAAGTCCAGGTTGGTGGATGCACAGGTCTGGGTGCTGTTCACGAACGCGGTCGCGGCCGCCTCACCCTTCGTGAGGGCATCGGTCTGGTTCTCGATCGGCACCGACGAGACGCCGGGGAACAGAATGTACGTGACGACCGCGCCGGACACGCCACCCGAGGACGGGTTCGGGTTGATCCCGAGCTGCTGGGCCAGCTTGTAGGACCCCTCGCCGATGATCCCGGTCGGGCCCTGATCACCCACGACGGCGTACGCGACCTTGTCCCCGTAGACGACCGCGGCCACCGTCGCACCGTCGATCCCGGCTGACCGGAAGTTCCAGATCGTGCTCGACAGCGGTACGACGATGAACGGCAGCCCGGCCGAGTTGAGCGGGCGGCCGTCGGACTGGTTCCACGAGGTGTTCGGCTGGAACGAGGGATCGGTGTTCTCGTTGCACTGCGTGGTGCGCTGACCGTCGCAGTCCACATCGAAATCGGCGGTCCAATGCACGGCGTCCCCGGACCGGCAGACCGCGACCGTACGCGATCCGCCGGAGTCGTGCGCATATTTCCCGTTCGACAACTGCGTCTCACACCCGCCGGCACGGGCCTTCAGCTGGGCCGCGGTCGGCCCGGCAAGCTCATCGGCTTGCGAGTCCTGGACCGGAGCCAGCAACGCCAGCCCGGCCACTGCCAAGGCCACCAAACCAACGACAACACGTCTGACCATCTCATCCTCCAGTGGGGCGGTACCGAAGAAACGAAGGTTTTCACCGAGGACGATACAGATGATGGTTAGTTATTAACAGAGGCTCCTCGTGGACACTGGGAGGAGGTCAGTACCTCTGAGGAGTGGAGAGTGCCATGAGTTTCGACAGACCCGGTACGCCGAAGGCAGGGCGTGAGCTCGACTCCGAGGCCGAGGCCGCACCGGAGAAGGAAGGCGTCGAGGTCACCGATCACCAGGTCGACCCTCCGGATCACCCCGGTGAGAAGTCAGCCGGACCGCAGCCGAATCCGCCGCGCCGCTAGGGCCGTTCGAACTGGGTGATCTCGACGCCTGGGCCCACTTCGATGCGGGAGCGCACTCGGTAGCCGCGTGAGGTGTAGAGGCTCACGGCCGGGGTGTTGAGACTGCCGGTGGAGACCCGGCTGACCGGGCGCGGCTCCAGTCCGTCGAGGTGGTCGAGCAGGGCCCGGCCGTGGCCGCGGCGGGCGTGGGCCGGGTCGACGATCAGCCGGCTGATCTCGACCATGCCAGGCTCGAGTTCGTAGGCGATCGCGCCGACCAGGGTTTCGCCGTCGTACCGGCCGAGCCAGTGTTCGGTGGACGCCATCAGCCCGGCCAGATCCTCCTGCAACGGCGGGATCCCGTCGAAGCCGATCAGCGCGGCCTCGACGGCGTACGCGGCGTGCTGAATCGTCAGCAGCCGCTCAGCAAGGGCACGATCCGTGAGGTCGAGTGCGGTGATCACCCGGGTCACGGTAGTTCAGGCGGCGCGCCAATAGCCAAGGGCTTTCACCCGATGCTTGGGCACCTCGAGCTCCTTGACGACGTACGACGTGAGCGCCCGCGTCATCCGGGTGTCGCAGGCAATCCACACGAAGGCGCCGGCCGGATCGTCGATCAGCCCCGGCAACTCGCTCTTGACCCCGTCGACGAACTCCTGGCTCGACAGATTGCGAACCTCATGCCACTCGGGATCGATCCGGAACGGCAGCTCGCGGTCGCCATCGTGCGTCGTCTCGAACCAGATCGTGGCGGGCAACTCAGGCGCCACCCCGAGCAGTGAGTTGATCGCGGGCAACGACGCCGGCGCACCGATCACCAGCATCCGCCCGGGCAGCGGATCAGGCATCGCGAAACCCGTCCCCTGAACGGTCGCGTCGATCGTGTCACCGGGCTGAGCCTTCAGCGACCAGTCGCTCGCGCACCCCTCGTGCAGCGCGAACTCCATGCTGAACGTGCCCTTCCCGACATCCGGATCGACCAGCGTGTACGCGCGCTGATGCGGCTTGCCGTTCTTGTCGAACCACAGCCGCACCCACATGGTCGGATGCACCCCGATCGCCGCGAGCAGCCCGCCGTCGGTGAAGTGCACCCGGCGATACCGCTCGGTGACGTCCTCGGCACCTGTCACGGTGAAGACGAAATCCTTCCCGCGGAAGAGCTTGAGGACCGCGCCTTCCCAGCCGTGCCCCACGGCGTACCTCCTGGCAATTGTCGTTGCGGCGGGTCGCATTCAGTCCATAGGTTGGCTGCGCGAGCCAGGTTTCTAAGTTAATGACGTAACTAAGGCTACCCTAACTTAAGCGAGGCAGTGCGTGAATCCTCAGGTGACCCGCGACGCGTACGGCGTTCCCCACCTGCAGGCCGGTGATCCACTCGCCCTCGTTCACCTCCAAGGCGCGACCACCGCCCACGACCGCGCCTGGCAACTCGAGTACGCCCGGCACCGCCTGAACGGGACGACCGCCGCCTTCCTCGGCCCGGACGCGCTGCCGTGGGACACCTTCGCCCGCCAGGCCCGGCTCGCGGACACCGCTCGCCAGTGCTTCGAGGCCCTCGACGACGACACCCGCGCGTGGGTCACGGCGTACGTCGATGGCGTGAACTCCGCACTGCCGTCAGCCGAGGCTCCCGAGTTCGTGCAGACCGGGCTGACGCCTGGCAAGTGGGAGCCGTGGACACCGCTCGGGATCTGGCTTGCCGTCCACATCCTGTTCGCGGGCTTCCCGGGCAAGCTGTGGCGCACCCATGTCGCGCAGCGGCTCGGCGAGGAGTACCTCCAGCTGTTCACGTCCGAAGGGCCGGGCGCGTCCGGCAGCAACGGCTGGCTGATCCCCGGTTCGGCCACCGTCACCGGCCAGGCGATCATCGCCGGCGACCCACACCGGTACGTCGAGCACCCGGGCGTGTACCAGCAGATCCGGCTCACCTGCCCGTCGTACGACGTACTCGGGCTGGCCGTGCCCGGCATCCCCGGCATCGCGCACTTCGGTCACGCCGGAAAGGTGGCCTGGGCAATCACCAACGCCACGGCCGACTACCAGGACCTGTACGCCGAACAACTCCGCCGGACCGAATCCTCGGTCGAAGCGCTCGGCGCCGACGGTTGGCAGCCTGCGTCACGGCACACCGAGGTCATCGAGGTCCTGGGCGCGGATCCGGTCACGATCGAGGTGATCGAGACCGAGCGCGGCCCGATCATCGTCGACCACGCCGGCCAGACCCTCAGCCTGCGCTACCCACCGCGCGTCCTCAAACGCCTCGGCTTCGAAGCACTCCCTCGGTTGCTTCAGGCAACAACTGTCGGCGAGATCGACGCGGCGCTGGAGGACTGGGTCGAGCCGGTCAACGTCGTCCTCGCCGCCGACACCTCCGGCGGCCTGCTGCATCGAGTCGCGGGTGTGGTCCCGCAACGCCACCAGGCCAACTCGCTGCGCGTCGTACCGGCCTGGGACGCCGCCTTCGCGTGGGACGGCTGGCTCCCGATGCCGCGGGAGGAGGTCACCGGTCCGGTCTCGATGGCGAACGCCCGCGAGATTGCCGCCCCGCTCGGCGTCGAATTCGCCGCACCCCATCGAACGCACCGCATCCAGGAACTACTGGCCGAGCGATCCGACTGGTCGGTCGGCGACATGCCGACCATCCACACCGACACCTATCTCGGTTCCGCCGCGAGCATCCTCGACCGGCTCCCCTCGGCAGGACTCTCCCCCGAAGCCGTTGCCCTACGCACCGAACTCCTCAGCTGGGACCGCCGGATGGACGCGGCCAGCACCACAGCCTCGACGTACGCCGCCCTCCGCAAAGCGATCATCGCCCGCCTCACCGACCGCTTCTCCATCCTCGAGAACCCCGACTGCCCCGAGATCTTCGCGCCCTACCTGGACACCCTCGCCCACGTCTCCTTCGCCCTGGAGAACCTCCTCGAGTCCGCCGACCTGGACATCGCCCCGATCATCCACGCCGCCCTCGAAGACGTAGCCACCGCCAAACCCCGCCCACCCTGGGGCGAAACCCACCAACTAGCACCCCTGCACCCCCTCCGCACCCCCCTCTTCACCCCCACCGAACCCCCCATCGACCTGGCCCTCTCCGGCGACCACCACTGCGTCTGGTCAACCTCCAGCCTCCCCGGCTTCACCGACCTCTGCCTACGAGCCTCCGCAGCCCGCTACGCCTGGGACCTGGCCGACCGCTCCACCAGCGCCTGGATAGTCCCCTTAGGTGCCTCAGGCATCCAAGGCCATCCCAACCACCACGACCAACTGCGGTCCTGGCTCCAGGGCGAGCTGATTCCCGTCAACGACGCAGCCCATCAGGGGCGGTAGGTGGCGAGTACGACCTCCAGGCGCTGCCGCCGGAATCGTCCCGGCTGTTCGTCACGGGTCTGCCGGCCGTCCTCCGTCCAGAACGCCCAGTCAGGTACGTCGTCCTCGCCCACCGGCACGAACTTCAGCACCTCGTCGACCGCGGCGGCGGCCCACCCCAGTCGCTCCGCCCGAGCAATCGGATCGTCGGTCGGCACCCGCGAAGCCAGCTCGTCCGCCAGTGCAAGCCATTGACCGGCGTCGATCAACTCCGACGGCTCCGAGCCACCGAACGCGCCCAATCCGGTCTCCCGTTCCGGCAGTTCGAAGTAGTACTCACGATCGGTGCCGCAGGACGAGCACTCGGTGTCATAGGCAAGCACCAGCTCGCCGATGTCGTCCTGGGCCAATCCATGCTCCCAGTTCATGCTCGTCGTCGCACATCCGTCACAGGGCACGCGCTCCAGCCACAGCAGGGCCTCGTCGTGGGTTCTTGCTACCGGCAACTGACCGGTCATGGGTTCACTCCGATCTCGTGGTCGTGTCCGGACACGTAGACCTCTCCTGGTATCGGGTCCAAGGTCCGTTTGCTGCCCGGGCGATCCGGCTGCTCCGGGTTCAATCCCAGCACCTGCACCGGGATCAACGTGACCTCGTAACTGACGTCGTACCGCACGGACACCATGGAGCCGCCTTCGAAGCGGCTGCGCTCCAACCGGACACCACGTACGTCGGTCGTCTGGTCGGTGATCTGCTCCCCGACCGACACAACCGGCCTGGTACCGACGCCAGGGAACGGGACGGTCGTACTACCGGACGCCGGCAGCAGCCGGCCTCTGGACACCGTCGTACTGGTCGTGCTCTGGGTGCGGTTCACCGCACCTAGCTCGCTGTCCGGGACGGCATCGGTCAGCACCTCCGGGTTCGACGGCACGACGCAGATGACGACGTCCACAACCCGCGACGCCTGCCCTGGTGCAACCAGACCCGGGAAACGATATCCGTCCTCCGTGGCCATCTGGCTGAACGCGGCATGCAGAGCGGACGGCGACAGGTAGTTCTCCAGCTCGGCAACGCGTAGCCGAGCGCCGTCCGGACCCAGCAGTGACCGATGCGCCAGGTCCGCCTTGATTGCTTCCAGCAACCGAGCACCGTCGTGTGGCCCGACCGCCTCGACGAAATACGTCTCGGGCAACTCCACCGGCTTGCCGTCACCGGTCCGGACGTCGGGTGTCGCGCGGGGTGTGAGGTACCCGGTCGGCACCAGCTGAATCAGGTGGCCGGTCAGCGCCACCGTCTCCGTGCGCGAAGTGCCAGGGCGCGTGTCGGTGGGTTGAAAGGCCTGACGGACACGGCCGCTCGTCGGCGCTGCCGTCGGGTTGTGCACAACCTCGATGTGCAGGATCAACCCACGTCGCAGCCGGGTCACACCGCCGAAGGTCGCCATTCGCTCCAGCCGGGTCTGCTGCTCCCCGAAGCTGTGGCTCACCGATTCCGCCCGGTCGGTCTGCACTGTGGGGTCCGCGCCACTCTCGAGCGATCCGTTGACCCCTCCACCGAGCGACCGACCACGACCACGAGTCGCGCTGCGATCGCCGTACAGATAGCGCTGGACGATACTGATGGTGGTCTTGCTTTCGCCCAGCTGTGCACCGCTGGTGCTGAGCTCGGCGCGGATCCGCACGGTGACCCGCTCGGGAACCAGGGTGCCGGGACGCTGCACCGGGAAGCTGCGGGTGAATCCGTTCGGCGCCAGCATGTCGTCCAGCCTGCCCCACCACCGTTTGCCCGCCAGGTCACCGAACCAGGCCTCTGCGATGGTCGGATCATGCTCGAACTGCACGCCTAGCCTGTTTCGGAGCACAGCCTGCACCGCATCGAGGACGGTCCCGTCCAACTCGGCCGCTTCGATCAGACTGGATCCGAGACTGTGTTTGTACTGCGGCGGCACGGGGACGATCGGCAGGTTCTTACCTTCGACGTCGAAATCGGCCAGGATGTCGTCGAGCCGGGCCCGCGCCGGGAAGAGCGGATTGATCCTGGGCACGCCGAGCTTGGCGAGCAGCCGGGCCGGTCCGTGCCGGTCCCACAGCCGAGGCAGACCGGAGCTCTTGGCGGGTTGAGGGCCATTCGTCAACGCGGCCCGATAGGCGCGGATCAGTGCGGTTGCAGTCCGCCGGTCCAGCGTCAACGAGCCGTTGAGGTAGCGCTCGACCGCGTCCGCGACCTGCTGCAGCGGCAACGCCAACTCGCCTTTCGCGTAGAACCCCAGCGCATCACGCTCCGCGATCTGGAACACCAAGTTGCCCGTGTCCGCGTGATCCGCCACCTGCCGGGCCCCGTCCGTCACGTTCAGCGAAAGGTCCGCAGCGGCCGCGAAGACATAGTGCCGGCCGACCTCGATCGTCAGCCGCTCCACGCCCCAGATGGCCTGGTCGGCTCTGGACGCCGACGTCGTACCGCCGATCGACGCCGACAGGCCGGCGCCCTGTGCCGCTGCTTCGTCGTTCGGGTTGCCGTCGACCGCGGCCGACTCCGACAGCGAGGTCGATCGCGAGCTGGACCATCCGGTCACCGTTCCATGGTTGCCCATGGCAAAGTTGATGTCCCCGGCCACACCGTCGGTCACCCCGATCAGAACCGCGTCGCGGACGACTCCGGTGATACCGAGGGTGTAGCGCTGCGAGGTCGGTCCGTGCCCCGAGACGATCACGCCGGTCCGGTACGGCGTCCCGGACCATTCAGGATGCGCGACCAGGTTCCTGGGGTTGAGGAACGCGGCCGCCAGCCGTCGAGCAGCCGGATCGCGCAGCAACTGCGCGGGCAACGCGGCCAGGAGATCCGGCGCTCGGAGGGCCAGCACGGTGGCCCGGTCGAGCACCGCCTGCCGGACCGGTCCCGGCGACGTACTGGCCTCGAACACGTCCTTGCTGTACGGCAGCAGATCGCTGTCGAGAAGGACTCGCGCTGTCCCGGTCCCCTCATGAAGAACTGTCTCGGCGCCCTGTCCGACCTCGGTGACGACCAGCCGGTGGGCGATCTCGAAGACGGCCAGCGGCGACGTGCTCTCCACCAGAGTGACCTGGTTGATCGTCCCGCCGCTGAGGAATCCGAGCGTCCGCCCGAAGGCCGAGCGGCTCCACGAACCTCCCGCCGATCCACCGGAACCGTCGTCATCGGTCGGATCCTTGATCCCCAGCGGCTTCGCCGCCCAGGGCACTGCCTTCGACCGGCTCCCGGGCCTGCCGGCGCTGTCCGAGCCGATGTTCAACGTCACCATCGCCTCGTCCGAGGTGATGCCGATGGGCCGTACCCCGTCGAGCTCCTGCATCAGGTTGATCCGCAGTGTCACCGTCTCGGTCGGCATCCGGGTACGAGGCCGGGTCAGGGTGATCGGCAACCCAGTTTGTACGGCGGCGTCGTACCCGGCCTCCAGGCGCTGGATCGAGAGCTGGGCAACGAGCTCTTCGAGGTTCAGGAGCTGGCCGTGCCGCTCCACTGGATCCTTCGTCAGCCGCGCCATGTCGATCGTGCCATCGGGCCGCAACGGCGGCAGGAAGCCCCGTTCGGTCAGGCCTCCGATGATGTCGGCGAGTGCCTCGCTTCCGCCGGTCACGTCCTGCACCAACGCGGGCCCGACTCCGACACCCGGCTGAGCCCAGGTCGGCAGCTCCAACTTGCGCCCGGGAATCAGCTCGGCGATCTGCTCCGGAGTCCGGCTGCCGGGCCGGACGTCACCACGGACCACGGTCCGACCGTTGCTATCGACAACCACCTGCCCCTGGCGATCACGCACCAGTGCTGTCTCGGCGACCGGCAGGCCGTGGTGGAAGGCGTCGTTCAACCGTAGCCTGACCAGGGCCTCGCTGTTGCCGGGGACTGCGCCGATCCGGTGCCCGCCGAGGACCAGCACCACCTTGTGCTCCAGCACCATCCGGTATCCCTGGGTCGGGCCGGTGAACCGGTGGACTCCGACCTGGATCGCCGTACCGCCCACACTTTGCGCTTCGCCACGCGACGCGGATTTGCCGATGCCGGCCTCGGCTTTGAACTCGGATGCATCATCCAGGGTGGCCGGCCCGACTTCGGGCGTGACCTTCCCGTCGGCACTCGTCCCGTAACCTGCTTGCCCGGACACAGTGGTGAAACCGACCCGCACACGCTCCTGCCAATGCGTCGCACTTTCCGCACCGACGAGTTCGGCTTCTTCGTAGCGGACCGTCGTCCTGATCTCGACATGCCCGATCGGTACGCCGTCGGCCTGCAACGGCTGGATGATCACGCGCTCGGTCGATTCGGCCAACCGTCCGGCCAGGTCATGGGTGATCGCTTCCTGGATCTGCTGGCGAACGTTCTCCGCCGCCTTACCCAAGCGTTGCAGGCGACCGCGGAAGACGGTCGTGACGGTGTCGGACAGCTCCTGCAGACCGGTGATCGAGCTGACCAGGGCATCGGGGAACCTGCCCTGCGGCTTCCGCCCGGATGTCTCGGTGGCGGTCGCGGCCGGGACCGTATAAACATGGGAGACCCAGCCACGGATTTCACCGGTCCGATCATCGGCGACGACGGTGCGCCAGCGGACGGTCTCCGGGGTACGGACATCGATCCGCCAGCGGCCCTCGCCCTTGTACAGCAGGGATTCCCCACGGTTGTCCTCGACCGCGCCGTCCTGCGCGAACTCGGCCGCGGTACCGGAGACCGCGAGGCTCCGGCCGAACGACGTACCGAAGCGCGCGCTGATGAATTCGCCGGCTCCCGCAAGCGTCGGGATCTGGTCGATGAGAAGCCGGGTGAGGTCGCGCAGCGACTGGTCGACGCCCAGACCGATCCGGCTGGTGGCCGTCGTTCCCAGGCGCCGACCGCGCTGCGGCATGACGCCGGCCATCATCTCCGACGAGGTGACCGGCGGTCGCAGGACCTCCTGCAGTTCGGAGACGGACAGCGTGATCCGCAGCTCCGCCGTACCGAACCGGAGTACGGCGCCCTCGGGTGTGACGAGTCGGCCGAACTCGGCACTCAGCCTGTTCTGCAGACTCGCGGCGGTGACCCGGTGCTCGACGCCCAGGCTGGCGAGCTCCTCGTTCACCCGCTCGGCGAGACTGCTGATCTGCGGCAGCGCACCGGTCGGCATCATGTTCGGCAGCGCGATCTGCGGCGGTGCCAGGGCAGCGATCGCCTGATCGTATTCGGCCCGCAGAGCGGTCAGCTCCGCCATCTGCTGGGGCAGTTGATCGGTTGTCGCCGCAAGCAGCCGCTCGTACATCGTCTGCAGCCGCGCCGCCTGATTTTCCGCCTTCCCATAAGCCTTGGCACGTTCCTGATGCCACCGCGCCAAGTCCCTCTGCTTGACAGACTCGGCAAGCTTCTCCCGGATCCTCGCGAAACGACCCTGATCGCGGTTCCGCCCAGCCGCCCGGGCCTGCCGCTCAGCCTTCCGCGCAGCCTTCTCGGCCTTTTTGGCAGCGTCCTCCTTGTCCGCGCGATGCGCTTTCAGGTCTGTCACTTGATGAGCCAGCCGATGCGCCTCCTGCCGAAGATCGACTCCGGCCAGCTCCGGAGGTCCGGCCCAGGGCGCCGACGGCGAGGTATGGCGTTGACGCTCGATCGCCTTGGCCAACCCTTCAATGTCCTTCCGAAGGAGCTCCTCTGCGGCGCGATCCTCAGGCCGCCCAGTCCGATCCGCCTCCGTCTTCGCCTCACCCCACAGCCGGGCCAGGAACCGATGCTCGTTGATCTGCGCCTCGATACAGGCATCGACAACGGCGCCGGTGATCTGGGACAGCACTTGCCGTACCCGGCTACCGACACCGTGTCCGTGGCGGTGCAGTGCATGGAAGGCGTGACTGATCTCGTGCACCCACACGCGGGCGAGTTGGTCGTTCGCCACGCCAGGCGCGATCCGCACGACGTGCGGATCGGCCGCCGTACCGGAATGCAGGTACGTCGCAGCCATCCGCCCACGCCGAACCCGGCCGACCTCGACCCTGAAGTGCTGCGCGTCGGCCTCGCCGGGACGAGCGACCACGAGTTCACCGACCCGCTTCGGCGCCGCCTCGAGCAAGCCGCCGAAGTCCTCCTTCTTCGTGCCGGACACCGCATCCAGTACGACGGATGTGTCGAGCACACCCTCACTTGCCGGGCGGCCGCCCCTGACGAACCGGGTACCACGCACCTCACGCCCGTAGTGCGGACCGCCGGGCGGTTTAGGCGCCGGGTTGAGCGCCTGCTGGATCGCACTGCGCGGCGGGGTGATCGTTGGCAGCGGGAAGCCGTTCTGCTGTCCCTGCTCCCGCCAGAGCTCATCGAGGACACCAAGACGCTCGCTGAGCTCCTGCTCAAGCAGACCGATCGAGTCCGGAGTCCCATGCTGCGCGTGGTGCTCCAGCGCATCGAGCGTGTCGAGTACCTGCTCCATAGCGACCAGCCGCTCGAACAGCTTGGGCTTGTGACCAGGCTGGCCGGCCAGCTCACGGACGGCCTGGTTGATCGCGTACCGGATCTGGTCGGGCCGAGTGGTGATGGCCGGCAGAACCACGGCCGGCGCGTCCTGGGTGCGGGCCAGAAATACCTCGGCTCGAATCGTCATCTGGGTGACGAGGTAGCGGACCATGGCTCGCTGTTCCAGGGTCTTGCGTGGATCGGCCTCCTGCTTGGCACGAGCAGCGGCCACCTCGTCCTTGCGATTCAGTTCGGCGCGACGGAAGCCGTACCTGGCGAACGGCGTACCGGCGATTGCTCCGACCGCACCCGCAACCGTGACCACCACGCTGTTCCAGGCGAGGCCGAGCTGCCAGTTGAGCAGCAGCGTGCCGCCGACCCCACCGATCGAGGCCAGGACCACCGGGATCGAGTAGATCAGGGGCGAGCGCTGGCCGAACGGGCGAGCACCGTCCGGCCCGTGCGGCGGCAGCGGGAATCCTGCCCGCTCCCCCGCCCGTACGCCGAGGTCCGGAGCCAGACCGGCGATGGCTTCGAGGAGGCGCACCCGCTGCTCGAGAATTCCGTACCAGGGCCGGAGATCGGCGACCGTCCGGGCGCCCTGGGCCGCCTCGCGCTCGACCGCGTCGTAGGTCTTCTGCTCGTCACTGGCCGCCTCTTCGAGGTTCAGGAACCGCATCTCGCCGAACGCACCCAGGACACCGGTGGGAAGGACCGGGCCGAGAGCGCCGATCAGGTGCTCGATCTGGGCGCCAAGCACTCGAGACAGTTCGGTCGGATCACTGACGTCCTTCGCCTCGTTCAGGAAGTACCGCCGGGCCGCCGACGAGATGCCGTCGATACCCTGGACAACGGCATGCACCCAGAACGGCGGCATCTCACGCCTTGTCTCGGCAGCGGCCGGATCGGCCGGCCCGCGCGGCGCCCGCGGGCTGGATTGCGGTTGCCCGGTAAGTACCGACAACGCGCGTTCAAGGCGGCCGTGGAGCTCCGTGAAGCTCCCCACGACCAGGTTGTCCAGCGAGTGGGGATCGGTCAGCCGCGCCTCGGTCGAGCGGTCGACCCGGCTCAGGCGGTAGTCCAGCTTCCTGGAATCGACCAGCTTCTCGGTGAGCCATTTCGCCAGTGCCGAGGCGCTGATCACCAGGAGCGACGACATGGCCGGGACACCGTGCCATTCCAGTACGCCGACCACCGCCGCCGTGCTCAGCGACGAAACGCCGTACCGGATCGTGTAGTTCCACAGGCTAGTTGCTCGTGGCAACTTTTTCAGCCCGCGCCGGGCACCGTGTACGGCATCGTCGAGCAGCCCGCGCAGGCCCTGGTTCCGCTGGTCCCGGGCGGCCCGGTCGGCGTCGTACGCCGGTTGCCGGCCGACCTCCTTGCGCCCGTCCAGCCACCGCTCCATCAGGCCGCCGACGAGCGCGTTGGTCAGCGCCGGCACGAAGATCCCGATGCCCATGAGCGGGTTGCCGGTGACAATGGCCGTCGTGACGGCGATCACCGTGTTGGTCAGACCGGTCCCGCGCAGTGCCTTCGCCTCGTACGCCGCTACGCTCGCCCGCTCGTCCTTCAGCGATTTGCCGGTGTCGAGCAGGACCGCCAGATCCCGCTCGCTCTTGGCGAGCAGCGTTCGGAGGATCTCGGCCGAGCGTTGGTCGTTGCGCAGTCCCATCTGCGTCAGCAGCTTCGTGCCATCGATCCGCTGCAGTGCCGCCTGCAGGAAGTCGATGCGCCGGAGGGCTTTCATCACCTCGCCACGGTGCCGCAGCTCCGCCCGGTCACCGATGTCCTCAATGATCTGAACGGCGTTCACCCGGGGTTGCGTCGCCGGCCCGAAGACCTTTGCCCCCTCGACAGTTGTTCCGCGGCCGAGTAGAGCCACCGTTTCGGCGATCACCCTGGCGAGCACCGGTGCGACATCACCTGGCCCCATCTGAGTGGAGAGGACCAGGGCCAGCACAGGCCCGTTGTGTTCGAACACCAGCGAAGACTCCGCCCACAGCTCGGTCGCTGTGTGGCCGACGCTCAACGTCAGCCGGAACTCCTCCGTGCCCGAGATCTTCACCCGGTAGATCCCGGGGCGATCCTCGATGGGGTTGGCGATTCGGGTGACGCGCTCGATCCCCGCCGCTGCCCACACGCCCGCGCTGATCAGCTCTCGCTGGGCGACGTCGTTCACGACGAACCAACCGAGGTTGTACGCGCCCCGGCCAAGGATCCCCCGCGCCAGCCGGCCCACGATGCCGGGGCGGCTCGATGGTGGCACCACCGGGGCCTCGGACAGCACGACGGGCGCCGCGATCTCGAACGGCAGCGAGGCGGCCAGCGTGTTGAGGTCAACGGCCGAATGCATCGTGACCGTGCCGTTCGGCGCGGTCAGCGAGACCGTGTAGCGGAACTTCTCGATCGCGCTGGTCGGGCTCGGGAGCTTGGTGAGCGCGAGTGTTGCGGTGTGCCCTGTCGCGATCAGCGCACCGAGGCGGGTCTCGAGCATCTGGAACGCGGCCGGGTCGAGTGTCACGCCGAGGGCCATCAGCCCCGACGTACCGAAGAAGCTCCAGCCCACCGGACGCTCGTTCATCAGCGGTACGCCGTCCAGCCCGGCCGCGGCGGCAATCGCGCGCATCATCGCCGGCACCGCGTCAGGGATCAGCTTGCGCAGCTCGGCGATGACAGACTCGCCTGTCATGACCGGGCCAATGGGACGCGCGATGACGTTCTCCCCGAACGACCGCACCCGACGCGTCCCCACCCTGCCGCCGTCGAGCTCCTGCCAGGCAGTGCTGTCCGACGTCTGCTGCCTCGGCCCGTGAATCCCTTGCTTCTCCAGCGATTGCTGAAGCCCTTCGATCTCCACCTGAAGGTTCCGCACGAACTGCAGGTCGTCCTTGTTCCCGGTCCGAGCAGCGATCACCCTGGCCACGTCCAGCAACCGCTGAAGGAACCGGTGCTCGTTCACCTGCGCCACCAGACAGGCGTCCTCGAACGGACCGGTGTGTCCCTCCGCCCTCAGCTTCTGGTTGGACATCTCCTTCAGCACATGACTGATCTCATGCACAACGGCCCGGGTGAACTGATCGGTGCGCAGACCCGCCTCGATCGTCGTCTCATGCGGGCTGCCGTCGGTGCTCAGATCGGTGTGGGCAACACTGTCGCCCTGGACACTGCCGAGGCGCAGCCGAAACGTCTTCCGCCCGAGGTTCGGTGTGTCAACCACCATGACATCTCCGAAGGTCTGCACCCGCCCCTTGATCAGACCGCCGAAGTCACTCTCCTGCGCCGCCTGCGCTGCCCCCATCAGCTCCTGCTCATCGGCCGGTGGCCGCCCGGTCTCCCGGCTCGTCCCATCGAACCCCGGCTGGTTCGGCGCATTCACCCCGGTCGGCTTAGGGCCGATCCGTAGGTTCGACATGTCGTACTCGGTGATCTCGATGCCCTTGGCAATGATCTTGCCGCCGGCGAACTCCACCTTCGCCTTGACCACCAGGTACTGCAGGTTGCTCTGCTTCGCCTGCACCTCCATCGCTGCGATGAGATCGGCCGCGGTGTGGATCGGCCTCGCCAGCTCCGCCCGGACCGGACGCGTCGAGTACCGCGGCGGTCCGTCGTACTCGGCGTGTGAAGGAAGCTCGACCCGCTCGACGGCAAACCCGTCCAGTACGGCGACCGGCTCCGCGGCGCGGCCATCGACATCCGCACGGATCTCGGACAGCAGGCTGTTCAGGTACTCCTCGTGGCCCTGGAGATAGCTCACCAGATCCAGACCCTTACGCGAGACCAGCCTGCCGAAGATCCCCTTCGCCTCGACGACGACGAAACCCTGGATCTCCCGGGTGACCTTGTCGACGCGGATGTAGAGCTGGTCCATCCGCCCGGAGCCGCCGTTGTTCTGGAAGAACACTCGATAGACGTCCTGCGTCAGGTGGTTCGGGTCGCTCCGCAGCCAGCGCAGCATCGACTCCGCGAACGCCTCGCCGACCCGCTCCCCCCAGATGGACGACCGCTTCCCGTCGGTCGACTTCACCATCGGTCGCTCCGCGAGAATCGCATCCCGCTCGGCCTCGGTCAGGCTCTGCCAGACGCGGTGGTCGTTGGGCGTCATCCAGAGCTCGACCGGATCCTGATCAGTCGTGGTCGCGCTGTCGTTCCACAACTCGGCAACAGACTGCCTCGAGGCGAGCTCGGCCGCAGTGAACCCGAAACGCGAACTACTGAAGAGAGCGACGACCTTGCTGAGCACGGTGCCCGCAACAACCTCGACATCCTTCGGAACGAAGTTGCCCTCCGCGTCCATCGTCACAGCGGGGACGTCGACTCGGAGAACCTGTCCATCCGACGTACGCGCCGGAAAGTTCTCCCGCCCCGGCCGGTTCTTGCCGTGGAGCCGGACCTGACCAGTGTGCTTTCCCGTCCGCGGCCGCTGGTAGTAGTGCTCCCGCAGCACCTTGGCCAGCAAAGTCAGTCTGCCGTGTCCGTCCCGGGCGTTCAGCATCTCCAGGAATCTCAGCTGCGCTTCCAACGGCAGCCCGTTCCGCCCCGCCGGCATGCCGGCCGATACCTCGACCATGCCGATCTCCTGCGTCCCCGCAAGCTCCTGATGCGCCTCGACCCGCGCCTGCACCCACTCGTCCAACAGCGCCAGTTCTTGCTCCCGCTGGTCCGCCACTGCCCGATCCTCAGGCAGCCCACTCTGCTCAGCTGCCTCCCTGGCCTCCGCCGCCTGATCCGCGACCAGTCGCCGGACATCCTGCTCGGCCTCGATACACAGATCCTCCGTGTGCTCGTGCGTGTGCTCGCCTGCCTGCGCCCGCATCGCCTCCCGCACCGCATGCCCGATCTCATGCACCCAAGCCCGAGTCCACTGCCCGCGCTTGACCCCAGGGTCGATGCGCGTCCGATGCAGTCCGCCGTCCTCCGCAACCTGGGTACGCGCCGCGTTCTTCCCTTCGACCGGCTTCACCTCAAGCGTGAACTCGTACGTCTTCCCATCCTTCGCCTGCGCCACAACCCGATCCCCAACCACCACAGGATCCGCTGTCAGCAACCCGCCGAAGTGCTCCTTCGTAGCCCCCTCCGCAGCCGCCAGAACCTCCGCCTTCTCAGGCACCACCTCCACCGGCCCTCGAACAAACCCCGGTCCCTCCGGCGCATGCACAACCTGCGCCTCCACCTCGTGCGGATCAGCCGGCACCTCATCCGCGTTCTCCGCGCCAGGCTGCGTTTCCGCTACCGACTGATCGGCGTTCGCGTCGTGGTCGGCGACCTCCTCGGCGGTCGCATCGTGCGATGGTGAATGAGGATCCTCGTCGAGCGATCCGCGTTCCTCGGCCTCCTGGCCCTGCTCGAGCCCGTCCTGCTCATCCTCCGGCGACGCCTTCCGGGATCGGCTTGCGTCCTCGACCGGTCCCGGCTTGCTGTCGCCCTTTCCACCCTGCTCAGACCCGGCAGTTCGGTTGCCCTGAGCAACCCTCTGCTCGGCGCCGATCAAGCCACCTCCGTGGTTGGCCCAGCCCTGACCAGGTAGCAGGGCACCGTTCTGCTCCGGTCCGGCCTCGACCGGTGCATCCACACCTTGCGGGCCGCCCTGTACGTCGCCACCCTGCGAAACCGTGTGATTCGCCGGAGCCCCCAGATCCTGCGCGCCGCCCTCCACATCTGGCGCAGCCTGCGGACCTCCGTCGGAGGCAGGTGCTACCGACCCTTCCCCCGCGGCAACCTCTTCCGCAGCTGGAGCCTGATCGACCAGATCGTCCGTTCCGGTGGACGGCTGATCGCTTGTCTGCGACGTGTCCGACTCCGCACCGGGATCACTGACATCGTCGGCCACTGGCTGCTGTGCATCATCGTGATGCCCCGCGGCGCCCGGCCTCGTCGTGCCGGGGTCACCGGCTTGCGTCGTACCTACCGACTTTCCACCCAGACCGTGGTCGCCACCCAGGTGACCATGCCCAGTTCCCGTAGCACCCTGCGCACCCCCAGCCAACCCAGGCGCTGCAGCCGACGCCACGTTCCCGCCCGTGGATGACGCCTCGCTCCCGGTCGGAGCCTGCGCCCCCTGCGGACTCGCCACCTCCCCTGGCGGCGGACCCGGCGGATTCGTATCCGGCGGGTCCGAAACCAGATCCGTTGTGGTTGCCTCTGCCGTACCCGTCGAGTTCCCGTTCTCAGAGGCAGGTGTCAACGCGCGAGTCAGGCCTTCACCGGCGACATGGCCGAGATCATGCGAAGCCACCCGCGTTCCAGCCAGCAAACCAGCCCCGAGCCCTTGCTCGACCAGAGCCTTCACATAGTCCTGGGTCCAGGGATTCTTGCCATCAGCAACTGCTTGCACAAAGGTCCCGGACACCGGCGACGTGATCCCGTTGCTGACCATGGCCTCGACGGTCCGGCCCACCGATTCGGAGATCTCTCGCGGCGCGACGATCCGAGCCGGCCGCGCGATCGCTCGCCCCAGCGGAGCAACGACCGGCGTCAGCGCCACACCGAGTGCAGCCGACGGCGCCGACAGCCACACCTGCCGCCAGTCGATTCCGTCCGGCCTGGCGTTGCGCGCCAGGTCGAGCAGATTCCCGGTGAGGGTGATGGCCGGCTCTTCGAGCGCCTGCCCTGCCACCGCAGCGACGAACTTGGGCATCCTGCTCACGAATCCGGCCAGCCTCGAGGCTATCGACGACACGAAGCCGACGAGCCTCGCCGCCATCTCTGACAGCTGCCGCGCCCGGACCCAGCTCCCGAACGGCTCGGGAATCCCGAAGCTCAGGGCGAACGCTACCCCGTTGGCCATCAGCTCCGCATAGATCTGATTCTTGATCTGGATAATGCTCCGGCCGTACTCGGCGGACAGGGCGGCGAGATTCCGCATCCCCTTGACCAGCTCGCCGATCCCGTTCCCGGGCCCGTTGAGGCGGATGTCGATCTTCTGCTGGAGGAGCAGTCCGTAGATGTCGCGCCATGGTCCGGTCAGCCCCGTGTTCGCGGTGGTTGCTGCTGCGACCTTCTGCTCGAGCAGACCAGCGGCCTCGTTCCAATGAGCCTCGAGGCGGAAGGCTGCGTCCTCGTCGACCCAGATCGGGAACGTGGTGTCGATGGCCTTGCGGAGCCAGGGCCACAGGATGCTCGTCGGTTCGGGTATCACGGCAAGGTCCGGTTCGCTCCCGGAACCTTCATGGCGTCACCCATCGCTCCGAAGGTGGCGACGTACCGTGCGACGATCGTGCGGCCCTTTCCGACTGCTTGCACCACGGTCGGACTCACGTTGGCGGCACCGGAGCTCAGATCGGGCTCGGCCAAATTGTAACTGTCCCGGAACTGCTTGCTGACATCATCGAAACCGGTCTTCGCAACGATCTCGTCCTGCCTGATCGCGGAGCTCAACCGGGACCATTCATTGGTCCAGTCATCCATCGGCTGCTGGATCGCGTCGAGGACCTTGCTGGTGGGGCCGGGCAACATGTGCATCCTGCTGCTGAGGCCCGCGTCGCTCATACCGGCCGCCCGGTGCTGCGCATCTGCTCGAGGTGGGCCAGCCACGGGCCGAAGGCAGGATCATCGCCGATCGCCAGGGACCCCGGCGGGGAGCCTGCAACCAGTACCTCCAGGGCCGCATGGCGTGCCCGCGTCCGTGCTTCACCGACTGCCAGGACGATCTCCGCCGCCAGCTCCTCGGGTCCGAGCTCCCGGTACACCCGCGGGTCCAGCACCAGCTCGGTCAGCTCACCCTGACCGGTCACCGTGGCCTCGATCAGATCGTCACCGGCGGTCGCCGTACCGGATGCTTCAGCCGCCGCGAGCTGTGCTTTCCTGGCGTCCTGCTCAAGCTGTTCGATGTCGGCCAGCAAGCCAGGTCGGGGTGTACGGGGATACTCCATCCTGAGCCTCCGGGGTATGGGTGCGCGAGGTTCAAGAGTCGGCGCCATCTCCCACGACCTGCAGTCGCTGACCTCTTCCTGCCAGCGCTCAGGAGCGCCGGATCCGGAGGACACCATCGTGACTGTGAAGAGAACACATGCATGCGCAATCGGTCGTCCGCAACGCATCGCCGCCGGCACGATCGCCGGCTGGCTGGCCATCTGCGCCTTGGCCGTCCCGGCTGCACACGCCGGGCCTCCGCGTGGGGCCTGCAGCAACCCTGAACCAGGGCGCCCTGCCATCAGACCGTTGCCCTGGGCACAGGATCTTCTGGAGCCGGAACGGGTGTGGCCCCAGACAATCGGGGCCGGCGTGACAGTGGCAGTCATCGACTCCGGTGTGGACGCCGATCAGCCCCAGCTCCGCGGCAGGACCTTGCCCGGTCGCGACTTCTATCTCGTCGGCCAACTGCCCGGCAACTACGACTGCGCATCACACGGCACCGCGGTGGCCGGAATCATCGCCGCCGCTCCGACGACCGGCATCGGCTTCCATGGCGTTGCGCCAGGAGTCAAAATCCTGCCGGTCCGCGTCACTGACCGCGAGGCCGCCGAAGGAGAGTCCAGCCGGACAGTGGATCCGGATGTGCTGGCACGCGGCATCGTGTACGCCGTCGACCAGGGCGCCAAGGTGATCAACCTGTCGATGGCAGGCAGCCAGAACCGCCGACAGGTTCGGCAGGCCGTCGCCTACGCAGTGCGCAAGGACGTAGTGGTCGTCGCATCCGTCGGCAACAGGCAGAGCAACCAGGCTGAGTCGCTGCCGTCGTACCCTGCATCCTACCCAGGCGTTCTGGGCGTAGGAGCGATCGACATCGCGGGTGCTCGAGCCGGCGGTTCGCAAGCAGGATCGTATGTGGATCTTGTCGCGCCAGGTGACGGCGTACTGTCCACCAGCCGGGTGACGGGCCACATGTACGTCAGCGGGACCAGCTTTGCGGCCCCCTTTGTTTCAGCGACGGCCGCCCTGGTCCGCGCCGCCTGGCCGAAGCTCACTGCTCCGCAGGTGATCGAGCGCCTGCGCGCGACCGCAACTCCAGCGCGAGGAGGGGCGGGCAGTGCGGCCTACGGTGCCGGAATCGTCGACCCCTATCGAGCCGTTACCGAAGGGATGCCCAGTCGGACGGTAGCCGTCCCGGCCGCCGCTCCCGCAGTGCCGGATGTCCAAGAGCTCGCCGCCGCCGCATGGCGACAACGGACCGGCGACGGCGCGCGGGGAATGACCATCCTTGCTGTCGCGACTGCGGCTCTCCTGACGGTGCTCGGCGGGATTCTGGTAGCAGGGCGGCGGCGAGGATGGCTTGCAGGACGTGCGCAGATCGGCCTGCCCTCCGGAAAGCCTGTCGTCGAGGAACTGCCGGAGAATCTGTTCAACCGGCAAGCCTGAACGCGACGGAGCCTCGGTCGACCATCGACCGAGGCTCCGTCATCGTCGGGCTAGAGTCCGCTGAGGATCCCGAAGATCTGCTGACCCGCCCCGCGAGCCATCTCGTCGACATTGCTCCCCTGCTGGGCCAATGCCAACTGGTGATGTGCGTTGTCCTCGACGCGCAGGTGCCGGGCTCGCACCACTTCATGAGCCGCGTCGAAATGCTGACTGGTCCAGTCGTACGTGCCCATCCGTTCCAGGCCGACCACGTTGTTCTGACTTCCAGTGATCTTCGCCTGCGCCCAGTTCTGCTGCTCGGTCACGTTCTCCGGCAGCAGGACATGGTTGACGTAGAGCTCCATGCCCATTGCGGCACTCCTTTCTGTGCTTCGGCCTTTCGGCCCTCGGACTCTGTCAGCCGTTCAGGTTGATCAGCAGCGCGCTCCGCGCCGCTTCTGCCGTGCTGTTGTGCAGATGGCCGATGTAGTTACCGGCATCGGCCTCTGCCCGGATGTCGGCGATGTTGCGGGTGGTCCCGTCGCCGATTCCTTCATTCGTCTGGAACATCGCCATCAGAGGCGCGTCACGGATCGCATTGCTGGCGTCCATGATCGTGTTGTCACTGCCTCGAAGGTTGTCCTGGTGCTCGTCGGCGAACACGTCGAACTGCGTTCCCATGCCGTGAATGATCGAATCGCCGAAACCCTGGATAAAGGGTGCGTTGGCCATCCTCGGTCTCCTTTCTGATCGGTTGTCCGACCGTTCCACGCTAGGAGCCAGGCACGATCCGGACCGCGCCGCGGCACCTTCCTGCCAAGGCCTGCAGGGAACTTCGCTCGCGAGCGACGATCGGCACAGCGTTCCAGGAGAGGTGGGCGAACATGTCGACGATGGTGGTACGACGGCCGGACCGGCGGCCGGGACCGGATCTGCCCGGTGGCGAATTGTTGCTGTCGGCACCTCCTGAGGTTCCCGAACCGGGTGGCCGGCAGTGGGCCCAGGCCCTGATGGTGCTGCCGATGATCGCGATGATGGGCGCGATGATGCTGATGTTCTCGGGCAGCATGAGCGGCGGTCTGCGCTACGCGGTCTACGGACTCTTCGGCGTCGCGTTCGTCGGCATGATCGTCGGTGGTCTGATGATGCGATCCGGGGGCGGCGGCAAGGCAGAGATGGGTCACGCCCGACGGACCTATCTCCGCGGACTCGCCCAGCATCGGACCCGTCTGACCAGATCCGTCGACAGCCAGCGCGAAGCCCTCCAGTACGTGCATCCGGAGCCGGACAGCCTCTGGGCGTTGGCCGCGAGCCACCGCTTGTGGGAACGCCGGCGCGACGACGAAGACTTCGGCGTGACCCGGATCGGAGTTGGTCCGCAGGCTCCGGCCATCGGCATCGTTCCGCCGGATACCCAGCCCCTGGAACGCCTGGAACCCCTGTCCGCATTGGCATTGCGGCGCTTCGTGTCGACCTACGTGACCATCCCGGAGCTCCCCGTCGCCGTCGCCATCACCGGGTTCGCGCGCATTCACCTCACCGGTGATCGCGAGCGGACGAACGGGCTGGTCCGCGCCATGCTGGCCCAGTTGGCGACGCTTCATGCACCGGACAACCTGCGGATCGCCGTGGTCACGGATGTGGATCAGGAGTCCGAGTGGGACTGGGTCAAGTGGATGCCCCACGCACTCCATCCCGAGCGGACCGATGCACTGGGTGCGGCCCGCCTGATCGGTCCGTCGATCACCGCCGTCGAGGCCATGCTCGACGATCTGCTCACCGGCCGTCCACGCTTCGATTCCGACGGTGGATACAGCCCTGCCGGGGTACACATCGTCGTCGTGCTTGCGGGTGGAGATGTCACGGGCTCGGATCACCTGTTGGCCGATCGCGGACTCGACGGCGTCACGGTTCTCGATCTTGTCTCCAGACCACCGCGGTCACTGGATGCAAGCGCGATCGTGCTCGACGTAGCATCCGATCGCGCCTTGCACGCCGAAACCATCGACGGCGACAGCCTGCTGGGCCGAGCCGACGAACTGTCGGTCGGTGCCGCGGAGGGACTGGCGCGGCAACTCGCTCCGTTGCGCCTCACTGCCGGAGTGCACAGTGACCAGCCACTGACCGCCGACCTCGGACTGGGTGAGTTGCTGGAGCTCGGGGATCCGTACGAGTTCGACCCCACCGAAACCTGGGTCCAGCGTCCGAGCCGCGACCGGCTGCGCGTCCGGTACGGGCTCCGTGCCGACGGGCTGCCGATCGAGCTCGATCTGAAGGAATCCGCACAGGAAGGCATGGGTCCACACGGCCTGCTGATCGGCGCCACCGGTTCCGGCAAGAGCGAGCTGTTGCGGACGCTTGTCCTGGCGCTCGCGATCACCCACCCACCGCGGTCGCTCAACTTCGCGCTGATCGACTACAAGGGCGGTGCAACGTTTGCCACCTTGGACAAGCTGCCACACACGAGCGCGGTGATCACCAACCTGGCCGACGAATTGGACCTGGTCGACCGGATGACCGACGCGATCAACGGCGAACTGATCCGCCGGCAGGAGCTGCTCCGCGACGCCGGCAACTTCGCCTCGCTGCGCGACTACGAGAAGGCCCGGCTGGCCGGCGCCCCCCTGCCCGAGGTTCCGACCTTGCTGGTCGTCTGTGACGAGTTCAGCGAACTACTCAGCGATCGGCCGGACTTCATAGACCTGTTCGTCCAGATCGGGCGGGTGGGCCGATCCCTGGGAGTCCATCTGCTGCTTGCCAGTCAGCGGCTCGACGAAGGGCGGCTGCGTGGCCTGGACGCACATCTGTCGTTCCGTATCGGCCTGCGAACCTTCTCCGACATGGACAGCCGCACCGTGCTGGGTGTGAATGACGCCTTCCTGCTGCCACGGGCACCAGGACACGGCTTCCTGAAGGTCGGGACCGAGCAGATGGACCGGTTTCGCTCCGCGTACGTCTCCGGCGTCCACCGGCGCCCGACGGCAGATCAGCTCCCGGTGTCTCCGGACAACTCACTGGTCCTGCAGGAGTACGTCAGTGGATATGTGTCTCCGCCGGCGGAGCTGGAGGCGCCGGAACCGCACCGAACCGACGACGCATTCGACCCGAGCGTCGGCGAGACCTTGCTGGACATCCTCGTCGGCCGGATGGCCGACCGAGGTGACCCGGCCCATCAGATCTGGCTGCCACCGCTGGGAGCGTCGCCCTGCCTGGACGAGGTGCTCGGATCACCACGTCTGGACACCGAGCGCGGTTTCGTTGCCGGCGACCTGCGACTCGCCGGCAGCCTGTCCGCGCTGGCCGGGGTCGTCGACCGCCCACTCGAGCAAAGGCGCGATCCGCTGTTGCTCGATCTGTCAGCCGGCGGTGGGCACGTCGCCATCGCCGGCGGTCCGCAGAGCGGCAAGAGCACCACGATTGCGTCGATCATCTTGTCGCTGGCCCTGACACACACGCCGACCGAGGTGCAGTTCTACTGCCTCGACTTCGGTGGCGGCGTGCTGGGTGGCTTACGTGGCCTGCCCCACGTCGGCGGCATCGCCGGCCGCCAGGACGTCAACGCCGTTCGGCGGACGGTCTCCGAGGTCTCCAACATCATCGCGCAGCGCGAGCGCGACTTTGCCCAGCTGGGCATCGACGGCATGAGTGCCTATCGCGACGGGCGCCGGGCCGGGACCGTTCCACCGTCACCGTACGGCGACATCTTCCTCGTCATCGACGGCTGGGGAACGATCCGCAACGACTTCGAGGACATCGAGCTGTTGCTGGCCGACATCGCTGTCCGCGGCCTCGGGTACGGCGTTCACCTGATGATCAGCACCGCCCGCTGGTTCGACGTACGGACCAATGTCCGCGACCTGTGCGGCACCAAACTGGAGCTCAAGATCGGTGATCCGATCGATTCGTTCCTGGATCGGCGCGCCGCACTCCTGGTTCCGGACAAGTCGCCTGGCCGCGGCATCCTCGCGACGCGGCACCAGTTCCTGGCCGCCAAGCCGCAGATCGCCGGCTCGGAAGGCATGGCGGCGGTGGTCGAGCACATCGCGGCGGCCTGGAGCGGCGAACCCGCACCTCCGATCCTGTTGCTGCCGGGCGAGGTTCCGTTCGAGCAACTCGACGGCGCGAGCAACCGTGAGGACGGCCTCGCCGTCGGTGTGGCCGAACGGGACCTGTCGCCGGTCCGGCTGAACTTCGCCGAGGATCCCTGCCTGATCCTGCTCGGCGACACCGCATCGGGGAAGAGCGGATTTCTTCGGACGGTGGCGAGGAGGGTCCAGGAGGTCTACACACCGGCCGAGGCGCGGATGCTGGTGATCGACCACAGACGGAGCCTGCTCGGTGGCATCGAAGGCGATCATCTACTCGGGTACGGAAGCAGCCAGCAGTCGACTCAATCGCTCGTCATCGAGGTCAGCCAGGCGCTGGCCGAACGACTGCCTGGGCCGGACGTGACGCCTCAGCAGTTGCGAGAGCGGTCCTGGTGGCAGGGACCTGAGCTGTTCGTCCTGGTCGACGACTTCGATCTGGTCGCCACCGCGGAAGGGCATGCCTTGATGCCGTTGCTGCCATTCATCCCGCAGGCCGCCGACATCGGTCTGCACGTCATCGTCGCCCGACGGACCGGCGGCGCCGCGCGGGGCTTTTTCGAGCCGATCATGGCGCGCCTTCGCGACATCGCCTCACCTGGCCTGCTGCTGTCCGGAAGCCGCGACGAAGGCCCGCTGCTCGGTGGGCTCCGGCCGCAACAGTTCCCACCAGGCCGGGGCCGCCTGATCAACCGGCAGGGCGTGGCCCAGCTCATCCAACTCACTCTGCCCCCTACTACCTGATCGCCGGCAAAGGCGCAGGAACACCGAAGAAGGGAGTACCCGATGGAGATCGAACGCACCGAGATGAAGAACATGGAACTGTTCGGCTCGACGGCGGACGCCTACGTCGCCGAGGCCGGCCGACTGGCCGGAGCTGCCCGAGCACTGCGCGCCGCGCCTCAGGGCGTCGGACAGTTGAACAACGCGATGGAGATGCTCCAAGGTCTTGCCAAAGCCCGCGGGACGGCGGCGGACGAGGTCGACAACATGGGCACCGGAATGATGTCGTGGAGCGGCATTACCCGACGGATCCAGAACATCCATCTCGACACGCACAGCAATGCGACGAGGATGCTCGGCGACGTCATCAACGCCTATGGCGATGTCGACGGGTTGGGTGCCTGAGATGCCCGGCCCGACGTATGAATCGATGGTGTTCGGCGCCGACCCGAAGACGCTGGCGCAGAAGTTCGTCGACATCATGACCAGCGAGGCAACGACGATGGCGGCGCTGGATGCCGAAGCCAAACTGTGGAGCGATGCGGTCGCCCCCCTGAACGCTTCGGTGGCGCAGATCCGGAGGGTCGTCAACCTGCTGCACGACAACTGGTCGACGACCGGCGTGGCGGACCTCTACGGTGCGACCGTCGAGCGCAGCACGAAATCGATCAGCGACAGCGCCGACAACATGAGCGGCGGCCCGGCCGGAGGGCCGTCACAGGCCGCCGGTCCTGCATTTGCGGTCGGGGTGGGTACGTTGAGGTCGAACGTGGAAACGGTGAAGACTTCCGCAATCAATGCGAAGGCGGTAGCCGACGCCTACTCGCCTTCAGTCGACCTGGGCGGAGGCAACGCACACGAGGAGGCACAAAAGCAGCTCGCCGACATGATGCTGGCCGTCGCCCGGCAGATGGATCAGCTGAGCGCGCAGTACCTGCAGTTCGTCCAGACCGGAGTGGCCGTGGCGGCCGGAGTGAAATGGACCGGCCCGCACAGCGATGTTTCTGGTGGGGGGTCGCCCGGAACCGGGCCGGGGGGTACGCCGACGACGGCTCCCGGGACAGCACCTGGCGATGCGCCCGGAGACGCACCCGGAGACGCGCCGGGAGACGCACCTGCCGGCAACGAGGCGCCGGCCGACGAGGGGGCCCCTGCCGGGGAGCAACCGGGAGGTCCGGAGTTGTCAGGGATGCCGCCGGCGACGGCCACACCGCCGCCGCTCACGCCGTTGCCGCCAGTTACGCCGAAGCCACTCACGCCCATCACACCGCTACCGCCTTTCGTTCCGACGCAGATGAAGCCGTTGGCCCCGATCGGCTCGGTCGGTTCGGCGCGTTCGCCGTTCGGAACCGGCGGTCTCGGTGGCGGAGCAGGCGGAGCAGGCAGAGGCGGGATCGATGCGCCGAAACCGGGCGCGCTCAAGGGCTTGGATCAGCGACTCGGGCAGATCCCGTCAGTGGCAAAGACTGGGATGGCCGAATCCATCGGGAGTGCGGGCACTGCTCCCGCTCTGCCTGGGACTACCACAGGCGCGGCCGGAGGAGCTACCGGTGGGGCGGGCGGCATACCGCCGATGATGCCGCCGATGGCCGGTGCCGCCGGCGGGGCCGGCGGCCGGGCGGGCAAGCCTGGCGCCGGCACAGTTCGGCCGAATGGACGAGAACGTCACCGGACCGGTGGTCCGACTCCCGGCGTACCGGACCGGCTGCGAGGCAAGTCGACCAAGTCTCGAGCACTCCCTGGTGTACCGGTCGCCAAGACCAGCCGGCCGAAGCGGGACGAAGACGGGGTGTCGCAGAGCCTGCAGGTTCTTGACGAGGAACTGTGGACTGTGGACCCGGCAGTCGCGGACGAGCAGTCGAGACGTCGCCCGGCCAACTGACCACCGCCGTACGACAAGATGCCCCCGGCCACCACGGCCGGGGGCATCTTGCGGTGCCAGGAGCGGATCAGGGCGTCGCGCGCATCGCCCGTGGAGGATCGAGGGCAGGGCCTTGGGGAATTCGGCTGACCAGAGCGGCGGGGAGCCGGACTCCGGTCGCTCCTTCGTAGCCCAGCAGCGACAGGACATCCGGATCGGCCAGGGGGTAGGCACGGCCCATGTCGGTGACGAGGATGAGGGTGCCACTCGGGGCACGGTCGGAGGACATCACTTCGGTAAGAGCGGCGGCACCCGGAGGAACCACGACGCGGTCGGCGAGAAGAGTCCCTTCGGGGCCTCGTTTGGGGGTGACCATGGCGGGGTCGCGTGGGGGGAGGGTGGCGTTGACGAGGATGGTGGGGATGGTGGCGCCGGGTCTGTAGACGGCGCAGATCGTGCTGTTGTCGGCTGGACGGGCGAAGGTGGGGCGGGTTGCGGGGAGACGGCCGTCGGCGCCGGCGGGCACGGCGTCGGGCGGTGTCTGGACGCGGCCCAGGGAGGTCGGATTGAGTTCGAGGGGGCGCGGGGCCTTGCCCGCGTAGGCCTTTTTCAGGGGACCGTAGGTGAGCTGGATGGAGTACTGAAGGTCGGTGAGCAGCAGTAGGCGGTCGCGATCCGCCAGGTAGTACTGGCGAGCGCCTGCGCTGCCGACCATGAAGAGTTCGCCGATCTTGGTTTTCCGGTTCGGGATTGCGGTGGACGGCGCGCCGATGCCGGCGATCCGGAGGGGAGTCACGGGCTGGCCTTCGGGGAGGCCGTTGACGAAAGCCTGTCCGACTCGCGCCCAGCCTTCGCCGCCCAGGGCAAGACCGGCCTGCAGCGCGACTGCTTTGTCGAGCTTGTGGCGGTAGCCGTCGTTGATCATGTACTGGTCGCGGGTGCCGATCACGGTGACGAGGAGGGCGGTCGACCCGAGCGGCTGTGCGGATGCCGGTTGCGAACCGACCAGGAGGACGGATTCACTGGTTGGTTCTCCGGTTGGATCGATCATCGGTTGCGAGCACAAGGTCCAGGCGCCGGCAAGCAACTGCTTGGCGGGCGGCAGCGCGTCGGGCGCATCGACGATGCCGATCCGTGGGCCCCTGGGAGCGTCGCGGAGCGAGCGTTGGGATACCCGGCGGCTTTCGACCTTCTTGCCTAAAGCAAGTAACGCGGACGCGTAGTTGGCGACAGGATGGAGCCGGCCGCTCAGGTAGACGTAGCGGGTACCGGTCTCCTTCTCGATGATCACAGCGTCACCGGCCCGCCAGGCCTTGTTGCCACCAGGTACGACGAGGCCGTACACGAAAACGCCGGCCAGCGCCACGATCGCGATGACCGCGCTACCGATCGCGGCCAGGAAGGGACGACGAAAGGGTGGCTGCTCGGGATCGGTCTCCCGGGTCACCAGCGCGGACACCATTCGCTGGCCGAGAAACTGGTGTGACTGCAGTTGATCCTTACGCGTGGCCATCTCAACCGCCCCATCCCCGGAGCCGGCCGTAGAGGCCGAGTACTCCGCACACAATCGGTATCAAGGTCAACATCACCAGGAGGTCGAGGATCTCCGCCGCTCTGCTGAAATAGGGGCTCGGTGGCCGTTCGCTGTAGCGCAGACCGATCACGATCGATCCCGCCGCGAGCACCACACCGACCGGTACGACAAGGTCGACGGCAATCACGCCGATGATCAGTGCGGTGATCCCGACGGCACCGGCAACCAGCCAGGTCAGACGTTGCTTGACAATCGGGTACAGCCGGGCGCGGATCAGACAGAGCGAAGTGAGCAGAGCGGTCAGGATCGTGGCGGACCGGCCGTCCTCGCGTGCCACCAGGACCAGACACACGCTGCCGGCGATCGCCGTGGCCGTGAGCATTCCGGTCAGCAGGTCGTCGGCCCGGACCACCGCGCCGTAGACATGAGCACGTGGCGGCTGCGGGTCATCGCGGACCAGATCGGCCGTGGTGCGCGGCAGGATCGGCATCGGGACCCTGCCGAGCCGGATCGCGAGTGGCCCGAACATCGGCGACACCGCGATCAGTGCGGACGCACAGATCGCGGCGACATCAGCGCCGTTCAGGGCGTCCGACGTACCGGTCCAGCCACTCAGAATGCCTACCAGTCCGGTAGCGACGCCGGTGACGAACAGAGCTGCTCCATCGACGACGCCGACCAGACAGATGGCCGCGACCAGGAACAGTGCGGCGGACCCCGCGAGTACTTGGGGCGCTCCGAGGGCGGGCCAGCGCCCGTCGCCGCCGAACAGCAATGCCCCACCAAGGAATCCGGCCGGCAGCGAGAGGCCACCTGTCACGACGCCCGCGCCAGAGTCTCCGACCGCGCGAGCCAGCACGACTCCTGTTGCTGCTAGCAACAATGCGAGCAGCAACAGGCTGCCGCCCGGACCGGACCAAGGAGCGCCCTCGTGAAGAAAGGTGAAGCCGAGCACACTGATCGCCAGCGCGGCGGCACCAAGGCCTGCCATTCGCGTGTGCGCCGGTCCCCAGGCCGCTCCCAGCCGACGGGATCCACCGGCGATCGCGTCCACGAGATCGTCGTACTCGAGCTCCGGCCAATCCGTCCGCCGAGGAACCAGATACAGGATCTCGCCGTCCCGGACGCGGTGCGAGCCGACCGTCCGCCCCAGGCTCAGCTCGGCGCCATCCGCCCGGCGCAGTACCCAGCCTCCATCGGCGACGCCCTCGTCGGCGAGCTGCTCGCCGGCACGGACCAAGAGGCCGGGTAGTACTTCGGCGACGGAGGCCTGTTCCGGTAGCGCCAGGTCGAGCCGACGTCCTGGCGCATCAATTGTCACCCGGACCAGTCCGGTGATGTTCATCGGCGTTCTCCCAATCCTCGCGCCGTTGTCTGCACTCGACTCAGTCTTGGCTCGGGTGCCGGCGTCGCGCGCGCTGCGGCAGGTTCATGCCGCCCGGGGCATCGGCGGCAGATCGGTTCCTACGGTGTGGAGGACGAGACGACGAGGAGGTCAGCCGTGCCGCACGAAGCTTTGATCCTGCCGATCGGACATGATCTCGGTGCCCGATCGGCGGCGCCCGACGTTCGGCTGCAGCAGGTCCGGGTGGGTACGGAAGTGATGGAGCTGACCAGCTCCGAGTACGTCGTCTGGTTGCTGGCCCACAGTTTGGACGAGGACGCCCCGCTGACACAGCGATCACTGGCGGAGGCGGGAGAACGCTTCGGGATCGGCCGCGCCGAAACCACCGCGACGATCGAGCGCTTCGTCGGTGACGGCCTGCTGGCCGAGGTCGTGCCTGGCGGAGAATCCGCGCTCTCGTTCGCACGCCGCCATCGGCTGACTCCGCTGTTGTTCGGGCTCGGACCGGACCCCGACAACGTCGGGATGCTCCTGATCGGCTTGCTAGGTCAGCCGCTGGCGCAGGTATCGACGCCGCTGTACGACCTGTGGACCTGGGCACATCTCAGCCCAGAGTTGTGGCAGGCCTGCGAAGTCGCAGCGGAGGTCGCTCGACAGCAGGGGGTCACGGATCCCGAGGAGCTCGATCCCGAGCTCGTCCTGGGCGGTGTGCTCGGCTCGTTGCACGGTCTGTTGCGGGTTCGTGCGGCGTACCTGGATCGGGGGACCTCCGGATGACCACAGTGATCTTTCCCGTCGGCCACTACACCGGCGCCCTACCGGCGGCCATCGGTGGACCCAACCACGTCGTCCGCGTCGGCATGAAGCAGCACCGCCTGACCGATGCCGAGTTCGGGGCCTGGATGCTGGCCCATGGCCCTGCCGAGCCCAATGCCATCCCCTGGACCCGGAGGCGGATAGCTGCCGAAGCGATGCGGCTCGCCATCGACATCGACCCGGACCTGCTCGGCGGCCTCGAAGCCCGCGGACTGGTGTTTCCCGTCGATCCCGCAGACCCGGGAGTGGCAGAAGTCGCACGGGCATATCGCCTCGAGGCCCTGATGATCGGCCTGGGAGACACCGTGGAGCACCCTGGCCACCACCGGATCGGAGTCCCAGAAGCCGGAGTGATCGCCGTACTCGATCCTGACAGTTATGAACTGTGGCAGTGGGCGGCGACGACGCCGAGCCTTTGGGCGTACTGCCAGCTCCGGTCATCAGTCGCCGCGAACGAGGATCCGCGTGGCGCGGCCGATCGGGTGTTCCAGGATCTGCGGACGCTGATCGTGCATGGGTGCGGTTATCTCGATGTGGTGCGCTGAAGGGGTGCGAGGATGACTCTGATGGCTGAGATTGCACCTGATTCGCTGATTCCGCGGGCCACCGGGCCGGTGGCGCGGATCTTTCTGATGCCGCCGCGGGACAGTGGGCCGCCGACCATTGTGAAGGTTTATCCGCGGGGGCTGGATCGGCGGACTTTCAATGCGGTGGAGGTTGAGCAGGCGAAGCTGGCGGGGTTGCGGGTGGCTTCTTCGGTCTTGCTGGCTGATGGGGTTGAGGAGCTACCGGACGGGCGGACCGGGGTGCGGATGGAGTTCTGTCCGCAGTCGCTGGTGGAGCTGGCTGGGGGGCGGGGGCTGCCGATCGGGGATGTGGTGGTGCTGGGGCAGATCTTGGGGTCTGTGCTGGCGGAGGCTCATGAGGGTGGGCTGGTGCATGGTGGGGTGACGCCCAGCAATGTGCTGGAGCGGCCGAACGGGCAGCCGGTGCTGGCGGATTTCGGGATGGCGTTGCGGTTGCGGTTTCCGCGGGACCTGACGGGAGCGGCGGCGTACACGGCTCCTGAGGTGTTGCGGGATGGCGAGCTGTCCGAAGAGGCTGACGTCTACGGGCTCGGCGCGGTGCTGTACCTGGCGTTGACCGGGCAGTCGCCGTTTCCGACGCGGCCGGGTGAGACGCCGGACGACGTCGTACTGCGGGTGTTGCGGGAGCCGGCTCCGGAGGTGTCGGGGCGGGATGTGCCGCCGGCGTTGACGGCGTTGTTGCGGCGGATGCTGGCGAAGGATGCGGGGACGCGGCCGGACGCGGCTGCGGTGGTCCGGGAGTTCGAGACGTTGCTGCGCGGTACGACGGATGCCGCGGACGAGCTGGATTTCGACGACTTCCGGGATGAGCTGGCGGCCGGGCGCAGTGTGCCGGTGGCGACCGCCTCGGCTCAGCGTGCGCGACGCCAGTGGAAAGCGCCTCGTAAGGAGGTGCTGATCGGAATCGTCGCGGCTATTGCATTGGTGGTGCTGGTGCCGATGTTGCTGCGACCGGGCAACGAAACTCCGGCGACGCAGCAACCACCTGCCCCGTCGGCGCCGCCCGCCTCACAGGCGCCGCCGGTGACCGAGACGCCGCTGATCCAGCTGGAACCGCCGCAGGACAAGGGCACCACGGTGCTGCTGAAGTGGTCGTTCTCGAAGCCATTGACGTACGCCGTCTTCGTCGCGGAACAAGGCGCGAAGGCACCACGGGCGATGTACCGGGGAAGTGGGACCGCGCTGACTGTCCAGGTCAGTCCAGGACTGAAGTACTGCTTCGAGGTCCAGGGCACCGACGGACGTGAGGTTTTCTACAGCAAGCCGCGCAGCATCCGGGATGCTACCTGCAAGAGCTAGTGGACGCAGTCTGGACCGGTCCTGGACCACGCACCCATACTCTGTGAAGGTGAGGCGACCCTCGATGAAGCTGACGAAGCTCTTCCGCCGCTCCGACTCGCCGGAAGGCAGCAAGGGCCGCGCCGGCCTGGCCGCTGTGGTGGCAGGCTGTGTCGCACTGACCAGCGTGGTCGTGCTGACCGGCGCCGGCGACCCGAATTCGGGATTCAAGTTCACGCAGTCCGGTCACTGGATCTACAACAGTGCGATCGGACGTGTCTTCCACCTGGACAGCGCGACGCTGAAGGTCGATGCCCAGGTCCCGTTGACCACCGGTACGCCGGGGGCCCAGGTCGTGCAGACCGACACCGACGCGTATGTGCTGTCGAAGTCCCGGATCGACAAGTTCGGCAAGTCCGACCTGAGCGTGGCGGAGCCGCTCGACGCACCGACCGGGCAGGCGGTCGGTCTGGAGGCCGCCGGGTCCGCCTTCGCGATCTATCAGGAAGAAGGCCGGGTGATGCGCCTCGGCAAGCAGCCGGCGACGGCGTTCCTGGGCGTGCCGCTCGGGGATCCGGTGGTGACGTCGGACGGCACGCTGTGGGTGCACCGGGTCGAGGACGGCGGTCTGTGTCAGCTGCCGCTGACGGTGGACCGGATGTCCTGCCCGGCCACGGTCCAGAAGGGGCACAAGGGTGCGCTGACCGTGATCGGCAACAAGGCCGTGTTCGTCGATCTGACCGCCGACCGGGTGACCGACCTGACGCCGGACGGGTTCGGGTCACATGTCGACCTGAGCAACGACGTACCGGAGTCGGCGGTGGTCGCCGCGAACGACGTCGACGGGCGGATCGCGTTCCTGGACCGCGATCAGAGTGCCGTGCTCCTGATCGGGCTGCCGGACAAGCCGGGGCAGAAGGCGGACGCGCCGATCGTCACCAAGCTGCAGAAGGGCAACTACGACAAGGTTGCCTCGTCCGGGCACGGCCTGGCGGTGCTCGGCCGCAAGAGCTCCGACCTGGCCACCGTCGACCGCGACGGCCACGTCGGCTACCGCAAGATCGAGAGCCACAACGAAGACGACAAGGTCAAGCACGAGCCGAACCTGTTCCGCGGCGACGACTCCAAGGTGTACGTCGAGAGCGGTAAGGGCGACCAGGTGGTCGTGGTCGATGAAGACGGCAAGGCCGAGCCGGTGAAGATCGCCACTGACGACGACGGCATCACCCACAAGCCGACGAAGCCCCCGACACCCCCCAAGCCGAAGCAGCCGGACAACAAGCCGGACGTGCCTGTGCACACCCAGGAACCGCCGGAGAAGAAGGACCCGCCGCCCGCGAAGGTGGATCCGCGGGACCGCGACAGGCCCGACGTACCGGAGAAGAAGGATCCGCCGCCGAAAATGGATCCGCCACCGAAGAAGGACCCGCCGAAGAAGCCGACGGTCCAGGCCGGTGTCCCAGGTGCGCCCAGCGGAGTGAGCGCGAAGCACGGGACCGACGGGCCGACGGTGAGCTGGCGAGCGGCAACGGCGAACGGTGCCCCGATCACGGCGTACGTACTGAGCTGGTCGGGTGGTTCGAAGACGGTCAGCGGCAGCACCCGGTCGACGCTGATCACGGAGCTCGCGGGCCGGACCACGGCGTACACCGTGACGATCCGGGCACGGAACCGGGTCGGCCTGGGGCCCGCCGTACGGACGGGCCAGATCAAGAGGCAGTACGCCGAGGCCGAGTCGCCGCGCGAGATCGTGGTGAGCAAGGACGGTACGTCGGGACAGCTCACGCTGGCCTGGGACCGGCCGACGATGGGTGACGGGGTGTTCGTGCGGTACACCGTCAGCATCGGGTCCGCCACCGCCAAACCCCGGGTGAACACGACCACCACCGAGGCCACGGTGACCGGGCTGAAGGACGGTACGAAGTACCTGTTCTACGTCCGCGCGATCACCAGGGCCCCGAACGGCGACCTGCTGAGCGGCAAGTGGACCAGTCTCACCGGGTCGCCGCTCGGCAAGGACGAGCGGACCAAGCGGGTCGTCGCCTCCCGGGGCGCAGGCACCGAGTACGACGACTGCCAGCCACCGGAGTGTGCCTTTATCCAGGTGCGGATCGAGAACCTGCGGCCGAACACCCGCTACACGATCGTGCCGTACGTCGACAACAAGAAGTTCAACCCCGGTGCCACCCTCACGACCGACGGCGAAGGGCACATGCTGGTCGACGACCGGTTCCCGTGCGGCATGGTCGGCAAGCAGGTGTATGTCCTGGTGTCCCGGTCGGGCGAGACGTACAAGTCCAACACGTTCACCTGGAAGTCTGGCTAGCGTCCCGGTGCCTGCGTAGGTTGGCGTGCGACCGGCAGGACCACGCCCATCTTGCGGAGGCACCCATGACTGGAAAGCTCACTCGACGACAGGCACTGCTGCTCGGCGGCGGTGCCGTCGCCGCGTTGGCCTCGGCCGGCACCGCGACGGCGGCCGGGGCCTGGATCCGGCTCCCCGTGGTGACCGCGAACATCGGCCGGGACAACCTGGGCGCTCGCGAGGCCGCGATCCGGGACGTCCGGAACGCCGACCCCGGCAACCGCCCGTTCGTCGGCTGGCAGGAGATTCGCGAAGGTGACGACGGCGAGCCCGCGATCATCTCGCAGTACTTCGGGGATCTCTACCAGAACGCCTTCTTGCACCACGAGAGCTCGTACCGGGTACCGATCTCGGTCCCGCAGCCGTGGACCGTGATCAACTCCCGCGCCACCTTCGTGCACGGTGGCATGCAGAACATCACGCCGCCGCGCTGGATCAACGAGGTCGTCGTCCAGCACACCGCGGACCCGGCGCTGGTCTTCACCCTGATCGACAGTCACTACATCTACGGCGCCTACAACGGCCCGCAGGAGGTGTCCCGCCGCGACGAGTGGGACCTGCACAAGCAGCGCCACCGCGAGCGGGTGATGGCTCATCACAACAACGGCCGCCTGGTCATCTGGACCGCCGACACCAACAACCCCAACTACGGCAACGCGACCGGTCAGGCCGGCGAGCGCAAAGCCTTCGCCGGCGGTATCGACCGCATCAACTGGCTCCCCGGCGACGGCTCCGTCGAGCTAGAGCTACTGTCCACCAAGGTCATCCCGATGCACGTCGACGGCCACGACGCCCGCGCCGCCATCTTCCGGATCCGCTCCGTCTAGGGCTCGCTCCGCTGCTCGGCCAGGAGTTTGAGGCGGTGCAGAGTCTCGGTATTACGGGCCGAGAGCAACAAATCTGCCGCCTTGTCCGGCAGCAACGTGGCCGGGCCGCGGACCGCCTTCTCCGTCATCACCACCCGGCAACCGTCCGGGCCCTCGGTGACGCAGAACTCCACATCACCCTCGCCCACCGGCCACGCCCGGACCCGCAACCGCAGTCGCCGCCCGGCGTCGTACTCGACAGATTCAGTCGTGTCGTCGATCAGCAGCGGCCAGGCCCCGACCGAATGATGGATGATCCCGCCGGGCTCCGGCCAGGGCGCGTCCACATCACGCACCCTGGACGCCCCGACCACCCAGGCCGCATACCGCCACCCATCGGTCAGGATCGCAAACACGTCCTCAGCCGAAGCCGCCACCACACACTCGTTCTCGCTCACCTACCCCCAGTACCCCGCCCTACTCACTCAGCACGAAGGACAGCACGTAGCCGCCGACGCCTCCACCCCCGCACGCCTACACGCCGCCCCGAAACAGGCGATCCAGGCACTACCTCCTGTCGTTCGTGCACCCGCCAAAAGTACTGCCGCTGCGGAGCAGTGTCCGTTTGCTCAGGAGACTCCAGCTGCGGCTTGGACGTCGTCTGGGAGGAGTTCTCGGAGTTCGGTGGTGGTTGGCATGCGGCCGAGGAGGCGTAGGCGTTGGGACTGGGCTTTGCGCATGCCTTCGACCAGGCGGCGGGCCTCGCGGGCGTTGCCGAAGTTGGGGCCGCCGGCGATGCGGTCGAAGTACGACGTCAGCGGCGCACCGGCCGCCGGATCGAGCAGGTAGTCGCCGCCGGCGACCATCCGGTCGGTGATCAGGAGCAGTTCCTCGGCGGAGTAGTTCTCGAACTCGATCGTCTTCGAGAACCGCGATCCCAGGCCGGGGTTGGCGGCCAGGAAGTCGGTCATCTCGACGGTGTACCCGGCGACGATGATGGCGATCTCGTCGCGGTGATCCTCCATCAGCTTCACCAGGACGTCGATCGCCTCCTGACCGAAGTCACCGCCGCTCCCGGCCGAGCGTGACAACGTGTACGCCTCGTCGATGAACAGCACCCCGCCGAGCGACTTCTCGAACACCTGCGAGGTCTTCTCGGCCGTGTGCCCGATGTACTGCCCGACCAGGTCCCGCCGCGAAACCTCGGTGAACCCACCGTCCGGCAGCACGCCGAGCGCCTTCAGCAGCTTCCCGTACAACCGCGCCACGGTCGTCTTCCCGGTCCCCGGCGCCCCGGCGAAGATCAGGTGGTGGCTGACTGCGCCAACCGACAATCCCGCCGTACGACGCCACTCGTTGACCTGGATCTCGTCGACCAGCGCCCGCACCTCCGCCTTCACTCCCGGCAACCCGACCATCTGGTCGAGGTCCCCGAGCAGCTCGTCGATCGGACCACTCGATGCCGCCGTCAGCGGGCTCGCCTCGATCACCTCGACCGCTGCACCAGCCGCGATCTGCACAGCGGGTTCGGCCGTGTTGGACGGTCGCAGGCCCTCGATCGTCCCGCCGCACCCGGGTCCCACCGTGACCGCGGGGCCACGGGTGTCGTGCACGCTGACCCGCCGGATGACCGGCGTACTCCCGTGGGCGACGCCGATCCCCTCGGCGCCGGTGTTCGCGATCTCGAGGTCGGTCAGCGACGGCCGGCTGTACTGGTAGACGTAGATCCCGCGTCCGCCACACCCGCTCACCGCGCCGCCAGTGACCGCCGGATCGGCACCCAGCGCAAAGACCATGCCGTCACCCGACACGTCGCGCACCACCGTCCCGGTGATCTCGCCGCCCACGCCCTCGACGATGATCCCGGTCGCGGCACCATTCACGGTGCACTGGTCGATCCGCAGCCCCGGCCCCGCGTGCACACTCACCGCGGGCCGCGAACCACCACTGATCGTGCAGCCCACCAGGCTGAGCGCCGTGCGCCCCGGCCGAAACCGCAGAAAATAGGCCGCGCCGGCCGCAAAATAGGTGCGGGCCCGCGCAACCGCCACCCCCCCGCGCGGGGGGCCCGCCCCCCCCCCCCCCCCCCACACCACCC
>NZ_JBHJQQ010000002.1:296451-507565 GCF_042262745.1 Kribbella sp. NPDC056345 | reverse complement strand
GGGCGGCTGCTTATTTTTTTTAAATCTTCCTGCTTCCCCACCCCCGGCGGGCGGGCAACCACCACTTAGGGTCCCCCCCCCCGGGTTGCGCGGCGTCCGGGGGCCCCAACCCGTATTATTTCCGGCGGCGCGCACGACTAGATCGTGCAGTGCCAGCGAACCGTCGACCGCCCGGATCGTCGGCCAGTCCGCCCCCGACCCGTCGATCACCACCTCGGCACCGGCTTCGGCGCGCAGGGTGATCGAGCGTCCGTTCAGTTCCATCGTCTCGGCGTACGTGCCGGCCGCGATGACGACCGCGGCACCGTCCGGGGCGTCGAGCAGGGCCGCGCCGATCGTCGGGTAGGCGCCCGGACGATCGGCCGCGACGGTCAGGATGCGCGACATCAACTCGCCCGATCCAGCAGCCAGCCACGGTCGGCCGCCTTCACACCCGCCTGGAACCGGCTGCGCGCACCCAGCCGATGCATGATCTGCGCGACCATCCGCCGTACCGTCCGCACCGAGATCCCCAGCTGCGCCGCAGCCGCCTCATCGGTGGCACCGAGCCCGAGCAGCCGCAGCATCTCGCGCTCACGCATCGACAGGTCGGTGTCGTCCGGAAGGTCGTCGGCAGCCAGCGGTACGGCGTCCGGCCAGACCCGCTCGAACAGTTCGAGCACCGTAAGGACCACGCTGGACAACCGCAGTACGGCGACACTCCCGTTGGCCGAATCAGCCGGCAGTACGGCGACCTGGCCGTCGATCACGAGTGCGTTCATCGGCACCAGCGGCATCGTGCGGACAGCCGCACCGGCCATCGACATCGCCCCGAGATGACGGCACAGGTTCGGCGTCATCCGCGCGCTGTCAGGGTAGATCGCCCGGTAGCGCACGCCGTGCTTGACATCCCGCGGCCCGAACGCCGGCCCGGCGGGAGTGAGGTTGCTCAGGGCAATGACCTCGTCCTTGGCGCCGGCCAGCAGTTCGGCAATGGCACCCTGAGCGGGGACGTGATGGAACCCAGTGGGCCGGTTAATGAGGGTGACAGTCATGAGGTCTCCCGGTCTGAACTGACGAGTGGACGAAACCCGGTTATGGGGCCCCCGGCCTGGACTGAGGAGCGTAGGGAGCGAAGCGACTGGAGCGACGAGGGAAGGACGGGAATCAAGGCCCCATAACCCGCCGCGCGGAGCGTGGCAAAGTGCACAGTCATGAGATCTCTACCCCCAGAGGAAGCGTGCTAGCGACACCGGACGCGTGCCGGCCGTTCAGGCGTTCGGGCTCGACTCCGAAGGAGCGGGCCAGGGTGATCAGGATCGAGGTCGCCGAGTCGAGCGTGGCGGGATGTGCCGCGGCCAACCGGAGGACGACGTCGTGACGGGCGGAGGTGGTGTTGCCGGCGGCCGCGGTGACGGTGACGGCGATGGTCTGCGCGGCGCCGGTTCCGGTACCGAGCAGGCTGCCGACCAGGGCCTCGAGTCTCGCCGCAGGCAGCGAGGCGGATCCAACCAACCGGATGGTTAATTGATGGACGGGTCCGCAGGCCCAGGTCGACCAGCGTTCCTGGAGCTGACCGCGGCCCGCGTTGGCGTGGGCAAGGGCACCGATCGAGGCGAGTACGTCGGACTCGTCCAGGGCCAGGTACTCGACCTGCTCCCGGTCGAACCGCCGTACCAACCGGCGAACGGTGTTGGCGACAACCTGACGCAACTGCTCGTCGGTGGCGATATCCGGCGTCCGCTCGGCGGCGACGGCGATCCAGGTCCGCGGCTTCTGGTTCTGCTTGAGACCGGCGTGCAGGATCAGTTGCAACCCGACACCGACCGGCTGCTCGTCAGCCGCCTCGGCGAGCGAGGCGAGCTGCGGCAGCAACCGGTACTGCGCATCCGGCCCGAGCCGCAGCGCGACGCTGACCCCGGCCGACCGACTGAGTACGCCGTACGGCTGTTCCCGCACGGTCACCACATCGGTCGTCGTCCGGCCGAGCAGCGCACTGGCCAGGTTGATCGCGGTGCTGTCGCCGAGGTCGATCCGGCGCCGCCGCAACACGAACAGCAGCAAGATGCCGATCCACCGATACAGCCACTGCCCGCGAAGTCGGACCGCCGTGAGCAGCACCAACAACAGCGCAGCCACGGACGTCAGAATCAACACCGTCCGCGAGCCTGTCGTCGCGGCGGCGACCATCACCAGCGCAAGCTGCCAGCACACGATCTGCCCGACCCGAATCGCCCGATCCGGCCGCTCGACCGAGTCAGCCACCAACTCAGGAACAGGAGGCTGTACGACGATCGCCGAGCGCGCCACCGGCCCCGGTGCCGGAGCAACCGTGGGGACCGCGGCCGACGGCACCTTCACCGACGGTCGGGCCAGCGGAACCCCGACTGCCGTGGCCTGCGGAACCCGAGCAGCAGCAGGCGTGGCGGTGGCTTGACGATCGGCGGCCGGTGCGGCCGCCGTGGCCTGGGACCTCATGCGACCAGCTCCGCCTTCACGCGGCGCGTTTCAGTTGCCTGCAGCAACCGATAGGCGTGGTCGCGGGCGATCGGCAGCAGCTCGAACCGACCCGGCGCCGGTTCGGCGACCAGGTTCAGATCCATCAGCTGGTCGATCATCGCCTCAGCCTCTTCCGGTCGCACACCCGCCAGGCGCGAAGCCTGACCGACGTCGAACCAGCCCGAGCTGATCCGCCGGTACAGCTGCTGCACCGTCGGCTCCACCAATCCGTCGAACCGATTGAGCAGGTCAGCCAGCGCGTGGCAGCGACCGGTCGGGTCCTCGAGCTGAGCGGTCATCCGGCTCACCGTCCACGGCTGCCGGTTGCGGATCCGCTCGATCAGGTGCCGGATCGCACCTGGGTGCCCACTGGCGGCCGCCAGGATCTGCGCGTTGTCCGTCAGCTCCGCGGCTTCGCCCGGAGCCAGCAGATCCAGCGTGATCGCGCCGCTGCGATCGAGTCCAGCCAATCGCTTCCGGCTGATCACCAGCACCAGAGCAGCCGGGTCGTTCGGCAGCAGCGATCGCACCTGATCGGCGTGATCGACGTTGTCCAGAATCAGCAGCCCACCGGTCGGCGCAACCACGCTCGCGCCGCGGACGTCGACGTACTGCTGGGTCTCGTGCCCGGACAGCGCGGCCGCCTCGAGCGCGAAGGCCGTCTTGCCGATCCCCGGCATCCCGTCGATCGTGACGACCCCGGTCGCGCCGCGCAGCGACTCCAGCTCCGGCTCACGGCCGACGAATCCAGCGACGCGCGGCGGCAGGTTCGAGCTGACCGGCGCGACAACCGGTCGGCGGGTGTCCTCGCTCAGGATCTCCAGGTGCAGCGCGGTCAGCTCGGCACCCGGCTCGATCCCGAGATCGCGGACCAGCGCCGTACGGGCTCGCTGGTACGCCGCCAGCGCGTCGTGCCGGCGTCCCACCAGGCGGTACGCAGCCATCAGCCGGGCCCAGGCCAGCTCGCGCAGCGGCTCCTCCTCGGTGAGCACCCGCAGTACGGCGATCGCCTCAGACGGCCGGCCGAGTGCGAGATGCGCGTCGGCCAGGTCCTCGCGGAGTGTCCGGTGCAGTTCGGTGAGCCGGTCGACGGCTGAGGCCGCGTCGTCGGTGAGTCCGTCGTACGGGCAACCGCGCCAGAGATCGAGCGCCCGCCGTACGACGGTCACCGCTTCGGCGGCGGATCCGCGAGCGAGCAGCCCGCGAGCCTCGTCGCCGAGGGCGGACGCGGCGTCGGCGTCGAGCTCGCCGGACAGGACGCGGACCCGGTACGCACCCGGGCGGCTCTCGATCCGGTCGTCCGGGAGCGCCCGGCGGAGCTGCCAGACGTAGGTCTTCAGGTTGTTCTGCGCGGAGGCGGGCACGTCCCGGCCGGACCAGACGGCATCGATGAGCTGCTCGGTGCTGACCCAGGCGTTGCGGTGCAGCAGGAGCAGGGCCAGCACGGTGGCGGGTTTACCCCCGCCGACGTCGATCTGCGTGCCGTCCGGGCCGTCCACCTCCAGCGGGCCCAGCACGCGGAAGGCCGGTGACAGGGCCGGTGAGTGCGCTGAGTGACCGTTCATGACACATACGATCCGGGGTGACGATGACATTTCGATGACACAGAATCGGTGAGGGGTCCCTGTGCGGGTATTGGTGGTCGAGGACGACCCGGAGCTGCAGGTCGCGGTACCGGCCGCGCTCCGCTCCGCAGCGCTGGCGGTCGACCTGGCCGGCACGATCGCCGACGCCGACGAGGCGCTGTTCGTGAACGCCTACGACTGCGTGGTCTTCGACCGGATGCTGCCCGACGGCGACTCGATCGGGTACGTTCGCAGCCGCCGGCAAGACGGCTGGGCGGTCCCGGTACTGTTCCTGACCGCGATGGACCAGTTGGCCGACCGGGTCGACGGGTTCGAGCACGGCGGCGACGACTACCTGGTCAAACCGTTCGCGGTCGAGGAGCTGATCGTCCGGGTGCTCAGCCTGAGCCGGCGCGGCCCGACCATCCGGCCGCCGATCCTGCGGTACGCCGACGTCGAGCTCGACACCGGCCGCCGCGAGGTCCGCCGGGCCGGCGTCCTGGTCACCCTGCGAGCGAAGGAGTTCTCCGTGCTGGAGTTCCTGATGAGCCGGCCCGAGCAGACCGTCTCCCGGACCGACCTGATCGAACACTGCTGGGACGCCGCCGCCGACCCGATGTCGAACGTCGTCGACGTCACCATCACCCGGCTCCGCGCCCGCCTGCGCGGTGGTCCGGACCTCATCCAGGCCGTCCGCGGCCGCGGCTACCGCCTGATCAAGCCATGAAAGGCCCCGCCGCCGACCGCCTCCGCCGCCTCCGCTGGTGGCTCACCGCAGTCTTCACCGTCGCCAACACCGTAGGCCTCCTCATCCTGGCCCCGGTCGTCATCCGCCAGGACGCCCAACGCGACGTCGCCGCGGCGGACTACGCGGTCGGCACGGTGACCGCTCCCGTCCTCCGCTTGGCGAGCGCTGGAGCGGGCGGCAGCAACACCAGCCCGATCAACTTCGCCGGAGTGATCGCGGATCCCCTGTACCGGCAGTGTCCGCAGTTCGCGATTCTCACCGGCGACGCCTCGGAGGCCTTCGACCCGCTCTACAGCAAGCCGGGCTGCACAGCCGTGGACGAGGCCATGCTCAACCAACTGGCGGTCCAGGCGACCACCGGCAACGGACGCGTCATCCTGACCGACCTGGTGGCGCAGAACGGCCACCCGGTCCGGATCAAGGCCGAGCCGTTCCGGTTCCCCGAGACCAACCAGATCGGCGGTGCGGTCCTGGCTTGGGTGGATACCCAGAAGGAGGTGGACGCACATCAGCAACTGGTGTGGCTGGTTCTGGCTTTGTGTGCTGGGTTGATTGGTGCTGCTGCGGCGGCTAGCTACTGGTTGTCGGGGCGGGCGATTCGTCCGGCGATGGCTGCTCTCGAACAGCAGGAGACGTTGCTGGCCGAGACTGCCCACGACCTCCGCACCCCGGTCGCGGCACTACGTGCACTCGCGGAGACCGCCGTACGGGATCCTGGTCAGCGCGCCGAACTCCTCCCGCGCACAGTCCGCCTGGCCGGTCGCATGGGTGACATCATCGACGGTCTGCTTGTCCGCGCCCGGCTCGCGGCAGGCGTGGAACAGCTCGCCGTACAACCGGTCTGGCTCGACCAGCTCGTGGCCGGCGTCGTCGAGGACTTCCCCACCGAAGGCGCGCGGATCTCCCTGGTGACAGCGCCGAGCATGGTGCGCGCCGATCCGACCCTCCTGCAACGGGCCGTCGGCAACCTTCTCGACAACGCGTTGCGGCACGGACGGCTCCCCGGAGCCGCCGAGGCGATCATCACCGTCACGGTCGCCGACGGCCGGATCACCGTGGCCGATCAGGGTCCCGGGATCGATCCGGAGGTCGGTGAGGATCTGTTCGAGCGCTTCAACAGTGGTGGCGGTTCGAGCGGGCTCGGGTTGTCGATCGTGCGCTGGGTCGCGCTGTCGCACGGCGGCGATCTGAAGGTCTACAACGGCGACGAAGGCGGCGCGATCTTCGAGTTCCAGTTGCCGACAGAACGGCAGTAACCGGACATCTGGACCTTTCCTGGACAGGGGTTGGACCTGAAACGGCTACTCTCGGCGAGATGCTGAGGGGAGATCCATCATGAGTTCGACAATTCCTCCGGGTGAGGCGTACCGGCTGGTGGCCGACAACCTGGGCAAGGTGATCCACGGGAAGCCGGAGGTGATCCGGCTGGCCCTGACGGCGCTGTTCGCCGAGGGCCACCTGCTGATCGAGGACGTGCCGGGGCTGGGCAAGACCACGCTGGCCCGGTGTATCGCCCGCAGCATCGACGCGACCTGGAACCGGATCCAGTTCACCCCGGACCTGCTCCCGGGTGACATCACCGGTGTCATGGTCTACCACCAGGGCAACGAGACGTTCGAGTTCCATCCGGGTGGCATCTTCGCCAACGTGGTGGTCGCCGACGAGATCAACCGCGGTACGCCGAAGACGCAGTCCGCGCTGCTCGAGGTGATGGCCGAGCGCCGGGTCACCGTCGACTCGAACACGCGCGCGGTCCCGGATCCGTTCCTGGTCATCGGGACCCAGAACCCGATCGAGATGGAAGGCACGTACCGGCTGCCCGAAGCGCAGCTGGACCGGTTCCTGATGCGGATCGAGATCGGCTACCCCGATCACGACGCCGAGGTCCGGATCGTGCTCGGCGACACCGGCCGGATCGGGCCGGACTCACTCAGCCCGGTGATCGACGTACCGGCCCTGCGGAACGCGATCGCCGCCGTCCGCTCGGTCCATGTCGACCCCGCGATCAGCTCGTACGCCGTCAAGCTGGCGGCCGCCACCCGTGAACACACCGCGGTCCGGTACGGCGCCAGTCCGCGCGGAAGCATCGCCCTGGTCCGCGCGGCCCGGGCGTACGCGGCGACGGACGGGCGCGCGTTCACGACCCCGGACGACGTCAAGCAGGTCGCGCAGCCGGTCCTCGCGCATCGCCTGGTCCTGACCCCGGATGCCGAGCTGAGCCAGCGGCCGCCTGCTTCCGTGGTCGATGAGGTCCTCGCCGCGACGCCGGCGCCGACGGCGGGTGTCAACGCAGGCTGACACCTGCGGGCGAGCAACGGGGAGGAGGCCGGCAATGCAGTTCGACCAGCTGAAAGCGATCGTCCGCCGAGGCTCGGCGGTGAAAGAGAACGCTCCGCAGTGGCGTTCGCGGGCCACGCTCGCCGGCGTCGTCGCGCTCTGCGTCGTGGCCACCACCTTGGCCGTGACCACGGCCGGTGCGGATTCGTCCGGCCAGAAGTTCCTCCAGTCCGGGCACCTGATCTACAACAGCACCATCGGCGCGGTCTTCCACATCGACGGCGGCAGCAAGCGCGCGGACGGCTCAGTCGCAGTCCCGGGGCTCGCACCCGGCACCCAAGCCGTGCAGACCGACACCCAGGGCTACGTCCTGGCCCGCGGCAGCATCACCCGCTTCGAGAAGTCGACACTGCGAGTCGACGCGCCCGAGGCCTCCCCGTCGGACGAAGTACCTGTCGGTCTCAACGCCGGCGGTGTCGCGTACGCCGTCTATCGCGCGGCCGGCTCCATCGTCCGTCTCGGCCCGACCTCCTTGACCTTGAGCAACAACAACGCGCTCGGCCAGCCGGTCGTGACACCGGACGGGACGCTGTGGGTGCAGCGCCTGCTCAGCGGTGAGCTGTGCCAGTTGCCGGCCCAGGCCGGTCGCCTGACCTGCCCGGCCCAGCTGAAACACGGCAACATCGGCTCGCTGGCCGTGGTCCGCGACCAGGTCGTGTTCGTCGATACCACCGCCAGCCAGGTACGCACGGTCTCCGCGTCCGGGCTCGGCCGCCCGTTGACGATTCCCGGCGTGACGTTGTCAGCGCAGTCGATCGTCGCACCGAACGACGTCGACGGCCGGATCGCGATCGTCGAACCGGGCCAGTCCCGGCTGCACCTGGTCGACACCGCCGCGATCACCGGCGTACCGACCGCCGGATCGGCCACGGTCGAGAAGCCCTTGCCACCCGGCCGGTTCACCCAGATCGCCTCCTCCGGCCGCAACCTCGCGCTGGTCGACGAGTCCGGCAGCAAGCTCATCACCTTGGATGCCAACGGCAACCAGAAGGACAGCCGGCCGATCCCGGCTCCGTCCGGCACGGTCCAGCCGGCGAAGGGCGATCGGCCGCTGCTCGTCCGTGGTGCGGACCAGCGCCTGTACGTCGACACTGTCGGCGGCGAGCAGGCTCTCGTGGTGGACCGGGACGGCTCGGTCTCCGAACCGGTCCCGGCCTCGGGGCCGACGAAAACCCCGACGGTACCGATCAAGCCCTCGACCACTCCACCGCCATCGACCACGAGCAAGCCGCCGGTGCCGGATCCGATCCTCCCGCCGCGACGCACGATCGATCCCGGTGGCGACAAGACCACCACCACACCACCACGCCGGGTCGACCCACCACGTCGTACCGAACCCCCTCGTCGTACCGAACCGCCTCGTCGTACCGAACCGCCTCGTCGACCGGTCGAACCGCCGAGAACTCAGCAACCCAAGCCGCCGTCACCCAAGCCGCCGCCACCTTTGGTTGCGACACCGGCCGCCGCGCCGCTCTCCTTGCGCGCGGTCGCCGGCAACGGCCGGGTGACGCTGACCTGGAAGCGGCCGAACCTGAACGGCGGCACGTTCCTGCGCTACAGCGTCTTCCGGGTGAACGACAGCGCGCCCAACACGACCACGTCGGCTCGCTACACGTCCACCGGACTGAAGGACGCGACCAGGTACACGTTCCAGGTCCGCACGTTCACCCGGGGCTCCAACGGGAAGACACTCATCGGCGCCGCGGCGACCGTGTCGGCGACGACGAACCAAGGTGTGGAACCCTCGATCCGCATCCGGAAGGGTCCCTTGTACACGGGTGACGCCAACCAGTGTGACAACCCCAGTTACTGCTACTACATCCACATCACCGCCACCGGCTTGATGCCCAACGCCACCTACACGTTCGTCGGCCACACGTCGAACTACGGCATCCTGCACAGCGACAGCCTGAAGGTCGGACCGAACGGCAGCCTGACCGTCAACAAGTTCTACAACGACGACCGCGGTGGCACCGTCTGGGTGACGGTCGGCGACTACGAATCCAACCGTGTGACCTGGTAGGCGGAGATGAGACTTACTGGGCGTGGAATCGCCGTACTGCTGAGCTCGATCGCGCTGTATGCGCTGGGCGAGCTGGCCGGGTACGCGCTCTTCCGGGCGCTGGCCGGGATCGGGCTCGGCGCGTTGCTGGCCGCCGTCGTACTGACGCTGCGGCAGCCGCAGGTGACCGTGCACCGGGTGTTGTCGCCGGATCGGGTCGAACGCGGCCGGCCGGCGCTCGCGACGCTGCGGGTGCGCAACGAGGGCACTCGGCGGCAGGCATCGTTCTCGGCGCGGGACTCCGCAGGCGCTGCCTGGAAGGAGGTTCGGGTTCGCCAGCTCGGTCCTGGGATCGAGGCGACGTACCGGTATGAGCTTCCGACCTCGCGCCGCGGCCGCATCGATGTCGGCCCGCTGACCCTCGAACGGCGGGACCCGCTCGGCCTGACCCGCAACAGCAAGGCGACCGGTGAAGTCGGGACCCTGTGGGTGCACCCGCGCCGGCACCCGACCAAGACCGTGGTCGCCGGGCGTCCCCGGCACCACCATGTCGGCCGTACGGCGGACGACTCGCTCCGGGGTTCGGCCGACCTGCGCGACGTCCGGCCTTATGTGGTTGGCGACGAGGTCCGGCATCTGCACTGGAAGGCGACCGCGCGGACCGGGCAGCTGATGGTCCGCGACTACGCCGACCCGGACCAGCCGCGGCTGACCGTGCTGCTGGACACCCGGACCGAACCGTTGCCTGAAGCCACTTTCGAGGAGGCTGTCGAGGTGGCCGCGTCGATCCTGTTCGCGGCCTCCACTGCCGGGCACCGCTGCCGGTTCGTCACCACCGCCGGCGCCGACTTCGCCGCCCCGGGTGGCGCGGTGGCGTCGCGGATGTTCCTCGACGAGCTGTGCATCGTGCAGCAGCGCGACGACCGGTCCGCCCTGGTACCGGCCGTGCTCACCACCGGTACGTCGGCGGGCGGCGCGATCGTGGTCGTCACCGGCGCCCGCGGTTCCGCCGCCGACCTCGCCCCGCTGCTGACCCGCTATTCATCGGTCACCGCCATCGGCCTCGGCCCCGTGCAAGGAGTCGCTCCCATCCTCGGAGCCCAAGTAGTCCTCGCCTCAACCGCCCGCGAAGCACTGACCCAGTGGACGGGGGTCCTCCGATGAGCCCCGCGAATACTCGTCGCACGGTCGCGGCGCTGAGCGGGATTCTGCTTGGTGGGCTTTGCTTTGCGCCCGTCTTCGGGGTGCGGCACCTCTGGCTGCCGGTTGGCCTCGTCTGCTTGCTCGCGGCGATCGTGGCGGAGGTGTGTCGGCGTCGACCCGGGTTGCTCAGCTGGCGACCGTTGCTGGTGGTCGGCGCCGGACTACTGGCGATCATCGAAACGGTGCTCCAGGCAACCACTCTGGCCGGTCTACCCACCCTCTCGTCGGTCCGCGCCCTCGGTCATGGGCTGACCGCGTGGCGACTGACGCTCGAGTCGACCTGGCCGGCCCGCCCCGAACCCGATCTGCTGATCTTCGTTCCCCTGCTCGCTTTGGTGGCCTGCGTCCTGACGGTCGAGCTGCTGGACCGCGCCCCACCGCTGGTCGCCCTGCTGCCCGCGCTCGGCGTCCTCGGCGTGAGCCAGCTGTACGTCGCTGCCGAAGGCCTCACCGCCGTCCTGATCGCCGTCGGTTTCGGGCTGCTTGTGATCGCAGTCCTGATCCCCGACCACTTCGAGTACCGCAGGCTCACCCCGTGGGCCACGACCGCGGTCGTCACGCTCGCCGCGATCATCTGCGGACTCGTCGTGAGCACGATCGATCCGCACGGGCGAACGCCGTACTCGCTCCAGCGGGTGCAGACGGCGACGGCTCCGGCGAGCCGCCAGACGAGTCCGCTGGACGAACTGGCCGGCCGGCTGAGCCCGCAGGCCCGGGACAAGGTCGTGTTCAAGTACCAGACGTCCGCGCCGGTCGATCGCTGGCGGCTCGTTGCTCTCGACAGCTTCGACGGCGTCAACTGGACGGCCGACCACCCGCTGCTGCGGATGGGTTCCCAGCTCGCTCCCGGTCCCGAGGTACGGGTGGACACGACGACGCGGCGCGCGCTGATCCGGCCCGACGATGCGTTGGACGGCCCCTGGCTGCCCGGGCAGTTGTCGCCGGAGACCATCGGCAACGCCGCCGATCCGCAGGTGGAGCCGATCGGCAGCACGCTGGTCGTACCGGAGCAGCCCGACTACTACAACCTCGCCTGGGCCGAGCCGAAGATCGATGCGGACTACCTGCGCACCGCCGGTGTCGACAGCACCGCGCCCGGTGGACTGAACGACATGGGTCCCGTCCCACCTGAGATCGCCGACCTCAATCCGTTGGGCGGGAAGCGGGCCACGATGGAGACCGCGATCGCCCTGGAGAAGTACTTCCGCACGAACTACAAGCTGGCGAGCACGGCCGGCTCACCGCCGACCGGCTACAGCTGGCCGCAACTGAAGGAGTTCCTGGGCAAGACCAAGAACGTCGGCAGCAGCGAACAGTTCGCCGCCGCGTACGTCGCTCTGGCCCGGCAGAACTCGATTCCCGCGCGACTCGTGGTCGGCTTCCGTGCACCCGCCAAGCCCGATGCGGCCGGCTGGTACACGGTCACCAACAAGGACGCGTACGCCTGGCCCGAGGTCGCCGTCGCAGGCGTTGGCTGGTGGCCGCTCGACCCGGCCGTCGGTGCGCAGACCGGAAACAGCACCAACCCGACCGGCGCGGCCGCCTCGATCACCGACCAGGCACGCAAGTCCGTGCCGGATATCGAGCAGATCCAGGACCCCGAGACACAGCCTCCGTCCGGCGACGAGGCGGATGATGCGAACTCCGGTGGCATCCACCTCCCGCTGACCCCGATCTTCGCGGTCTCGGCGGCGTTGCTGCTGCTCTGGCTGGCCGGCGTACCGCTGCTCAAGCAGTTGCGGGCACAGCGGCGTCGCCGACGCGCGGGCAGCGCAGCGGTAGTCGGCGCCTGGGCCGAAGCCCGGGACCGCATCCGGGCGCACGGCATCCCGGTGACCTCCGGTATGACCGTGCGAGACCTCGCCCACGCAGCCCGCGATCTACCGGACACCGGCCCCGGACTCGCCAGCGTCGCGCAGGCCGTCGATCACGCGCTCTGGTCCGGCGGCCCGACCACGCCGGACGTGGCCGGGCAGGCCTGGACCGGTGTCCACGCCGTCCGCCGGGCGCTACGCTCCCGGCCCTGGCTGGATCGCTTCCAGGCCGCACTCGAACTACGCACCCTGATCCCAGGGCCGCGACAGAAATAGCTTTGTGGGTGACCAGGTCTGGCGGGCCGTGCCACCCTCAGGAGTTGTTGTTCAGCTGCGTTTGGTTTTGTCGTGCGAGGCAGGCCGGCGATCGTGCTGAGCCGCCTTCGCATCACTGGTCCGTGGAGCCGGGCACACCGGTCCGCGCGGCACCGGTCCGCCACCAAGCCTCCGGCTCTTCCACTGTTTTTCGTCGTAATCGTAGTAAGTGTCGACGCCTCCGACTGTCATCTGTGTCCTCCCGTCGCCCTGCTCTCCCGCTGCTGGCGAATTCCACACTCCGTTACCAGAACCCCGGATACAAGCGATTCCGCAAATCGACACCGAAGAACAAACTCGAACGCCGTCTTCTGTGCGTTTCGGCAGCAAATGCGAGAGATTCAGCGGACCAGGACGACCGCGACCGTATGTCCTGGCAAGCGAACGGCGTCGCCGAGCAGCTCCGGTTCCCCGAAGGCCAGCACCAGGTACGACGCTCCGGCGACCGGCACCACGGCCTCGGACGCGGCCAGATTCACCACCACGCGCAGATCGCCGCGGGTCACCACCAACCACCCCGGGCCTTCGGTGACGCCTACCGAACCAAGGCTGTCGTCCTTCAGCTCCGGCGACCGGGCCCGCAATGCCAGCAGGTCGCGGTACCAGGCGAGGAGCTCGCGATGCGGGGACTCGTCGACCTCGGACCAGTTCAGGACCGAGCTGCGCCAGGTCGCGGGATCCTGCGGATCCGGGATCTCCGAGGCATCCCAGCCGAAGGCGGCGAACTCCTGCCGGCGGCCGGTTCGGACGGCCTCGGCCAGGGTCGGCTCGTCGTGGTCGGTGAAGTAGCGCCACGGCGTGGACGCACCCCACTCCTCACCCATGAACAACATCGGCGTGTACGGCGAAGTGATCACCAGCGCGGCCCCGATCGCGTACTGCCCGGGCGTCAGCGCCGGTCGATCACCAAGCGCCCGGTTGCCGATCTGATCGTGGTCGGATGTATACACAAGGAACTGGCCACCACGATGCGTCGCCGGATCGACCGGGCGACCCCAGTCCTTCCCGCGGAACGTCGAGAAACCCCCGTCGTGCAGGAACACCTGGGTCAGCACCTTTGCAAACACCCCGGGCTCGGCGAAGTCCTCGTAGTACCCAGCGCTCTCACCAGTCAGGAGCGTGTGCAGCGCATGGTGGAAATCGTCGTTCCACTGCGCAGTCATTCCCCGCCCACCCGCAGCGACCGGCTCCACCATCCGCGGGTCGTTCAGGTCGGACTCGGCGACCAGCCCGAGCGGACGGCCGAGCTCTTCAGCCAGACTGGCGGTTTCGGTCGACAGCTGCGCCAGCAGGTGGGTCGGACTCTCATCGAGTAATGCATGTACGGCGTCCAGCCGCAGAGCGTCGATGTGGAACGAACGGAACCACCGGAGCGCGTTGTCGCAGATGAACCGGCGTACTTCGGTGCTACCGGTGTCGTCCAGGTTGACCGCCGGTCCCCACGGAGTGGTGTGGCGATCGGTGAAGTACGGGCCGAACGAGCCCAGATAGTTTCCGCTCGGCCCGAGGTGGTTGTAGACCACGTCGAGGCAGACAGCCAGTCCGACCTCATGACACCGATTCACGAACGCCTGCAGGGCTTCCGGACCGCCGTACGGTTCGTGGACGGCGTACAGATCGACACCGTCATACCCCCAGCCGTGGCGACCAGGGAACGCAGCCACCGGCATGAGGGACACGACCTCAACCCCAAGCAGCACCAGGTAGTCCAGGTGATCCGCAGCCGCAGCCAGTGTGCCTTCGGGAGTGAACGTGCCGATGTGCAGCTCGTAGAAGACCGCCCCGCGCACATCACGCCCGGTCCACTCACCATCGGTCCAGCGGAACCGATCCACGTCGAAGACGCGACTGAACCCGTGGACACCGTCAGGCTGCCAAGGACTGCGCGGATCCGGCAGCGGCTCACTGCCGTCGATCGTGAACGCGTAGTCCGTGCCATGGTGCGCTTCGACCACCTCACGCGCCCACCACCCGTCAGTACCCGGGTGCATCGGCAGCACGCCGTCGCGCAGCACCAGATCGACGGACGACGCGGACGGCGCCCAGACACTGAAGGTGTGCAAGTGCTCAGCTCCTCACGAGCAGTGCCACCGGGAGGTCCTCCAGCAGCTCCTGAATCCGAGCAGCTCCACTACCCACGTCTCGGCCGGTCAACACGTTCTTCCACTCACCACTCGGCAGTACGACGGTGCTGTCGCCCCAGCCACCCAGCCGATGCAGAGCGGCCGGCAGGCGGGTAGCAATGGTGATAACTGCATCCCCACGCGCAAATGCCACCGCATGCCCATTCGACGTGGGCAATGGGGTGTAGCCACCAGCAAACGCCTCCGGATACTGCCGCCGCAGTCGCAGCGCCCGCGCGGTCACCAGCAGCTTCTCGTCCGACAGGTCGTCCGGCCGCGCGCCCTCGTCCAACCGACGCAGCCGCTCAACCCGGTCCGAGTAATCGACCGCACGCCGGTTGTCCGGATCCACCAGCGACAGATCCACCAACTCGGTCCCCTGGTACACATCCGGTACGCCGGGCATCGTCAACTGCACGAGCTTCTGGCCGAGCGTCGCCGCCCGGACGAACTCGGTCTGCTTCCCCGCAAAGCGCCGTACCGCCTCAAGCACTGCAGAGTCGGCCAGCACCGCAGTCACGAAGGCAGCAACGGCCTGCTCGTACTCTTCGTCGGTCTCAGTCCAGGTGGTGTGCCGTTTAGCCTCGCGGATCGCCTTCAGCAGGTAGGCCTGCATGCGGTCCTCGGCGATCGGCCCGTCTCCCCAGGTACCGAACAGCGTCTGCCAGAACAGGTACTCCGTACTCCCGTCGAGCAACGGACTCCGGTGGTCCTCAGACAATCGCCGCCACTCGCGCACAGCCTCGGCCCACGCGACCGGCTGCTCGGACAGCACCCCGAGCCGCGCCCGCACGTCCTCAGAGCGCTTGGTGTCATGCGTGGACAGTGTGGTCATCGTCCGCGACCACCGCCGGTTCAGCTGGGCCGAGAACGCGTGGAACTCCTCCGGCGTCACTCCGAAATGCTCCGGATCCCCACCGACCTCGTTGAGCGAGGAGAGCCGGAACCACCGGTAGAACGCGGTGTCCTCAACGCCCTTGGCCATCACCGGCCCACAGGTCTGCTGGAACCGCACGATCAGCTCATGCCGCGCATGCTCGTCGATCCGGCTCGCAGTACCGGTCTCCCGGCCCAGCAGCAGGTCCAGTACGACGTCCAGCGTCTCCTGCCGGTCCTCGTCCAGGTGCTCACGCGCTCTGCCCGCAGCGCGTTCCAGCGCGCGCACGGCTGTCGGCGCCGGCTGCTCCCCCGGTACGACGTACGCGCGGTAGATGTCGAAGTGAACGAGCAGCTCCGCCACGACCTCGTGGAATGCCCGCCTGGTGTGGTCACGCAGTCTGACGTCGTCCTGGCAGATGCGAGCCAGCAACTCGACCAGCCGATGAACCTCGGCGTACTGGCCGTGTTTGACGATCTCCCGCTTCGCCTCCACCACCAGCGGGCCGAAGTCGGCCGGCTCGCCGGTCAGCTCAGAGTGCAGCGCAGCAAGAGGCGCTGCACCGGCAGGGTCGACAAAAAGACCGCCAACCCGCAGCAGCGCGTCATACCCGGTCGTACCGGCGCAGGGCCAGTCATGGGGTAGCTCTTCGTCGCCTTCGAGGATCTTCTCCACCACAACCCACGCACCGCCGGTCCGCTCGGCCAGCCGACGCAGATAGCCGCGTGGATCGGCCAGACCGTCCGGGTGGTCGATGCGGAAGCCATTCAGCTTCCCTGCCTGCAAAAGCTCGAACAGCAAGGCATGTGTGGCCTCGAAGACCTCCTGCGTCTCCACGCGCACCGCAGCGAGCGTGTCCACGTCGAAGAAGCGCCGGTAGTTCAGCTCCTCGTCAGCCACCCGCCAGTGCGCCAGCCGGTACCACTGCTCGGTCACCAGCTCCGCGATCGGCAGACCCTCAGTACCAGGCCGGAGCGGATACTCGTGCTCGTAATACCGCAGTACGTCGCCATCCACCGACAGCTCGCCGTCAGCGAGCACCTTGCCCAGCCGCTGCCCAAGAACCGCCATCAGCAGCGGCTGGTTCCCCGAACCCCAGTCGACGTCGAACCACTCGGCGTACGGCGATCCCGGCCCGTCCCGCAGCACGGACCACAGCGCCTTGTTCAGCCGAGCCGGTGTCGGTACGGCGACGTGGTTCGGCACCACGTCCGCGATCGCACCCATCCGATGCTCGGCCAGCCGGGCGGAGAGCCGTTCGAAGGCCGGCCTGCCGCCCATCGGCTCCGACAACCGGCTGTGATCCACAACGTCGTACCCATGAGTGGATCCAGGCGCTGCCTGGAGGATCGGGGACAGGTAGGTGTGAGAGATCCCGAGGCCGTACAGGTACGGGACGATCGCGGCCGCGTCCTCGAACCCGAACTCGGCGCGCAGTTGCAGCCGGTACGTCGCCTGCGGGATCTGGCTCATCCGGCAGTCCGCCGGGGTCGAGTCAGCACCAGCATGCCGTGATCCTCGATCCGGATCGTGCTGCCGGCCGTGTGCTCGCCGTCCTCGGCCCGGCCGGTCGGTCGGACGGTGTCGACCACCACCGACCAGGACTCACCGAACTCGGGGCCGGGGAGCAGGAAGTCCTCCGGCTCGTAGCTGCTGTTCAGCAGGATCAGGAACGAGTCGTCGACCACCGGCTCCCCGCGCGGATCCGGCTCGGAGATCGCGTCCCCGTTCAGGAAGACGGCCACCGCGCGAGCGTCGTCGCGGCTCCAGTCGCCGTCCTGCATCTCCTTGCCGTCCGGCGTGAACCAGACCAGGTCGCCCAGCCCGTCGACCCCCTGGTCGCCGTGGAAGAACCGGCGGCGCCGGAAGACCGGGTGCTCGTTGCGCAGCCGGACCAGCTCGCCGGTGAACTCCAGCAGATCCTTCTGCTCCTCGTCGAGGTCCCAGTTCACCCAGGCGAGCTCGTTGTCCTGGCAGTAGACGTTGTTGTTCCCCGACTGCGTCCGGCCCAGCTCGTCGCCGTGCGCGAGCATCGGGACACCCTGCGAGATCAGCAGCGTGGCCAGGAAGTTGCGTTGCTGCTTGGACCGCAGCTTACGCACGTTCGGGTCGTCGGTCGGGCCCTCGGCACCGCAGTTCCAGGAGCGGTTGTGGCTCTCGCCGTCCGTGCCACCCTCGCCGTTCGCCTCGTTGTGTTTCTCGTTGAAGGACACGAGGTCCCGCAGCGTGAAGCCGTCGTGGGCGGTGACGAAGTTGATACTGGCCAGCGGCCGTCGGCTGTCGTCGCGGTACAGGTCCGAGGAACCGGTCAGGCGGGAGCCGAACTCGGCCAGCGTGTACTTCTCGCCGCGCCAGAAGTCCCGGACCGTGTCGCGGTACTTACCGTTCCACTCGGTCCACAGCGGCGGGAAGTTGCCCACCTGGTAGCCACCGTCACCGACGTCCCACGGCTCGGCAATCAGCTTCACCTGGCTGACCACCGGGTCCTGCTGAACCAGGTCGAAGAAGGCCGACAGCCGATCCACTTCATGGAACTGACGGGCCAGCGTCGACGCCAGATCGAACCGGAACCCGTCCACGTGCATCTCGGTCACCCAGTAGCGCAGCGAGTCCATGATCAGCTGCAGGACGTGCGGGTGCCGCATCAGCAGGCTGTTCCCAGTACCGGTCGTGTCGTAGTAGTGCGACTTGTCCGAGTCCACCAGCCGGTAGTACGCCGCGTTGTCGATGCCCTTGAACGACAGCGTCGGGCCGAACTCGTTGCCCTCGGCGGTGTGGTTGTAGACGACGTCGAGGATGACCTCGATATCGGCCTCGTGCAGCGCCTGCACCATGGTCTTGAACTCGGTCACCTGCTGACCCCGGCTGCCCAGCGACGAGTAGGCGTTGTGCGGGGCGAAGAAACCGATCGTGTTGTAACCCCAGTAGTTCGTGAGGTTGCGCTCCTGCAGATGCCCGTCCTGCGCGAACTGGTGCACCGGCATCAGCTCGATCGCGGTCACCCCGAGCTCCTTGAGGTGATCGATGATCGCCGGGTGCCCGATCCCGGCGTACGTGCCGCGGATCTCCTCCGGCAGCCCCGGGTGCGTCTTGGTCAGGCCCTTGACGTGCGCCTCGTAGATCACCGTCTCGTGGTAAGCGTGGTCCGGCGGCCGGTCGTTGCCCCAGTCGAAGAACGGGTTGGTGACCACGGAGAGCATCGTGTGTTCCCGGTTGTCCATCGTGTTCAGCTCACCGGGGTTGCCGAACCGGTAGCTGAACAGCGACTCGTCCCCGTCGACCTGCCCGTCGATCGCCTTCGCGTACGGGTCCAGCAGCAGCTTGGACGCGTTGCACCGATGTCCCTCGGCGGGGTTGAACGGCCCGTGCACCCGGAACCCGTACCGCTGCCCCGGCTGCACCGAGGGCAGGTAGGCGTGGTGCACGAACCCGTCCACCTCGGTCAGCTGCACCAGCTGCTCGGTCCCGTCATCACCGATGAGGGCCAGATCAACGCGTTCGGCCACCTCCGAGAACAGCGCGAAGTTCGTCCCGGAGCCGTCGTACGTGGCTCCGAGGGGATAAGGACGGCCTGGCCATTTCTGCACCAGAAGACAGTAGCCACCCCGGCACCAGAACTATGCATGCCGGGGTGGTTTCCCGCCGAGTGTTCACTCAATCCGCGCAGGCCACCGGGTCGTCGAAGTGACCTGGAGTGCTCGGATAGGCCGGGCCGACCGCGTGGCCGCCGTAGTCGGGGTTGTAGGCGAAGGCCAGCTCCCGGTACGCCGACGTGCCGGCCGTGGTGACGTCGGTGACGGCGCGACCGGCGCCTGAACCCCAGGCCAGCAGGTTCAGGTAGTCGGTCATGGCCGGAGAGTGCTGCCGGACGTCGTTGAAGCCGCCGTAGGCCGCGTTGCAGTGGGTGTAGAGGTTGTAGGCGCCGTTCCAGTCGATCAGGCGGTCGCCCGGGTTCGGCCCGTTCTCTGCCACGTCAGCTTGCATCACGTCGCGGTCCCAGCCGCCGTAGATCCAGTCCGTGCCCTGGTGGTGACCGTTGTTGGCCAGGGTTGCCGGGTCGGCGGTGTCGTCGTCCTTGCCGGTCAGCTGGAACCACAGGCACGGATCGACCGTGACACCGCTGGTCGTGACCGGCCAGTCACCCGGCGCACAGTTGCCCGGGAAGGCACCACGCGGGTTGAAGTCGAGCAGGTCCGACCCCAGCACGTCCCGCTTCGCCGCATCCGACTCACCGACTCCACCGAAGATGTGGTCGATGAACCGGTCGTTCGTCCCCCGAGCATCCGGGTCGAACGCGCCGTTCTTCTGGCAGTCCGGTGTCGCAGCGTCGAGGACCGGGTCGCAGCCCTTGCCGCCCCACAGCACGTCCTCACCGTCGGCACCGAACACCTGGTCACCGCCGGCGTCCCCGTTGGCGAGGTCGTCGCCGTACCCGGCGTGGATGTTGTCCGCACCGGAGCCACCACGGAGCCGGTCCCGGCCACCGACGGTGATGCCGTCGTGCGGCATCTCCACGGCGGTGGACGCGCCGATCCACTGGTCGCCGTCGACGTCGTGCTCGAGGTCGACCCTGCGGTCGTACGCCGCTCTCCGGAAGCCGACGTAGGTCTCGGCAGGCGGCGAGTTCAGCGTGAAGGTGAACTGCGCCGGGCTGTCGCCGGTGTCGAGGTACTGGTTCACCACGCCACCCCGGTCGCCCAGGATCGCGTCCTCACCGGCTTCACCGGACACCGTGTCGTCGCCCAGTTCGCCGTACAGGTCGTCATCGTCTGCGCCACCGAAGATGGTGTCGTTGCCGTCCTGGCCCCAGACACCGTCGTCACCGGCCTCGCCGTACAGGGTGTCGTTCCCGAAGGCTCCTGCGACCTCACAGGTCGCCTGCGCCTCGGTACAGAACCGCGTGCTCGGTTCACTCAGGTCCGGATCGTGTGTCCGGGCCACGGTCGCACCTGCCGGCGGAGTCCCGTTCGGGTACCGGTCTGCGTAAACACGCTCGGTTGCGCCGGTGACAGTGCGGATCAGTGAGCCGTTGTCACCCAGTACGACGTCATCCGCGCCATCGGCCTCGATCGTGTCACCGGTGTCCCGGAACCCCTTGGCCGAGCTGCCACCGATCAGGTCGTCCTGACCATCAGGTGCCAGCGCGCCCTCCAGGAGCGCCGCCCCACTCGCCGTACCAGGCCACCCTGGGTCAGCGAGCGGCTGGACGGTAGTGAATGGCGAGTCCGCGGCCAGCGACAGGTCGCCGCGCAGGACGTCCGCACCGCCGTTGCCTTCGACGTAGTCCGCCCGTGCACCACCAGAGACGAAGTCACCACCGTCCTGGCCGTACACCACGTCCACACCGTCCCCGCCGGAGAGGCGGTCCGCACCGAACCGGTCAGCCGGCGGCAGCGCCGCCAGGTCGAGCCGGTTCACGATCCGGGTCGCCATCGGCGTACCGGGTGTGGAGCCGAGCCGGATCGTGACCCGAGTCGGCGTCTGGCCGGCAGCGGGCCGCAGTACGGCGGCGTTGTCACCGGTCACCACGTCATCGCCCGGACCACCGAAGATGGCGTCGGCCGTGTCCTGCTGACCGGTCACTCCGGCCAGCGGTGTCGAGCTGCCGCCGACCAGGTCGTCATCAGCCAGATCGCCCTCGATCCAGTCGCTCGCCTGACCGCCCTCGACGTAGTCGTCCTCGCCGTCCCCCTTGGCCCGGTCGGACCCGCCCTGACCGTAGAGCACGTCCTGACCGCCACCACCCGACATCTGGTCGTTTCCGGAGGTGTTTGCCGCCGGAGTCAGCCCGAGGTCGAGCAGAGTCACCACGTGGCCCAGTGCGAACCCACGCTGCCGAGTCACTGGCGTCGTAGCCGCCGGGTCGGTGGTCAGCGCGAGTACCGCGTTGTCACCGGTCAGCAGGTCAGGTCCGTCGTCACCGAACAGCAGGTCGCCCTCATCCGGGCGTCCGACGCCGGCCGCAGCCTGCTCGAACGAGCCACCCGCGATCGCGTCCTCACCATCGTTGCCGTGCACCACGTCGGAAGCGTTGTTGCCTTCCAGGTGGTCGTTGTCGCCGTTGCCATTGACGATGTCGTCGCCAAGGCCCCCGTACGCCGTGTCGTCGCCGTCACCACCGTGGATCCGGTCGCCCGTCCCCGCGGCCGGCGTCTCCCCGTCGAGGTCCAGCGGTACGGCGAGTGCACCCACGGTGCCGTTGTCGCCGATGAGCCGGTCCTTGCCGAGGTCGCCGTACAGGTCGTCGTCACCGGTGTCGGTCCGGCCGGCTGCGCGGGTTCCGCCGTACAGCACGTCGTCGCCGTTGCCGCCGGTGATCCAGTCCTTGCCGTTGTTGCCTTCCACGACATCGGCGTCGAGACCGCCGTACTCGGTGTCGTCGCCGGCGTTGCCGAAGACCTGGTCCGCCCCGGCGTCGCCGTACAGGAGGTCAGCGGCCGAGCCACCCCACAGCTGGTCGGCGTCGCCGCCACCCCGCAAGGTGTCCTTACCTTCCTGGCCGCAGACCAGGTCGTTGCCACCGGCAAGCTCTGCCAGGTCGGCGGCACCACCGGCCGACACGGTGTCGATGGCCGCGCCACCGAGGATCCGGTCGTTACCGTCACCGCCCGCGGCGTTGGACTTCTCCTCCACCGGATCGGAGCTGACCGGCGTACCGGCGACACACTTCTCGTCGTCGATCCGCTTGTCACCGAAGACCGTCGCCGGCCCGTCGCCACCGACGATGTGGTCGTTGCCCAGACCGCCGACCAGCGTCTTGCTGCTCGACTCGACCCCTGGCGGGAACGGCTGTTTGCCGACCTTGCGGAACGGACCGAAGTCGACCCCGTTGACCTTGTCGGGCCCTTCCACGTCACCGACGGTTGCCGGCTCCGCGATCACGTAGTCGTCGCCAGGACCGCCGTACACGGTGTCAGTGCCGTAACCACCAGTCAGTACGTCGTTCTTGCCACCACCGCGGATCGTCGCGCCCTGGTCACCCAGCGAGTGGCTGGTCACGGTCTCGATCGCGTCGCTACCCCAGACCTGGTCGTTACCGGTGCCGGTATCGACCGTGTTGACCGCGCCGGGATCGGGCGGACCGGCGGCGTCCCTGTCGAACTCACCTTCGGCCGCGGTGAAGATCCGGTCCGCGTTCGAACCGCCGGTGAGCAGGTCACTGCCACCGTCACCGATCAGCGTGTTGACCCCAGCCTTGAGGGTTCCGTCCGGCATATCGGCCGCGACCGCGACCTTGTCCGCGCCGCCGAACCCGCGGGCGCGGTTCGTGCCCAGGCCGAGGCCGATCTGGTCGTCACCCGGCAGCGGCCCTTCGGCCGTTGCCGGTGTAGTCGGGTCGACCGTCGCGATCGTGTTCCAGTTGATCACGTCCGGCAACTTGCTCTTGCCGTTGCCGTCCTGCTCGTTGTGCTGGACTTCCTTCTCGAACCGCGCGTTACCGAGCGAGGCGTCGCCGGCGACCTTGTTGTCGCCGTTGCCGACCGTGATGGAGTCCTTGCCCGGACCGCCCGCGACCACGGCCTTCGATCCCGTCCCGCCGGTGTCCCCGGTGACGATGATGTCGTCGCCGCCGCGGCCATCGACGTACGAGAGGCCACGTCCGGTGGTGATCACGTCGGCCGCCTGGCCGCCGATCACGACCGCGTCCTTGTCGAAGACGGCCGGCGTCTTCCCGGCGTCGTCGTCGATGGTCTTCTTACCGTCGCCGATGAACGTGATCGCCATCGGCTTGCTGTAGCCCTCGCCGTCGACCACGACCCGTTTCAGGTTCTTGTTCAGGTATTCGCGTTGCTCGCCCAGCATCTGGACGGCGAACCCGTCGAACTCGCCGTCGACACCGGTCGGGTCGTCCTTGGTCTGCGCGTAGTGCAGCGAGATGACCTTGACGGTGTCCTTCTCGACCTCCTTCTTGTCGTTCGTCCAGGGCGCGCCACGCTGGGCGTCCTTGCCCCATCGGCCGGCGAAGACCACCAGGGTGTCGTCGACAGTGCCCCCGAGTTTCGGTGGTGGTGGTTCACAGTCCGGCGCCACGGAGAAGTCGAGCAACGTCACATCGGCCAGCGTGAAGCTGAACGAGACCGAGAAGATGCTCACACCGATCGTGATGTAGACCCGCAGGAACAACGACAACCGGCCGCTGACCGTGAACAGACAGAGCGGGTTGTTCAGTGCCGCATGCAGGAACTCACTGACCCGGAACTTGCCGTCCTTGTTCGGGTCGTTCCAGGAGAAGCCGATCGTCAGTCGCAGACCGCCTTCGATACCGACCGTGATGATCACCGCGCTGACCGCTGCACCGGCCGCGATCTCACCGGTCAGCTGCACCACCGGCAGCGGTTTGCCGTCCTTGTCGACCGTCTTGAAGAACAACCCGTCCAGTACGTCGACAGCTTCGATCGGAGCGCCGTTCTGCTGGGCTTCGACCGCCTTCCGGATCCCGTACGTGTCCAGGCCCGCGACGATGTGCAGGCTCACCGACGCGGAGCCGGCCAGCGTCACGAACACCGGCGGCGGTGCGTAGACCGGACCGAACGCCTGCCGCCAGCTGAAGCCGAGCGTCAGCGGTCCGGAGTCGAACTCGACCAGCGAGACGTCGCCACCCATCAACAGGTTGAACGCGTTCTGCGGCTTCTCGATGATCGGGAAGGTGATGCCGGACTTCTCCGCGTCACCCTCGTCGGGCGCCAGGCCGGCTCCGCCGAAGATCTTGTGACCGGCCGCATCCGGGTTCTGGTTGTTGTCGTTCAGCGCCTTCTTGATCTCGGTCGGCGACTTCTCCGTCACCTTCGCGTACATCTTGTCCGCGGTGGTCGGCGAGTTGCTGGTCGTGAGTGCCTTGTCCCCGGCGATCTCGAAGTCACCGAGTGGGACGTAGCAGTCGTTCACCGGTCCTGGTGTGCACTTGGGCAATCGGTTGATGAACTCGATCACCGACTTGATCGTGTCCACGAAGTCCAGCTTCGGACCATCGACCAGCGTGCTGAACGCCTTCGCCAGACTCATCAGCGTGACGTCGTCCCCACCGGCCATCCGGCTCAGGTCGGACAGCACCGGGATCGGCGCGTACAGCGTGTCCATCACCGGCTGCAGCGGCCCGGTGACCCGCTTCATCTCCTTGATCACATCACCGAGCAAGCCCTCGAAGAACTTGCCCGCACTGATCCCGACATTCTTGAACGCGATCTTCGGCGCCCCGGCCGCATCCGGCGCCTGGTTGTCGAAGCCCCAGCTGAGCAGGAAGTTCGCCCGGACTCCCGGGAACGCGGAGTCGAGGTTCGCCTCGACGATCCAGTCGATCGCGAAGTCACCCTTGATCGCGACCCCGAACAGTCCCTCGGTGTTCCCGAGGTCGGCGAACTTCAGTTTCGCGTCGGTCGGCGTACAGGATGCTTCGTCACCCTTGAAGCAGCTGACGTCGCCCGGGGCCTTCAGATCGATCTGGAAGGTACCGGCGAACAGTGGCGCGGTCACGCCCTCGTTCTTGGCCACGTTGATCTTGATGAACGCGAGCTCGGCGATCATCGAGGTCGGCAGGTCGAAGTTCAGGCCGACCTGCAACTCCGGCCGCGCCTTCGCGTCCGGTCCCCAGCCATCGTGGGTGTTGATGAAGAAGCCGTCCTGTTTGGTCAGCCCGACCCGGAAGTGCAGGGCGAACCCGGCATCCACCTTGATGCCCTTCGTGCCCTCCTTGCCCTGCCGCAGCGCCAGACCCGGTACGCCGATGTCCAGCGGAATGTCCTTCGTGAAGCAGGGCTTGGCCGCGCCCTCGCTCACACATCCCTGGCCCGGGACGATCTTCCCCCGCTGGGCGGTGAACTCGAGATAGGCGCCGGTGATCTTCTCCAGCGGACAGACCTCGAGGGCCTCGGTGCAGTCGAACGTCACCTTCACGTCGGGCGCCGCGATGTCCACGTCGGACAGCGCCGCCGCGAGTTTCGTGTTGATGAAGTCCGCGAACTCCTTGGAGTTGGCCGGCCGGCCACCGCCCGGAAGTTCGTTCCAGATCGAGGACCGCAGTTTGGCCCGCAGGTCACCGATGAAGTTCGCGCCCTGCTGGAGGTCTTCGCCGACCAGCGGGAGCTTGCCCTGCAGGCTCGCCGTCCGGAAGGCCTGCTCGACCGCGGCCAGGTAGCTCTCGATCCCGTCGCCGAAGTTCTTGAAGTCCAGCAGTGCCGCGCCGATCCGGTCGCCCAGATCAGCTGGGAGCTCCAGCTCCTTCAGGGCGTCGTCGGGTGCGGGGAGCGTGTCGTTCAGATCAACCAGGTCGGCCGGATCCGTCGAATCCGGGACCCGCAGAGCGATCTTGCCGATCGCCGTCCACCCCGTCGCCGTACCGGTGTTGTTCAGGTAGATGGGCAGGCTGCCGCAGACCATCTGCGGGGTTGCGATCGTCTCGCCACAGTTCACGGTGCCGTTGGAGGCGTTGAAGTTCACGCCGACCGCGCCGATGAAGTCGCTGAACGAGACCGGGGTGTCCGCGGCCGCACCGCTCTTGGCCAGCGCGATGCTCAGGTCGGCCCTGGCCTGCGCCTTCTGGTCGGCCGGCGCATCGGCTGCCGGGTTGCCGAGGGCAATCGACAGCGGACCGATCACACCTTGGACAACGCCGTTCTCCAGTTTCGCCTTGGCACCAAGGCTGATACTCGAGTCTTCGAGCACCTTGAGGGACGCTGCGTCGGCCGGACCGTCACCTGCCTTCAGCGGCACCACCAGGCCGACCTTGACCCGGCCGTCGACCTCTACCTGAGCGAGGCCGCTGGCCTGGGCACCGGCGAAGGTCTGGCTCAGCGATTCCAGCGACAGCTTGATCGGTGCGCCCGCGCGGTACTTCCGCTTCCAGTCGACGTCGAGGACCAGGTTCGGTTCGTCGTTCTTCTCCAGGTAGCGGAACTTCACGCTGTCCGTGCCCAGTGCCTTGTTCAGCAACTCGACCGCGTCCTGCAAGCTGTCCGGCGTGTTCGCCAGCAACTGGTCGGTGACGTCGTCCAACGCCGAGCGCATCATGTACGCCGTACCAGCCGCCGGAGCCGGCGCCCAGTCCTTCGTCATCGTCAGCGTCTTGCCGTCACCGGAGACCGCCTGCACGATCGCGACCTGGGAACCGACCACGATCGACCGGCCGGTCAGCGACTGCGGGAACAGCTCGGCGTCCTTGCGGGTCGCGTCGGTCAGGCTGTTGGCGCCGTACGTGACACCGGGACCGGCGTTCGACTCGTCGCTCACCAGCAGGTCGCGCAACGACTTGCCGAGACCGGGGATCTCCTTGTCGTAAACGCCCGAGCCGGCCGACGTGTTCGCCTGCGCGAGCTGCTGCGAGAGCGTCTGCAGGGTCTTGATCAGCGCGGTGAACAGGGCCTTCGGATCATCCTTGTCGAAGTCCAGCTTGAAGAGTTCGTCGAGGTCGCTGGTGTCGATGGTCGCGCCGTCGGGTTTGGTCAGGTCCGCCCAGCTGGCCTTGAAGGTGGTCGACGCACCCGCGGGCAGGAACTGTTCGGCGCCGGGCACGCTGACCGCGACCTCGCCGTACGCGCGCACGTTCACGTCGACGTCCAGCAGTGCGTTCGGTGAATTGACGAGCTGCTTGAACAACTCCGAGATCCGCAGATCACCTTGGTCCTTCAGACCGATCGTGAGCATCTTGCCGGTCGCCGTACCGCCGGAACACGTTGCCGGGAGCGACGAGTTGCAGACCTTCAGCTGCCCCTTGAGCAGCACCTTGAAGAAGCCTGCGTTCGCGCTGAGGTCGACCGCGGTGTCGATCGGGAAGTCGGCCGACAGCAACTCCGAGCCGGTCCGGATCAGCACCCGGTCGGTGTTCAGCGGCAACGCCGGTACGACGGTGTCCAGCGGACCGTTGTGCTGGGTGAACGGGCAGGGCTCCGTGCTGCCGAGGAACCCGACACAGGCCTGACCGGTCCGCGGGTCCTGCAGATCCAGCACCACGGTCAGGTTCGTCTCGAACGACGGGGTGACCTTCGCGAACGTCTGGTCCGCGTTCGCGTTGACGATCCCGTGACCGCCCTCGTCGACCTTGTTCGCAAAGCTGACGGCACCGACATGCGGTTCCATCCCGGCGATCACGTACGGCGTGTCCTTGTCCGGCGCACCGCCGATCCAGTCCTGCTTCAGCGTGATCGTGCTCGGGTCGTTGCCGACCACCTCACCGGCCGAGGTGCCGGCCACCACCCGGCGGCCCACCCACTGGTCGTCCTTCCAGCCGGCACCGGTCACGGTCAGCGTCTTGGCGCCGTACGTCGCTTTGTTGCCGGAGGCCTCGATGCTGATCGGGTCGAGGTCGGCCTGCGGACTCGACTTCGACATCTTCAGCTTGAGGACGAGTTTGCTCGCGGTGGCTTCCCAGTCCAGGTTGGTCAGGTCGATCCCGGTCGTGGTGTCGAGCCTCTGCAACAGGTCCTGGAGCGAGGTGAACTTGGGTTTGCCGACCTGGGCCAGGTCGGTGCCCTGGACGAAGCCCGGCTGACCGGGACCCGGCTCGGTGTTCGCCGCCAGGAAGTCCTTGAGCACCTGGTTGGCCTGGATCGCATCGGACAACGTGCCCTTCAGGAAGGGGAGGTCCAGGTCACCGATGGGCGGCACCGGGCCTTCCTTGTCCGGGTCGAATTTCGCCTTCTGGACGGCGGTCAGCGTCGCGACCAGCTGAGCGAGACCCTCGGCCAGGTCCTGCAGGCTCATGTTCTGGAAGCGGCCGACCGTGCTGGCGAGATCCGGTGCGTTGACGACCGGGGCACCGGTCCCGATGTCGTCCCAGTCGACCTTGACCGTCGTACTGATGTTGCTGGGCAGAGTGACCGGAATCCCGGAGGTGGCAGCGCCGAGCTGGAAGGTTGCGTGCACCGAACCGCGGGAGTTCGCGTCGGAGTCGTCGATCGGCTGCGAACCGAGCGAGTCCAGGCCGACGTTGAACAGCCCTTCCAGCGAACCCTGCTGACCGAGCTCACCGGTGGCACCGAAGAACAGCTTGCCGTCGTTGTCCGGGTCGTTGAGCGTCCCGGCGAAGTGGGCGTCCACATCGAGTGACGAGCCGGTGAGCGAGACGCCGAGGATGCCGATCGCGGCTTGGGCGGTGGCGTTGTCGATGCTCGCGTGAGCGTCCACATCGAGTCGCGGCGTGGTGTTCGAGCGGACCAGGTAGACCTTGTCGTCGGCGATGCCGGTCCAGACCACGCTCAGCGCGAACCGGGACTTCAGATTCACCGTGACGCCGTCCGACACCGCGAGCTCGACCTTCGGCGAGGCGCTGCTGACCCGCAGGTCCTGCTTGGTCACACTGCGATCCACGGTCGCGACGATGTCGAGCTTCTTGCCGTCACCGAGGTCGCTGACCGAGGTCTTGAGGTGACCGGTGCGATCGCCGTCGATGCTGATCGCCTTGTCGACCTCGAGGTCACCGAAGTCGGTGGCGGTCTTCAGTTCGTCCGCGATGCCCTTGGCAACGAAGTCGTTCAGCCCGAGCAGTCCGCCAGGACTCGCGCCGATCAACGGGAGCTGGTCCTTCAGCTTGTCGACCGCGGCCAGACCGGAGGTCCACGCGGCCAGGCTGTCGGCCTCACCGCCCGCGCCGAGCATGGCCAGCAGATCATCCACACCGGCCTCGGCGGCGCGCGCCGGTTGTGGCGTGTAGACGATCATCCCGACCAGCAGGCTGAGTGCGGCAACTACTGCCGTCAGCCGCGAGCGGACCGCAAGACGAGCAAGACGAACCATCCCCATGATTTGTGCACCCCCGCGGCCCCGGGCGTCCGCGCTCCCCCCTCGGTTGCGCAGTGGGCGACCCCCCAGCCGCGTTCCGACGGTAAATGCCGAGAGTCACGCTGGCAATACTTCAAGTGCCCTTTGGGGCAGACATGGTGAAGCTACTTACCGTGCTCACCGGATCACTTGGAGTAGGTTCGACGCATGGTGAAGCGGACGATCGCACTGCTTGCAGTGCTGTTGCTGTGTACGGCGGGAACTACCGAGCCAATGGTGGTGGGCGGCACGCTGGCGAGTGTCAGCGAGGCGCCATGGGCCGTTGTCCTGACCAACAAGGACGCGGTGCGCGACTCCAAACGGTGGTGTGGTGGCGTGCTCGTGGCCCCGAACAAAGTCCTGACCGCGGCTCACTGCGCCAGCCGCCCGGCTGCGTCGTACGGCGTGATCCAGGGCCGGGCCGACCTGGCCGATCACTCGCTGGGGAAGTTTTCTGCGGTCAGCAAGATCTGGGTGCACCCGGCGTACAGCACGGCCACGAACCGCAACGACTTCGCCGTCCTGACCTTGCAGAGACCGATGACCGGGGTGCCGCTCCTGCCGTTGGAGACAAGTGCGCGCGCGGACCGGCGAGGCGCCGTACCGACTGTCTATGGCTGGGGCGACACCAACGGGACCGGGCCTGAGGACACCCTGCAGAAGCTCGCCGTACCGGATCTGGGTGACGCTACCTGTCTGGGAATCAAGGGGTACGCCGAGAACGGTTACACGGCGGTCGCGAATATCTGCGCTGGTTACCTGGATGGAACAGGCGACGCCTGTCAGGGCGACTCCGGCGGGCCGCTGGTGATGAACGGCCGCCTGCTCGGTGTCGTGTCGTGGGGCCGAGGCTGCGCGGAACCGCAGTATCCCGGGGTTTATGCGGAGATCGCGCCAGTAGCCAAGACGCTGCTCGAACAGGTTCGTTAAGCAGAAACATACCTGTCAGTTTCGGCGTGAGGATGTCACAGCTCGGACACAGCGCCACAACACTTTGTCCTTACCTTTCTGGTCAACAAGGGGACCGTCCCTCCCCGTTGCCCGTGAGGAGAAGGCATGGCGCAGACCAGACGTCACTTCCTGCAACAGGTTGGTATCGCCGGCGGTGCCGGTGTGCTCTACTCCACGATGTCCGCCCTCGGTCTGACCGGACTGGCCGAGACCCCCGCGTTCGCCGCCCCGACGCGGGCCGATCTGAACGGCCGGCCCCGCAAGCACGTGGTGATTCTCGGCGCCGGGATCGCCGGACTGACCTCGGCGTACGAACTCTTGAAGGCCGGCTACCAGGTCACCCTGCTCGAGGCCCGGAAGCGTCCCGGTGGCCGCAACTGGACCGTCCGCGGTGGAGCTTCCGAGACAGACCTGGCCGGCGTCACCCAGCGGGCACGGTTCTCGCCGGGGCAGTACATGAACGCCGGTCCGGCGCGGATCCCGCAGCATCACGTGACGCTCGACTACTGCCGTGAACTCGGCGTCGCCATCGAACCGTTCATCAACCAGAACGCGGATGCGTACCTGTACCGCGAGGGTACGACAGCCCTGTCCAACAAGCCGATCCGGCACCGCACCGCCAAGGCCGATGTCTACGGCTACGTGTCCGAGTTGCTGGCCAAGGCGACTGATCAGGGGGCGCTCGATTCCTACCTGACTGCTACTGACAAGCAAGCCCTGATCGGGTTCCTGACCAGCTTCGGGTCGATCGCGAACAAGGATGGTGGGTTCAAGTACGCCGGGAGCGGCCGCCGCGGGTACTCGGTCGAGCCCGGCGCCGGAACCGAAGGCGGTACGACGGAAGCGCCGTACGCGCTGAGTGATGTCTTCGCGAGCGGGGTCGGAAACTACTTCTCGTTCGAGTTCGGCTGGGACCAGGCGATGATGATGTTCCAGCCGGTCGGCGGGATGGACCGGATCCCGTACGCGTTCGAACGCGCGATCGGCCGGGAGAAGATCCAGTACGGCGCCGAGGTCCTGGGGATGCGGAACACTCCGGATGGCGTTCAGGTCACCTACAGCACCGGTGGCCGGCCCCGAGTCCTGGCTGCCGACTTCGCGATCTGCAGTCTGCCGCCGCAGATCGCGGCCAAGATTCCGTCGAACCTGCCGACGCCGGTGGTCGACGCACTGAAGTACGCCCGGCCGACCAATGCCGGCAAGATCGGGATCGAGTACGGACGCCGTTGGTGGGAAGAGGATCTGCGCATCTACGGCGGTATCACCAACAGCAGTCTGGACACCGGCAACACGTGGTATCCGTCGACCGGCTTCCACGGGGAGCGCGGCACCGTGATCGGTTACTACAACACGGGTACCAACGCGAACCTGTACGGCGCGCTCACGCCGGCCGGCCGCCTCGAGCGAGCCGTTGCCCAGGGCACCAAAATGCACGGCGAGGTCTACGGCCGGGACATCGAGGCGTCGTTCTCGGTGAACTGGGCCGCGGCCAAGCACTCCGAGGGAGCGTGGGTCGGCTGGCCCTCGCAGACCGACGGAACCTATCAACGCCTGCTCGAACCCACCGGCAACGTCTACTTCGCCGGCGACCATCTGTCCCACGCGATCGCCTGGCAGCACGGCGCCATGACCTCGGCCCGCGCCACCGTGACCGCACTACACCACCGGGTGGTGACGTCTCGATGAAGCTCCGTCAGGTAGTCATTGCAGCTGTCGCAGTGGTAGCGACCTTCACCGCAGGCGCCGGTACGGCGGCCGGCTGGTGGAACAAACCGCGTCCACCCCGCCCCGGAACCGTCGTACCGGCTCTCCCCGCCGGGCAGGCCAACCCGATGATCGCCACCGGCGTCGGCATCGGCGCGAACACCCCGATCTACAAGACGAGCGGCATCGGCCCGACGGCGTTGAACACCACAGCTCCGGCCGGATCAGAGGCGTCGTACATCGACACCGCCATCTTCCCCGGCGGCACCCTCTCGGCCGGCGTCACCATCACCGAGGCCCAAGGCATCAACGTCCTCCGCCGGATCGGCGAGAACCTCCAAGCCGCCGGCCTCACCTTCGCCGACGTCTACACCATGCGCGTCTTCCTGCAGAACCCCGCCGGAGCGGCCACCGCCGACTTCGCCGGCTGGAACCGCGCCTACCGCCAGTACTTCGCCAACACCGACCTCACCACCGGCAACTACGTGCCCGTGCCGTTGGGTACCGCCCCACCCACCAAACCCTTCGTCATCAACAAATCCCGCCCCTCCCGCTTCGCCCTGGAAATCGAAAACCTCCCCGTCGGAGGCTGGCTGGTCGAAGTAGAAGTAGACGCGGCATACCCGAAGCACTGACCGAGCCAAAGGCGGTCAGGCGAAGCGCTCGTACGCCGGGATCGTCAGGAAGTCGACGTACTCGTCTGCCAGGGCCACCTCGAGGAAGAGGGCTCTGGCGGACTGGTAGCGGTCGGGGTGGTCGAGGGCGGCGAGTTCTTCGTCGGCGAGGCGTTCGACGAGTTCGGTGGTGATGGTTTCGCCGGTGTCGAGGACTACGCCGTTCTTGCGCCACTGCCAGATCTGGGAGCGCGAGATCTCGGCAGTGGCGGCGTCCTCCATCAGGTTGAAGATGCCGACGGCGCCGGTGCCTTCGAGCCAGGCGGCCAGGTACTGGAGGGCGACGCTGATGTTGTTGCGGAGGCCGGCCTCGGTCACGTCGCCCGGGGTGGCGGCGACGTTGAGGAGCTGCTCGGCGGTGACATCGACGTCCTCGCGGAGTTTGTCGAGCTGGTTGGGGTTCTCACCCAGTACGGCGTCGAAGACCGCGCGGCATGTGTCGACCATGCCGGGGTGCGCTACCCACGAACCGTCGAAACCGTCGCCGGCCTCGCGGGTCTTGTCGGCCTGGACCTTCGCGAAGGCCTGCTCGTTGACGGCCGGGTCCTTGCTCGGGATGAACGCGGCCATGCCGCCGATCGCGTGCGCGCCGCGCTTGTGGCACGTGCGGACCAGCAGCTCGGTGTAGGCGCGCATGAACGGCACGGTCATCGTCACGCTGTTGCGATCCGGCAGCTGGAAGTCGACCCCGCGGTCCCGGTGTGTCTTGATCACGCTGAACATGTAGTCCCAGCGGCCCGCGTTCAGACCGGCCGAGTGCTCGCGCAGCTCGTAGAGGATCTCCTCCATCTCGAACGCGGCCGGGTAGGTCTCGATCAGCACGGTCGCGCGGATCGTCCCGCGTGGGATGCCGAGGGCCTCCTGCGCGGTCACGAACACGTCGTTCCACAGGCGCGCCTCGAGGTGCGACTCCATCTTCGGCAGGTAGAAGTACGGCCCCTGACCGCGGTCCAGCTGCAGTTGTCCACAGGCCGCGAAGTACAACGCGAAGTCGACCAGCGAACCGGAGACCGGCTCACCATCGACCAGGATGTGCTTCTCGGGCAGATGCCAACCCCGTGGCCGGACGACGATGGTCGCCAGCTCCTCATCAGGCTTCAGCGTGTACGACTTGGTGTCGGTGCTGAAGTCGATCTGCCGGGTGATCGCGTCTTTGAGGTTGAGCTGACCGCCGACGACGTTCTCCCAGGTCGGCGTGTTCGCGTCCTCCTGGTCGGCCAGCCAGACCTTCGCGCCGGAGTTCAGCGCGTTGATCGTCATCTTCCGGTCGGTCGGCCCGGTGATCTCCACCCGGCGGTCGACCAGACCGGGCGCCGCCGGCGCGACTCGCCAGTCCGGATCGTCGCGGATGTCCTTCGTCTCGGGCAGGAACCCGAGGTCCGTACCGGCCGCGATCGCGGCGATCCGCCCGGTCCGGCGGGCCAGCAGCGCCTGCCGACGGCCGTCGTACTCGCGATGCAACCGCTCGATCAGACCGAGCGCACGCTCGGTCAGGATCTCGTCGTACCGCTCGTTCCGGGTCCCGATCACGTCGATGGCCATAGCTCTCACCCTAACTTCGGGAGGACCTCGCGCAGCAGCTGGGCATGTTCCTCGGGACGCTTGAGCCCGGCGTTCATCGTGTTGACGCACAGATGGGTGGCGCCGAGCTCGCGCCAGCCGTCGACGTACTCGCGCCAATCCTGCTCCGGTACGGCACCGAGCGACAGCCGGGCCTCGATACCGATCTCGGCCGGGTCGCGGCCTGCCTGCTCCGCGGCGTCCCGGATGGTCTTCAGCTGCGCGCGCATCGCGTCGTCCGGCCGACCTTGCGGCATCCAGCCATCGCCGATCTCGCCGGTCCTTCTCAGTACGGCGTCCGCTCCGCCGCCGAACCAGATGGGGATGCGCCGGCTCGGGAGGGGGTTGAGGCCGGCCTGGTCGACATGGTCGTACTTGCCTTCGTGGGTGATGACCGGGTCGGCCCAGAGTTTGCGGAGCAGCTCGACCTGCTCGGTCAGTCGGGCACCGCGCTGGGTGAACGGTACGCCGAGAGCGTCGTACTCGACCTGGTTCCAGCCGATGCCGACGCCGAGCCGCAGCCGGCCGCCGGAGAGCACGTCGACCTCGGCCGCCTGCTTGGCGACGAGCGCTGTCTGGCGTTGCGGGAGGACGAGGACACCGGTTACGAGTTCGAGCTCGGTGGTGATGGCGGCCATGTACCCGAACAGCACGAAAACCTCGTGGAACAAGGACTTGTCGGTGTATCCGGTCCAGCCGGGACGGTTCGCCGGATCCGCACCGAGAACGTGGTCGTAGGCAAGCACATGCGTGTAGCCGGCGTCCTCGACCGTCCGCGCCCAGTCGCGTACGACGGCCGGGTCCGCGCCGATCTCGAGCTGCGGGAAAACCGCTCCGATCCTCATGCTTCGATCAACTCCAAGAGTCCTTGAACAGCCTGCTCGAACGGTTCGGTGGATTGCGCCGCCCGGGCCAGCACATAACCACCCTGCAGTACGGCGGCGATCGTCGCCGCGAGTCGCTCGGGATCGATCGTTGCGGCGAACTCACCGTTCTGCTTGCCCTCAGCAACCACCTCGGCCAGCCGGGTGCGCAACCAGGTGAACGTCTCGTCGAGCGGGGCACGCAACTCCGGGTCCGCCACGACATCGGGATCCGCGGTCAGTCGGCCGACCCGGCAACCGCGCAGCACCTCACGCTCCCGGCTGAGATAGCCGGCGATCCGATCCCCCGCCGTACCGGGTGCACTCAGTTGCTCTTCGGCCGCGGCGCGCAATTCGGTGCCCGATCGCTCGATGGCGGCTTTGGCGAGCTCGGCCTTCCCGCTGAAGTGGTGATACATGCTCCCCTGCCCGGCCCCGGCCGCCGCCTGAATCGCCTTCGGGCTGGTCCCCACATACCCCCGCTCCCACAACAACTCCTGCGTACTCCGGATCAACCTCTCCACCGTCTCCACCCACCCACTGTACCCACAGGTACAGCGTCGGTAACGACACGTAGTGGTCCCACCAAGCTGACCGGCGCACGCTCACCGGCCACCTCGCCGTACCGCCACGACCCACCTCTACGTGTCCTTACCGACAACCAGGCGACGGGCGTCGGATGGCCGCGGCGCTGGCCGGACCGATAGTCTCGGGGGACTATGAGCACCAGTGTCGCCATTGCGGTAATCACGTTTAGGCGGCCTGGTCTGTTGCGGGGTCTGTTGGCGAGTTTGCAGGCCCAGGAACTGCCCGCGGGATCGGATTATTCGGTCCGGATCGTCGTCGTGGACAACGATGCCGAGGGCACCGCGGCGCAGGTGGTGGCGGCCTTCGACGGCGATCGATATCCCATCGAGTCGGTGGTCGAACCGGAGCCGGGGATCCCGTTCGCCCGCGAACGCTCGGTGGAGCTGTGCTGGAACGACGACGCGCTGATCTTCGTGGACGACGACGAGGTGGCACCGAAGGACTGGCTGGCGACCCTCCTGGCCGCCTGGGAGAAGACCGGTGCCGACGTTGTCACCGGGCCGGTGAAGGGCAACCTCCCGGCCGGCGCTCCCCCGTGGAACCACTACAGCGACGTCCACGACTCGACCGGCCGGCACACCACCGGCCTGGAGATGCGCAAGGCGTACACGAACAACACGCTGGTCAGCCGGCGGGTCTACCACACGGTCACACCGGGCTTCCATCCCGCGTTCCGCTACACCGGATCCAGCGACCTGCACTTCTTCCTGCGGGTGCACCGGGCCGGTTTCCGGATCGTCTGGTGCGAGGAGGCCGTGATCGCCGAGGAGGTCCCCGCGGCGCGGACGACGCTCAGCTGGCTGGTACGGCGTGCCTTCCGATCCGGCAGCGGCGACACGATCAGCCGCCTGCTGATCCGTCCGGGCGCGGTCAGCTACGTCCTGGTGCTGGCCTATGCTTCGGCCCGGGTGGTCTCGGCGATCGGATTCGCGCTGGCCGGACTGCTGCTCGGCCGGAAGACGCACCTGCTCAAGGCAGTCCGCCGGTTCTTCTCCGGTGTCGGCAGCCTGGCAGGCATAGTAGGGATCAACCATGACGAGTACCGGGAACGGCACGGCGCCGACCACGACGGTGGCGAGCCTGTGCCGGGCGATCTGGCAGGTGGAGCGGGACCTGAGTCTGCTCGACTGGCAGATCCGGGGCGCGCACCCGTGGCCGATCATCCGGATGCGCGTCTTCCATGAGCTGACCCGTCGTTCCGGCATCCACGGCATACCGCATCCGGTACGTCGTTCTGCCCGCGACAAGCTCGGTCTCGTCGGGCGGCACGTGGCCGGTCTCGCGACCCGCAACCCGTTCCTCGGCCGGTACTCGTCTCTCGTGGTACCGCATCCCCGGAAACCGGACGGTGTCGAGATCTACACCGCCGAACTCCGCTCCTTGTTAGGCCCCTCTGCGCTGATCCTCGACTCGGGAATCAACGGCGTACCGCTCCCCGGTAGCCGCAACCTCGACTTCTTCACGTCGGCGTTCGGCGCGGTGCACCCGCGGTCGGTGGACGACCCTCTTGGTATCGCGGCCGCCTTGCAGGAACTGACCGGTGTCTCGGTACCGATCGGTGCACTGCTGGCCCGCGAGGTCCCCAAGCATCTCCGCCTGCGCGCGCTCTACCGGAAGCTTTTGAGGCGACACGGCATCAAGACCGTGTACGTCGTCGTCGCCTACTTCCACCAGCACATCGTCGGCGCCGCCCGCGATCTCGGCATCCGGGTCGTCGAGCTCCAGCACGGCGCGATCAGCCCGTTCCACCTCGGCTACAGCTACCCCGGTCGCCCGATGGTCGCCGACCAGCCCGACGAGCTGTGGACCTTCGGCTCCTACTGGTCGTCCGTCGCCGACCTACCCGCAGGAATGCAGACCTCCGTCGTAGGCGCGCCCTACCTGCCCGCACCCGTCCCGAAGGATCCGTCGCTCGCGGTCTTCCTCTCCCAAGGCACAACCGGCGCCGACCTCCTGCACGTCGCCGAGTCCGTCGCGCGCGCGAACCCTGCACTCCGCGTCCTCTTCCGCCTGCACCCGAGCGAACACGCCGCCGACTACACCCCCGCCCCCGGCGTCGAACTCTCCACCTCAGGCAACACCCTCGACCTTCTCGCGCGAGCGACGTACCAGGTAGGCGTCTCCACCACCGCCCTCTTCGAAGGCATGGCCCTAGGCTGCCGCACCGCCGTAGCCCCCCTCCCCGGCCACGAATACCTAGCCACCCCCATCACCCAAGGCCACGCCATCCTTCTCGACGACCCCACCCATCTCCCCCAAGCCCCCCTCTGCCCCACCCCCACCATCTACTACGCCCCCACCGCCCTAACCCACCTGATCCCCCCACCTTGAGCACCCACCAACCGCTCGCGGCCCGCCGGAATGGCTGATCGGGGCTCGAGGTGAAATGTCGGTGGCGACTTCTAGGGTCGGCGGCATGCGGAGTGTGGAGTTGGGGCGGACTGGGTTGCGGGTCAGCAAGTTGGGGTTGGGGCTGGCTTCGATCGGGGGGATGTTCGCCGCGGTGCCGGAGTCGCAGGCGATCGCGACCATCGACCGGGCGTGGGAGCTCGGGGTGCGGCTGTTCGACACCGCGCCGGTCTACGGGTACGGCGTCTCCGAGCAGCGGGCCGGGTTGGCCCTCCGCGGCCGTCCGCGGAACCACTTCGTGCTCTCCACCAAAGTCGGCCGCCTGATCGAGCCCGGCGGACCGGACGTACAGCCGATCTGGGCCGAGCCGCCGGCCGGTGTCGGACCACGGCTCGACTACTCGTACGGCGCGGTGATCCGCTCGTTCGAGGCGAGCCTGGAGCGGATGGGGATCGACCGGATCGACATCCTGCACATCCACGACCCCGACCTCGACTTCGCCACCGCCTCGACCGACGCCCTCCGCGCACTGAACGAACTCCGCGGCCGCGGCGCGATCCGCGCGATCTCCCTCGGTGTGAACCATGCCGACGTCGCAGCCCGCTTCCTCCGCGAGACCGGCACCGCCGGCCCGGACTGCATCCTGCTGGCCGGTCGCTACACCTTGCTCGACCGTTCCGCGACCGACGAACTGCTTCCACTGTGCTCAAAGCTCAACGTCGCCGTACTCGCGGCCGGAGTCTTCCAAGGCGGCGTACTCGCCGACACCGCAGATGGCGCTCCCCACGGCTACGCGCGAGTCCCGTCCGAGCTGCTGACCCGGATCGATCGACTCCGCGAGCTCTGCCGACGGTACGACGTACCGTTGCTGGCGGCCGCGATCCAGTTCCCACTGGCGCATCCCGCCGTACCGGCCGTGGTGGTCGGGGCCCGCAGCCCGCAGGAGATCAGCGAGGTCGCGGGTTGGCTGGAACACGCCATCCCGGAAGCCTTCTGGGCAGAGCTCTCGACCTACTAAGGTCGGCGCTATGCGGTTCATGCTGCTCCACAAGACGAACGACGGCCTCGAAGCGGGTAACCCACCGGACCCCGAGATCCTGGCCCGCGCCGACGCGGTCCTCGAGGAGATGCGCCAGGCCGGCATCCTGCTGGTCGCCGAAGGCCTGATGCCGAGCGCGAACGGCGCCCGCATCTCGGTCGCGCAGCCGGGTCCACCGCGCGTCCTCGACGGCCCGTTCGCCGAGACCAAGGAGCTCGTCGCCGGCCTGTCGATCATCCGCGTCGACTCCAAGGACGACGCGATCCGCTGGGCACTCCGCTTCGCCGAGGCCGACCCCTACACCGAGATCGACATCCTCGAGATCGCCGGCTAAAGCGTGTAGTGCAGGATCGGGTACGGCTTGTTGGTCGAGTCCCGCTCACTCCGGCCGACCAGCGTGAACCCGTAGTGCTCGTAGAACCCGACGGCCTGCGGGTTCTGCTCATTCACATCGACGGCAGTCGCCGCAAACTCCTTGCAGGCATGGTCGAGCAGCAATTTCCCACCGCCCTGCCCCCGGTACGCCGGATCCAGGAACAACATCTCGACATTTCCCTCGGCCACCCCCACGAAGCCGATCAGATACCCATCACCGTCCCGCAATCCCGCCAACTGCGGAATCCCCCCGATCGCCTCCCGCACCAACGGCCGGAACACATCCAGATCCGCCTCAGTCACAAAGTCATGAGTAGCCCGAACCGACGCCTCCCACAACTCAGCCGCCCGCCCAAACTCATCGCCCCGAACCACCCCAACCTCCATCCCCCCAAGCTAGGCGCGCCCGAACCCCCACGCCATCACAATTACGCCCACCCACCCCCGCCACGCCTGCCCCCATGCCCCAACCACCACTTGTGATGGCCCCCAAGTCCGCCCATCTGCGGTTGGCGACCGGGCCGGCATCGATCCGGCCCGGCAGCACCCCACTCAACTGCTGGGCAGACACTCGGCAGCCCGCGCCGCCCACCCCTCTCGGATGGGGCTAGGGGTGGCGAGGTGGGGCTGAGGTTTGGTGGGTGAGGAGTTGCATGGGGAGGAGGTGGGGGTTGGTGTCGGGGGTGCCGGTCATGAGGTGTTCCAGGAGGGTGGCGGCTTGGCGGCCTAGCTCGTCTCGGGGCATGGCGACGGTGGTGAGGGTGGCTTGGCCGGTCCAGTCGAGGGAGAGGTTGTCGAAGCCGATGACCGAGAGGTCGGCTGGTACGTCGATGCCAAGTTCGCGCAGGCGGGACAGTGCGCCCTGGGCGACCAGGTCGTTGTAGGTGACGACCGCGGTGGCGGGGGTCCGGCGGATCTGGTCGGCGGTGGCGTACCCGTCGGCGGCGGTCCCGCCGCACGGGATCACGGTCAGGCGGAGGCCGAAGGCGGCTGCAGCTTCCAGGGCGCGGATGCGTTCGCCGTTGGCCCAGGAGGCTTCGGGGCCGCTGAGGTAGGCGACCTCGCGGTGGCCGAGTTGGGCGAGATGGCCACAGATGAGCGTCGTACCGCCGTAGAAGTCGACCGAGATCGACGGTACGGCGAGGCCGGGGACGATGCGGTTGACGAGAACCATCGGGTGCCCGCGGTCGGCGAGCGCGACGAGCTGGTCGCGGCGCATCCGGGGTGAGCAGAGCAGGAGGCCGTCGCAGCTGCGGAGGAGGTCGGCGACGAGCTCCGGTTCGACAGCTGGGTCTTCCTCGGACTCCATGATCATCACCCGATGGCCGTTCGCGCGGGCGACGGCGCTGACTGCTTTGAGGATCTCCGGGAAGTACGGGTTGGCGAGGTCCGGGACGAGTACACCGATCGTGCCCCAGCGCCCCTTGGCCAGTCCCTGCGCGGCGGCGTTCGGCCGGTAACCGAGCGTGCGGACGGCCGCCTGGACGCGGTCGGCGAGGGCGGGGTCGACCTTGGCCGTGCCGTTCAGCACCCGGGAGACGGTGGCCGGCGATACACCCGCGGCCGCGCCGACATCGGTGATCGTCACTCGCTGGGTACTGGCGCGCAACCGTCTCACCTCCCTCTGAAAGCCCTTCCTCAGGATCGATGATCCACAAGGTCATGCACAACCTGTGGATATGAAACCGCTTTCGCAGGTCTTGCCGCATCCGACCCGCCGGATCTACTCTGGGCGGACCCGATCTTGGCAAGCGCTTACCCACAGGAGTGAGGCTCGTGAGTCACGGCGTGTTCGCGTACACCTGGGACCTGGTCGGCGACCCGGAGGCCGCGGCCCGGATCGCCGGGCTCGGCGCCGACACCGTGACCCTGCAGGCGGCGTACCACTCGGTTCGCGGGATCACCCCGTGGCACCCGGCCCACCGCGTCGTCCACGCCGAACACGCGGCGGCCTACTTCCCCATCCGCGACGACCGCTGGCCCGGCCTCCGTCCACTCCCGCCGAGCTGGGGTGTGGATAACCCGGACCGCTTCGGTACGGCGGCCGCCGCGCTCACCGCCGCCGGTATGTCGGTCGAGGCGTGGCTGGTGCTCACCCATTCGTCGGCGGTGGGTTCGGCCCACCCGGATGTGACCGTGCGGAACGCATACGGCGAGCGCTACCCGTATGCGCTGTGTCCGTCACACCAGGCGGTCCGCGAGTACGCACTGACGATCGTGAGTGAGATCTGCGCCCAGTACGACGTCGATCTGATGCTCGAAGCCTGCGGCTGGCTCGGCTTCGACCACGGCAGCCACCACGAGAAGACCGAAGGCGCCGAACTCTCGGTCACCGCACGCCGCCTACTCTCCCTCTGCTTCTGCCCAGCCTGCCGTACGGCGCTCGGCCCCGAAGCTGATCGTTTGGCCCGGTCGGTCCGAACCGCCGTCGACGCCGAACTCGAAGGTGGATCCGGAGCTCCCGTCGACGCGACTGCCCTTCTCGCGCACCGAGGAGCCGTGATCGGCGAACTGGTCCGTGAGGCGAAGTCCCTGGCCGGCGACCGCCGAGTGTTGCTGATGGCAACCGACGACCCGTGGGTCACCGGCCCCGACGTAGGCGTGGACTTCCAGTCCGTCGCGCCGGATGCCTTCGTCCTCAAATGCTGGGGCGACACCCAAGCAGCCGCCCGCCAGCTGAAGGCGGCGGCCGACCGAACCGACATCCCCCTGATAGCCAACGTCACAGCCCTCGACCCCCAATGGAACGGCGTCACGGAACTACTCGAAGCAGGCGCCACCGAAGTCAGGTACTACCACGCAGGCCTCGCATCCAAAGCCCGCCTCAACCGAATCCGCACCGCGATAGCCGAGGCCCGCAGATGACGCGCGAGAAAGCAGGCCTGGACGCGAAAGCGGACGCGCCCGCAGGCGCAGGCGCGCGCACGGACGCGGGGAGGGCGGCATCGGTGGGGAGGGGCGGAGCCGGGGGTGGGGGTGGTGGTGGTGGGGTGCTGGTGATGTTGCCTGGGTTGGCTGAGGAGAGCGCTGACTGGGGTGGGCGGTTGGAAGCTGCGGTGGCGGGGTTGCGGGTGGTTCGGGCGGAGAGTTTGGGGGCGGCGGCGGAGGTTATTGGGGCGGCGGATGCGGCGTACGGCGTACTGCCGGCGGAGCTGTTGGAGCGGGCGGAGCGGTTGCGGTGGTTGCAGGCTCCGCAGGCTGGGCCGGCGCCGGAGTTCTACTATCCGGCGCTGGTTGAGCATCCGGTCGTGGTGACGAATATGCGGGACACGTATACCGATCATGTGGCTGCGCATACGTTGGCCATGGTGCTGGCGATGGCTCGGGGGCTGCCGCGGTACGTGCGCGACCAGCAGACCGCGACGTGGGCGCCGGACTGGGATCCGGGTTCGGTGCTGGCGCTTGGTGAAGCGTCGGCGCTTGTTGTCGGTGCGGGGGCGGTGGGCGCGGAGGTTGGTCGGCTGTTGAGCGAGTTCGGGGTGGCAGTCACCGGGGTTGATGCGCGGATCACACAGGCGCCGAAGGGGTTTGTGGCGATGCGTCCGGTGGACGAGCTGGACGAGCTGCTGCCGACCGCGGACATCGTCGTACTGACCGTGCCGCACACACCGGCGACCGAGGGGATGATCGACGCCGCGCGGCTGAAACTCTTCAAGCCGACTGCGCTGTTCGTGAACGTCGGACGTGGTCCGACGGTCCGGCTCGACGATCTTGCGGAGAGCCGGCTCGGCGGGATCGCGCTCGATGTGTTCGAGACCGAGCCGCTCCCGTCGGCACACCCGTTGTGGTCACGGCCCGACGTACTGATCACGCCGCATGTGGCCGGTGCCGGACCGCATGCCGCCGAACGACGATTCGCCGTACTGCTGGAGAACACCCGTCGGTTCCTCGCTGGGGACCCGTTGATCAATCAGGTCGACAAAGCCCAGCGGTTCTGATGATTGTCCCACCGCCCCGAAGGAGAACAGCATGTTCGTCCGAGCACTACTCGCCACCACACTGCTGGCGGCTGCAGCCGCCGTACCGACCGCCGCCGCGGCGCCCACTGCCTGTTCCACGCCTGGTGACGTGCTGAACCTGGCCAACTGGAAGCTGCAACTGCCGGTCGACGACCCGAACCAATCGGGCACGCAGGTACTGGAGATCAGCCAGCCGAGACTCGACAGCTACGAACTGAACCCGTGGTTCATCGACCAGCCGTACTGCAACGGCGTCCGCTTCCGCAATGCGGTGAACGGCGTGACGACCCCGAACACCACCTACGCCCGCTCCGAACTCCGCGAGATGCGCAACGGCTCGGGTGCCTCGTGGTCCTCGACTTCCGGCGTGCACACGATGATCATCGACCAGGCCATCACACACCGCCCGAACGCCAAGCCGCAGGTCGTCGCCGGCCAGATCCACAACGGTAACGACATGGCCACGTTCCGCCTCGACGGCGCCAACCTGTACGTCACGGACGAGAACAACACCCGCTACAAGCTTGTCGACGGCAACTACACGCTGGGCAAGCGATTCCAGGCCAAGTTCGTGGTCAGCAACGGCTCGATCAAGGCGTACTACAACAACGTGCTCCAGGCAACGATCCCGAAGTCGTTCACCGGTGGCTACTTCAAGGCCGGCGCCTACACCCAGGCCAACTGCACGAACTCCTCACCCTGCGACACCAGCAACTACGGCGAGGTCGTCGTCTACAACGTCACCGTCACCCACAGCTGAGAAAAGGGGCCCCGGGCAACCGGGGCCCCGACCATCAGGCCAGCGTCCCCTCCTCGGCGACCACCAGCGAGTCGATCGCGGCGAAGAACCGCGCGATCCCCGGCAGGTTGCCACCCTTCTCCCGGGACGCCGCGAAGTCCTCCGCGGTGTCCCACTCGACGATGTCGAGCCACTCGTTGTCGGGTAGCTGCACCAGGCGTGCATCACGGAACCCGACCCGATCAGCCGCGAAGTCCGAGAGCATCTCCGCCCGCGCCTCCAGCAACTCCGAGGTCTTCTCCGGCAGCACGCGGAAGCGGGTCAGTTCGACGGTGGTCATCAACAGTCCTTTCACGACAGGTTGGTCGAGGCCCAGCTGGTGATGTCGTCGCGACGGATCGCGGCGGCCATCAGGTCCGGAAAGCGGTCCGGCGTACAGGCAAAGGTCGGTACGCCGAGCTCCACCAGCGCGGCGGCGTTCTCGGCGTCGTACGACGGGGTGCCGGAGTCGGCCAGTGCCAGTAGCGCGATCACCTGCACACCTGCTTCAACCAAACCACGGGCACGCCGCAACAATTCCTCACGCACCCCACCTTCGTAGAGGTCGGAGATCAGCACGAGAACGGTCTCCGACGGTTTGGTGACCAACTGCTCGCAGTACGCGAGGGCCCGGTTGATATCCGTCCCACCACCCAACTGGGTCCCGAACAGTACGTCGACCGGATCGTCGAGCTGATCGGTCAGATCGACCACCGCGGTGTCGAACACCACCAGACTCGTCTTCAGCGTCCGGATCGACCCGAGCACCGCCCCGAACAACGCGGCGTACACGACCGACTCAGCCATCGACCCCGACTGATCAATAGCCAGTACGACGTCCCGCTGCACACTGTGATTCCGCCGCGCGTACCCGATGAGCCGGTCCGGGACGATCGTGCCCAGGGTGGGTGAGAAGTGTTTGAGGTTGGCCCGGATCGTCCGGTCCCAGTCGATGTCGGAGTGTCGCGGCCGACCGGTCCGCCCAGCGCGGTCGAGGGCGCCGGTGACCGCCGCCTTGGTGCGCTCGGCAAGTCGCGCCTCCAGCTCGGCGACCACCCGGCCGACCACCTCGCGAGCGGTCTGCTTGGTCTCCTCGGGCATCACCTCGTTGAGCGCCATCAGCGTGCTGACGAGGTGAACGTCGGGCTCTACCGCGTTCAGCAGCTCGGGCTCCATCAGCATCCGGGTGATCCCGAGGCGGTCGACCGCGTCCCTCTGCATCACCTGGACAACCGTGCTCGGGAAGTACTGGCGGATGTCGCCCAGCCAGCGCGCAACCCGCGGCGCCGATGACCCCAGCCCCGCCGCACGTTGACCACCATGGTCGCCAGGCGACGCGTCGTACAGCGCGGCGAGCGCCTTGTCGATCGACTGGTCGCTGGAGGAGAGCGTCGTACCGGTCTCGGGGTCGGCCTCGCTGCCGAGCACGAGTCGCCAGCGCCGTAGTCGCTCGTTCATGAGACCCCCAGCAGCTGAGCAACCACAGGCAGCACAGAAGTAGCCAGCTCGGCGTCAAGGTCGTCGTCATTGGCAACCACCACACTCCCCGGATCGGCGAGCACCTTCGCTCGGGCCCCGATCGTACGCCGCTCCGGAGCCGCAAAAGTCCCAAAAGTCCTTCGCAGCAACGGTAAAACTTCGACGAAAGCGTCATCCGGGATTGCACCCAGCCAAGCGTCGACCAACCCCAGCAGGCGCTCGTCGTGCACGAGCAGCAATCCACCACCTGCCAGGAAGCCCTCGACAAACCCGGCCGCATCGGCGGTCGGCGTACCGGGTGACAGCGCGCGACCCAATCGGAGAGCAATCTCGTGGTCGGGCAACCGCGACGTGTCGAGCATCAGTCGCGTCAGTCGCCCGCGAATCAACGGCGGCACCGAAGGCCGGTCACTCAAGCCCTCCAAGGTGCGCAACCACTCAGCCCGAACCTCTTCCGCCAGCAATGAGGTCGCATCCTGTACGCCGTCGATCAGCTCCTGTACGGCGGTCGCCGCCTCCGGGTCGAGTCCGTGGACGGTGCGGCCGAGGCCGGCGCAGATCCGCGACACCATCCGGCTCGCGACCGTACCGAGCCCGGCGGTGTCGGTCCCGCGGACATCGCCGTACCGGGACGAACGAGCCAACGCGGGCAAGGCCTCCATCAGGTGACCGACATCCGCATCCGCGGCCGCCCTGGTATCGACGCCCTGCAGAAGATCGGGCAGGGCGTCGGACAGGTCGGCAAGGAGAGATTTCTCCAGCGCAGCAGTGATTTCCGCGAGGGTCGATGAGTCGGCCGCGACCTTGAGCATGACTGTGGTCGCGGCGCCGACGACCGTCGTACCGTGGGCGCCTGCGGCCACGAGCTCGACCTCGAGACCGGGATCCCAGATCAGCTTCCACATCTCCCGGAAGGTGCCTTGCGCGCGGCGCTCGTCGGCCGCGGGGACACCCCAGTGGACGCCGAGAATCCGGAGGCGATGCAGGAGCCGCGACTTCAGCAGGTCGTTCGGCTTGCGCAGGTCGAGCTCGATCACCCGCTCGGTCGCGTCCCGGCGCAGTCTGAGCGTCCGCGCCTGGGTCGCGAGATCGGCAGCCACTGGTGCCTGTGGCGTGTCACCTGGTACCGATCCGAGCAGCTCACCGACGACCGCTTCGCGGGTGACGAGATTGAGGAGAACATCGTTTCCGTTGCAGAGCACTGCTCTCGTTGCTTCGGTGACCTCGCTCAGCCCCGCCAACGGGCGCTCGCGCAAAGCGGCCAAGGTGTCGGCGAGCCGGACAGCCTCGATCACGTGCGCACTCGACACCGGCAGGTCCTCGGCCCGCAGTACTTGGGCCACCTTGGTCAGCCAACGGGTGGTGATCTGGTCCGGCGCGGTGAACAGGTGGTGGTACCAACCGGGCGAGGTGATACCGGCGCCGTACCCACTGGCCGCCGCCAGGCGACCGTGCGTCCACGGCACCCACGTGCAAGCGACCTTCCGCTTCGGCAAGCCCTTCAGGATCCGGGCGTCATGTGTTGCCGGAGGCAACGGAGCCTCCAGCGCGGGAACATGCCAGGCACCACAAACGACCGCGATCCGCTCGAACCCTTCGCGAATCGCCTTCCGCAGTACGGTCCGCATATAAGCCTCGCGCTGCGCCTCCCGGCCGCTCGCCTCTTCGTCGTGCCGCAGTTCGCGCATCGCATCAGCGATCACGGTGAACGGCTCGGCGCCGTCCCGCCGCGACTCGATCACGTCGTCCCACCAGCGCTCGGGATCGTCGTACCCACCCGCGTTCGCCAGCGTCGCCAACGGATCCATCGACACACCCCGCCGACCCTCGCGACCGGACGACGCGAACTGATGTGCCGCCGGCAGATCGCAGAACCGCACCGGTACGTCGGCCGCTAGCGCGTACCTGATCGCCTGCCACTCCGGACTGAACACCGCGAACGGCCAGAACGCCGCCCGCGTCGAATCGTCCATCGCGTAAGCCAGCAAGGCGACCGGCGGTTCCATCTCCTCGGACGCCGCCAGCCCGACGACCTTGTCGGCCTCCGGCGGACCTTCGATCAGCACAATGTCCGGCCGCAACTCGATGAGTGCAGTCGCGACCGCCCGCGCCGATCCCGGGCCGTGATGCCGGATCCCGAGCAGGTGAACGGTCATCCGGAGATCTCTCGCGCAGCCCGATAGAACGGGGCCCAGTCGTCGCGCTCGCGGACCACGGTCTCCAGGTATTCCGACCAGACGACGCGATCCGCGGACGGGTCCTTCACGACCGCCCCGAGGATCCCGCCGGCCACGTCGGTCGGCCGCAAGACGCCATCCCCGAAGTGCGCGGCGAGGGAGAGACCGCCGGTGACCACGCTGATCGCCTCGGCTGTGGACAACGTGCCGGACGGCGACTTGACCGCCGTACGGCCGTCTTCGGTGCGGCCCGAACGCAGCTCGCGGAAGATCGTCACCACCCGGCGGATCTCGTCCAGGGCGTCATCGGCCTGCGGCAGCTCGAGCGCCGCCCCGAGCTGTGCGACCCGGCGAGACACGATCTCGACTTCGTCCTCGGCGCTGTCCGGCAACGGCAGTACGACGGTGTTGAACCGGCGGCGCAGTGCGGACGAGAGCTCGTTGATGCCCTTGTCCCGATCGTTGGCCGTGGCAATGACGTTGAATCCCTTACGGGCCTGGACTTCGGTCGCCAGCTCGGGAATCGGCAGCGTCTTCTCGGACAGGATCGTGATCAACGCGTCCTGGACGTCGGACGGCATCCGGGTCAGCTCCTCGATCCGGGCGATCTTCGCGTCTGCCATCGCCCGCTGCACCGGACTCGGCACCAACGCCGCCTCACTGGGGCCCTGGGCAATCAACTGCGCGTAGTTCCATCCGTAGCGGATGGCCTCCTCGGCCGTCCCCGCAGTTCCCTGCACGAGCAGCGTCGAGTCCCCGCTGATCGCCGCCGCGAGATGCTCACTCACCCAAGTCTTCGCCGTACCGGGGACGCCGAGCAGCAACAGCGCGCGGTCCGTCGCCAGCGTCGCCACGGCAACCTCGATCAGCCGCCGCGGACCGACGTACTTGGGTGAGATCTCGGTGTCCCCGGCCCGTCCACCCAACAGATAGGTCACCACCGCCGCGGGCGACAACAACCACGCCGGCGGGCGCGCCCGGTCGTCCGCCGCCGCCAGCGCGGCCAGCTCCCCGGCGTACTCGGTCTCGGCATGCGGCCGCAGTACTTCGGTCATGACAGCTCCTCATAAAGCTCGCGGCGGAAGGTCAGGGTTTCGACGAGTCGACGGCGCCAGGTGTCTTCTTCGCCGGTCGGTTCGCGGGTGATCGGATGGTCCAGTACGTCGGGTGGCGCGGCGCGGGCGGTCACACTGGCCAGGCGGGCCCAGTCGCGCGCGGTGCCGACCTTGGCCAGCTGGTCGAGCAGCATGGTGGCGAGCGAGGCCGGCCAGGGGACGGGGAGGCCGCCGACCAGCTCGGTGATGTCGACGGTCTTGCGGAGCGCTTCGACAGCGGGGGCCCACTCGTCGGGTGGGAGAAGTCTGAGGAGTTCAGCGGGGCTGCGGGTGCCGGTGCCGGCGTTGGTTCGCAGGAGCTCGCGGGCCCAGTCGGCGGATGCTTCGCGGATGGTCGCCTCGGTCAACCCGGCTTGCAGCACCTCGGGTGCACAGCCTTCGACCGGCAGTTGCAGCCAGGCCGGGTCCATCGCCGACAAGGGGGTGGCGGCAACGATCTGGCGGAACCAGTTGGCGCGCTTGCCGATTCCTTCCGCAGCCTCGGAGATCACGCCGTCACGCTCCATCGCCGCGTTGAGCTGCCGGGGGAGATCGACGGTGAGAACGCCTTGACTGGCGAGCAGATGTGCGTGCAGGCGCTCGGACATGCGCTGGCTGAGGCGGCTGCCCGGCAGGCGGGTCAACAGTCCGGCAGCGACTCGCCGTACCTCTCGGGAACGGTCGTCGAGCGCAGCTTCGAGAAACTCCTCGTCGGCGGCGGACAGACCTTCTGTAAGCAGTGTGAGGAAGTCGGTCCGTGTTGCTGCGGATTCGGTCGGCCAGACCTCGCGCAGTGCCTCCAAGGCCGCAGCGGGATCGGTACGACGGAGGTCGCGCAGCCAGCTGCGTCGCTGCAGGGGGTCGCCATGGGCCCACAGCTCGGGGCTGTTGCTGTCAGCAACTGCCGCGTGCAGGAAGCGCCAGTCTGGATTGAGGTCTGCCAGCCAATGCGCCCGGCGCCCTGCGGCCGCGATCACCAGCGGACGGTACTCGGCTCGGTTACGCGCATGGTCGGCCAACGCCGGCAGGTACTCCGGTGGCACGCCCCATCCGCGCGCATCCGCAGCCCGCAACCACTCGCCGAGAGCTGTCGTCTGAAACCCACCGAGCATCGCGGCCAACCGACGAATCGCCACCGGCCTCGGCAACGGCCGGTCCTCACCAGGCACCCCAGGCAACGGCTCCACGTCACTCAGCGGCTTGCGCCCGGCCCGCCGGTAGAGCGTCGCCAAGGCCGCCGCATCCAGCAAGCCACCGTCACCAAGGCGTTCCTGGATCGGCTCCGGCAACTCCTCGAAATGCGTCGGCCGCCGCTCGGTCCCCAACAACGCCGAGCTGACCAGCCCGTCCCACCCCTTCACAGCAGCACCGGACGGTCGGCGTGCCAGCAGGTCATGGGGCGGAAGCCGGCTCGGTTCCATTCGCCGGCGACGGTGATCGGGTCGCCGGCTGAGACGGCCAGGAGCTTCCACGGGTCGACGCCGGGGAGGAGTTCAAGGGCGTCGCCTTCGAGATCGACGAGCGCCCAGCCTTCGCCGTACCGGGCTGGGCGGACGTCTTCGAGGACGAGGGGCCAGCGCTCGTTCCACGGGTCGGCGGCGACGGATTCGACGTACGACGCCAGGGCTTGGTGGGCGGTGGCCCCCGAGGGGCGCGGGGCGGGGAGGCGGGGTGCGGACTGGGTGAGCAATGCGCGCATCGGCAGGGCTCCGGGGTAGAAGGAGAGGACGCCGGGGACGTACTCGCCGGGTCGCGCCGGGAGCGGTTCGAGGGGACGACCGGCCGCGGCGAAGTTGAGGATCAGACCCACGCGGCCGGTTGTTGCCCCGCGCAACCACACGCGGCGGACTGTGAGGCGGTCGTCTGGTTCGATCACGCGGCCGAGGACCAGCCAGTCGTCCTCGACTTTCTCGCCATCGGCCAGGACGCGGGCGGTTTCGACAGTCCAGCCGATGCGGGACTGCACGGTATCCGCGAGCGCGGGTGGCAGCTCGGGGAGTCGGGCGTGGGCGGCGACGATCAGGTGGATGAGGGACAGTTCCTCGAGCAGCTCACCCGGCCAGCCGTGTCCACGCCCGACGACTGCGGCAGCACGCCGTACCGCCCCGGCGACACCCGGTGCCTGCGCATCGACCATCCGGGCAGCCAGCCGGCTCAGCTCGGTATACGCCCGCTGATCGAACCCACCCAGCCCCTGCCGCACCTGATCGTCCAACCAGCTCGCCAACTCCGCCATCCCCGCCGACACCCGATCAGCCCGGCGCGACGCCCGCTCCTGCGCAGCCAGCGGATCAGCAACCTCCCCCGGCTTCCGCTCCGGCCGCTCGGTCCGCTTGCTCACCCACGAGTCAACCCACTCCGGCTCCTCGCCCGGCCGAACCTCCCCGCCCGCCCACAACAACAGCAACCCCAGCGCATGCTTGCACGGAAACTTCCGGCTCGGACAAGAACACTTGTACGCCGGCCCACTCAAATCGACCGCAGTCTGATACGGCTGCTTCCCGCTCCCCTGGCACAACCCCCAGACGGCACGCCCGGACACCCCGCTGCCCGACCACTTCTCCGCCCGAGCCAACCCCTGCCCGGCCTTCGCCGACGCAGCATCAGAAGCCAGCGCAAGCACCTGCTCCGAATCCCACGTCTCCACCGCCCCATTCCATCACCCTCGACCGACACCCGAACGACAGGAGGTAGACGTGTACGCATACCCCACCGCCCGCCTGACGCTCGCCCGCAAACCCCAGTCGACCCATATACGTCCTGTCGTTCGTGCACGCGTTTGCCGGGGCGGGTCAGCCGAAGGGCTGGCGGTGTTCCACGTCGGGGTAGCCGTTGCCGGTGTGGTGATGGGTGGGCGGCAGGACGGTGTGCGGCGCCGCAGCACGTGTGGGGGTGGTGGAGAGTCCGTCTTGGATTTGGGTTAGGAGGCGGTGTTCGACCGCTTCGAGTTCGGCTATGCGGGTGCGGATCTCGTGTTCCTCGGCTCGGGCTTCGGTGAGGAGGTGGTCGGCCTCGGCCTTGGCGGTTTGGCGGAGGTGGTCGGCGGTGCGTTGGCTGGCGCTGAGGACGCTGAGCTCGTAGCGGCGGAGTTCGTCGGAGAGGTCGCCGGGATGGCGCCGGACGTCGAGCAACGCGGCGGCTGGTTGCGGGAGGGTGTCTTCGAGGGCGGCGATTTGCTGGTCGACGCGGGCGAAGAGGTCGGCGACGTCGGTACGCATCTGGCGGATGGTTATCGCCGCCGCCTGGACGCGTTCGTTGGCCTCGCGCTCGCGTTCGCGGGCGGTCCGCTCAGCCGAGGTGATCACGTCGAGGGCGACCGCAGCCGCACGCTCTGCCGGATCATCGGACTCACCCACCGATACGACGTCTTCATCGGTCATGGCGACCGTACGGCGTAGCGGGACCTCGCGGATGAACAGCACCGCGAGCAGGCTGACGACCGCCGACGCGGCCGCGATTATGAAGATCCGCCCGGTCGCGTCGCCATAGGCGTGCCGGACGATCTCAGCGACCGGTGCGGGCAACGCATTGACGTCCAGCACCGAACCACCCGAGCTGGGCGGCGGTGCGCCGACAGCCGCAAGGTTGCGGGTGATCAGTTCGGTGACCCGGTTCGCCAGGACCGCGCCGAGGACGGAGACTCCCACCGCACCACCGAGGCTGCGGAAGAACGTGACGGTCGCACTCGACGCGCCGACCTGGCTGACGTCGACAGTGTTCTGTACGGCGAGCACCAGGTTCTGCATCATCATGCCCATGCCGATTCCCATGGCGAGCATCCCGAGACCGACGTACCAATAGGCGCTCTCGTGGTCGATCGTGCCGAGCAGCCCGAGCCCCGCGGTCAGGAACAGTCCACCGAGAACCAGGTACCGCTTCCACTTGCCGTAGCGGGTGATCAGCTGCCCCGACCCGACCGATCCGAAGAACGAACCGAGCATCATCGGGATCGTCAGCAGACCGGCTTCGGTCGCGCTGTACCCGCGCGCGACCTGGAAGTACTGCCCCAGGAACACCGCGCTACCGAACATCGCGATCCCGACCGCAAGGCTGGCCAGGATCGCCAATGCAGTCGTCCGCTCGCGAACGACCGAGACCGGGACGAGCGGGTCGCGCGCGTGGGTCTCGACGATGACCGCCAGGAGACCGAGCAACGCCGTACCGCCGAGGTAGGCACCGGTCTGCCAGGACCACCATGCGAAGTGCTGGCCGGCGAACGAGACCCAGATCAGCGGCAAACTGGCCGCGCCGGCGATCAGTACGGCGCCAAGGTAGTCGAGCCTGATCGGGCGCTTGAGCACCGGCAAGGTCAGGTACCGCTGCAGCACGATCATGCTGACGACAGCCAGCGGCACGCAGACGTAGAAACACCAGCGCCACCCGAGCCACGAGGTGTCGACGATGACACCACCAACCAGCGGGCCGGACACAGTCGCGACCGCCATCACCGCGCCCATGTAGCCGGAGTACCGGCCGCGGTCGCGGGGCGGGATCGCCGCACCGACGATCGCCTGGGCCAACGCCATCAGCCCGCCCATCGCGAGCCCCTGCAGCACCCGGGCACCGATCAGGAACGGCACGTTGTGCGCCATCCCGGCCAGTGCCGAGCCGACCACGAACATGATGATCGCGAGCTGCACCAGCAGCTTCTTGCTCATCAGGTCGGACAGCTTGCCCCAGACCGGCGTCGACACGGTCATCGCGAGCAGGCTGGCGGTGACCACCCAGGTGTACTGCGTCTGCGACCCCTCGAGGTCCGCGATGATCGTCGGCAGCGCGTTACTGACGATGGTCGAGCTGAGCACCGCGGTGAAGAGTGCCGCGAGCAGGCCGACGAGGATCTCCAGGATCTGCCGATGGGTGAGCTCGGAGGCCGGTACGGCGGCCGGCGGATCCGCCGGTGCGTACTGGGACCGGTAGCGAGTGATCGGGGCCGTTGCCTCGGTCCGGGTGGCTGACATCGGGTTCCGTTCGTCCGCGGGGTCGCTTCGGCCGGAGGGCAGCGGATCAGCACTGTCCCCCGGGGCGGAAAGCGGCCGGCGTTTCCTCACCCAGCCAGGTATTTGGTTGCAACTACCAACGATAAACCCGCGGTGTCAGCAACTCGTCACCGGGAGTCCTGACTTCTTTTGAGACGACCCCTGCCCCGGATGGCGTTTGCCACGTACGATCCGGTGCTTGTCGAGTCAACGACACAAGCCACCCCGGCGGTGCTGTCAGGGCCCGCCGGGGTACCTCCTCACCGGCAGCAGTCGACGGCTGCGAAGTTCTTCCACAATGCCGACTCGTCGATGCGGTCGGCCAGGCAGGGCAGCAGGTCGCCGTGCGAGATGGTGAACCGTACGTCGGGGTGCCGGGCGAGGACTCCGGTCAGGGTCAGGTCGGTGACCGCTCGGGCGATGTCGAAGGGGAACTCGATCAGTGCGCGCGGCCGATCCAGCGCGACCTGCCGCCATTGCGGCGGTGAGGTCGGATGCAGAAGCACTTGAGCGGACCGCTCGTTGAGAGCTCGCCAGAGCGGCTCCCACGAGGGCTCACCCGGGTACAACCCAGTTACGTTGCTCATCAGGATGATGCCGTCGGCGTGCAGTACGTCGTACGCGTAGTCGAGCTCGGCCAGCGCCGCATCGACATCCGGCAACGGAAGACTGGCGAGGAAGGTGAGACCGGGCTGCTCGCGGCAGCGCTCGGCGGCCAGTTCGTTGACGCGACGCGCCAGCACCCGCGCGCGGAAGTCGTCTCCGAAGTGCACACCGGGCGACGGGATCGACAAGACGTCGCCACGCGAGTACGTCGGCCAGCCAGGCATCCCGTCCGGTCGGAGATGCCCGGCTCGCTCCGCCGCGGCGACGTACTCGGGCGGCAGGAAGTGCGTATATACAGTCATGCGACCGGGTGCAGGAGGTCTTCCAGGCCGATCCGGTGCAGGAGCTCGGAGCGGACTCGATCGGCGACCGCGTTGACGACGATCGCGCCGTCGTCCGACGGGTCGTAGCTCACCCGGAACGGGCGCTTGCCCTTCTCGGTATCGACCACCGACACGATCAGCCGCGCGACCTCGGCGACGTCGGACCACTCCGGTTCCAGCTCGGCCAACCGCCGACCGACCTGATCCATCAGACCGGCGTACTTCGTCTCGTACGCCGCAACCACGTCGGTGTCAGCCGGTGATCCGCTGTGCAGGAAGTGGTTGGTGCCGTGCGTGAAAGCACCCGGTACGACGATCGTCGTCTCGATCCCGAATCGCGCCAACTCCAACGCGTAGCTCTGGGCGAGCGCATCCATCCCGGCCTTCGCGGCGAAGTACGGCGCCAAGTACGGCGGGGTGCCGCCGCGGGTACTCGAGCTGCCGACCCAAACCACCAACCCGTCCTGCTGAGCCCGCAGCACCGGCAGTGCCGCCCGGTTGAGTCGCTGGGTGCCGACGACGTTCGTGTCGTAGAGATCCAGCACCTGCTCCGGAGTGAACGCCTCGGCCGGCCCAGTCACCATGTGCCCTGCGTTGTGAATCAGTACGTCGATGCGCCCCTCCGCTCCGACCACCGTGTCGACCGCTTGCTGCGCCGAGGTCTCCGAGCTGACGTCCAACTCGACCGGCCGCAGCCCCGGCGAGTAAGCGGCCGCGTCGGCCGCGGCAGTCGCGTTCCGGCCGGCGAGCTCGCGCATTCCGGCGTACACGGTATGACCGGCGTCGGTGAGGGCGCGGGCGGTGAGCGCACCGAAGCCACTGGATGCGCCGCTGATCAGGACGATCATGCTGCCGAACCTCCGTTGGCGTAGATGACCTGGCCGTTGATCCAGCGCGCGGGGCCGGCCAGGAAGGCGATGATCTCGGCGATGTCGGACGGCTGGCCGAGGCGCTCGAGCGGCGGTTCGGCGGCGATCCGGTCGATCAGTTCCTGCGGTTTGCCGTCGAGGAACAGCGGGGTCGCGGTCGGGCCGGGGGCGACGGCGTTCACGGTGATGTCGCGGCCGCGGAGCTCGCGGGCCAGGATCAGCGTGATCGCCTCGACGCCGCCCTTGCTCGCGGCGTACGCCGAGTAGCCGGGGCGGGCCAGCCGGGTCAGCGAGCTGGAGATGTTGACGATCGCGCCACCGTTGCGGACCCGGCGGCTGGCCTGCTGGTCGACCACGAAGGTGCCGCGCAGGTTGGTCCGGACGATGTCGTCGAAGACGTCCAGGTCGAGCTCGGCCAGCGGCGCGAGCGGCATGATGCCGGCCGCGTTGACGACCACGTCGACCCCGCCGAACTCCTGCTCGGCCCGATCGAACAGCGCGGTGACCGCGCGCTCGTCGGCGACATCGGCCTGTACGGCGATCGCCCGGCCACCGTCGGCCTCGACCTCCTTGACCGCCAGTTCGGCGCGGTCCTTGTTCCCGGAGTAGCCGATCACCACCGCGTAGCCGTCGCGGCCGAGCCGGCCGGCGGCCTCCCGGCCGATCCCGCTGGACCCGCCGGTCACGATCGCGACCCTGGTGTTCTCACTCATCGTCGTTACCTTTCGAGACTGTCGTTTCGTGCTGACATCTCGATCGTGCTCCGGACGATGGATCAAGTCCAACGACTCAAGTCGATGGCAGGATCAATCCTGTTGATGCATCTGCGCACCCAGCGAGGTCCCCGGCGGCTGCTTGAGATGCGTGCTCACCAGCCCGAGCAGCGCTCGCAGCGCCGCGGTCGGCTTCCGCTTCCGCAGGGTCGCCATGTAGAGCGACCACTCGAAGGTCTCGTCCAGGATCGGTACGACGCGGACCTCGTCCAGCCCGGCGACGGCGTACTCGGGCAGGATGCCGAGGCCGACCCCCTGCGCCAGGAACTGAACGCCGTTCTCGATTCCGAGCGCCTCGACCACCACCTGGCGCTCGATCCCGGCCGCCTCGAAGATCTGGTCGATCAGCGTCCGGGTCCCGAATCCCGGCGGAAAGTCGACGAACTCCTCGTCCGCGAGGTCCGCTACCCGGACAGATCGCCGCCGCGCCAGCCGGTGCCCGACCGGGACGGCCAGCACCTGCGGCACCCGGAGCAGCTCCCAGGTGGTCAACTCACGCGGCACACTGCCCTGCGGTACGCCGAGGAAACCGATATCGATATCGCCGTTACGCAACGCGACCATGATCCCGGCAGAGCCTTCGGCGTTCACTCTGAGTTGCAGTTCGACGTTCGGATAGCGACGACGGAACTCGGCCGCCGCGGCCGGCAGGTCGATCAGCCCCAGCCCGGGCAGCAGTCCGACGCGCACGGATCCACGCAGGCCGGCTCCGAGCTCGTCCACGACATCCCGGGCCCCCTGGACGGCATCCATCACCGCGAGCGCCTCGGGCAGCAACGCCGTACCGGCTTCGGTCAGGACCACGCGCTGCGCGTTCCGCTCGAAGAGGGTGACCTTCAAGTCCCGTTCAAGGGCCGCAATCGCAGCACTCACTGCACTTTGGACGACGTGCAGCCGGCGGGCGGCCAGCGTGAAGCTGCGCTCGTGCGCCACTGCCACGAAGTACTCCAGCTGCCGCAGTTCCACTCCGGCAGTGTGTCACTCGGCGGGACGGACCGCCTCGCGGTCCACCCAGACCAGGTGACCGTGGTGGCTGACCAGCACTTCGCCGGCACGCCGGCCGAGCTCGTGACCGGCGACCCAGCGGCCGCCGACGTTGATCTGGACGTCCCCAGAGGTCGGGACGCCGGTGGGTGCGGAGGAACCTTTGGCCGGGGAAGAGGCGAGAGGCATGGCGACCTGGATTCGTGACAGGGGCGGAGACTGGGGGTGGCAGCGACAAGACTACAACCGCATTGTGACGCGGCGTTAGCTGTAATTCGGATTGATCACGAAGCACAACGAAGCTGTAAGTGCCGAGAAGATGCATAACGGGGCCCGAGTGGGGTAGGAATGAGGTGCAAGGTCCTGACCGTGGTCCAGACATGTGCCGCGCCGTGACTCACGTCGCGAGGTCAGAACATGAACACCACTGCAGTTACCAGCTCCGCCCGGCAGCGCGCCGACCAGCGCGACAGCGAGGCGCAGGCCCTGCTGAGCCGCCGGGCCGCAAGCACCGACGAAGACGAACGCCGGCAGCTGCTCGATCAGGCGATCGAGCTGCATCTGGGCGTCGCCCACAGCATCGCGTCGCGGTTCCGCAACCGCGGTGTCGAGGCCGACGATCTGGACCAGGTCGCGTACCTCGGTCTGGTGAAGGCCGCCCGAAGTTTCGATCCCTCGACGGGTACGCCGTTCCTCGCGTACGCCGTCCCGACCATCCGCGGCGAGGTGAAACGGTATTTTCGGGACTGCTCCTGGACCGTCCGGATCCCGCGCCGCCTGCAGGAGCTGCAGGGCTCGATCGCCGCGGTCCGGCCGCAGCTGATCCAGGACCTGCACCGGGAGCCGACCCACGCCGAGATCGCCGCCGAAATAGGGGCCGAGGTCAACGAAGTGGAGGACGCGATCGCCGCCGACGGCTGCTTCTCCGTGCTCTCCCTGGACCGTCCGCTGGACGGTGACTCCGCGACCCAGCTCGGCGAGACGATCGCCGAGGACGACACGGCGTTCGAGCAGACCGAAGCGGTCGCCGTACTGGCGCCTGCGCTGACCATGCTGAAGCCGCGGGAGCGGCGGATCCTGGAGTTGCGGTTCGTCGAGGGGCAGACCCAGGCGGATATCGGGGCCGAGATCGGGGTCAGCCAGATGCAGGTGTCGCGCCTGCTCCGCGGCATCCTCGACCGGCTCCGGGACCGGCTCGAGCCCCCTGCGGCAGCCGCCGCTTGAGCCACCGGCCGATCTTCGTGGTGCAGCTGCACGACGCGCGAAGACTGCACTACGACGTTCGGCTGGAGGTGGACGGCGTCCTGAAGTCGTGGGCGGTCCCGCGGGGACCGTCCCTGGATCCGGTGGTGAAGCGGCTCGCGGTCTTCACCACCGATCACGACCTGGAGTACGCGTCGTACGAGGGCGTGCACGCGGACAGCAAGTACGGCAGCGGCGCCGTCATCGTCTGGGATGCCGGCGTCTACACGAACCTCACCCCGGGGAGTGCCGCCGAGGCGATCGAGCGTGGTCATCTCAAGGTGCGTTTACACGGGGTGAAGCTGGTCGGCGCGTGGGCATTCACGCGCACCGGGGAGGATTGGCTGCTGGTCAAGGTCCGTGACGACGACGCCGATCCGGCCGTCGATCTGACCGTGACCGAGCCGCGGTCGGTGCTGAGTGGTCTAACCATCGAGGAGATGGCCGCCTCAGCTTCTGACCGTCAAGAGACCTGACCGGTTCCGGCCAGGCGTCCTACCTTGACCGGTTACAGGGCGCGATTGACACTGCATGCGTAGTTCTGACCTTCCTTGCCGCCCGGAGGACAAGAATGCGCAAGATCGCCATCGCCGTCTCGACTGTCGTCCTGACCGCGCTGCTACCGCTGCCGGCTCAGGCGGCGCCACCACCGGTCTGGACCCATAACGCATCCGACCGGCTCTTCCCCTACGCCACCCGGCCGGCGAACGCCCCGGCCTCGATCGACCTGTACGCCGCCCGCAACGAGACCGAGGCCGCCCAGATCGCGGTCCGTCCGACCGCGTCCACGTCGGGCGTCTCGGTTGCCGTGAGCAACCTGACCGGCCCGGGCGGCGCGATCCTCTCGGACATCACGGTCCGTCGCGAATACCTCCATCCGAATGTCTTCCAGGCTCCCGACGCGGAGCGTGAAGGCACCGGTTCGGCGTACTACGACGCGCTGGTCGAGAACACCCCGCGGACCCTGGCTGCCAACGTCACCCAGCCGTACCACTACAGCGTGCGCGTTCCCACCGGCGCGACACCCGGGCTCTACACCGGTACGGCGACCGTCCGGAGCAGCGCCGGGGATACCGTCGTACCGGTCCGGGTGACCGTCGCGTCGGCGACCCTCCCGCCGACGAACCAGTCGAAATTCAAGCTGAACAACTGGACAACCTCGGCCGGCTGGGACTACACCGGCACGATCCAGGCGATCCCGCTGCAGTACAACGTGCAGATGTACGACGAGAACTGGTGGCGGGTGATCGAGGCGATGGCCCGCAACCACGCCCGGCACCGCAACAATGTGGTCTTCGCCGACTTCCAGGCACTGCTGATCCCGAACACCACGATCGATGCTGCTGGCAACTACACGTTCGGCTGGGAGAGCTTCGACCGGTTCATCCAGATCTACCGCGATGCCGGTGCGCTGCAGTGGATCCACACGCCGCACCTGCTGATGACCAGCGACCCGGGAGCCGGGCTGCCGAACCGGCTCGAGATGCTGAAGCGTTCCGCGAACGGATCCACCCAGATGGTTCCGGTGAACTCCGGTTCGGCGGAGGCGACGGCGTACCTGAACAAGCTGTTCCCGGCGCTCAAGCAGCACCTGGACGCCAAGGGTCTGACCGACATCTTCTACATGAGCGCGAACGACGAGACGACGCGGACCGAGGACACCAACGCGGCGAACTGGATGTACGAGATCTACCGCAAGTACTTCCCGAACCCGAAGCTGAACGAGGCCGAACTGGCCGTCCAGAACCCGACCGCGAACGTCACCGCGAACACTCCGATCCTCGATCTCTACGAGAACAACGTCGGGCATTTCCAGACCAAACGCCTTGCTGGCAACGAGTTGTGGATCTACAACTGCATCGGTCCGCGCGGTCCGTACCTGAACCGGTTCCTGATGTCGCACCTGGCCAAGACGCGGCTGACACCGATGCTGGCCTGGAAGGCGGATGCGGTCGGGTATCTGCACTGGGGGTGGAACTACTGGTTCGGCACGCTGGGGCAGAAGTTCGACACCTTCGACGGGGCGCAGAACGGGGACAACTTCATCGTCCGACCGAACGCGCCGGCGTACGACGTCTACGACAGCATCCGGAGTGAGGCGCAGCTGGACGGGGTCGAGGACTATGAGCTGTTCACGCAGCTCGCCGCGACGAAGCCGGTGCTCGCTCGCGCGTTGGCGAACTCGCTGCTGACGAACTCGTACACGCTCGACAAGTCGGGTGCCGCGGTGGACGCCGTACACCGTCAGGTTCTGGATGCTTTGGCAGCTGGCGGGCCAGATCAGGTGTACCCGTATTTGGACGACTTCAGTGCCGGATCGCAGTCCTGGCAGGCCAACGCCGGCACGTGGTCGGTGTCGGGTGGTGCTTTGACCCAGACGAGCACTGACAAGTGGAGCTACGTTGCCGGTCTGGAGGGACGCGCGTACGGCGATGTGGCGGCGAGCGTGGATCTGCAGATCCGTGGCGTGAATTCCAATGGCGGCAACACGAACTGGGCCGGGCTGGTGGTTCGCAACCTGAACCCGACCGACTTCGAGAGCGGCTATCTCGTGGCCCAGCGCAACAACGGTGAGGTCTTCGTCTTCAAGGCGGGCGCGACGCTCGGCAAGGCGCAGGCCGTCGGTTACGCACCTGGTCAGTTCAACCGGCTGCGGGTGGTTGCGCGCGGCAACAAGATCACCGTGTACGCCGGGACCGGTACGGCGCCGGTGCTGACCGTGACCGACTCGGCGTTCACTGCCGGCGGGATCGGGCTGGCGAGTGGTGGCGTGAACGTGGCCTTCGACAACGTCCGGCTCGACCCGGACGTGAACCCGGCCGAAGGCGGTGCGGTGTCCGTCTCCTCGTCGTACGACAGTGACGGCTGGCGCGCGATCGCAGCCGTCGACGGACGCCGTACGTCGGACGCCAGCTCGATGGGGTGGACGTCCGGGGCGGCCTCGAGCGCGACCGACCAGCAGACGTTCAAGGTGGATCTCGGTTCTGCGCGGTCGCTCGGCCGGGTGGATCTGTATCCGCGGGCGGACGGTGCCAATGTGGGGATCGGGTTCCCGATCGACTACGACGTACAGGTTTCGCCGGACGGATCGTCGTGGAGCACCATCGGCACGCGAGTCGGCCAGCCCAGGCCTAGCGGCGTACAGTCCTTCGACTTCTCAGCTCGCAGCGTGCGCTTCGTACAGGTGATCGGGAAGCGGCTGGCGCAGGACCCGTTCGGGACCTACCGGATGCAGTTGGCCGAGGTCGAGGTGGCCGGTGGCAACTTCGCGGCCGGGCGACCGGTCAGCTCGTCGACCTCCTCGGAGTTCACTGGTGAGGGCTGGCTACGCGCCAACCTGACCGACGGCGCACGCCAATCGCGCCTGTGGAACTCAATGGGCTGGACCAGCGATTCCGTCCCCGCCACCTCACCGCAGTGGGTCCGCGTAGACCTGGGCGGACCATCGCGTATCGCGAAGGTCGATCTGTACGCGCGGTCCGACGGTTCCAGCACCGGCGGCGGCTTCCCGATCGACTACGTCGTCGAAACCTCGGCCGACGGGGTCAACTTCACTGCGGTCGCCACGGCGAACGACGTACCGCAGCCCGGCTCCGGCGCGGTGACCCACACCTTCCCGACGACCACAGCCCGGTACGTGCAAGTGCGCGGTACCGAACTGCGGCCGGACGGCGAAGGCGGCCACCGCATGCAGCTCGCCGAACTCGAAGTGAGCTAGAACGTATCGATGTGGATGACCTCGTCAAGTGACTGCCGCGGAGCAGGCTTGAAGGTGTCCCCCGTGTAGTACGCAGTCGGAAGCAGCACGGACTGCCGGACCTCCTCCGGCAGTCCGAGCAGCTCCTGAATCTCCTTCTCGTAAACCATGTGCAGCGTCGTCCACGCCGTACCAAGCCCACGCGCCCGAGCCGCCAAGCAGTAACTCCAAGCCGCCGGCAGAATCGACCCCCAAGTCCCCGCCTGATTCCCAGCCGGCAACTTGCTCACCGTGAGGCACGGAATCACCAACACAGGCACCTGCCCCATCCGCTCCCCCAAGTACGCCACGCTGTCCCCCACCCGCCGCTGAACCGGCCCCCGCTCCGGATCATCCGCATGCAACTTCCCCGCCGCCCCCGCGCTGGCCAGATACTGTTCCACCGCCAGCCGGTAGTACTCCCCAATAGCAGCCCGCTTCTCAGCATCCGTCACCACCATCCAGTGCCACGTCTGCCTGTTACTCCCCGAAGGCGCCTGCACCGCCACCTCAATACACTCCCGAACCACCTCAATCGGCACCGCCCGCTCAAGATCCAGCCGCTTCCGCACGGTCCGGGTAGTAGTCAGCAACTCATCAGGCATCAAATCCAAAGTCTCCGTCACCCTCCCTTTCTACCTCGCCGCCTGCACAACGACAGGAGGTAGTCGCCCACGTAGACGGCACGCCCGCGGGGAACCACCCGCAGGAGGGTCGTCGCATACCTATACGTCCTGTCCTTGGAGCAACGGCTCAACAGGTACAGAGGGAGTTGGGCCATCCCGGGCACCGACCACAAGGATCGGCTTACTAAGGTGCAATCGCGCCAGTACTACAGATCCCTGAAGCTGATTTGCTAACAATTGCGGGCCTTGCAACGGCGGCAACCGCCAACCCCACCAAGCCTTACCGTAACTCCACCGAGATCGGCGAGCTGGTCTCGATCGCGAGCTCGCTATCGGATCGACAACTTGAGCGATTGATCGACCTTGCCCGCAACCTGAAGCCGGAGCGCCCTACAGCGCCGTGCTGAGCGAACTCGAGATACGGGACGGTTGCTCAGAAGCTGAATGACGCGCGCTGAAACTCCGTCCTCACGTCACTCAGGAGATAGCCCGCCTGACCGTAGAACGAGGGATCGTACGGAAACAGCCCCAAGTGCGCGCAATACCGCTCAAGCATGTCCGAAGTCAGACGCTCACGTTTCAGACGACGCGTATAACGCTCAGTCTCCTCGAACGGCAACGGCTCGCCGTACGTCTCAAACGTCCGGCGCCCCTCCCAGAGCGACCCAATCGCCCTTACCGTCTCCGCGCCCTTGTGCACCACAAACTGAAGATCCCGGCCGTGGTCGAACTCGGACACCCCATCGGTAAGCACAACCCCTTCGAAGCCGGCTTGTCTGCACAAACCACTCACCGCCGTCACAGCATCGGAGGCCGGCATGTCGTCGAAGTACGCCGTCCACTGTCCATCGCCGCAGTCCCACAGCAGTTCCCGATCGCGTTCAGGACCGAACGGGAGCAACCGACCGATCCCCGACGACAACTCACCTTCCAGGTGCTCCACGGCGAGACCCGGCTGCCATTTCGCAAACCAAGCATGCGACCGACGCCATCGCTCCAACGCCTCCGCAGCGACCGCGACGTTCACCTTGAAGAAGCCCATGCCTCGACCGGGGACAGGCAATTCAGATGTCATTGCGCTCCACTTCAGCTCGCTCCCACACCGCCCGCACGTTGCCGCCAACACGACCACCCACGATGAACTCGACGGACAGGTCGCTGGCCTCGCTGAACCACCCAGTCCAGCCATCGCTACAGAATCAGTCAGCCCGGCCTGCAGAGCCCATTCCCCTCCTCAGGGAGTTGTGTGACTATGTCCGTCGCTCCACGAAGGCCTCGATCAGCGATACCGCGAGCCAGTGCCCTCCGACCTGGGCCATGTGAAGAGCCCACGCTCCGCCATCCGTGGCGGGTGACGCCAGCGGATCCGCACCTCGCGCGAGCAAATATGCCGTGACATCGACATGCAGCGGTTCACCCGTTTGCGTGTGCCCGTCAAGTTCGACGTCGATCGCGTGCTGAAGGAGCGTCAGCCCGCCGTCGACTTCTCCGACGTCGACGCCACTGTCCAGCAGTTCGCGCAACGCCGGAAGATCCTCGTGTTCGACAGCAGCATGAGCTGGTGTCATCCCGGTCTCCTATCAGCCTGCAGTCATGTGAAATCCCATACCGGCTTGCGCAGTTGACTTTGAATCAGGCCTTGGCGGTTGCACCATCGACCCAGCTGACGAAGGCGTCGGTCTCTACGCCCTGGCCTGCGATGATCCGGTGACCATACATCGCGGTGAGCAAGTCGGGGTCGATGTTGTACTTGGGGTTCGGGACCCGTGTGAAGCCCATGATCACGTGCCGCTGGTACGCAAGATCACGCTTCCCCTTGTCGAACATCACCCATTTCAGATGGGGGTTCCGCTCGATCATCACATCGCCCAGGAACAGTCCGATGTCGTTCACCACGGCGTACCAGATCGGTCGGAGCCGACTCACCGCCGAGTCGCCCTCGACCTCGCTGCGGAACCAATCATTGAGCGCCTGAAGGCCGGGAGAGCTCGACGACAACTCGACGCCGTTGTTCTCCAGCAGTCGCCGCAACTCGTCGATGCGTTCCGACTTGGCCGCCATCAGTAGCTGAAACGCGGCACGCGCCTCGCGCCTCGGCAACTCGTGCAGCGGCCCCCATACACCGGGGTCGAAAGGCTTGTACTCATCCCAGTTCACGCTTACCCCGTGCAGTCTGTGCTCAGTCCGGCAGATCGGTGAAGAATTGCGCCACGTCATAGTTTGCTATTAGACGCGCCAAACCGACCGGCGTCTGACCATGCTTATTAACAGCATACGGATCTGCTCCGTGGCTCCGCAACAGAGATATCAAATCACCGGCACCCTTGGAGTTGAAGACTGCGTCAGACAAGGGTGTATTGCCGAATCTGTTCACGACATTGACAGATGCGCCACGATCGAGCAGCAGACGCGCTGCTTCTACTGCATTCTCTTGACACGCGAAATGTAACGCCGTGAATCCACGAACATCTTGGGCATCAACGTGGGCGTCTTCATCGAGGCATCTGATTATCCGCCCGACATCATTCTCCAAGGCAGCATAATGCAACTCGGTCCGCGCGTACGGATCGGAGTTCCTCATTGATTCGAGCCTCTCTTCACTCCTGGTGATGTACTGCCTGCTGGAATCGCTCGGCTCAGCTGATTCTCTCTACTCGGGTAACTGGCCCTCGTCACCTGCTGAGGCGGGACTACAGTTTCATCCCTGAGCGATGGAAGTCGACGAGGTCGGGGTCCTGCTCGGCGAGTTGATCCTCGAATGCATCCCATCCTCGGTCCGCGATGAAGTCCGCCTCACCCGTGGTGATTGGCACCAGCCACGCCACGACGACGTCGCCATCGGCACCGGAGAACGTAGCGAACTCGTCAGGAAAGTAGACCGGCATCGTCACGTACAACGCCGTCAAGGCCGACGTGGGCACGATGGAATCTGCCGGACCGATCACGTTGCCTCGCAACAGCAGACGCTGTCGCGCGATAGCCATCGAGCCCACCTGGAACAGCAGCGATACCACTCGGTCAGCTGCCAAGGATTCCGGCGCCAGTATCAAGAGCTCCTGACGGATAGCGCGCCCCGACGCTGGAGACAACAGCAGGTGCCGGCTCAGGCCGAGCGTCGCGTAGCCAACCGAATCGGCGTCAGACCCACCGGAGAAGCGGACGATCTGAAACGGCATCGCCGCTCCATCCGGGTCAAGCGACCAACCCGTGTGGATCGGTCCGAGAACACGCTCGAAATGTTCAACCAGGCTCGTCATGTCACGGCCAGCATCTCGCGTCGTTGTTGCCCTGCCAAGCGGTTGCAGATCGGACACTGCAAGGTCAGCAGGTGTAGAGGGAGTTGGGGTGGACCTTTTCGCAGAAGCGGATGTGGAGGTGGTTGTCGTGGGCGGGCCACTCGGTGGTTAGGCCTTCGTTGATGAGGGTGGGGTCGTTGAAGAAGATGATGCGGACGTGGCCGGGGGCGGCGGCTCGGATTGCCTGGACCAGTTGGCGGGTGGCGGCTCGGTCGTAGGTGGTTGATTGCCAGGTGATGCGGCCGGCGGTGCACTGGGCGTTGTCGGTGCGGATGGGCCAGATGTCGATGTCGAGGCCGACCTCGTGGCTGCCGTGGCCGGGGATGTCGCCGCCGTGTTCGAAGCCGGCGTCGCCGTACGGGACCTTGCCTTGGGCTGTCGAAGCGAAGGAGCGGGCTGCTTGCTCCAGTTGGGCGACTGCGGCTGAGGTGCCCCAGTTGGCGGCTGTGCCGTTGCCGTCGGGGTCCTGGTCGCAGAGGTTCGCGGTGAAGTCGGGGTAGTCGTAGTGCCAGGCGAGGTTGCGCCAGGTGATCGGGCCGACGATGCCGTCCGAGCCGATGCCGGCGTGCGTCTGGAAGGCGGCGACTGCGTCGCGGACCGTCGTACTGAAGACGCCGTCGACGGGGAGGCTGAGGCGGCGCTTGGCGTTCAGCTCGACCTGGAGTGCTTTGACGGCCGCGTTGTTGTCGCCGGAGCGGATGGTCGGCGCGAGCGCGGCCCAGGTCTGCGGGCCGACGATTCCGTCTGCGCCGAGGCCCTTCGCGGTCTGGAAGGCCTTGGCGGCAGCCACGGTTGAGGCGCCGAAGACGCCGTCGGCCGGGGCGGACTGGCCGTTGTGCTGCAGCAGGTACTGAATCGCCAGTACGTCGGCGCCGCGGTTGCCGCTGCTCTGAGTCGGGAAGAAGGCGTTCGCATACGCGCTCGCGCTGGTCGGAACGAGGGCGAGAGTCAGTGCGAGGAGTACGACCAGAAGACGTCGCATGGATGTTCCTCCGGGGCGGAAGAGGGAACTAACTTACGGTCCCTCGCCACAATCCGGCATCAATTACCGCGAGCGCAAGGCCTTACTCGAAAGGCGACGGATCGCCGGCGCCCACCCGGACCACCTCGGGGAAGTCCTCGGACAGGTCGATCACCGTGGTCGGCTCGATCCCGGTCTCGCCGTCGACGACACCGTCGACCTGGTTGTCGAGCTCCTCCTTGATCTCCCACCCCTGGGTCATCGGCTCCTCGTGACCGGGGAGCAGCAGCGTGCTCGACAACATCGGTTCGCCGAGCTCCTCGAGCAGCGCCTGGGTGACCACGTGATCGGGGATCCGGACACCGACCGTCTTCTTCTTCGGGTGCAGCAGCCGCTTCGGAACCTCCTTGGTGGCCGGCAGGATGAAGGTGTAGCTGCCTGGCGTCGCCGCCTTGATCGAGCGGAAGACGGCGTTGCTGATGTGCACGAACTGCCCGAGCTGGGCGAAGTTCTGGCACATCAACGTGAAGTGGTGCTTGTCGTCCAGCTGCCGGATGGATCTGATCCGATCGATGCCGTCCCGGTTGCCCAGCGCACAGCCGAGTGCGAAACCTGAGTCTGTCGGGTAGGCGATCAGCCCGCCGCCGCGAACCAGGTCGACGACCTGACCGACCGCACGCTTCTGGGGATTCTCCGGATGCACATCGAAATACCTGGCCACCTGCCGAGCCTACCGCCGCTCGCGCGCTGCGTGAGCCACCCGTTCGATCCCTTCGCGCAGCGTCGCCTCGGGCAGCGTGAACGGGATCCGGGTGTGGTCGTCAGCCGCCCCGAAGACAGCACCGGGCAGCAGGGCGACGCCGTACCGGGAGACGAGCTGGCTCCACTGGGTGGCGGTTCGGTGCGGCAGGCGGACCCAGAGCGATGCGCCGGCGCGAGGTTCCTGCCAGGTCCAGTCGGGTAGGTGTTGCTGGAGGAGGCCGGTCAGCGTGCGCAGCTGCACGGGCAGTGTTGTACGACGTTCTTCCGCCGCGTCCTCGTAGTGATCGAAGAGGCGCCGGGCCAGCTCTTGTGCGACCAGCGAGCTGCCGAGATCGCTGATCCCCCGGACCTGTGCGAGCCGGCCGACCGTCTGCGGCGCACCCCGTATCCAGCCAAGCCGCAGACCGCCCCAGAACAGCTTGCTCATCGACCCGACCGTGACCAGGCGATCGTGTGTCCCCAAGGTCGAGTCGGTGGGTGCCAACGACGTACCGGCGAGTGAGGTGTCGTCGACCAGCACGAACTCATACCTGTCCAGGAGCCGAGCGAGGCGTCGGCGGCGGTCGGCGGACATCACCACGCCGGTCGGGTTGTGCCCCGGGGACTGCACATAGACCAGTCGCGGCGCCTCGGTCACCAGCAGCTTCTCCAGCGCGTCCACGTCGAGACCGTCGCCGTCCATCGGGACCGTCCGCAGTCTGCTGCCAGTGCGCGCGAAGGCATCCAACGCTCCCCGGTACGTCGGCTCCTCGACAATCACGCGATCACCCGGCTGCAGGCAACCCCGCGCCACCAATTCCAGCGCCTGCTGGGCTCCCGACGTGATCAGGATGTCCGCGGGCGCGGTCGATTCGCCGTACCAGCGGGCGATCCGCTCACGCAGCGCAGGCAAGCCTTTGAGGTGGTAGCCGTGATGGGTGGTCGTCAGGTGCAGGTAGTCGTCCCGCGTGAGGCTCGCGGCCACCTCCGCGACGATCCCGAGACTCGGCAACGCGGCCGTCATGAAGTCGATCGCCGGCGGCCCGTCGAGAAACTGGCTCGCGGCGTGATCACCGGCGAGCTCCCGGCTCGACACGGTGTGCCGGGCCTGGGTTCGGACCCTGGTCCCACTGCCGCGCCGCCGCTCGAGCCGGCCGCTGGTCTGCAGTTCCTGGTACGCCGCGACGACCGTCGTCCGGCTCATCGTGAGGGCCACGGCGAGCGCCCGTTCGGGTGGCAGGACCGCGCCGGGCGGCAGTTCGCCGCGATCGATCAGCTCGGCCAGGCCCTCGCTCAACCGCCGGTAGAGCGGACCTGTCGGCGTACCGGTCCCTACCAGCATCCGGGTCAGCTGGTCGGTGGTGATCCTGTCCATTCGAGTCCAATTTCGGCGATGTGGCTCTGGAGATCATCGCACCGGGCAGGTCAGGGTTGACCCCATGAGCGTCACCTATCAGTTCGAGTACGCCGACCGGCTGCGCTGCGCGTTCATCGGCGCCGGCGGGCACTCGTACCGCAACGTCTACCCGGCCTTCCAGTACGCACCGGTCGAGCTGGTCGCGATCTGCGATGTCGACCTCGACCGCGCCCAGACCTACGCACGCGGTTTCGGCGCACCGACGGCGTACGCCGCTCATCACGCGATGCTGGCTGCCGAACGGCCCGACGCGGTCTTCATCGTCACGTCGTACACGGACAGCGGTGACGTGCAGGCGACGGCCCTGGCCGAGGACTGCCTGCGGGCCGGAGCCCATGTGTGGATGGAGAAACCGACGGCGGCCGGTCTTGCGCAGTTGGACCGGTTGGAGGCGGTCGCCGAGGAAACCGGGCTGACGGTGATGACGGGGCTGAAGAAGATCTTCACGCCGGCGATCGAGAAGGTCGCAGCCATCCTGCGTGATCCGGACTTCGGGCCGGTCAGCTCGATCGCCGTACGGTATCCGCAGGCCCTGCCGGCGCCCGCCGATCGGTCCGACGATGTCGCGATGATCGGGTTCCTCGACCACATCTTCCATCCGGCCGCGATCCTCACCTATCTGATGGGCCCGGTACGGCGGCTCAGTTACGAATGGGAGCCGCGGACCGGGGCCTCGGTCTCCAGCCTGCTGTTCGAATCCGGCGCGATCGGGTCGCTGCATCTCGCGGCCGGCTCGGCCCCCGGCGCTCCGCTGGAACGGGTAGAGGTGATCGGCGACGGCGCCCATGTCGTGGTCGACAACGGCGTGCGGCTCACGTACTACCGGCGTGGAGTCGAGTTGCCGTACGGGCGATCGGCGTCGTTCATCGCCGAGGACGAGGTCGCGCCGCTGTACTGGGAGCCGGAGTTCTCGCTCGGACAGCTCTACAACAAGAACCTGTTCTACCTCGGCTACGTCCCCGAAGTCGTGCACTTCTGCGAGAGCGTGCTGGCCGGAAAGCCAGTACAGAAAGGGACCCTGGCCGATGTCCGGATGATTCTCGACCTGTACGAAAGGTACCGATGATGATCGAGGAACAGCCGTGGGGACGGCTGGAATGGATGGTGTCCGGTGCCCTGGGCAACTCCACGACGATGACGGTCGGGCGCTGCTACATCCGGCCGGGTGCGCAGAATCCGCGCCACTACCACCCGAACTGCGACGAGGTTCTGCATGTCCTGCAAGGGACGATCGAGCACAGCGTCGACGACGAACGCGTTCGGATGGGGCCGGGTGACACGATCAGCATCCCGTCCGGCCGCGTCCACAACGCGCGCAATCTCGGCGACGACGAAGCGATCTTCGTGATCGCGTTCTCGAGTCCGGACCGCGAGGTCGTCGGCGAGTGAGCTACTTCGCCAGGCCGACCGCAGCCGCGGTGACGACGAGATTCTCTTCGTAGCCACCGGTCTTGGCGTCGTAGGCGCCCGTGCAGGTGATCAGGACGAGCCGATGATCGCCGGTCTGGTTGAAGGCGCCACTGCGGGTGGCCAAGGCGTCCTTCGGGACGGATATCTTCGAGACGATCCGGTACGTCGCGCTACGGCCGGCAGCACGCAGTACGACGTACTCGCCGGGCTCGGCCCTTCGTAGTCGGGCGAAGAATCCGAGGCCCTCGGTCTTCGTGTCGACGTGACCGGCCAGAACGATCGAACCGAAGGGGTCACCGGCCTCGGCGCCACCGTCCCACCAGCCGACGCGTTGCGCACCGGACGGCACCTGCAGCTGGCCGTTGACCGTGCCGGCTGGGAGGACAGGCGCGTGGGCGCCGCCAGGCAGCACCACCTCGGTCGGCACGAACCGGATGCGCTGGCTGGGCGCCGGCGTACCGATGCGGCCCGGTGCGACCGTGCCCGGAGGCGTGATCGCCTTCTCGAAGGGGGTGGACGACGACGCCCCGGTGTTCGGCACAGCTGCATCCAGCTGCGCGGTGCACCCCTCCAAGCCCACGCAGCAGCACAACAGCAGTCCGACCAGCAGCCTCCTCAGCGGCGTTTCACCCTTCTGACAGTGATTGCCGTGCCCAGGAGAAGCAGAAGTGCGATCCCGGCCAGCGTTGCGGACTGGTCGGGGCCGGCTCCGGTGTTGACGACCTTGGGCTTCGGAGTTCCGGCCGGGCCGAGTTTGATCGTGCCGACCGCGACTGTCATCGTCTTCTGGCTCGGTGCGCCGACCGCGAAAACCCGGGTCAGATATCCGGCCTTCACCGGCAAATCCAACGGACCGAGAACGACCGGTGACTTCGCACCGGCAGGCACGATCTCGACACGGTAAGTGGCCGCCGGGACGACTACGTCGAGTGATTCCCCGTTCGCAACATTCGCGAACAGAACCTGACCGTTCACCCGGATATCGGCCGGACCGACCGCGGCCGTGTGCGCGACCCGGACCGCACCTTTATCGGCCGGGACCGCAGCGAGCTTGTTGGTGTACGACGTGATCACCGGAGCACCGCCCGGTGAGGCCGGCTGATGGATCACCACGTCCAGGCTGCCGCCGGAACCGACCGTCACCTGACGCTCGATGACGACCTTTCCGCCTTGTTTTGCAGTGATTGTGCGCTGCCCGGCCGAGACACCGAGCGGGCCGATCAGTTTGGCGGCCGGCACCTTGGTTGCCACTTCACGGCCGTCGATGCTGATGTCGAGGTTCCGCCCGGGCAGGCCCTGGACGATGTAGAGATTGCCTCCGGCGGCGCCCTGCGCCGGCATCGCGAAGACGGCCGGAGCCGCCACAACGGCCAGTACCAGAATTACCGGACCTGGTATTCTCGAAAATACCGATCGGAGATGTTCGGACACGCTACGTTTCCACATTTCGCCCCCTGGATGTTCGCGCTCACAGTGCCCCCACACATTTGCCGAGAATCGGCGAATTGCGGCGTATCGTAAGCGCAAACAGATCCGGCCGCCAGAGGCAGCGCGCCCAACCGGATCCGTTTCTTGGGGGCGATGCGTGATGCCACATCGCAGACGAGCGCTCATCCTGGCCGCGCTGATCCTGGTGCTCAATGGCTGTTCCGGAGAGCCCACGCCAGTGCCGCCCAGTCCGGGGGCCGGCGATACCGAGGCCATTCTGCCGCCTGGCCAGTCGGAATCACCCGAGACGCCGGGGCCGGGGCTCACCGCGCCGGGGATCCGGCTGACCGCCGTACCGCGGGCTGACGGGTCGTTCGACATGGTCGAGGAGGTGATGCTGGCGGCAGCGGTCGACGTACTGCAGTTACAGGTTCCTACCTCCGGGGAGCAGTTGCCGGGGTTGATGACGAAGACGGCTCCGCGGGCGTCGGATCTGCAGTTGCTGGCTGATGATCAACTGGTGCCACTCGACGCGACCACGGTGGAGACCACTCGGGATCTGCCGCTGATCTCGGCCGCCAAGAAGCTCCGGTTGACGTATCGGCTGACCGGGACGACGGTTCGCCGTACGCCACAGCGGCCGGAGCGCGCCGCGGCCGCGTTGCGCCCACTGATCGCGCCCGCCGAGGCCACCTTGCCGACAACGGTTTCGGTCTCTTCCGGGCTGTTGAACGCAGTCTGTCCTTTGCTTCCGGAGACTCGCTGCGTGGTCGGCGATCCGCCGGCACTGAAAATCCGGCCGGACATTCCGGTCGCCCAGGCACTGGTGGTGATCCAGCTCGACCTGCCCTGATGCGGTTTTGTCCGAGGGGGCGCTTACTGTGAGTTCATGGCGGAGGAACGGATCGCATTGGGGACCGCGCGAGCGCGGTGGGTGCTGGCGGCCACGGCACTCGGGTCGGGGATGGCGTTCCTCGACGGCACGGTGGTCAACGTCGCGCTGCCGGCGATGGGCGAGGACCTCGGCGCCGACATTGCCGGTCTGCAGTGGATCGTCAACGGCTACATGCTGATGCTGGCGTCGCTGATCCTGCTCAGCGGCTCGCTCGGCGACCGGCTCGGCCGGCGCCGGATGTATGTGATCGGCGTGGCCTGGTTCGCGGTGGCCTCGGTGATCTGCACGATCGCACCGAATCTCGAGGTGATGATCGCTGGGCGAGTGCTGCAAGGCATCGGCGGCGCGCTGCTCACACCAGGCAGTCTGGCGATCCTGCAGACCACGTTCGCGCCGGGCGATCGCGGCAAGGCGGTCGGGACGTGGTCGGGGCTCACCTCGGTCGCGGCAGCGATCGGGCCGTTCGTCGGCGGGACCTTGGTGGACAGCGGTTCCTGGCGGCTGATCTTCCTGATCAATGCACCGATCGCTCTGGTCACCATCCTGGTGACGCTGAAACATGTGCCGGAGACACGGGACGAGACGATGGCCGGCAAGCTCGACCTGGGCGGCGCCGGTCTGGCGACGATCGGCTTGGCCGGCTTCACCTTCGGGTTGATCCAGGCAGGTGAGAGTGGCTTCGGCAACGCGGCGGTGATCGCCAGTCTGGTGATCGGACTGCTGGCGTTCGGCGTCTTCGTCGAGGTCGAGCGACGCAGTTCGCATCCGATGCTGCCACCCGGAATCTTCGCCAACCGCCGCTTCACCGGGGCGAACCTGGTGACCGTGGTCGTCTACGGCGCCCTCGGTACGGCGACATTCCTGGTGGTCGTCTACTTCCAGACAGCACTTGGGTACGCCGCGGTCTGGGCCGGCGCATCCTTGCTGCCGATGACCGCCTTGATGTTCTTCCTGTCTGGGTGGGCAGGTGGACTGGCTGAGAAGATCGGGGCCCGAATACCGATGACGGTCGGGCCACTGCTGATGGCGGGTGGGTTCCTGCTGATGCTGCGGATCTCGCCTGACTCGCAGTACGTGACCGCGGTGCTGCCGGCGGTCGTCGTACTGGGCCTTGGACTGGTTGCGACAGTGGCGCCGTTGACGGCGACCGTGTTGTCGTCGGTCGAGGACCATCACGCGGGGATCGCCTCCGGGGTGAACAACGCGATCGCCCGGTCGGCGCAGTTGATGGCGGTCGCCGCGATTCCGATGGCGGCGGGGATCACCGGGGAGTCGTACCGGGATCCTGTTGCCTTCAGCAATAGCTTTCACCGGGCGTTGATCATCTCCGCCGTGCTCGCCGTGGCCGGGGCCGTGATCGCGTGGACCACGCTCGGAGACGGGACCAGGCGCCGTACGGTGCAGGTCCTGCATCACCGGCACTGCGCACTGGAAGCACCGCCGTACACGGACGCCGCCCGCTGACCGCTGGACGACATGTCGACAAACCGGGATCTTTTTGACACGGTCGTGCGATATGCTCGCCGGTAAGCGATCTGGGGAGGTACGGGGTGAACGTGTGGTGGCGGGCGGCATTCGGAGCCGCGGCGATGGGGTTTGCACTGGGGTGCTCGATCACGGTGTCCCAGGCGGTGCACAACCGGTATGTGCCGGCAGTGGTGTGTGCGGTGGTGGCCATCCTGCTGATCCGGCCGTTCCGCCGGCGCCAGGAGTTGGGACTACGGAACGCGGCTCGCGGACTGCTCAACGGGCTGCTGGTGACCGGCGGCAGTGCGGCCGTCGTGCTCGGCGCGGGCACGCTCGCCGGCTGGATCAGCTGGGGCCGGTTCGACCTGCATCGCGTGCTGCTGTTCCTGCTGACGAACACGATCATCGCGCTACTGCTCGAGGCTCTGCCGGAGGAGCTCAGTTTGCGTGGTCACACCTGGAGCGCGCTGCGATCGCGGTACCGCGGCCTGCTGGCTGCGATCGGGACGACGGCGTTGTTCCTGCTCGTGCCGGGGATCTCGTCGGCGGTGCAGCTCATTCTCGGGACCATCTTCGAGCAGAACACCCAAGAGCTGAGCTTCGCGCCCCCGGGAGAGGACCTCGTTTCGTACCTGTTCCTGCTGACGATCTTCGGGTTCACGCTCATCGCCGCCCGCGTGGCCACCGGTTCACTGTGGGCCAGTGTCGCAACGCATCTGACCTTCCTCACGGTGAACCGGCTGACCATCGACGGCGCCAAGCGCGACTCCGGTTGGTCGGCGAGCGTGATCAGCCAGGACGTGCTGCTGCTCGTCCCGGCGTACCTGGTGCTCGCCGCCCTCGTCTACTACGTGCAGTTCTTGATATCGCGGCCCCAGTTGTCCTTGGCCTCGTCATTACCCCAATGAGCCAAGTGGAAAGCTGAGACGTACTGGTTGGCCGGGCCGACGTCCAGGTCGGTCTTCAGCCACCACTTGTTGTAGCTGTCGCCGACGCGGACCACCGGGCCCTCGACCCGGCAGTAGACGTAGCTCGTGCCCTTCTTCAGCGTGCCTGTCGAAGGGTTGACACCAGGAGAGGCGTAGCCGGGCCCGTCCTGGAACGTGTCCACCCAGAATTTGGTCGCGACGGGACCGCTGCAGTTCTCGCTCGTCTCCCAGTATTCGAAGTACGCCGTCTTCTGCGGGACCTGGACGCCGCGGAACTTGGGCTGCAGGACGGTGCCGTTCAGCTTCTGCTCGTAGTGCAGATGCGATCCGCTGGAGTTGGTGCCGGTGTTGCCGACGGTGCCGATCTGGGTGCCTAAGGCAACCGTAGTGCCGACCGCGACGGTCCGGGTGTCGAGGTGCAGGTAGCGGGTCTGCCAGCCGTCGCCGTGGTCGATGACCACCATGTTGCCGGCGTCCGTCACGTAGGCCGAGACGGTGACCGTTCCGGCAGCCGAGGCCAGCGTCGGTGCCCCATGGGTCCGGCCGGACCTGTTGATCAGATCGAGCTTCTCCCGCGGGTTGTGTCCGCTGTGCGTGGACATCGTCCAGGTCTCGCCGCAGGGGACCGGCATTTGGAAGATCGGCGGGTCGGCAGCGGAGGCCGACGTCGGCGCGGCGTACAGGCCGGCGGCGACCAGAACCGCCAGCACGGCCAGACGGATGAGCTTCATGAGGCGGGCCTTTCATCGGGTCCGCTCACGGTAGATCCGCCGTACCGGGTGATGCAGTCCTTTCGAGCGTGGCCGAACAGTTAGCGCTGTGCGCGGTAGTGCGCGCGAACGTCGACCGGGAGGCGCTCGATCGCGTAGCGCAGCATGGTCCGCGGCATCGCCGGTGCGTGCTCGTCGAGGAAGACCCGGAGCTCCTCCTCGGACACCCGTTTGCCGGCCTCGCGCAGCATCCAGCCCGCCGCCTTGTGGATCAGGTCCTCACGGTCGTCGAAGACTTCGGGTGCGAGGTGGTAGATGTCCTCGCTCTCACCACGTCTGATGAACCAGTGGGTCGCGACCAGGGCAATCCGGCGTTCCCAGAGCGACTCCGAATGGACCAGGCTCGTCAGGACGTCACGTGGCTTGTCGACCAGATGGCCGCCGACGATCTCGGGGGCGCTGCAGTCGACCAGGTCCCAGTTGTTGATGTACGCCGTGCTGCGGAGGTAGAGGTCGTAGATCTCTTCTCGCTCATTACCTCTGCCGGCTCGATCAGCGAGCAGGCAGAGGACGGCCAGCCGGTGCTCGTGGATCGGGCTGGTCAGGGCCTGCTCGAGATCTTCGAGCGGGACCGCGGCTCGGAGATACGGCTTGAGCAGGCCGCGGATCGTCGAGAGCTTCACGCCCGCCATCTGATCGCCGTACCCGTAGCCGCCGGGCTGGAGCTGGAAGTAGCGCTCGAGGACTTCGGCCACCTGGGGATCCGCGGCGTCGTCGATCTCGGCAAGCAGAGTGGTTGCGGTCAGGGTCATATCAGCATGCCGCCACTGGCCCGGAGGTTCTGGCCGGTGATCCAGCGGCTGTCCGGACCAGCCAGGAAACCGACGACGTCGGCGATGTCGGCCGGTTCACCGACCCGGGCCAGAGCGGTCACGCTGATCAGCATGTTCTGGACCTCGGGTGGGTTGTTGTCGTAGAACATCTCGGTCGCGGTCGCTCCCGGCGAGACCGAGTTGACGGTGATCCCGCGGGCGCCGTACTCGCGGGCGGCGATCTTCACGAACTGCTCCAGCCCGGCCTTGCTGGCGGCGTACAGGGCGACGGTCGGGACCGGCATCGCCGTGTTGAGCGTCGAGAGCGCGATGATCCGGCCGCCGTCGGGCAGCACCTGAGCCGCCCGCTGGATCGCGAAGAACGGACCACGCAGGTTGGTCGCGAACAGCTCGTCGTACATCGTCTCGGTGACATCTGCGATCGGCGCGATGGTCGCCAGCGCCGCGTTGCAGACGAAGATGTCCAGCGTGCCGGTCGGCTCGGCAGCCCGCTCGAACAGCTCGGGCACCGCGGACACATCGGCCTGGTCGGACTGCACCGCGATGGCCTGACCACCGGCCGCCTTCACCTCCGCGACCACATCGGCCGCTTTGGCTTCGCTGTTCAGATAGGTGAAGGTGACGACAGCACCGTCCGCGGCCAAACGCCGTACGATCGCTGCGCCGATCCCCCGGGAACCACCGGTGACGAGAGCTGCCTTGCCGTCGAGTACGCCCATGCTCTTTGTCTACCATCCGGCAGGGACAGTCCGCGTCGTCGTTACAGGGCTTGACTTTCTGGCAGCGCTTCCACAACAGGCAGGTCACGCTCCGGGGTTATCCGTCGAGCAGGCGTTGTGACGTTAAGCCGCGGGGGCATACGGTTGCCCCAGGGCAGTACAACCCGCCAGGACGGACCGGCGGCGCAGGACTGCCCGGGGGAGAGACCGGCGTGACAAGCCAGCCTGAGCCGCGGGACGGCGAAATGATCAGAACGACGTTCGACGCGGTCACCGAAGAGCTGGAGCCGGGCGTCCTGCTCGTGCGCCTGTCCGGCGAGCTCGACATCGCCACCACCGACTTCGCCTCCGAATCGATCCGGGCCGCCGTCGCTCCACCGGCGCGACTGGTGCTGATCGACGTCTCCGCCGTCACGTTCCTCAGCTCGGCCGGCCTCGGGAACCTGGTCGAGGCCCGCACCCTGGCCGGCCGGCACAACATCACACTCGCCCTGGTCGGCGTCGGCCGTCCGGTCGATCGCCCACTCACCGTCACCGGCCTGGGTGGCCAGTTCCGCATCTTCGCCTCGGCCTCGGAAGCGCTCGCGGAGCTCTGAGTCCGGCGGGTTGCCGCGGGCAACACGGGCTTCCGGCGTACCGCGTCACGGTCTCGACCGTTAGGTGCGGTAGCGTCCGGTATCCCCCGAAGAAGGAATGGCATGGGTGACTTAGCCAAGATCGTGATCGTCGTACCGACCTACAACGAGCGGGAGAACCTGCCCGTCCTGGCCGGGCTGCTGTCCGACCTGAACCTGCCCGGGCTCGAACTGCTGGTCGTCGACGACAACTCCCCCGACGGTACCGGTGACGTCGCCGACGAACTGGCGAAGGAATCGCCGGACAAGATCGGCGTACTGCACCGCACCACCAAGGACGGCCTCGGCCGCGCGTACATCGCCGGGATCACCCGCGCGCTGAACGAAGGCGCCGACATCGTCATCCAGATGGACGCGGACCTGTCGCACCCCGCCTCGGTCATCCCCTTGATGGTGGAGACCCTGCGGACCACCGACGCCGGCCTCGTGATCGGCTCCCGGTACGTCGAGGGCGGCTCCGCGGCCGCCGAGTGGGGCTGGCACCGCCGGGCTCTCTCGGCCTGGGCCAACTTCTACGTGAACGCGCTGCTGCGGCTGCATGTGAAGGACGCCACCGCCGGCTTCAAGGCGTGGAAGGCCGACACGCTGCGGTGGATCGACGTCGCCTCGATCGAGAGCAACGGCTACTCGTTCCAGGTCGAGATGAACTACCGCACGGTGAAGCGTGGCCTGCGGATCGCCGAGGTCCCGATCCACTTCGAGGAGCGCACCGAAGGTGTCTCCAAGATGAGCCTGCGGGTCCAGCTCGAGTCGGCCCTGATGCCCTGGAAGCTGCTCTTCAGCCGCTCCTGAGCTGCTGCCTTTTGACCGCCGTACGACGTTCGCGCCGTACGGCGGTCTACCCGTACCCGAGTTCGTGCAGCCGGGCGTCGTCGATGCCGAAGTGGTGCGCGATCTCGTGCACCACCGTGATGTTCACCTCATCCACGACGTCCTCGACGGTCTCGCACATCCGCAGCGTCGGATTCCGGTAGATCGTGATCCGGTCCGGCAGCACCCCGCCGTAGTAGTGCCCGCGCTCGGTCAACGGGATCCCCTCGTAGATCCCGAGCAGCTCCGGGTCCCCGGCCGGCGGATCGTCCTCCACGAAGATCGCCACGTTGTCGATCAACGCCGCCAGCTCACCCGGTACCTCGTCCAGCGCCTCAGCCACCAGCACCTCGAAGTCCGCCCGAGTCATCTCGATCACACTGCCAGCGTACGGACTACAGCCAGCCCTGCCGGGACGCCTGCACGCCGAGCTGGAACCTCGTCTGCGCACCGAGGGCTTCCTGGAGGCGTCCGATCCGGCGCGCGATCGTCCGTTCGCTGACCCCGACCTCCCGTGCGATCGACTCGTCGGTGAGGCCGGCGCTCAGGTAGGTCAGCAGCCGCTTGCTCTCCAGGCTCGGTCCGGCCTCGACGTCGTTCAGCTCGGTGGTGTTGGTGATCGGTACGGCGATCCGCCAGAGCGCGTCGAAGATTCCCTCGAGGCCTTCGAGCAGCGCCGATTCGTGGACCACCATCGCGACGAACTCGGGCCGGGCTTCCGCGGAGCGGGCGGCAACCAGGGCCCAGCGGTGGTCGACCAGCGTCAGGTTGAGCGGTACCCGCGGGAACACCCGCGCCTGCTCACCCGCGTCGATGCACTGCTGGGCCATGTGGAGCGCGGCCGCGTCCTGGAGTACGTGCGCTCCGTAGATCACGTCGTACCGGACGCCGCGCTTGAGCGCATCGAACAGTCCGGTCACGATCTGTATCTCGCGCGGGGCCATGATCGTGCCCATCGTCATGGCTCGGACGTGGTGCTGCGCATCGGTCTGTACCGAGTCGATCACGGACTGTACGGCGTCGTACGTCGGGAGCAGCTCCAAGTGGTCATGCTTGCCGGAGGCCGCCCGCCAGAGCTCCGTGAGGACCTCTCCGCTCTCTCGGACCAGCGCGGCCCTTCTGGCGTGCTGCTCGGCCAGTGCGTCCAGAGCGAGTCTGGGTGGGCGGACGACCACACCGTCGTTTGAGAGCTCCACGAGGCCCAGTGCGACCAATTCGTCGACGTACTGCGGCTGCGGGTGCTCCACGGGGTGCTGCAGCAGCTCCAGGTAGAGCTTCTCTGCCTCCGGTGAGAGGTCTAGTGCGCGAAGCGCTTCCATGCCTCTGTGTACCACCGGCGACAGGTTCCCGCCATGCCGGTTTCTGACACCGCCGGCGTCTCGTACCGGGGGTGTGAGCGGCCAATACTGACCGTGCTCTGTTCCCCACGCGTCACAGGAGTCCTCAATGAGAAAACGCCTCGTCTGGCCGGTGGTCGCCGTACTGGGCCTCACCCTCGGTCTCGCTGCGCCGGGCAGCGCTACCGCGGCCCCGGTCGCCGTACCGGTGTTATCCGACCAACTGCCCGCGCTGAAGGCACTCGCCGAGGCCGGACAGGAACGGCTCGGCCTGTCTCGGAGCTCGGTACAGGACGCTGCACTGGCCGCGATCGACCCGACGCAGTACGAGTGCTCGGACGCACCGCCGCCCGTACTGTCCGCAGTCCTCCCCGACGCGACGAGCTGGACCCAGGACCAACGCCTGGCCGCGACACTCGTGCTGCTCTTCGACATCGCCATGGTCGATGCGGTCTACCTGCCACAGAGCGGCCCGTTCACGTACGGCGCCCACGGTGACTTCACCTCCCAGGTGGACCGCACGGACCGAAGCCTGCGGACCTTCTGGGACATCCCGTCCACCGGAATCGAGCTGGTCCCCGCCCACGGCCACACCCTCCTCAACCCGGCAGTGAGCGCCCGCGTCCTCACCGCCCTGTACGGCGTCGCCCCGGCCTCGGCGCAGGCCATCGGCCAGCTGATCGCCGACCAGCTGAACACCCCGGCCCTCGGCTACGGCGACCTGCCGGTGTTCACCTTCAACGCCTACGCGGCCTCAGGCGGCGAGGTCATCCCCGGGTACCCGACCGCAGTCCGCCGCATCGTGCTCGGCGACGGCGTCCTCGACGGCTTCGCCAAGGTCGGCCTGGGCGACGTGGCACCCCGCGCGATCCTGGCGCATGAATTCGGTCACCAGATCCAGTTCGCCGACAACCTGATGCGCACCGACCTCCCCGCCCCCGAAGCCACCCGGTGGGCCGAACTCATGGCCGACGGCTTCGCGTCGTACTTCCTCACCCACGCCCGCGGCGCCGCCCTCCAGTGGAAGCGCGTCCAGCAGTTCAGCCAGGTCTTCTTCCAGGTAGGCGACTGCGGCTTCACCGCCCCCGGCCACCACGGCACCCCCACCCAGCGCCTCCGAACCGCCCTCTGGGCCTACTCCGTCGCCGACGCCGCCCGCCCCCAGGGCCACATCCTCCCCGCCCTGTCCTTCCACACCCGCTTCGTTGCCCAATACCCCCAGCTGACCGCCCCCGACGCCACCAACTAACTCGTTTTGGCAGCAGGCAAACTCTCCTCTATGCTTACGGCTGTCCCTGGAGCTTCGGCTCCCGCGGGTCCGAGTCCCCATCGTCTAGTGGCCTAGGACGCTGCCCTTTCAAGGCGGTAACGCGGGTTCGAATCCCGTTGGGGATACGGTCGAAAGGCCAGTGTCAGAACCACCCCGAAGATGCTGTAAGATCATCGAGGTCAACCTGGCCCAGTAGCGCAGTTGGTTAGCGTGCCGCCCTGTCACGGCGGAGGTCGCGGGTTCGAGTCCCGTCTGGGTCGCCAGGAGAAGGGGGCGGTGAGAAATCACCGCCGCCAAACTTTCTCCCCGGTCAGGTAGCTCAGCTGGTAGAGCGTCCGCCTGAAAAGCGGAAGGTCGGCGGTTCGAGACCGCCCCTGACCACCTTCACCTTCACCCTCTCCGACACCGGAGGGGGATTTTTCTTTTGAGGATTAATCTCCCCCAGCGTGCTACGCGGTCGCTCCCTCGTCGCTCCGCTCCTCACCCGCGCCCACTACGCGCGCACCCGCCCGCCCTCGGCGGTGCGTGCTATCGCGCGCTCCTTCGCCTACCGCACGCCGGCGATAGCCGCGAGCACTCGGCCAAGGGACTTAGGCCTTGAGCCGGAGAACTGGTTCGGTGCTATCCCCAAGGAAGACCTCCTGCTGCGGACCGCTCACCGTCAAGCGGTAATGCTCACGAGACGGGCGACCTGCGGCGAGCCAAGTCGTGTAAGCGGCTTCAATGTCGTCCCAGACCTTGCTGGGTCCACCTTGGGTTACCTGATCGTCGACCAGGCGGGCCCAGGAGCCGTCTGGACGAAAGAACAAAGAGACGCCGTCCACGGTTGCCGGACGAACCTCAGGGTTCGTCAGATCCAGCCAGAAGCGGGCCTCGTTGTCGGAGTGGATAGACGCACCGAACTTGTATGGGCGTGTATCGCCGGAGCCGTGCAATGCCAGCCGAATCAGATCTCCAGCGAGAGCCGGAGCAGCCTGATGACGTAGCGGCATGAAGTAAGCCGACGCCGACAGGAAACGGCCAGTCGCACCGTCGCCGGCTGAGGTCTTGCGCAGCACGGCAACGCCGGCACCAAGCGGGGTCACAATGGCTCCGTTCGACCGGAGCTGATTCAGCCATGCCTGGGGGATGTAGTCGAGCCGGCAGGTGGCGATCACGGCGTCGTACACGCCGGCGTCCGGGTCGCCATCGGCTCCATCGGCGGCCACGACGCGAGGGGAATATCCCGCGCGATTCAACCGCTCCTTGGCTTGGGCGACCAGGTCCGGATCGATGTCGACACTTGTCACGTGGTCAGCGCCCAGCCTCTCCGACAAGAGAGCTGTGTTGTAGCCCGTGCCGGTTCCGATCTCGAGGACTCTCTCGCCACCCTCGAGCTCAAGGGCCTCCAGCATGCGCGCCATCAAGCTCGGCGCTGTCGACGAGGAACGCACATCCTCTGTCGTCACCAGGTGAACATCCGAGTAGACGCCCGCCAGCCACTCGTCTCCGAAGGCCTCATCAACGACCGTGCTGCCCTGTTGGTCGTTGCGATAGAAGCGAGGCACGAACAGATGGCGAGGCACCGCCATGAACGCCGCCTGCCAGCGTTGATCGACCAGCGCGCCGCAGGCTACAAGGTCGGCAACCATCTTGCCGAGGTATTCGCTCGACGTCGGCTCGCTCATCGGCAACTGCTCTCCAAGAAATCGGTGATCGCCTGGGCGATCGGGGTACGAAGCTCTGGAATGAAGGCCCATTGTCCGTTGGGGTTGGCTTCGAGAAACACCCAGCCACGTCCCGGCACGATTCGAACGTCGAGAGCCGCGAAGGTCAGCCGAAGTTCCCGGAGCAGGTCGAGAACAGACCGACGTACATCCGCCGGCACGTCGACAACCCGGTAGCTGACTTGCTCATGGTGGGCGCGGATATCGATCGGCCCAGTTGGGTCGGTGGGATGGATCTCGGCGGCGAAGAGTTGGCCGGCGACCGCGGTCATCCGAACGTCAACGCCCGGAATCAGCTCCTGGAACAGATGCGCAGTTGCCGAGATTCTCGGGTCCGACCAGAGATCTTCGGCGACCTCGGCCGTGTACAACACGCCACTCCCGTGCTCATCGTCGACGGTCACCATCGTCGCCAAGGACTTGGTGATGATCCTGCCACCCACCGATCGCGCAAAATCGCCTACCACCTCCGGCTCATTGGTGATGAGCGTCGCGGGCACCTGCAGACCACAGCGTGTGGCGACAGCGAGCTGATGCGGTTTGACCCGCGCGTCCGCCATGGCTGCGCGCCAGGCCGTCCGCGACATGCGCTCCAGCCTCTCCGTCTACCGAGCCAAAGGCATCCGCTCAGTCTCCGAGCTCGACAGCCGAGCAGCCCGATACCTCGCCGCAGTCGATCGCTGACAGCGCCTTACCAGCAAGGGAAACGATGACCGACCAGTCGATCACTCTCCACCCCGTCGCCCACGTCATCGGCGGCCGAGTCGAACCAACCGACGACTACTGGGGCGGCACCCAGGCAATCATCCGCATCGACGACCCGCGCCTCGGCCCCGACTCCACCAAAGGCCTCGAAGACTTCTCCCACATAGAGGTCGTCTTCCACTTCCACCTAACTGACAAATCAGACCTCCACCTCGGCGCCCGCCCAGCCCGCAACAACCCCGACTGGCCGGCCGCAGGCGTCTTCGCCCACCGCAACATGCGCCGCCTCAACTGGCTAGGCGTCTCCCGCTGCCGCCTCCTCAAAGTCGACGGCCTAGACCTCCACGTCGAAGACCTAGACGCCGTAGCCGGCACCCCCATCCTCGACATCAAACCCTGGTTCACCGACTTCGGCCCCCGAGGCCCCATCCACGAACCCACCTGGCCCACCGAAATGCTCACCAACTACTTCGCGGACCACAGATAGCTCGGCAGACGGCCAATGCACAGCCTCGCTGACCCCAACCACAAGCTCAAGACGGGTGGACAACTGCCCATTGGCGACCACGCGGTTGGCCAGGCTTCCTAGATCGAAGCGGGCTCAACCCAGAAGGTGCAGGTAAATGACCCACCCGTACCGCGACGCCGATGTAGCAGCCGATGGCGAGCCGGAGAAAGAGTTCAACCCGGCATCGCGGCCCGACTGCCGAGGAAGACAACAGCGGCGGGTGCCCTCGTCCGCAACAGCGAGGGTCTGATCCTCTTCCTTGAGGCTGTCTACAAGCCAACCCTTGAGATTCCTGGCGGGGTAACCGAGTTCGACGAGTCGCCACTAGAGTCCGTTCGTCGTGAAGCTCGCGAGGAAATCGGGATCGACATCTAGATCGGCCCGCCGCTCGTCGTGGACTGGATCCCGACCTCGGGTCCGTGGTTCGACGGCATCATGTTCATCTTCGACGGCGGCATCCTCACCGACGACCAGATCGCCCAAATCACCCTGGACGACACCGAAGCCCGCCGCTTCCAGTTCATGCCCCTCGACGGGGCCAGTCCCCGAATGCGTCCGTCCATGGTCCGTCGGATCGCTCGCGCCCAAGAAGCGCATGCGCAAGGCTCCCCGATCTACTCCGAGTACGGCCGCCGACCCGAGCTAAAGACTACCGAGACCGTACCGGCCAATCGGCAGACCTCCGCCGGTGAGTAAGTCACCCTGGCGGAAGGTCCGCGAGTTCCACGAGGTCTTCGGTTTGTCACACCCCGACCACCCGACGCCCCTGCACCTGAGCTCGCCGAAGCCCGCCAGCGAATCCTTGACGAGGAAGTCCGTGAGGTCGCCGAGGCAGCCCAGGGCGGCGACTTGGTCGAGATCGCCCACGAGCTGGCAGACGTCGTCTATGCCGCGTACGGAACGGCCATCAGCTACGGAATCAACCTTGACGCCATCATCACCGAAATCCACCAAGCCAACATGGTCAAGCTCGACCACGACGGCCGGCCGATCGAGCGCAACGGCAAGGTCCAGAAGAGCGACAGGCATCGCCCTCCTGATGTTGCCAGGTGATCGCCAGTCAAACTGCACCGGACGCCTGAAACTCAACGGCTCGATGACGGATCGGCCAGCCGATGGCCGTCCTGACTTGCGGGGCTGTGACCACGAGATTGCGCAATGATCGCCAACCCCATTCCCGACGAACTACTTCGACTGGCGTGCTCGTATAGCGGCCGCGTTTCGAATTGCGTTTACATATGGCAGGTCTTCGTCTTGCACATTCGACGGCAACTCGGCGAACGGCACAACGGATCTGTGACTATGCGACCTCGACTGCATCCAAGCAGACCAAGCATCGTGCACGTCAGCTGCGGTCACACTTTGACCTTTCGAGCGCATCAAAACCGCATAGATCACGAATAAGAAGTCGGAATCCGGCGGCGGATCGGTCGATCTGTCGAGCAAGCTTCGGATAAGTGCGGCATCGTCGTCGAGATAGGAGGCCATCAGACTACCTTGCCGATAAAGAGAAGGATGTATAGCGCCGCGAAGACCCATGGAACAAACCTCTCGACCGCACCCAGTTCTGCGTAACGGCCGCGCAAACCGCGAATCGGATCTGCTTTTAGCGACTTCCACTCATCAGCGAATACCTGATGTGGCAACTGCTTTTCCAGTTCAAGGATAACGTTGAATTTTGCCCGATTCAGATCGCGATAACTACGCAACTGTAGCCACCAGGACACCGACAGCGCCACGCCGGCCACCGCAACCACCCCATTCGCCCACCACGGTGACTTGACAAGCGAGGGTGCAGCCAGGCCAACTACGCCAACGAATGCAGTCTGGACCGTCAGGAAGAACGAATTGGCCGTCGCCCGACGCGCTGAAATTCGGTCCGCCATTTCTACCGCGAGCTTGTACAGGTCTACAGTCATTGGATCCGGCACACCGGGAGTGGTCACCGACCACCCTCCACGAGTGTCTTCAAGTTGTCCCACGTCCACTTGTAGAGCTTATCACTCGACTTCGCAGTAGTTGGCTTAGTCCCCGTCGCATCCTTGTAGCCATTAAGAAGAAAGTATGGAATTGACTCCTCTTGCGCGATCGACAACTCCAGGGCGACGCCGGTTGCAGTATGTGTATTGAGCCCGCATATGACAGCCACGACATCGCTAGCTCGAATCCTCTTCCTCGCCTCAATCTTCCAGTTCTGCGATGCGACCTTGATTGACCAATCCGCGATACTAAAGGGCGAGTCCGCGAGCCGGGACTGACCGACTAGGAAGTCTTTCAGACGGGCGTCATGATCATAGTCGAAGCTAATAAATACACGTGCAGCCATTCCGCTCACCCCTCCACTGACCCAACAGAGACCACGCCGCGTCGCCCTGGAAGCCATCTTGAGGCCATCTTACGATCGAACGGGCAACGCGTGCATCATATGGCAATGGTCATGCATATTGGAAGGTGTGGAGCGATACCGATTCGCCACTAAATGTACACGTTCTCGACTGGCGATCGAGAATCCGCACGCGTTTGAGCGGTCATCTAATCCGGCGCTGCAAACGTTTGAACTCTTTTGTGGCTGCCTTGTCGAGTTCATCAGGGATTTCTAAGGTGACCTCCATCCGTATCGCAATACCTGGATCACCCCGCTCGATTCGCTGTGGAAGATCGTGAACGCTCCACGCAAACTCATCCACAAAGGATCGCATGCGCCAAATCGGCTGGTCATAGAATCGAGATACAATGTCTCTCAGCCGAGAATATTCGTCGGGCATGGCGGTGCCACGAAGTTGTGCCGCAGTGTCTATGAACCCTTCATAAACATCACCAAATCGCTTGGCGATGTGCATGATCATTTCAGGGTTACCGGGATAGCCCGGCGGCCCGAACGCACCCTCTTGTACTTGAGGGTCCAGCACACGCATAAACTGCTGTACCAGATGCTGGCCCCTGTCCATTGCCTGCTTAATCGCCACGTTCGCATCGGCGTAGCTGTCAAGATGGATGCCCGTCGACCGAACGTACCCGATAGCGTGATCACGGCACTTGTCCTCCACCCGGTCGCGGGCTCGTATCAGCGAACCCGCATAAAGCAGATACTCCCAGCCGGGCGGGCGCTGAGTAACGAGTCTCTGCAAGGCATCCGGCGATGATGGCACACCTGATGACCATAGGGGCGTCGGCGTGGTGTGGTGGCCGAGCTTTCGGAGCACCTGCTCTACGATGCCAACAGAACCAAAGCGAGCCGCGTCGAGATACGCAATGGACGGCAGCAGTCCATCCAGTTCTGTGTCGTCAATTCGAACCGGAAGTATATAGGCAGATTTCTCGCGAAGCGCTCGCGCCTGAAGGCTCCGGCGTTCATGCTTGGTCCACATATTCTCGGAATAGGCTCTGGAAACGAACATGACGGCATACCGAGACTCCTCCCGATAGACCTTGTCCAACAACTCTACAAGGTTCTCCCCCCACACATTTGCCGTCTGATCTTCATCATAGAAGATCCGAACGGCGGCTAACTTCAGGCCGTTAGCGACCTCCTGTACAAATTGGCGCTCCGCGCCCGCAAAGGAGAGCGCCACATCATATGTGAAGGCGGAGGGATCTCTCGTCATGTGGTCAGCATCTCAGGTGACGGATACTGGTCATACTCCTCGGCGACCCACCTGAGACCGAAGCCGCACCCAACTCAGCTCAGCATCGCCAGCGCCCGATCGCGCCAGAAGGCCCGGCCGCTCAACCCGGCGATCCGGGCCGTTCGGCGCGGCATCGCCCGTGCCCGAGCGGGTGGGCAGCGGTCAGCCAGAGACCGTCACTCGACTCTCGATTGCCCGCTTGAGCGGGAGCACCGTCGAGCGGTGGGCTCAGGAAGAAAGGTCGGTTCCCAGACTGAATGCCGCGCGGTGCCGCAACCAGTACCGCAACAGCCAGCATCACGCCGCCCTGGTACGAAACCGGGGGACCCGCAAGTGCAATACCGCAGGCGCGCGGTTCTCAGGCCGCTGTCGAACTGAGGGCTTTCGAGCCCGCACGAACTGCTGCTGGTGCGCTATGACATCGTGGCACCCTTCGCTTCTCGGTCTACGAGGAACTGATCGAGTAGTTCGAACAGCACCCTGATGACGTGCTGCTCCTGGTCAGCCGAAAGCCCTTCGCTGCCCCATCCGTCGGGAAGCGCGAGGTGACGCACCTGACCGGGCCAAGCGTGGTTGCATTCCTGGCCGCGTTTCTCCACCAGCCAGTCCAGCCAGCCACTCAGGCCTGGACCGCCATGGCGCAAGGAGTGCTGGTCGTACCCCTCCAAGAACGCCTCCAGGCCAGGGAGGGTGGTTCGACCGATGAACATCCCGGGGCGCCTGGCCACGCAGGCCCAGTATTCGCGCTCGCTCATCTCGATGAGGTCCATCCGATCATCATCTCCGCTAGGCCCAGCGACAGGTCCAGCAACACCGGCCGCCAGTGACGACCGCAGTACGGCGGCAAGCCCCGCGTGGACGACGATCCTGCAATCCCGGCTGGAAGCGCTGTTGAACTGAAAGTGGAAGGTCGGCGGTTCGAGACCGCCCCTGACCACTTTCGCTCTCTCCGACTTCGGAGGGGACCTTCTTTTCCCCAGCGTGCTATCGCGCGCCTTCTCCTGCCGCACGTCCGCGGTTGCCTGCCGGCATTCGCTCCACGTGCGATACGTCACTTGAGGCGAGGCAGCGACTGGGGGCTCGTCAGATCCAGCCAGAAGCGGGTGGAGTGACCTGCTTGCTCAACCTGGATCCTCGGCACGCTAAGTCCAGGTTGTCTGCTTAACCTGGACTTACGGCAGTGCTAGTCCAGGTTAGATGCCCAGCTGAGTGCTGGTGACGGGCAAACACCCGCACGGCCAAGCAGAGGTGGAGCTGCGCCAGAGGCAATCGTCCACCCGTGTTGTCGCAGTGGTAGCCCGGTGGTAGCCCTTGGCGCAAGGACGACCAGCCATCGGGTTCTCACCGTCACAACGTTCAGTGGGTCGCAGGATTGGTCAACCGAGTCCCGTGGGCGTCAGACGAGGAGTCCTGCTGAGGTCATGGACGGGGCAACCGCGCAGGTTGTCCGGCTCGATCGGCGTACCGATCGGTCGTGAAGATGTAGCCGGTATCGGCCTACTTTGCGCCGGCCGCCAGACGCTCCCTCGCTTGCAGCGCGTTGTGGGTCCTGAGCACGTCTAGGCAGGCTCTGGTGATATTCGCGTGCAGAGCCTGTTCGGTCTGGGTAGCTTCGAGCGGTATGAGCCTGAGTGTGTACAACGTTGCGTTCGACTGTGCTGATCCGTACGCGATCGCGTCGTTCTGGAGTGGGGTGACCGGTCGCCCGCTGGCTGAGGACGATCATCCCGGCGATCCCGTGGCCACGATCCTGCTCGCCAACGGCGTCACCCTGTACTTCGAGAGCGTCCCGGAGCCGAAGGCCGTCAAGAACCGCGTGCATCTGTGCCTACGGCCCGACCCCGGCAAGACCCGCGACGAGGAGGTCGAGCGAGTGCTGGGCCTGGGCGCGACGATTGTGGACGACCGACGGCAACTCGAAGGCAACGGCACAGGCTGGGTCGTGTTCGCCGACCCGGAGGGCAACGAATTCTGCCTCTTACACGAAGGCGTCGGAAGAAGTCAGAAGGAGCCCACGGAGTAGCTCGTCCGCACGAACAGATGACGAGGTATTCCTCAGTGGCCGCGAAGGGTCTTCGAACTCGACGACCAGAACTTCGCCGGGAAGCGTTGGCGCAGGTCCTGGTCGAGTTCTGTGGCGATCATCTGAAGAGGCGGCTTGCTCTGACGGCCTTCCTTGAGGCCGGACGTACCTAGCGCCACGGCCTGGTCGAGGCCGCCTTCGTGGCCAACTCGTCGTCTCCCGCGATTCGGTGAACACTTATCGCGTAGTAGTCCCACTTTCACGCCATGTTGTCAGCAAGCTGAACCCATGAATGGCACCGCAGATGTTTGCGATGGCCTCCACCCGAACACCGGTATGCCGTGCATCCTCGGAGACCACGAGGGCTACCACCGGACCGCGGACGGCGCGGAATGGCTGGACGAGGAGTAGCCCTCACCAGGCCGGCGGGGTGTGCGCGTGAGGCCATGAGAACCGCGCACACCCCGCCCACCACTTTGAGCAGTCACCCCGTCGTGCCAGCTACGCCCACTATCTGAGCCACCGTCTGGGTGTACGGAAGAACTGGTAGAGGTCGCCACTTCAGGCGACCGGCAGGCGCTGGCTGCCGTCCGTGCTACCCGTGAGGCTCACTACTACCCGTTCTTGCGTACGCCCCACCCGGCCAACGACGGCGCCATACCAGAAGGAAGCTGCGTATCTGATAACCAGTTCCTTTGCCGCGTGAGGTTCTGGCAGGCTGCAGGCGTGCAGCCGGTGCCATCAAGTAGTCATCGTTGGTTGTTTGATTTGACGGATCCAGATCCCGTTCGTCGGCGGGCAGCGTTGGAGCGGCACGCCGACCTCGTAGCTACATGGTCCGACGGGCTTCGGTGGTCGAACGCTCTATGGTTCGAAAACGGTCGTAGCTTCGACTTTTCACACTCACCGAGGTTGACCGCGCAGTACGACCAAGCGCTCGCCATGCAGAACAACGCCATCGATCGAACGCTCTACAGCGTTGCTGGGGAGTTCATCCCTGCGCGCTACCGGGAACTCGACGACGCAGCGTCAGTGCCTTATGCGGTTCTGTTCCTCCAGTGGGAAGTCAGCTTTCAGCAGGAGTGGCGAAGCGCGGCACCGTGGTCACCGTGGGGGATGAAAGCGAGCATCCTCCGCAGCTTCATCAACGCCGGCCCGTTGGGCTGGGAGGAGGCCTTGATCGACCTCGTGATGGCCGCGGTCAATCGCGAGCACTGGTGTGAGGACCGTTGGTACGCGGCTTTGGCGCGACGCCTCGACAGTCCTGAACTCCGGAACCTGCTCGGGGAAGCGGCGGCGTCACCCGATCCGCTCGTGCGGCTGCGAGCCGGATACGTCAGCGCAGTACTCGATGATCGCGGCATGGCGGTTACTCTCGCCAGCTGGAGGCACTGGCTGGCAGCAACCGACAGCTGAGCATCGGGCGCCGCCGTTCGCCGCAATGCCCGACTCCAACCATCCCCCCTTGAACCTCGAGCTGGGGTGCAGCTCAGCGGGCCCGGATGGCCGCGGTGAGTTCGGAGATGTTGTTGATGATGACGTCGGCTCCGGCGGCGGTTAGGGCGTCGGACTTTCCGGGCTTGTTGGCGTAGCCGATGCTGGCGGCTCCGCTGGCTTGGGCGGCTCGGATGTCGGTGGGCTGGTCGCCGATTAGTGAGCACGCTTCGGGGGATACTCCGAGGGCTTGGGCGGCTCTGTGGATCAGGTGGAGGTTGGGCTTCATGAGGGTTGGGTCCGAGGGGTCGCGGGCTTCGATGTGTTGGATGAAGTCGGCGAGGCCGGATCGGGCTAGGTAGGCGTGGACTGCGGCGGCGGCGTTGTTGGTGACGATCGCTAGCTGGTGCCCGGTCTCTTGGCAGGCAGCGAGGAACTGTTCAATGCCGGGCGTCGGGGTGGCGGTCTGGACGGCTTTGACCTCGGCGTTGCGGAGAGTCTCCTCCATGCTTAGGGCTAGGTCTCGTGAGACGCCTGCGCATTCACGGAGGACGTCGTGGGGGCTCGGCAGGCCTCCGAGGGCGGCTGGTAGTAGGCCGAGTTGGTCGTAGGCGAGTGCGCGGAGGTCGTCGGCGATCTGGGCCGCGGGGTGGCCGGCGAAGACGGAGCAGACTGGGCCGTCGAAGTCGAGCAGGATCACCGGGCTGCGACGGAGGATGGCGGCCAGCGCGTCGGCGGTCACGGCTCGTGGGTCCGGTCGAGTTTGTCCCAAAGGCTGTTGCACCGATGGTGGGCCTGGTCTACGTCGCTCACCGCGCGGTCGGACCGAGCAGGATTGTTGCCGATGGCATCGAAGATCGTTGCCTTCATACGAGGGCGTCCTTGATGACTTGGGCGTCGTTGTCCAGCAAGGATCTCTCGCGTTCCACCTCGTCGGGGATGATGGTCCAGCCGTCTCCTGGGTAGCGGGGGATGACGTGGAGGTGGAAGTGGAAGACTGTCTGGAAGGCGGCTTCGCCGTCGCAGAGGAAGACGTTGATTCCCTCGCAGGGCATGGCGGAGCGCCGTATCGCTCGGGCCATTTCGTGGGCGACTGACCAGACGTGAGTGCTCGTGGGTGCGTCGAGGTCTTCGAGGCCCACCGCGTGTTTGCGGGGCACGACGAGAAGGTGGCCGGGTGTGACGGGGTGCAGGGACATGAAGGCCACAACGGTTTCGTCCTCGTACACCACACTGGCCTCGGCCTGGCGCGCCACGATGGCGCAGAAGATGCACCCTTGCGTCGTTGACGTCGCGGTCTGTGTCATGCGCGCAATACTTCCAGTGCATCCAGACGAGCGCGATGCAATTGATGCCAGGCGGCGATCACGAAGCCCGGTCCGTTGTAGTTGTTCAACGCGAAGCTCAGGCAGTCGCCTCCTCGACCGCAGCGGCCACAACATTCGTGGTCGGCTCTCTCGTGCCTAGCCGTCGATTCGAACGGCAGGAAACGGCCAGTGGGGGTCGTCGTAGCGGGCGAGGCCGGGGATCGCCAGGAGACGTAGGACGTTTCGGAGATGGGCGGGGTCGCCGTGGTCGCCGATGCGGCTTGGGGCGTGGCGGAGCAGCCAGGTGGTGAGCTCTTGGCGTTTGCCTTCCTGGTCGTCCATGGTCCACCAGAACATGTCGTCCTGAAGCAGGTCGAAATCCCATTGCGCGATGGTTTCGGCGAGGCGTTGGTCAGCCATGGGATGCCGGATCGACTCCCACGATGCGAGCCAGGGGCCTGCGCTACCTGAGGCCTCGACGCAGAGGGCCAACGCTTCGTGGGCCGGCGCTGGCGCGGTGGCCGCGGTGAGGCAGTGGGCCCACCAGGCCTGCAGGAAACCGAGGACAGCTTCAGCTTGCTCTGCGGGCCATTGCTGCCAGTTGCCGCGAGAGAACGAGTAGCCAAGGTCCCGAAGGTCGTAGTCGCTGACAGCGCCGTTGGCGAGAGCGGCTGTCAGCTGAGGCATGATGCGGCGCAGGATGGCGGCGTGGTCGCTCCAGTCCGGAGCCTGCCAAGTGCGGCGCAACAAATCCGGCTCGAGTTCTACGTCCGGAACCTTGAGGCTCGCCAGTTCCTCTGCGCTGCCCCAATGGCATTCGCAATTCATCTCGTCGGCGCGAGCAGTCATCCCGCGGAACGCACGCGCCACGCGCTTCAGCGCATCGTCGAGCGTCGTTGGCGCGGGTGGGTTCGTCACGGGCGTCGCTTTCGGGGCTCTGAGCCTTGCCACTAGGAGAACGACCACCCTACCTAGGCGCACGACTGAGTGCAGCTGGATTGCGTAGTCCACTGGGTGTACCGAAGAACTGGTAGAGGTAGGCCCTGCTTGCGGCAGTCAGGCGTAGGCGCTCGCTCTTCCGGGCGTTTTCGATCACTACAACCAGTCCTTCGGTACGCCTAGCCCACAACATCCCGAGGCGACTACGTCGAGCAGCTCGATGAGAATGACGAGTGATGCCAACGATCCGCTGGTGCAAGTCCCCAGCTCAGTCCGAAAGCCATCGCCGCATAGCCACAGAGCGGTCGGGGCGGGCGGTAGCCCGCGAGGGCGCGCGGAGCGCGCGAGGACTTGGGGTGGGTGGGGCGGCTGCGTAGCGTGCGACGTAGGAGTGGGCGTAGCTGCTGCGGGGGATAGATGCTCAGGGTTTGAGGCGGGCGGTGGTGTAGGCCCACATGGCTATTTCTACTCGGTTTCGGGCGCCTATTTTGGCCATCACGCTGGTTAGGTGGGTTTTTACGGTGCTGAGGCTGATGTGGAGGTCTGCGGCGATCTCAGCGTTGGTGCGGCCTTTGGAGGCTGCTAGGAGGACCTCTTCTTCGCGGGGAGTGAGGGGGTCGGTGGGTTGGGCGGGGGTGCGGGAGGGTTCGGCGAAGGCTGCCAGGAGGCGGGCGGTGATGTTGGGGGCTATCAGGGCGTCGCCGTTGGCTGCGGCGTGGATGGCTTGGACCAGGAGGTCGGAGCCGGCGTCTTTGAGGAGGAAGCCTCGGGCGCCGGCCTTGAGGGCGCCGTAGACGTATTCGTCCAGGTCGAAGGTGGTGATGACGACGATGGGGAGGGGGTCGGGGACGCCGGGGCCGGCTAGTTCGCGGGTGACGGCGATGCCGTCTAGGCCGGGCATTCTGATGTCGAGGAGGCAGACGTCGGGGCGTAGGCGGCGGGCGAACTCGATGGCTTCGACGCCGTCGGCGGCTTGGCCGACGACCTCGATGTCGGGTTGGGCGTCGAGGATCATGGCGAGGCCGGTGCGGACTAGGTCCTGGTCGTCGGCTACGAGGACGCGGATGGTCATCGGCGGACCGCCGTTCGGGGTAGTACGACGTCGACCGACCAGCCGCGGTCCGGGGCGGGGCCGGCGGTGAAGGTGCCGCCGAGGAGGGTGGCGCGCTCCGTCATGCCGGCCAGGCCGTAGCCGAGCGAGTTGCCGGGGGCCGAGGTGGGCTCGCCGTCGTCGCGGACGGTCAGGCGCAGGGAGTCGCCGTACGACGTGAGCCGGACGTCGACGCGGGTGGCCTGGCGGGCGTGCCGTACGGCGTTCGTGATCGACTCCTGGGCGATTCGGTAGATCGCGGCACCGACCCCCGGGCCGAGGTCGTCGAGGTCGCCGGACAGCTCGACCCGGACTCGCGGGTGGTCCCCCGCGCTGGCGGCGAGCCGCTCCAGGTCGGCGACTCCGGGTTGCGGAACGAGCGCCGCCGTACCGTCGTCGCGCAGGAGACCGACCATCGTCCGCAGCTCGGCGAGCGTGCGCGTGCCCTCGGTCTCGATGATGGTGAGCGCGTCGACTGCGGCTTCCGGGCGAGTGGCGGCGACGGCTCGGCCGGCCTGGGCGCGGATGACGATGGCCGAGACGTGGTGGGCGACTGTGTCGTGCAGTTCGCGGGCCAGTTGTTCGCGCTCGCGGAGGCGTACCTGGTCCAGTTCGCGGAGCCGGGCGGTCCGCCGGTAGCGGGCCGCATGGCCCAGTGCCGCCGGGAACAGCAGGAACATACTGCCGGCGACCGCTTCGCCCCACCCGGGGAAGTCGGCGGCGGTGCCCGACACGAGTGCAGTCACGACGAACGCCAGGCCGATCAGGACCTCGCGGCCGGATCCCCAGCGCAGGAGCGCATACGGCAACAACACCACGCAGAGCATCGAGTACAGGCCCAACGGCTCGATCCCGCTGATCAGGACCACGAAGTTGGACAGGATCAAGACGCTGAAGACGCCGACCACCACCTGCAACGGATGGGTACGGCGCCAGAGCAGCGCAAACGCGGTTGCCACAGCCAAAACCACCGAGACGGGACGCCAGACCACGTCCTCGCGGAACACGCCTTCCAGCACGGCCGCTATCAGTAGGCCGCCGAGCAGCACCCAGTCCCGCCACACCCTCCTGGGCGGGTCTGGTGCTCGCGGCTCGCGTAGCAGCGAGCGGACGGCGTTTCTCAGCATGCCCACAGCGTAGAGACTCCGGCACCTCGGCGTATCGGCTCAAAGTACGGGACGCGACCTGGCTGATCGGTCGAGGGAAGTCCGGCTCATCGCCCGAGGTGGCGCCCTGCCCTTCGACCGCAGGCTGAACCCAACTCTCGCCGAAAGGAACCCTGATGAGGTCGAACCTGTACAGACTGGGCCGGTACGCCGCTCGCCGGCCCTGGGTGGTGATCGGAGCGTGGCTGGTCATCGCGGCGCTCGTGGTCGCGGCATCCGGTGCCTTCGGCAAGAAGCTCGAGGAGTCGTTCGGAGCGCCAGGTGTCGACTCGCAGGCGGCGACCGATCTGCTGTCGGCCGCTGGAGCGGACCAGGCCGGGCTCACCGCCCAGGTCGTCGTCACCCCGCGAGATTCAGCCGCAAAGCTCAACGCGCCCGAGTTGCAGGCCGCGCTCACGCGGGTCCGGTCGACCGCAGCGGCGCTGCCGAACGTGCTGGCGGCCGGCGATCCCGTGATCTCGCCGGACGGGAAGGTCGGGCTCATCCGGCTGCAGTATCCGGTGCTCGACAAGCTCGAGCCGAGCGATCTCGAGCAGCTCAAAACACTGACATCGACGCAAGAGCCCTTGCGGGTCGAGCTGGGCGGGGATCTCTTCTACGCGTTCGAAGAAGGCCAAGCAGGTCTCGCCGAGGCGGTCGGGTTGATCACGGCAATGGTGATCCTGCTGCTCGCCTTCGGATCGATCATCGCGATGGGGCTGCCGGTCGGGATGGCGGTGTTCGGCCTCGCGCTGGCGGTCAGCTCGCTGTCCCTGGTGAACCATCTGATCGCCCTGCCCGCCTGGGCGCCTGTGCTCGGCAGCATGATCGGGCTCGGCGTGGGCATCGACTACGCGCTGATGATCGTCACCCGGCACCGCGAGTTCCTGACCGCCGGGATGGCGGTCGAGGAGGCGGCCGGGCGGGCTGTCGCCACGGCGGGACGGGCCGTGCTCTTCGCCGGTGGCACCGTGGTGATCGCGATCCTCGGGCTGGCGGTGGCCGGCGTACCGTTCATGACCGCCGGCGGCATTGCCATCTCCCTGATCGTGCTGACCATGGTGTTCGCTTCACTCACGTTGCTGCCCGCGTTCCTGGGGCTGGCCGGGCATTGGATCAACCGCCTTCAGGTACGCCGGGTGCGGTCGACTCCTGGTTCGGGGTGGCACCGGTGGGCGGGCCATGTGTCCAGGCACGCGGCCGTCTATGCCGTCGGCGCGACCGTCCTCCTGCTGGCTCTGGCCGCGCCTGTGCTCGCGCTTCGCGTCGGTACGCCGGACGACGGCGCGCTCCCCGTCCAACGCACCGAGCGCCGAGCATACGACCTGGTCGCCGCCGGATTCGGTGCCGGTAGCAACGGTCCGCTGGTGATCGCCGTCGACGTCTCGCGCGATCCGAGCGTCGTCCAACCCCTGTACGACGCCATCCGGGCCGACCGGGGCATCGCATCGGTCGCTCCCCCTCAGGTGAACTCCACGGCGGGCGTCGCGACGCTGATCGCCGTACCGACAACTGGTCCGCAGGACGACGCGACGATGACAACGGTCGAACGGCTGCGCGCCGAGGTCTTCCCCTCGGTACTGCGGGACAGCCCGGCGAAGGCTCATGTCGGTGGTCAGACCGCGACGCTGGCGGATGTCGGTGCGAAGGTCAACGACCGGCTGCCCTGGTTCATCGGCGCCGTGATCCTGCTGTCGGTTGTGCTGCTCACACTGGTGTTCCGGTCGATCGTCGTACCGCTGAAGGCCGCACTGATGAACCTTCTCAGCATTGGCGCGTCCTTCGGCGTCATCGTGATGGTCTTCCAATGGGGCTGGGCCGCGGATCTGATCGGGCTGGAGACGACCGTCCCGATCCTTCCGTTCATCCCGATGTTCATGTTCGCCGTGGTGTTCGGGCTCTCGATGGACTATGAGGTCTTCCTGCTCACCCGGATCCGGGAGGAGTACGTCCGGACCGGTGACAACACCGCCTCGACCATCCACGGCATCTCGACGACCGGTCGCGTGATCACCTCAGCAGCGCTCATCATGATCGCGGTCTTCGTCAGCTTCTCGCTGGCCAACGATCCGACGGCCAAGATGTTCGGTCTCGGCCTGGCGACCGCCGTACTGATCGACGCAACCGTTGTACGGCTGGTTCTCGTACCGGCTTTGATGAAGCTGCTGGGTGACGCGAACTGGTGGATGCCTGCGTGGTTCGCCCGGCGCGCGCCGCGGCCGGCCCTCCAGCAGCAAACTGTCGGTGCGGAGTAGCACAATCAGCAGATCACCAGTGGAGGAGGGGCTCATGCTGAGGCAGGTTGCGGATGGCGTGCTGGTCCACCAGAGCGAGTTGCTGCAGAACAACACCGCTGTGGTGCAAGGCCGGGATGGTGTGCTGGTGATCGACGCCGGGATCACGGACGCTGAGATGGCGTGCCTGGCCGACGATCTGACTGCTATGGGCCAGCCTGTGGTGGCAGGGTTCGCGACGCATCCGGACTGGGATCACGTGCTCTGGCACGCCCGGCTCGGTGCGGCGCCCCGCTACGGTACGCCGCGCTGCGCGGCGTTCATGCAGGAGCTGCGGTCGAAGGCGGACTGGGAGCAACGCGTGACCGAGGGGCTGCCTCCGGAGAGTGTCGACGACATGTCGCTGGAGCTGTTCGGTCTCATCACGGGTCTGCCTGCGGAGGAGATTCCGTGGGACGGTCCGACGGTTCGGATCATCGAGCATCCGGCACATGCTCCGGGTCACGCGGCGCTGCTCGTGGCGGAGAGTGGGGTTCTCGTGGCCGGCGACATGCTTTCCGATCTCTTCGTGCCGATGCTCGACTTCGACGCCGACCCGATCGAGGACTACCTCGTTGGGCTGCAGCGGCTCGAGAGTGTGGCGGAGGACGTCGGTGTCATCATCCCGGGGCATGGGTCGGTCGGCGGCGATGTACGCGCCCGGATCGCGCAGGACCGCGCGTACGTGCAGGCCCTGCGCGACGGGTCTGCGCTCGAGGACCCGCGCGTCACCCAGCCGCCGACTGGCTGGGATTGGGTCAGTGACATCCACACGGGGCAGGTCCAGCAGCTGGCCAACTGGAGAGCGCGCGAGTAGTGCAGAGCTCAGATCCAGCCGAGAGTCGCCACGAACTCGGGCCCGAGCAGAGCGCGCATCCGGGACCGGTCTTCAGGAGGCACCTGATCCAGGACGTAGGCGACGGATTCGAGCGCTCGTACGTCGTCGTCCGCCGTCGCGTCGTCCGGGCGCTCGTCAACGAAACGAACAAGGTCGCGCAATGCCTCCGCAAGGAGTTCCGCGACCGGATCGCCAGCCATGAGGAAACCCTAGCGGGTCCGACGTTTGACGTTTCTGTCGGTTGCGGTCGCTAGCGTCGGTCCATGCGATTCTCTGTGACGTTCGGAGCGGTGGGGCCGGGGCGTGATCCGCGCGGTCTGGCCGAGCTCGCGCGGATGGCCGAGGACTGCGGCTGGGACGGCGTGTTCCTGGAGGACTATCTGGCCTACCAAGGCGATACGTCCCAGCCGACGTACGATCCGTGGATCTGTCTGGCAGCCATGGCTTCGGCTACGTCCAGGATCAAACTCGGTACGACGGTCACACCCGTGCCCCGGCGTCGCCCGTGGAAGCTCGCGGCCGAGGCAGTTGCCCTCGACCACCTGTCGAACGGCCGACTCATCCTCGGCGTCGGAATCGGCGACCCGGGTGACCCGTTCCTGGCCGGCGCCGGCGAACCCACCGACCCACGAGTGCTCGCCGAGATGCTCGACGAATCACTCGAAGTCATCACTGCTCTGTGGACCGGCCAACCCGTTCACCATCACGGCAAGCACTACCAACTAGCCGGCGCCCAGTTGACCGCTCGCCCGCTGCAGCATCCCCGCATTCCCATCTGGGTCGGAGGCAACCTTCTCGTCCCCGCGGTCCGCCGCCGCATCCTCCGCTGGGACGGCTCCACCGCCTACAAAGGCCCCACCACCGCACCCCAAAAGCTAACCCCACAAGACATCAGCGCCCTACGCGCCGACCGCAACACCCCACTCGACATCAAGGTCCGCCTGAACGACGGCGACCCCGCCACGTACGCCGAGGCCGGCGCCACCTGGGTCGGCCGGTGGATAGCCCCCGGCCCACGCTCAGAAGCCGAAGCCATCCTCCGCCAAGGCCCACCACGACTGGCCTGAACCACGGATGCTGGCATCATCGGCGGATGATGACGAAGGCCGAGTACCTCGCCCGTGCCGAGGCCGAAGACGATTGGGCGCCCGGGTGGCTCGCGATCGACGCGGCGTTCGGCGCCCGCTATCCCGCGATCACGCCCCCACACCTGGCCGCACCCGTGCAAGAACGAGCCATTTTCGGGGGCGAGGAGTACATCGACGGGTTCAGCATCTATCCCAGCCCGAGCGGCTACCAGCACCTCCTGACGTACGGAATGTCCAAGCTGTACGTCGATGAAGAGTCGTTCGGTGGCGCCTTCAGCGGCTGGGGATACGAGATGACGATGAAGATTCGGGCCAATGGGCCGGACGGATGCCACTGGGCGGTCAACTCGCTGCGCAACCTCGCTCGCTACACCTACACATCCGAGCTTTGGTTCGAACCGTTCCAATTCATCAGCGGACGGGGCGAGCCACTGCGTACCGAGAGCGACACCCTCTTGACCAGCTACGTGATGGCACCGGACACCGAGGTGCCCGGCATCGACACAGTCCACGGTCGAGTCGACTTCATCCAACTGGTCGGCATCACCCAACCCGAACTGGACTGGGTTGCCGGCGAGTCCGTCGAAGGGGCCGCCGAGCGGGCAAAGGACCTGCTACGCCGCATCGCCGACGACGGAAACCCTCATCTCGTCACGGACCTCTCCCGCTCTCACAGCTACGTATGACCGACCGAACCGCTAAGCAGGGAAGGCTTTCCAGTGGCCTTCGGTGATTACTTCTACGGGGCCGTCGGTGATCTTGAGGGCGGTTTGGTCGTCGATTGCGTAGGCGGGGCCGGCGATGGTGGTGGCCCAGGCTTCCGCGTTGGCCAGGGTGTTGTCGGGCATGTCTGGGTGGTCGAGGTGGGGGTAGATCGAGAAGTCGACGAGGCCGAGGGTGCGGTCGTCGGGGGCGGATGGCCAGGAGACGAAGTCGTTGCCGATGCGCGGGGTCAGCACCATGCTGCCGGCGCTCATGCCTACCCAGACTGTGTCGGAGAGCGACGGCAGGAGATCGGCCAGGCCTGACTCGCGGATCCAGTGGTACAGGTAGGTTGCGTCGCCGCCGTCGACCAGCAGTACGTCGGCCTCCTTGACCCATGGCACCCAGCGATCCGCGCCGATGCTGGGCAGGGCGGTGAGCTCGAGAACGCCCACGGATTCCCAGCCCAGGCTCGACATGTGCCATGGGGGTGTACCGGCAATGGCTTTTCGTGCCGTCACCGGACTCAGCGACGGGTGGCCCCACTGTGCAGTTGGGATGAACAGCGCGCGGGACTCGGAGATCGGCTTGCCGAGCAAGTCGATCAAGGCATCACGGATGCTTCCGTTCGTGATGCCTCCGGACGTGAGCAGCAGCTTCACAGATCCTCCTGGTCCCAGTACGGCGTACCGATCGATCCTAAGGGCGTAGTGGGCCGAAGAGAAGACGGCTGAGGAGGGCCATCAGGATGAGAGCCAGCAGCCCGGTCAGGGCAACGATCGAGATGATGCAGGCGACGTTTCTGGCGATCGCCAGGTTTCGGGTGCTGTGGGTGAAGTTGTCGGTCAGTACGGCGAGCGTTGCGAGCATCAGGAAGCCGGTGAGGGCGATGATCAGAAGGAGAACGTGATGTCCGCCAAGAGTGCCGGTGGCGGTGAATTTCGAGGTCTTGTCGAGCCATGGCCCGACGGTGTACATCCAGATCGCGGTCGCCAGATCGCTGACCATCAGGAACCAGTAGATGGTCGTGGGACGGGACGCTACCTGCTTCAGAGCAACGGTTTCGGGATCTTGTTTCGGGCGCACCAGTACCGGGTTGCGGGCGGTGCTCAAACTGCTCAGTCTGCGGACGGCCATCGTGCTACTCCTATCGCCCGGAGCGACGTCCGCCGCTGATTGCGGACGTCCTTCTGACGACAGTGAGCCTCAGCACGCAACAGCCTGGCGAATTCCGATGTCGTGACGGCATCAACGCGCCTGGTGGACCGCCGCAAGCTCCGCAACCAACGGTTCGCCAGCACCACGCGTGCTGGTGAACCACGGATGGACGGTCCCCGGCGCGGCATCGACGTACCGGGTGATTTCGCCACGGGTCGGACCACCGCGGAAGACGGGTTCATTCGCGTCCGGGACAGACTGATTCAGTACGGCGGTCAGTCGCGCCAGCCGGCGGTTTCGCGTCTTCGGCTGCCGGGAGAGCCGGATCTCCACCATCGCCCGCCGCCACTCGCTCAGCACGAACTGCGCTCGGCGTTGACGCACCAGCTCGTCATCCCCATCCGTCAGGGCCGGCGCTGTCTCGTACCCCGGATCGAAGACGTCGGCGCGAACATCGTCAGCCGACGCACCGCGCAACGGAACGTCCTGCATGAAGACCGCACGGCCCGGACTGAACTTCAGTCGCACCGGTGCATGCGCCACCCCAGAACGCCTGTCGACGAGTCGCACCATCAGCTGGTCCGCGATCACCGAAGGCACCCGCGAACCGAAAGCAGGCACGAGTACGCGGACCGTCGATCCGCCCCGCGACTCGACCATGCGGATCTCCGAAGCGATGACGCGGGCACGCACCTGACGAGGGTCGACCGAGCTACTGTCCTCACCATCGAACTCAACTGCCGGCAACTGCTCGACGCGTTTGAGAACTCCCCCAACCGGTACGGCGACCTTCAGGCGGCTCCACGCTTGAGCCACGGCATCGAAACACTCGTCGGGCCCGCCGGTCACCTGAGTGGCCAGGTTCGCGTAGCCAGTGGTGACTCGCGACAGCGAGGAATACAAGGCCCGCGGCAACGACGACGCGGAGTTCGCCAGGCCGGTCAGGTAGGTGGAGAGCTCTCCCGCTGAGCGCCTGGCAAGCACTACCGCCTGCCCATTGCGGTGCTCCCGCAGCGAGCTCGATCGCAAGGTCCGCGCAGCCCGGGCCCGAACGACCGCGCGCTCGGCGTCCAGCAACGCCTGGTCCAGAGGCACCTGCAGCCAGCGGTCCAATGCGTCGATCACCGCGAGTCTCCGCCAGGGCGCTGACTTGGCAGCATCGACAGATACGTCGGCAGTGAGCTGCGAGTCGGGGGCCGCACCGGCTCGAAGTTGGCTGAGATACCGAACGCTGTCCTGCCCGACAACGGCTCCCAGGAGATCCCCGTCAGCCCGCTCCCAGCGGTCGACCGCGACAGCACGCCATCCGTCCGGATCGGCCAGATCGATCTCGACACTGACGCCGGCCCCGAGCTGCGTCGTACCGGACAGGTCAGCCGGCGCCTCATCGGCCAGCCGAACCTCGGGCATACGATCCCCGATCCCTGGCGCAGTCAGGACGGCGATCATCGAAGTTCCTCCTCCGCGCGCTGCCGGGCCGGCTGGTCGAGATCGTTGTTGAGGTCAACGATCCCGGTGGATCGACGATGCGCTGGAATAGGGATCCTTAAAGGGTAGGTCTGCTCGGAAGGCCCGTAAAGGCGTCGGTGAAATCAGGCGGCCCGGGCGAATTGCCAGGCATTGACGGAACTCAGCCGGGAAGGACAGTCGGCGGGTTTCCCAGGTCCGGCCCACGGCGGTTCCGGACGGCGAGCGAGCTCGCGGATCGCGAGTCTCTGCAATCCGTTGTATTTGCCGCCATTGCTCCAGACCATGAGTGACATCTCCCCCGCGGACGGGTACCGCAAACGGCGCAGGTCGGTCGCGCTGCGGAGAAACTCCGCGCGCAGTCCGTCGCGGAGGGCATCGATCCGCTCCTCGACAGCGGCGGCTTCTTCGTCGACAGGTGCCGTCCTGGTCCAGGTCGCCGGGTCGTGCCGCACCCAGCACATGTACTCGACGAAGGCGAGCACCAGGATGTGAGTGGCCGGAGTCAGCTCGGCCGATCGCTCGGCGATCCGCTGGAAGAGTTCACTCAGTTCCTGCTGCTCCCGCCAGATCAGCCGGACAGCACGAAAGATGAGCTCGGCGTCGCCACCGGCAGCCGGCTTGGGCGGGAGAGCGAGTCGCTCGACCTCACCGGGCCAGGACGGTACGTCGTCGATCTGGCCGGTCTCGTTGACCGCGAGGCAGGGAAGTCGCGGGTGCCGGCGACGCAGCTGGAGCGCCGCACCCCCGAGCGTGGTCCAAGCCCGGCTGTGCTCGCCGATCGCACGGTAAGACATCGCTCGGGCGACCCGCATCAGGGTCGTCGCCAGGTACGCGTCGAGGAGCTCCGCTTCGTGCAGGATGCGCGAGGCCTTTCGCCAGTTCCCCAGCTCGAGCGCCTCGATCACGCCGATCATGGCTGCGGAGGGACTGGCCGAACACCCCTTGCGAAGGGCGATGGCGTCACGGTGAGCATCGGTACTACGGCCGGGAGTCTGCTCATGGGGCACCTGCTTCAGTCATCGAAACGGCTGCGGTCGTAAGAAGCTCCTGTCGCTGGCTCTGCTATCTACAACTGTTCTACCCCTGGATCTACCTAGATACACAGTAGAATCAGTGGAAAGGTAGATTTCCTCCTAACAAAGCCTGCACGGAGCCGAAGAGGTCACGACAAGATCACGATGCGGGCGCCACCGGTAGCGGCTGAGCCGCTGCACAGTTCTCGGTGTGGACGCTAGAGGGTGTCCACGCTTGAACTTCACCTGTAGTTAGGTGTAATCCGGTGGAGTAGGGTGACCGAATCCATTTGGACGCTGATCCACCGGGAGTGACCTTGGCCCCCTCGCCAGAGGCGGTACTCGCCGAGCGGCTGCGCGCGCTCAGACAGTCGCAGCGGCTGACCCAGGCGAGGCTGGCGCGCGCGCTGGGCGGCGCCAAGGGGATCTCGGTGTCGGCGATCAGTTCCTGGGAGAACTCCTCCGATCCGAAGTTGCCGCCGGCCGGCCGCCTGCGGTCCTACGCGCTCTTCTGCGCACAGGACCACTCGGCCGAAGCAACCCCGCAACTCGGTCGCGAAGAGGATCTGAACACCTCCGAGCGGGAGAAGTTCGATGCCCTCTACCGCGAGCTGGTCGGGCTCCGCGACGCCGCCCGGAAGAAGCCCGGTACGGCGGCCGCCGGCGCCGGCCTCTGGACCTTCGAGGCAGGTCCGGTCACGGTCATCTGCCCAGAGGCACCCGCCGCCTATCGCTCGCCACTGGCGGACGAAGCAAATCCCAACCACACCCGCATGTACCGGTACGCCGATGTCGACGCCCTGATCGAACTGTGGGGGCACCTCCGCGCCCGCAATCCCGAGCTGGAAGACCTGTCGCACAAGCTGCCGGAGGAAGCCGCCGCCCCCGACCTGACCGGCCACTTGATCGTGCTCGGCGGGATCGTCTGGAACGACGTCGCCCATCAACTGCAGCCACTGCTGCGCGATCTGCCCATCCAGCAGGTCGAAGTACCGGACCTCCTCAACGGCGAGGTCTTCAGATTGCCGGACGGGCAAGAATTCCGGCCGCAATGGGGCGAATACGAGCGCACCCTGGAAAAGCCACCGTCCAAGGAAGAGATCACCGCGGAACAGACCGAGGATGTCTGGCGCGACGGCAAACGGCGCGGTCTGATCGAGGACGTGGCATTTCTGGCGCGGGTTCCCAATCCCCTCAATCACACGCGGACGCTGACCGTCTGCAGCGGGGTCTACAGCCGGGGAGTTGTCGGCGCGATCCGTGCACTTACCGACATCGCCGTTCGGGAGCGGAACGAGGCGTATCTCGCCAGCAGGTTCCCGGGCGGATCGTTCGCGATCCTGATGCGGGTTCCGCTGCTGAACGGTGCGGCGATGTCGCCCGATCTGGAGATCCCGTACAACCGGCTCTACGAATGGTCGCCGGATGACGAGGCGGTTGCGTGAGCCGGCAGATCGGTCAGCGGCACTCACATGCATCCCTGTTACGCGATGTGTCCACCTCCGCCGTACCCCCGAGCCGCAGTCGCCTGGACGCGATCGTCGTACCGGCTGCGCGTCCTGCGTCAGCTCTGCAGAACATCATCGAACTGTCCGCAGCGCTGTCCGTCCCGCTGGTGGTTCTCTGTAGTCGGCAGACGAGCGGGGAACAGGTCCGCGAGCGCGTGGAAGAGTGTTTTGGCGCCCGCGCCCTGATCGTCGACGTACCGAGCGACTATCAACTCCCGGAGCAGTCGTACGCGACCGCACACCCGACGTTCTTGAAGGCTTCCGCCGATCGGTCCAGCGATCTCAGTACCAAGCGCAACATCGGCCTCCTGCTGGCCCGGCTGCGAGGCTGGAACAAGATCCTCTTCGTCGACGACGACATCAGTCACCTCCGGCCGTACGACGTCGGGCGCTTGACGAGCGTGCTCGACCGGCACCCGGTCGCCTCGATGATCACCCGGCGGTTCCCGGACAACTCCGTGGTCTGTCACGCCCGACGGCTGGCCGGATTCGATCAGGACATCTTCGTCAGCGGGGCGGTGCTCGGCGTACAGGTTCAGCATCCTGAGCTGTCGTTCTTCCCTGACGTCTACAACGAGGACTGGTTCTTCTTCGCGCGTCAGGCCGCTGACCGCCACCTGCCCAAGGTCGGTGAGGTTCGGCAGCTCGACTACCTGCCGTTCTACGATCCGCAGCGGGCGGCTCGGGAGGAGTTCGGCGATCTGCTCGCGGAGGGGCTCTATGCCCTCTTCGAGAGCACGCCGGGATGGCACTTCGACGATCAGCTGAAGCTCGCCGCCAGCCGCAGCTATTGGCGCGACTTCCAGCAGATTCGCCTGGAAATGATTCAGGAGACGCTGGACAAGCTGGCGCCGGCGCATCACCCGCATGTGCGGAGCGCAGAGAAGTCTCTGATCGAAGCGACGTCGCAGGCATCGGCCATTGATGCCGAACTGTGTGTCGACTATCTCGAGGCATGGCAGCAGGATGAGCGCAGGTGGCAGAAGCGCCTCGTGAACCTGAGCCCTGCATCAAGCGATCGCTACGCCCTGGCGGAGCTCGGCCTGCCCAGCGGGATCGCGTGCGGTTACGGGGCCGAAGCCGTCGCCCGCTGATCGCTGCCCTTGAGGCAGTTCACCGCGCGCAGCTAAACTCTCCCTTCCCGGCGCGGACGGAGGGGTCCCGGTTGCTGGAGCTGCATGCGCGCGATCCGCAGATCTCAGTCTTCCGTCTCGAGGCGGATGACTGGCTCACCGCTCGGGAGCTGCGGTTGCAGGCGCTGAGGGATTCTCCTGACGCGTTCCTCGGCGGCATGACCGCGGAGGGCGAGTACGACGAGAAGCACTGGCGCGGCGAGCTCGAGCTGAACGTCTGGTTCGTGGCCCGGCTGGACAGCGAACCCGTCGGTCTCGCGAAGCTCAACCGCAGTCCGGAAGAGGACGACGGCATGCACCTCGAGGCAATGTGGGTCGCCCCGGCCGCCCGCCTCCGCGGAGTCGGCGAGGTCCTGGTCGCGGCCGTCGAGTCAACAGCAACCGCCCTCGGAGCCCAGCTCCTGCGCCTATGGGTCTTCGCCGAGATCCAGTCCGCCCACACCTTCTACCGCCAACTCGGCTACACCGGCCCGGTCCGCCGCCAGGCGATCAAGGTCAACGACCGCGTCCGCATCGAAGAAGAGTACGAAAAACACCTCGGGTGAGGAGGCGGTGCGGTCGACGTCAGCTCGATGAACGTCGCACCCGCTCATCATGTTCTGGCGGTCAGGACTCGGGGCCGTCTTCGGGAGGCTCGTCGTCTGGGCCCACGTGTTCGAGTAGGCGGGCTTGGGCTGCGGTCAGGCGGTCTGCGTAGTCGCCAGCGAAGATCTCAGGCAGCGTGGTCTCAAGGGTGCCGGAGATCGTGTAGATGGGCGACCATACGGCTCGGTCCGTGATGATCGAGCCCAGGCGGTCCGAGTTCATCATCGCCTCGTAGAGCCAGGCTGAAAGGACCAGCGCCTGATCGTGGGTCAAGGTGATGGTCACTGGATCGTCGTTCACCCGATCACGGTAACGGGGACACCGGCTGTGACGCCATAGGCATTCCCTATGGACCGCATTGTCTTTTCGTCTTTGTCTGCTTTCTTTTTCGGCTCTAGCTTGAAATGGAGATTGCCGGAAACGAGAGGCTGGACAATGCAGGAACTTGCGGGGAAGAGGGCTGTTGTCACGGGTGGTACCCGTGGGATCGGGGCTGCGGTGGTGCGGCAGTTGGTTGGGGCTGGGGCGGAGGTGCTGGCGACTGCTCGGTCGGCGGGGAGCGGTGCGCCGGACGGCGTGACGGTGGTGGAGGCCGACGTACGGAGTCGGGGTGGGGCTGAGGTTGTTGCCGCGGCTGCGGAGGAGCGGTTCGGCGGGGTGGACATTGTGGTGCACAACGTGGGTGGGGCGCGGCCGTTTGTGGACAGCTCGGCCATTCCGGATGAGGAATGGCAGGACGCGTTGGATCTGAACTACCTGGCGTCCGTGCGCCTGGATTCGTTGCTGGCAAAGGGAATGCGGGAACGACGGTCCGGGGCGATCGTGCATGTGTCATCGGCGGCGGTGTTTACGCCGATGGGACCGTTCCTGCACTACATCGCGGCGAAGGCGGCGTTGGAGAGCTACAGCCGCGGACTGTCGGTGGAGTTGGCTCCGTACGGCGTCCGCGTGAACACCGTGACTCCAGGCCGGGTCGCAACACCGGGCGGCGTGGCGACCCGCGAACTGTGGGCGCAGTTGGAGGGCGCGTCCGGGGACTTCGGTGCACCTCCGCTGGGACGCGACGGTGAGCCTGACGACATTGCCAATGCAGTGTTGTTTCTGGTGTCGGAGCGGGCGGGCTGGTTGACCGGTAGCAATCTCGTCGTCGACGGCGGCGAATATCCCCGGCGTTGAGGGTTTAGGAGAGCATGAAATGGAATTACAGGGTAAAACCGCACTGGTAACTGGCGGGACATCTGGAATCGGGTTGGCGACGGCTCGGTTGCTGGCTCGCGGTGGTGCTGAGGTTGTCATCAGCGGTCGTGATGTACGGCGTGGTGAGGGTGCTGCGGATTCGGCGCAGGCGGATGGATCGGTTCGGTTCGTGCCGGCCGATCTGGCTGACTTGGAGTCGGTTGCCGAGCTCGGGCGACAGAGTGGGCCGGTCGACATTCTGGTCAACAACGCGGGCGCCTTCCCCACCGCGCTGACGGTTGAGCAGAGCGTGGCGGACTACGAGCGGATCTTCGACACCAACGTGCGTGGTGCGTACTTCCTGGTCGCGACACTCGTGCCACACATGCTGGCGAAAGGCGCGGGCAGCATCGTCAACGTCACCACATTGGCTGCACACAAGGCCTTTGCCACCACTTCGGCGTACAGCGCTTCCAAGGCCGCGCTGGCTTCGCTGACCCGGACTTGGGCGGCAGAGTTCGCGGAGGGCGGCGTACGGGTGAACAGCGTTGCACCTGGACCGACGCGCACGGAAGGTGTGCTGGCCGAGTGGGGTCCGGAGGGCAACGAGGGGATGGCCAAGGAGTTGGGGCTCGCACGGACGGCCGACGCATCGGAGATTGCCGAGGCGATCTACTTCCTAGCTTCTCCGCGCGCCAGCTACGTCAACGGAACCACGCTCCACGTCGATGCCGGCGGCCGTGTCTTCTAGCAGCCAGGTCTCCTGACGAAGGAGCTCGAGCAGGGCCGTCTCGGCGGGACCCGCGTCCTCACGAACCACGGCGATGACGGGCTGGGTCACGACCGGGGTGACCGGGCGAATGAGGTGCTCGTGGCCGTCGGGTACGGCCGAGGCCGGGACGAGTGTCACGCCCAACCCGTGGGCGGCCCAGCGCACGGCCGTCGACGTCTGCGAGACGCGGGCGGCGGTGGTCGGGGCCAGATCGTGCTCGCGGAGGACATTCAGCAGTACGCCGTCCAGCGCACTGTCGCGGTCGAACCTCAACCAGGTCTCGTCTTTCAGGTCGCGAAGCTCGACCCGGTCCTCGGCGAGAAGGTGATGCCCGGGGCCCAGCACCACAACGAATTCCTCAACACCGAGATGGTGTGCGTTGGCTGGACTCCGATGGCAGGCGGCCATCAGAGCGAGGTCGAGTACGCCGCGACTGCACAGGCGCTCCAGCTCAGCCGAGCTCTGCTCCTCGAAGACCGTGACCTCCAGCCGCGGGAAGCGGCCGCGCAACGCACTCAGCGCGCCCGGCAACTGCCGGGTCCCGAAGCCGAGCTGTACGGCGACGACCAGCTCACCCACCAGCTCGTCAGCACCAGCCCGGGCGGTCGCTCGCGCCCGACGGGACGCGTTCACCGCGACCTGCGCCTCCCGCAAGAACGCCCGCCCGACGACGGTCGGCACCAGCCCGGTCGGCGTACGGGCAAACAACTGCACACCCAGCTCCCGCTCCAGCCCTCGAATCTGCTGCGACACCGACGGCTGCGCAACCCGCAACTTCTCCGCCGCCGCAGTCACCGACCCCTCCTCAGCAACAGCCAACGCGTACTCATACTGCCGAAGACTCATCGGAATGCTGCTCCCCTGTGGTGGATCGCGATGCAACCACCAGTGTTACACCGCAGACCACAACCTGATCGACAGGACGTATACGCCGACGACGGCCTTCGCGCGGCAACTCCAGGCGGGCAAGCCGGTCTACGTATACGACTACCTCCTGTCCTTAGAGCGCCATTGGCTACGTCAGATCGCGGAAGGTCGCCGCGGCTGCCAGTAGCGCAGGCCTACCTGGTCGAAGCGGGACTCCAGGGCTTCTAGCCCGGATGCGACTTTGAATGCACGTTCGGCCTCGGTGATGGGGAGCAACCAGAGGAAGTCGACGTGGCGGTCGCCGACGTGGCAGGTCTGGAGGTCGGGGCCGAAGGGGTACGGCAGGCTGACCAGGAGGTGATCGCAGGGAGATCCCGGCAGCCACGGCTCACCGATCGGCACGGTATGACCTAGGCCGAGTTGGCCGCCGCGGTGGTAGTAGGCAGTCATCGCGAGCAACTCGACTGCGCGTGGGTCTGCGGATTCGGTGCAGAGGACGAATTCCAGACCGTGGTCGTCGTCGGGAGTCGCCGCCCAACCTCCGATGGACAGATAGGTCCACAAGCCACCACGAGCGGTGGGCGGCACGCGCAGAACCCGGAAGTGCGGATTCTGATCGAGGATCGGTCCCGCGGTCCAGGTGAACGCTTCCATGTCCTGACCGCTGAAGAACCGCCGTACATGCTCCTCGAGCGCGCCACAAACATCGTCACACGGCGGAAAGTCAGCCATCCCCGGATGCTACCGGGAGGACACCTCCTTACTCACAAGGCAAACGACGGCCTCGCTGATCAGCCATTGGTGGAGGGTGGCGAAGTCTGCGTCGGTGAGGCCGCGGGTGGGGTCGACTTTGTGGAGGAGGACGGGGGCTGGGTGGTGGGCTTGGACCCAGTCGCGGTCGGTGTTGGTGATTTCGTCGTCGAGCCAGATGAAGGGACGGGCGGCGGCTTGGTGGACGATGGTGGGCGTCTTCCAGTGCAGGTCGAGGGGCTCGTCGCCGGTTGAGTCGGGCCAGGTGACTACTGGGAGGTCGGCGAAGCCGAGCCTTGGTGAGACGCAGTCGTTGGCGTCGTCCATCCAGGTGGTCGCCCAGACGAGTTCACAGCCGAGGCCGGCCAGGCGCGGGCCGTGTGCCGGGTTGACGCGGTCGAGGAGCGGATTCATGTCGTCGTACGGCGGATAGGCCGGATACGGCTGCGCGGCCCCGAAGGGGATGAGCGGACCATCGACATCGAGGAAGAGCAGCGGAGCGGGCACCGTCGGACGATAGCGGGCTCAGCGTCGCTGATCGGCAATAACTGGTCGTCTGGGCCCGACTTGTTACCGAGTACCTTGCTGGGATGAGTTTTCGGTTGGCGGCTTATGGGGTTTGTGTTGCGGGTGGGCGGGTTCTGCTGGCTCGGTATGTGTCGCCTGGTGGCGAGGGGACTTGGTGGACTTTGCCGGGTGGGAAGGTGGAGTTCGGGGAGGATCCGGTGGATGCGGTGGTGCGGGAGCTCGAGGAGGAGACCGGGTTGGCGGGGGTGGTGGAGGAGTTGCTCGGGGTGGACTCTCGGGTGATTCCGGCGCATGAGGCGAAGCGCGGGGTGCCGCATCAGAACGTGGGGGTGTTCTACGGGGTGCGGGTTGTCGGTGGGGTGATCCGGCCGGAGGCCAATGGGGAGACGGCGGAGGCGGTGTGGACGCCGGTTGAAGAGGTCTCGGGGTTGGATCGGTCGGCAGTGGTCGATGTGGGCGTCGGCTTGATGACTGAGCGGCCGGCTAGCGGGCATCTGCCCCCGGTGGCGGTTGGTGGATTAGTGCGGCACTGAGGCGATTCTTCAACCCAGCAAGGGCTGCTGAGGTCAGGCCGGCTCGCAGGAGATAGTCGGCAGCGTTCAGATCGGCCAGGAGAGTGCGCATCGTGGCCGCCAGCGGCGGGGCGTGTTCCCAGGTGGGTGGAGCAGTGGCGTAGTCCGCAGCTATGGCTTCAGTTGGTACGCCGATCGCTGCCAGCGTGAGCGCGATGACCAGGCCGGTGCGGTCGCGCCCGGCGTGGCAGGCGACTACTACTGGGCCTGGCGGGGCTTCGGCGATGGCGGTGACTGCTTTGGCGAATCGGTGGGGGTAGTTGTCGATGAGGACGCGGTACTGGACGTATAGGTCGTCCGAGTCGATGGCTGGGTCGGCGGGGTCGTTCAGGGGGACGCTCAACCAGCGCGGGTCAGTGGCGAAGGGCGACGGGTATTTCTCGCATTCCCAGACGTCGCGGAGGTCGATGATGCGGGTGACGCCGACGGCTGCGAAGGCGGCGTGGCCTTCGGCGGTTAGTTGGTCGAGGTTGTCGCTGCGGATGAGGCCGCCGAGGTCGCGGGTGTTGCGGCAGTTGGGCCAGGTGAGGGGCGTCGGCATGCAGTCGATCATCAATGACGAACGCCTCGGCGTGCGAGGTGCCGAGGCGTTCGTGATGCTGTTAGGCGGCGGCTGTTGCTTCGGTTAGTTGGTCGGCGGTGGGTTGGAGTTGGGGGGCGGCCAGGGTGAGGAGGACGTTGGCTAGTGAGAAGAGGGCGGCTACCAGGAGGCCGCGTTCGAAGCCTGCTTCGAGGGCGTGTTGCTGGGTGGCGCCGTGGGTCAGCTCGGAGGTGGTGTGGCTGATTGACAGAGTGGTGACTATGGCTAGGCCTAGCGCGCCGCCTACCTGGTACATGGCGTTGACTACGCCGGAGGCTGCACCGGCTTCGGCTGGGCGTACTTCGGAGACTGCGGTGATCTGGCCGGGGACTCCGACGCCGATGATGCCGAAGCCGAACAGGATGAGGCCGGGCAGGAGCTCGGTCGCGTAGCTGCCAGTGGCGTCCGCCTGTGAGAGCCAGAGCAACGCACCGACGCTCAGAACGGCTCCGGCGAGCTGGACGGTCCGCGTGCCGATTCGCTGTACCAACTGAGAGGCCAGTACGGCGCCAACGATCGCGGCACCGCCCATGGGCAGGAAGTGCACGCCCGCCTCGAGTGCGCTGTCCCCTCGGACCTGCTGCAGGTAGATAGCGGTCAGGAAGAACATGGAGAGAAATGCAGCGCCGTTGAGCGACAGTGATGCGCCGGACACGCTCAACGCTCGGGACCGGAAGAGCCGCATCGGGACGAGCGGAGCCGCGGACCGCCGTTCGACGAACACGAAGGCGACCATCAGCGCCACTCCGGCAGTCAGTACGCCGATGACCTCCGCCGATCCCCATCCACGGGGCTCCGACCGCACAACGCCGTACACGATCGACATGAGTCCCGCCGTACCGAGTAGTGCGCCCAGGGTGTCGAAGGTGCGCGCACCGACGTGGTGACGCACGTCCGGCACGAAGACCGGGATCAATGCGATCAGTGCGATCACGATGGGCACGTTGACGAAGAAGACCCACTGCCAGCTGAGTGAATCGACCAGTACGCCGCCCGCGACCACTCCGAGCGTGCCACCGAGACCCGCCAGGCCGCCCCAGACACCCATGGCGATGTTGCGCTCACGTCCGTGCGCGAAGGTCATGGTGAGAATCGCCAGCGCAGCAGGCGACAGCAGCGCTCCGCCAAGACCTTGTACGGCGCGGGCCCCGATCAGGAACTCGGGTGAGGTGGACAGGCCGGCCACCAGCGAGGTGATGCCGAAGAGGACCAGGCCGCCGACGAAGACCCGGCGTGCACCGAGCAGGTCGGCCATCCGGCCGCCGAGGAGCAGGAAGCCGCCGAAGAGCAGCGTGTAGGCGTTGATCACCCACTGCAGGGAGTCGGCGGAGAAGTTCAGGTCCGCCTGGATGTCCGGCAGCGCGACGTTCACGATCGTCACGTCGAGCACCACGATGAATTGGGCGAGGGCCAGGACCGCCAGGGTGGCCCAGGGACTGCGTCGCATTCCGACCTCACTAAGTCTACGCCGTATGTATACGCTGTATGCGTACGTGGTAGACGGTAGGTCTACGGTGTAAACTTGTCAACGTGATCACCAAGGAGACGCCTCGCCGCCTGGATCCGCAGAAGGTTGTCGACAGCGCGCTGGCCATCGCCGACGACGAAGGTCCGGCGGCCGTCACGCTGCGGCGGCTGGCTCAGCTGCACGGCGTCACGCCGATGGCGTTGTACCGGCACTTCAAGGACAAGGACGACCTGCTGGCCGCCCTGGGTGACCGCTTGATCGCGAGCGTCGTGCTGCCCGAGCCGACCGATGAGCCCTGGGACAAGCAGCTCCACGCGGCACTGAGGGCGTTCGTGCAGGCTCTGCGCGCACACCCGCGGCTGGCTGACCTGACGCTGCGCCGGATGCTCGTCTCCGAGGACGGCCTCCAGATCTCCGAGCGACTCATGGAGATCCTCACCGCAGGTGGCTTCGACATCGACGACGCGGCGGAAGTCGGGCGGCAGTCGGTCTGCTCGCTGATCAGCCTGGTGACCACCGATCCGATCACGCGCGAGGTCAGTGACCCGGTGCAGCGCGAGGATTCGTTGCGGGTGAAGCGTGCCGCGCTCGGTGCGCTGTCACCGCACAAATACCCGTTGGTGACCGCAGCGGCCGACACTCTGGTCTGCCCGGCGTCGAGCGATCGGTACTACGACCTGGGGATCGACCTGGTCGTGGCCGGTATCTGCGGCGTACTGAACAAGGAGTAGCAGCTTGGCTCTCAGCGTCCTGACCTATCTGGAGATGCACAGTCCAGAAGAGATCCGTCCGGCGAAGGAACAGCCAGTAGAGGTCAGAGCGGTCGAGGAGGTCTCCCCGGAGTTCGCTCGCTACTTCTACACCGCGGTCGGCGGCCACTGGCACTGGATCGGCAAACTCGGCTGGAACTGGGACCAGTGGGTGGAGTGGCTGAGCAGACCCGGTTTCGAGACCTACGTGCCGTGGGTCGGCGGAGTACCGGCCGGGTACGTCGCCCTGCGCGGAGTGGGCAGTGAGGTCGAGATCGAGAACTTCGGCCTGCTGCGGAGCTTCATCGGCCGCGGAATCGGCGGACACCTGCTGACGGTCGGGCTGCGCCAGGCGTGGACGCTGAACGAGCGCCACGAAGGCGTCGCCCCAATCACTCGCGTCTGGGTGAATACGAACACCCTGGACGGCCCGGCCGCGCTGGCGAACTACAAGGCGCGCGGGCTGACGCCGTACAAGACGGTGGAGGAGGAGCGGCCGGACGCCGACGGTACGGCGCCTGGGCCGTGGCCCGGCTGGGACGGACCGCCCGGCGTGGTGCGGGAGGTACCGGCGGGCTGACGGCGCTACGCTCGCCAACGGAGTGATACCAATCCAGGTGGAGGTATACCGATGGCGGCGAAGTTCGAACTCTACAAGGACAAGTCCGGCGAGTTCCGGTTCCGGCTGAAGGCCGGGAACGGCGAGGTGATCGCGACCAGCAGCGAGAGCTACGAGACCAAGGCCGGCGCGCTGAACGGGATCGAGTCGATCAAGAAGAACGCGGCCGACGCGAACCTTGACGACCAGACCGACTGAAACGTCAAGAAAACAAGGGGGTTCCCAACGGAACCCCCTTGATCTTTTCCTACAGCCCGACCTCGTGAATCACCGGCCGGACCTCGACGCCGAGGCCCTCGATGCCGGCATCCGGAATCATCGCGGCCAGCTCCTGAGCACGCTCCAGGCTGGCGACGTCGATCAGGTAGTAGCCGGCCAGAAACTCCTTGGCCTCCAGGAACGGCCCGTCCGTCACGGCCGGTACGCCGTCCCGGACCTTCACGACCGAGCTCTTGGCCGGCTCGGCCAGCGCGACCGTACTGTGGAATTCGCCGGACTCCTGGATCGTCGCCATGAACTTCTCGTGCCCGGAGAAGATGGCCTGCTGCTCGGCCTCGCTCAGCGCGGACAGCACGTCGGGATTGATGTTCAGGACCACTAGGTACTTCACGGGCGTCTCCTTCAGCTGCGGACCCGGCCCGGGCCCTCTCGGTGATGAGTACGGAGCCGACCGCACCACTTTGACATCGCGATAGCGTCACCCCATGGCTGAGCTGAGTCTCACAGATGTCCAGGCCGCCGCGAGCCGGATCGCGGGCGTCGCACACCGTACGCCGGTGCTCACGTCCCGGACCCTGGATGAGCAGGTCGGGGCACAGGTGTTCCTGAAGGCGGAGAACTTCCAGCGGATCGGGGCCTTCAAGTTCCGCGGCGCCTTCAACGCGATCAGCCGGCTCTCCCCAGACGAGCTCGAGCGCGGCGTCGTGGCCTACTCATCGGGGAACCACGCACAGGCCGTGGCGCTGGCCGCACGGCTGGCCGGTACGAAGGCGACTAACCTGATGCCCGCCGATGCACCGCCGACGAAGATCGCGGCAACCAAGGGGTACGGCGCTGAGGTGGTCCACTACGACCGCTACACGCAGGACCGGGCCGCACTGGCGATGGAGCTGGTCGCTGACCGCGGGATGACGCTGATCCCGCCGTACGACCACTACGACGTGATGGCCGGGCAGGGGACGGTTGCACTGGAGCTGATCGAGGAGGTCGGCCAGCTCGGCGCACTGGTGGTCCCGGTCGGCGGCGGCGGGCTGATGGCCGGCTGCGCGACCGCAGCCACGGCGCTGTCGCCGGGGATCCGGATGATCGGCATCGAACCGGCCGCGGGCGACGACCACGCCCGGTCCCTGGCGGCCGGGGAGCGGGTGACGATCGACGTACCGCGGACGATTGCCGACGGTCAGGCGATCTCGACTCCGGGCGAGCTCACGTTCGCGATCAACCGCCAGTTGGTGGAGGCCTTCGAACTCGTCACCGACGACGAGATCCTGGCCGCGATGACGTTCGCGTTCGAACGGCTGAAGATCGTCCTCGAGCCGAGTGGGGCGAGCGCGCTGGCCGCCCTGCTGGCCGGGCGGATCCAGGGGTTGCCCGAGCGCGTCGGAGTCGTGCTGAGCGGCGGGAACATCGGTCTGGACCGCTTCCAGGCCCTGCTCGCAACTAGCTGAATTTGCAAGGAACTGAGGCGGCCCTGAGTACGCACTGTGCCCGTTGTCACAGACAGCGACCACGAAGTGTGACCCAGCTCACATCGAAGCCCTCATTTGGCGCCTCCGCCCCGCTCAGACGCGCTCAGGACACCAGATGTTCACCCCGACTCCCTGATCCGTCAGAGAGCCTCTGAGGGCCTTTTAGGAGGGTCTCTGTCGATTCGAGGGTTTGCGTCGTGATCGTTCTGTTATACAGTCGTCGGCGGTTCGGTAAACAACACGAACTGCACAGGTGTCACGCCGAGCTCTGCCAGGCACCTGCGCTCCCCTCGAACAACCAATGGCAGAGGTGGGGGACCCAGGAGGTTGGGGTTCGACCGTGAGTGGTCGAATCCCTGGGGTGAAGTCCGCGGGAGCGGACCGGGCAAGATTTCCCAGCCCGAACCCGACAGCTAACTCCGTAGGCGTCGGGAGACAACCATGCCCGTCACTGCCCGACGGACGTCGCTTTCGCGCGCCGTCAGCCATACCGAGTCCGCCGCCATTCGGACCACCGCCAAGCACCGCAAGCCTTCCCGGTCCGCAGCTCCGCGGGCCGCGGCCGCCGTACTGTCCGTGGGTCTCGCCGTCAGCGGCGGCGCCCTGGTCAGCATCGCTGCCGCTCCGACCACCGCCTCGGCCAAGGCTCTGACCCCGGCCCAGGTCCGCGGTCACCAGCCGATCAAGAGCCGCCCGCTGCTGCGCAAGGGTGACTCCGGCCCGACCGTGAAGTTCGTCCAGCGCGCACTGCGGCTGGGTCCGGACGGCTACTACGGCAACACCACCGTGGTGGCACTGCGCAAGTTCCAGCTGTCCTGGGGGATCAAGGTCAGCGGCACCACCGACCACGCGACCTGGGGTCGCCTCACCTGGGCCGCCAAGCACAAGGTGCTCTACGGCAACAAGGGTGGCGTCAAGGCGCAGCTGTTCCGCGACAAGGTGCTGAAGGAAGCCGCGAAGCTCAAGGGCACGCCGTACCGCTACGGCGGCACGTCGAAGCGCGGCTTCGACTGCTCCGGCTACACCGGCTACGTGTACAAGGCAGCCGGCAAGAAGATGCCGCGCACCTCGCGTCAGCAGTACACCGCGACGAAGCACATCAGCCGCTCGGCCGCCAAGCCGGGTGACCTGGTCTTCTTCAAGAACGGTGGCGGCAGCGTCTACCACGTCGGTGTCTACGCCGGTGGCAACCTGCTCTGGCACGCGTCGAAGCCGGGTACCCGGATCGGCAAGGGCAAGATCTGGACCAAGAGCGTGGCCTTCGGCCGCGTCTGATCCTTCCCCGTCAGCGGCCCATCCCCCCGGGCACGCTGACCACTGAGACCGGCCGCGGGATCGTCGACCCCCACCCCTCCGACGATCCCCCGGCCGGTTTCTCTTTGTTTTAGTCGTCCGTGAGCAGCCCGGCCTCGTAGGCGATGATCGCCGCCTGGACCCGGTTGGTGGCCGCCAGTTTCACCAGCAGCCGGGAGACATGCGCCTTCACCGTGGCCTCGCTCATGAACAGCTTCTTGCCGATATCGGCGTTCGGCAGCCCACTGCCGACCTCGACCAGCACCTCGCGCTCCCGCTCGGTGAGCTTGCTGACGCGCTCCTGCCCAACCCGGCGCCGGTCGGCCCGGGAGTCCTTGGCGTAATGGCCGATCAGCCGCCGCGTCACCGCCGGCGACAGCATCGCGTCCCCGGCTGCGACCACCTTGATCGCCTGCACCAGCTCACGCGGCGGCGTGTCCTTCAACAGGAACCCGCTCGCCCCAGCCTGCAGCGCCCGGAACACGTAGTCGTCCAGATCGAACGTCGTCAGTACGACGACCTTCGGCGGATCCGGCAGCGCCTGCACCGCTCGGGTCGCGGCCAGCCCGTCCAGCCGCGGCATCCGGATGTCCATCAGGACGACGTCCGGCCGGTGCTTGGTCACCATCGCGGCAGCATCCGCGCCGTCCTCGGCTTCGGCCACCACCTCGAGCTCACTGTCGGACTCCAGGATCATCTTCAACCCGGCTCGGACCAGCGCTTCGTCGTCCACGATCAGCAGCCGTGTCATCGCTTCCCTTCATCCACACCCACTGGTGTGACAGTCTCGCTCTCCCGGCTGATCGGCCATGGCAACCAGCCCTCGACCCGCCAGCCGCCAACCTCCGTCGGACCGGTCGCGAGCCGGCCACCAACCAGCACGACGCGCTCGCGCAGACCGACCAATCCGGCCCCGGCGCCTGGGAGCAGTGAATCAGCCGCGACCGGCCGAACGTTCGTCACCCTCACCGTCACGCCCTCGCCGCGCCCGCCGGACACCAGCACCTCAGTCGAGGCGCCACGCGCGTGCTTGTGCACATTCGTCAACGACTCCTGGACGATCCGGTAGATGGTCCGCCCGATCGACAGCGGTACGTCGGCCGCCAGCGTGATCTCGCTGGTCACAGTCACCCCGGCTGCCCGCGAGTCGGCCACCAACCGCTCCAGATCAGCCGCCTGCGGTACCGGCGCCAGGTCGGCCCCGGCCACGCTCGTGTCGGTCCGCAGTACGCCGAGGACCTCGCGAAGGTCCTCCATCGCCTGCCGGGCCGTCTCCCGGATCAGCCGGGCCGAACCCTCGATCTTCTCCGGACCGACGGCCGGGTTCACCTCGAGCCCGCCGGCGTGCAGCGCTATCAGCGACACCTTGTGAGCCAGTACGTCGTGCATCTCCTGCGCGATGCGGGCCCGCTCACCGAGCCGGGCCTGCTCGGCGCGCAGTTCCCGCTCGGCCTCGGCCCGCTCGGCGCGATCCTGCCAGGAGGCGACCAGGTCGCGGCGGGCGCCGATGAACGCTCCGATGGCGACCCACGTCCCGATCAGGAACGGCCCGGTGAACACCGAGACCCAGAAGGAGTCTTCGGTCAGACTGCTGTTGAGCACCAGAGCGACGTACCCGAGGATGGTCACGATCGCGAGGACCACATCACGGCGCCGGATCGCGAGTGTCAGCAGGGCGAGACCGAGCGGGACGAAGATGCCGCCCACGAGCATCGCGACCACGCCGATCAGCGTGACGGTGACCGGGAAGCGACGGCGCCAGAGCAGCGCCACCGAGGCAACGATGCCGGCGGTGAGGACGACCGAGCCCCTGAAGTTCCAGCCCGCGGTGCCATCGGTGCTCGCTTGCAGGACAACGGTCAGCAGGCCGAAGAACAGATAGAGGAAGTCGCGGATGCGCGGGGCATGCGTGCGCCACCAGGCGTACCACCGGCGCAGACGTTGCATTCACCCAGCGTAGTGGCGGGGTCTCAGGGAAGCCCTCCCCCATCAGGTTAGGTTCCGGACCCGGATCGCAGACTTTGGTAGGGGGTGTTTGCAGCCGGACGTCCGATGTGGCGAAGGGGGTCCGGACGGTTGACTCGTTGTCATGATCACCGTCGAGAACCTGACCAAGCGCTACGGCAGCACCACGGCTGTCCAGGATGTGTCCTTCACCGTCCAGCCCGGGAGCATCACCGGCTTCCTCGGCCCGAACGGCGCCGGCAAGTCCACCACGCTGCGGATGCTGACCGGGCTCACCCCGCCCTCGTCCGGGACGGCGACCATCACCGGCAAGCGGTACGTCGAGCTCCCGAACCCGGGCCGGGTTGTCGGAGTCATGCTGGACGCCGCCGCGCAGCACGCCGGCCGCACCGGCCGGGAGACGCTGGCGCTGAGCGCGAGCCTGCTCGGTGTCCCGAAGAGCCGCGCGGACGAGATGCTCGAGGCCGTCGGCCTCACGCACGCCGCGAAGCGCCGCGTCGGTCAGTACTCACTCGGCATGCGGCAGCGCCTCGGCATTGCGAACGCGCTGCTCGGCGACCCCGCCGTACTGATCCTCGACGAGCCTGCGAACGGCATGGACCCCGAGGGCATCCGCTGGATGCGCGGGTTGCTCCAGGACTTCGCCTCGCGGGGCGGCACCGTGATCCTGTCCAGCCACCTGCTCGGTGAGGTCCAGGCGACCGTCGACCGGCTGGTCGTCATCGGCGGCGGCCGGATCGTCGCCGACGGTTCGCTCGACGAGCTGCTCGCCGGGACCGGCACGCTGGTCCGCGGTCTCGACCCGATCGGCCTGAACCAGGCACTGACCGCAGCCGGTCTGAGCGTGGAGCCGGGCCTGGACGGCTCGCTGCGGGTCGACGCCACCGCCGAGCAGGTCGGACGCGCCGCCGCGGCGGCCGGTCAGGTCCTGATCGAACTTCGTGAGAGCGACGGTGCCGGCCTGGAAGACCTGTTCTTCCAGCTGACCGCCACCCCCGCGGCCGCCTGATCACCTACCGAAGACTTCTGGAGCACACACCATGACCACTCTGACCGAAGCCGCGCCGGCCGCCCCGGCCAAGCACAAGGCCCAAGCGGGTACGGCACTGCCGCCCGCGCGCGGCCAATCCTTCTTGAAGCTCGTCACGATCGAGCTGCGTAAGTCCGTGAACACGCGCAGCGGCCGGGTCCTGATCGGGGCGATCCTGCTGATCGCGCTGGCCGCGATGACCTGGCAGATCACTCACCTGTCCGAGGGTCCCGTCGGTTTCGACGCCTTCCTCGGCGCCGGGACGGTCGGCGCGATGCTGATTCTGCCGGTCATCGGCGTGATGGCGATGACGTCGGAGTGGACCCAGCGGACCGCGCTGACCACCTTCACGCTGTCGCCGCGCCGGGTCCGGGTCCAGCTGGCGAAGTTCGTCTCCGCCGTGGTCCTGAGCGCGGTCGTGATGACCGGTGTCGTCATCCTGGCGCTGGGCTTCACGGCGCTCGCCGGCGGAGTCACCGACCACACGGCGACGTACGCCGGACTGGGCGGACTGCTCGCCGGCGCCTACCTGACCATGGCCCTGAACGTCGTGATGGGTGCCGCCTTCGGTGCGGTGATCGCCCAGACCGCGGTCGCGATCCTGGTCTTCTTCATCGCCCCGACCGCCTGGTCGCTGGCCGGCCCGGCCCTGTTCAAGGACAACGCGAACTGGCTGGACGTCTTCTCCGCCTTCGGCCGGATCGCCGAGCGCAATCTGAACGGAATGCTGCCGGAAACCCTGACCGCGATCGGCATCTGGGTGGTCCTGCCGACGATCGTCGGACTGTGGCTTAGCTCACGCCGCGAGGTCAAATAACACCGATAGACGCGGCGGGGCGGTCCGGTCTGAGGGGTCCGGGCCGCCCCGCCGGCACGGTGATCGGACCTCTTCGGCGTCCGCCAGGGGGCCGGTGCGTGTGTCGATCCCCAGCTCCGGGTATCCTTGAACCACGATTACTGACGACTGATCCGTGGGCGCCACGCAGCGTACCCGGTTGACTTGTGCGAGGGGGTCGACGCTATGGGGCGCGGCCGTGCAAAGGCCAAGCAGACGAAGGTCGCACGCGACCTGAAGTACCGCACCTGGGACACCGACCTGGACCAGCTCAAACGAGAGCTGGCCGGCGGAGATCAGAGCGGCACCGCTTCTGCGAACGGTGACAACGACGGCGACGACAGCGACGCCGACGACTACCATCCCCGTCGGTAAACATCAGCCCGGCTGAGCTGCTCAGCGCCCCCACGGGTGTCTGAGTAGTTCTCCGTGTGTCCGACGTAGTTCCACCACACCAGCACCACGCGGTGATGTTGTGCTGCTCAAGCCGGCGGGCTGAGGCAGCACACCGCACCGCCTGGCGCGACCGCTTGGTGGACGTGTGCGCGCAAGCACCCACCGCGCCCGGCTCAGGCCGGTCGCGGTTCTGCGTGTACTTCTGACCGCGCTCGGCAAGTCCGGGCGCGGTTTTCGGGGTGCCTACTTGGCGTAGTCGCCCTCGAGGGTGACCGAGCCGCCGGGCGTGGCGAGGACCTCGCCGCAGACCCAGGCGGGGATGTCGCGTGCCGCCAGTTCGGCGATCGCCGCGTCGGCCGCCGACTGATCGAGTACGGCGACCATGCCCGCGCCCATGTTCAGCGTCTTCTCCAGCTCGAGCAGCTCGACAGCACCGAGCTGACCGACCAGGCCGAAGATCGGGGCCGGCGACCAGGTCGACCGGTCGATCCGGACCGAGAGCTCCGACGGGATCACGCGGGCCAGGTTCGCCGCGAATCCACCGCCGGTGATGTGCGACATCGCGTGCAGCGGCGTCGCGTCGTTCTTGTTGAGCGCCCGGATCAGCTCCAGGCAGTGCTTGGCGTAGACCCGGGTCGGCGTCAGTAGCGTCTCACCGAGCGTGGTCCCGAGCTCCGGAACCTCCCGGTCGAGCGCCCACTTGGCCCGGTCGAAGAACACGTGCCGGACCAGGGAGTACCCGTTCGAGTGCAGACCCGACGAGGCCATCGCGACGACCACGTCCCCGGCGCGAACCCGCTCCGCCCCGAGCAGCTCGTCCGCCTCGACCACACCGGTCGATGCGCCGGCGACGTCGTACTCGTCCGGCTCGAGCAGGCCCGGGTGTTCCGCGGTCTCGCCGCCGACGAGCGCCGTACCGGCTTCTACACAGGCCTCGGCGATGCCCTTCACGATCTGCGCGATCGTCTCCGGGACCACCTTGCCGGTGCAGATGTAGTCGGTCATGAACAGCGGCTCGGCACCGCAGACCACCAGGTCGTCGACAACCATCCCGACCAGGTCGAACCCGATCGTGTCGTGCTTGTCCATCCGCTGCGCGATCTGGACCTTCGTCCCGATCCCGTCGGTCGAGGTCGCCAGCAGCGGCCGCCGGTACGACGTCAGCGCGCTGGCGTCGAACAGCCCGGCGAACCCGCCGAGACCGCCGACGACCTCCGGACGGGTCGCCTTCGCCACCCATTCCTTCATCAGCTCGACAGCCCGGTCACCGGCCTCGATGTCGACTCCGGCGGCGGCGTAGCTCGCGCCTTCGCTCACGTTCTTCTCCTCGGTACGACGTCGATCCTTGCCGACGCGCTGGTACGGACGACCCTTACGGGCGACTGAGGGCGTCGGCTGCACCGCCACCACCGGCGACGGCGGCCAGGCCGTCCGCGTCGGTGACCGGAACCTCGAGCAGATGCTTGCCCAGATACTCCGGGTCGGGCAGCGCGACCGGGTAGACACCGTCGAAACACGCCCGGCACAGCTGATCCTTCGGCTGATTCGTCGCCTCGACCAGCGTGTCCAGGTCGATGTACCCGAGCGAGTCGGCGCCGAGCGAGCGGCAGATCTCCTCGGTGTTCAACCCGTTCGCGATCAGCTCCGCGCGGCTGGCGAAGTCGATCCCGTAGAAACAGGGCCACTTCACCGGCGGGGCGGTGATCCGGACGTGGATCTCCTTCGCCCCGGCCTCGCGCAGCATCCGGATCACGGCGCGCTGGGTGTTGCCGCGGACGATCGTGTCGTCGACGACCACCAGGCGCTTGCCCTCGATCACCTCGCGCAACGGATTCAGCTTCAGCCGGATCCCGAGCTGGCGGATCGTCTGGCTCGGCTGGATGAACGTGCGGCCGACATACGCGTTCTTGACCAGGCCGGCCCCATACGGGATGCCCGACTCTTCGGCGTACCCGATCGCACCCGGTACGCCGGACTCCGGCGTCGCGATGACCAGATCGGCCTCGGCCGGGTGCTGCCGGGCCAGGCGGCGACCAATCTCCACGCGAGTGGAGTGGATCCGCTGGCCGGAGATCTGCGTGTCCGGGCGGGCCAGATACACGAACTCGAACAGACAGCCCTTCGGGTCCGCCTGGGCGAACCGCTGCGACCGCAGCCCGTCCGCGTCGACCGCGACCAGCTCACCCGGCTCGATCTCGCGAACGAAACTCGCGCCGACGATGTCGAGCGCCGCAGTCTCACTGGCGATCACCCAACCGCGCTCCATCCGGCCCAGCACGAGCGGCCGAATGCCCTGCGGGTCGCGAGCGGCGTACAGGGTGTTCTCGTCCATGAAGATCAGGCTGAAAGCGCCCTTCACCTTCGGCAGCACCTTCGCGGCCGCCTGCTCGATGGTGAGATCCGGGTAACCGGCCAGCATCGACGTCAGGATGTCGGTGTCGGAGGAGGCCGAGTGCTTCGCGTTCGCCTTCGCGTGCTCGACGCCCGCATCCAGACCGAGATCAAGATCACCACCGCCGTTCAGACTGGCGGCGAGCTCCCCCGTGTTCGTCAGGTTGCCGTTGTGCCCGAGCGCGATCGACCCGGTCGCCGTGGACCGGAACGTCGGCTGTGCATTCGCCCACACACTGGACCCAGTGGTGGAGTACCGGCAGTGCCCGATCGCGATATGCCCGCGGAGTGAGGCAAGAGTCGCCTCGTCGAACGCCTGGCTGACGAGACCCATGTCCTTGTAAACGAGGATCTGACTCCCGTTACTGACCGCGATCCCCGCCGACTCCTGCCCCCGGTGCTGCAAGGCATAGAGCCCGAAATAGGTGAGTTTGGCAACCTCTTCCCCCGGCGCCCAAACCCCGAAGACGCCACAAGCGTCCTGCGGTCCCAGGTCCTGAGGGTCAAGGTCATGAGTGAGCCGACCATCGCCACGAGCCACACCAGCAGTCTACGCGACAGACGGACGTGTCCCCGACGCACCAGATTTCAGGGCCGACCGGGCGGGGCCGACCCACATCAGATACCGCTCAGTCCCAGCAAGCCCCAGCAATGCAGACCGGGTCACCCGGGCCTGGCGGGGGAGGCGGAGCCGCTGCGGAGCCCAGCGAGAGGGACAGTGACAGGGACAGTGTGAGCGCACTCCCACCCATAACTGCCAGTATCTTCTTGATCACAACTCGTCCTTTCGAAATAATCCGGACCCACGCAATGAGTGCTCATTGTCGACGCTCTGTGTATATGGTCGGTCCCGACAGGTTCACGAGGAGGATTCGTGCTCGATCCGCTAGGTGTGGATGAGGCCACATTTGCGGTTTACCACGCCCTGCTCAGCCAGCCAGACAGTACGCCGGAGCAGATTGCCGCGCTAGTAGATCGCCCCGTAAACGATGTACACGAGCTGTTGAACAAGCTGCGCAAGCTTGATCTGCTGGTGCCGACCTGGGCGAATCCCGACGGCGAACACGCCGTCCACCCCCGCGTAGGCCTCGCGAACCTTGCCGAACGGCGCCGGACGGCGCTCAATGCGGAGTTGGGACTCCTCCGCGAGGCCGAGGCAAGCGCGGAGGTCGTCGCCGAGCAGTACAACGAGTTGCTGACCGCACGCAGCAGCGGCGACGTCGAGGTGATCAAGGGCAGGGCGAACGCCTCCCGCCGGATCGACGAGTTGGCCCTGAGGACCCGCGCCACCTTCTGGGCCCTGATCCCGGTCCACGTCGAGGAGACAATTCGTCCGATGCAGGAGGGCTCGCCGGACGCACCCCTGCTCGAGCGCGGCATCAAGATGCGCGCTGTCTACCTCCAGCACATGATCGAGTCGAAGGCCGCGGCCGAGTACGCACTCAGCATCCACCGACTGGGCGGCGAAGTCCGCGCCACCCCCACTCTGCCCATGCGCCTCCTCGTCTTCGACGGTGAAATCGCCGTCATGCCGATGGATCCCGACAATCAGAGCGCCGGCGCCGTGATCCACCGCAGCCCGGCGGTCGTCAACGTGGCGAAGGCCCTCTTCGACGCCTACTGGGCCCGGGCCGTCGAGCTGTTCGCTCCAGATGACCGCGAGAACGAGTCCCCTCTCACTCCGCACGAGGCCGAGGTACTACGACTGCTCGCGGGCGGGGCGAAGGACGAGCAGGTGGCTCGTCTGCTGGGGATCTCGCTGCGGACCGCACGACGCATCACGGCGAACCTGTCCGAGCGCCTCGACGCAGCCAGCCGGTTCGAGCTCGGGGTGGCGGCCGCAAAGCGCGGCTGGGTCTGAGTGTTCGAGTCGCTGGGGCTGTCACAGGAGAGCCTCGACTTGTACCGGCTGCTCCTGCAGAGGCCGGAACTGGCGCTCACAGCGAACCGTCCCCTCCTCTGCGCCGAGTTGAAACTGCCGGAGGAGCAGGTCGAGGCACGTCTAAAACACCTGCGAGACATGGAGTTCCTTGCATCCCGCTGGAACGACAACGGCGATGAGTACCCGGTGGATCCCGCTCTGACGCTTGAGCGCCTCGCCACCAAACGTCAGTCGATGATCGGCGACCTCACCGAGCAACTCGAATCCGATCGACTCCGCGCGAGCGAATTCATTTCCGACTACAACAGGTTCCTGGTACAGAACTCTGTGCCCGACGTCGAAATTCTCGACGACGTCGACAAAGCAAACTTGCGAATGCAGCATTTCTATCCGACCAAATCAATGTGGGGCATGGTCAAGCCGGGACCACTCACAACTCCACCGACAGACAATTTCGCCGACCAACACATCATGGCTCGTGGAGCAGAGTGCCGCTATCTCGCATCGGAGTCCCAGCTCAAATCCCGGATAGGACAGGAATGGGTTGAGTTCCTTCGGGATGTCGGCGGCAAACTGCGGGTCGTTCCGTCCGTGCCGTTCAAGCTCGTCATCTTTGACGGGGAGTCCGCAGTGATGCCTCTCGATCCAGACCGGTACGAGGCCGGTGCCGTGGTGCACCACAGCAAAGCCGTCGTGCGGATGGCGATCGAGATGTACGAGCACTATTGGCGGCAGGCGGATCGGTCGTTCGAGCGGACGCCTGAGCCGGGGGAGCTCAGCGCGCAGGAGTCAGAGTTCCTTCGGTTCCTGGTGCAGGGGGCTACTGATGAGCAGGTGGCTCGGAAGTTGGGGGTGTCTATGCGAACGGTTCGCAGAATGGCGGCGAAGTTGGGGGAGCAGGTGGGGGCTTCGGGGCGGTTCGAGCTGGGGGTTCGGGCGGCTCAGCGGGGGTGGGTGGATTAGCCCCAGTCCCAGGCCCGGGGGTAGGGGGAATTGTTCTGTGGGCAGGCCAAGGCGGAGCTCCTGACGGGGGTGGGCGGGTGGCGGGAGATGTCACGCCGGGGGTGCAGCGGGAGTTGCTGACGACTGAAGTTAAACAGGCGGGGAAATCGGCGGCAATGAATCCTGCTGGCCGGGGTGGGACGTTGGCCGGGAGCGGCCAAAGGTCGCCGCAGACTGCGGTCTGGACCAATTTCGCACGAATTCGTGCAAACCCGACTAACAAGCGGCGCTAACCGCCTGCCGTGGTCTACCCCGCCACCTGATGAACTGCATCCCGCCGTACGAGTGTGCACACTTTGCCCTCAGCAACCGCTTACCCACGAACTTCCCGCCGCACCGGCGGGCAACGGGAAACGGCTGCCGCGGGGGGCGGCAGCCGTTCGGGAGAGGGGGTGGGGCTAGATGTTTTTGAGGGCTGCCAGGAGTTTGGTGAGGGAGTCTTTGGCGTCGCCGAAGAGGAGGGTGGTTCTCGGGTCGTAGAGGAGTTCGTTCTCGATGCCGGCGAACCCGGGGCGCATGGAGCGTTTGAGGAAGATGACGCGCTGGGCCTCGTCGGCGTTCAGGATGGGCATGCCGTAGATGGGGGCCGAGGGGGTGGTGCGGGCGGCGGGGTTGACCACGTCGTTGGCGCCGACGACCAGGACCACGTCGGTGGACTTGAAGTCGCTGTTGATGTCTTCCATCTCGCGGAGCTGGTCGTAGGGGACCTGGGCTTCGGCGAGCAGGACGTTCATGTGGCCGGGCATCCGGCCGGCGACGGGGTGGATGGCGTAGTCGACCTTGACGCCGCGGTCGTGGAGCTCTTCGACGAGTTCGCGCAGGGTGTGCTGGGCCTGGGCGACGGCGAGGCCGTAGCCGGGGACGATGATGACCTTGTTGGCGTAGCCGAGCAGGATCGCGACGTCCTCGGCGCCACCGGAGATGACCGGGCGTTCGGAGGCTTCACCGCCGCCGAGCGTCGACCCGCCACGAACGGCGCCGAAGAGGATGTTGAAGACCGAGCGGCCCATCGCGTCGGCCATCAGTTTCGTCAGCAACGTACCGGCCGCGCCGACCAAGGTGCCTGCGACCAGCAGCAGGGTGTTCCCGAGGACGTAGCCGCCGGCGGCGACGGTCAGGCCGGTGAAGGCGTTCAGGAGCGAGATGACGATCGGTACGTCGGCGCCACCGACCGGCAGCACCAGCATGACGCCGACCGCGAGGCCGATCAGGCAGAGCAGGATGCCGACCCAGACGCGCGGGTCGGAGACCAGGAAGCCGGCCAGCACCAGGCTGCCGAGGATCGAGGCGATGAAGAGCACCGGCAGACCGGGGAAGGTCACCGGACGGGTCGTCATCAGTTCCTGGAGCTTGGCGAACGTGACGATCGAGCCGGAGAAGCTGATCGCGCCGACCAGGATGGTGAACGCTGTCGCGATCGCGGCGACCGTCGCACCGTCGGGAACCTCGCCGAGCTCCATCAGCGCGACCAGTGCGGCCGCGCCACCGCCGACACCGTTGAACAGGGCAACGAGCTGCGGCATGTGGGTCATCTGGACCCGGCGCGAACCGGCCACGCCACCGACGGTTCCGATCGCGAGGGCGATCAGGATCGGGGCCAGGTGGTCGGGTTTGTAGGCGACGAAGGTGATGATGACGGCGAGCACGGCACCGGCGGCGCCGAGCAGGTTGCCGGTCCGGGCCGACTTCGGCGACGAGAGCGCCTTGAGGGCGACGATGAAGCAGACTGCGGCGATCAGGTACCCGATCTGGGCCCAGGTCGGGATCACTTGCCAAGCTCCTTCTTGCGGGCGGCCGGGGGCTTGAACATCTCGAGCATCCGGTCGGTGACGACGAACCCGCCGACCATGTTGACGGTCGCGAGGACGACGGCGAGCAGGCCGACGATCACCACCAGGGTGGACTCGGCCTGGCCGGTGACGATGATGGCGCCGACCAGGATGACGCCGTGGATCGCGTTCGCGCCGGACATCAGCGGCGTGTGCAGGGTCGAGGAGACCTTGCTGATCACCTCGACACCGACGAACGCGGCCAGGACGAAGATCGTCAGCAGCGCAATGGACCCGGTCACGAGGCCTCCTGACCTGGACTGAGGAGCGTAGGGAGCGAAGCGACTGGAGCGACGAGGGAAGGGCTGGAGTTCCAGCCTCGTGACCCGCCGCGCCGGAGGCGTGGCATTTGTAGAGTCATGACTGGCCTTCCAGAAGTTCGCGGGTCGGCTCGTGCAGGACGGCCCCGTCGTGGGTGACGCAGCAGCCGCGGACGATCTCGTCGTCGAAGTCGGGGTCGAAGGCTGCGTTGCGGGTCATCAGCCGGATCAGGTTGGCGATGTTCTGCCCGTACAGGCGGCTGGCCGGGCCGGCCATCTGGCTGGGTACGTTCGCCCCGCCCCAGACCAGCGCGTTGCCGATCGTCAGCTCGGTGCCGGCGACCGATCCTTCGACGTTGCCGCCCTGCTCGGAGGCAAGGTCGACAACCACCGAACCGGGCTTCATCTGCTCGACCATGGCTCGCGACACCAGCATGGGAGCGGTTCGCCCCGGTACGGCGGCTGTCGTGATCAGGGCATCCGCAGCGGCGACGTACGGCGTCAGCAGCTCGCGCTGGAGCTGCGCCCGCTCGGCCGTCATCTCGCGGGCGTAACCGCCAGGTCCGTCCAGGGTGCCGAGCTCGAGGGTGATCGGTGTCGCGCCCATCGAGGCGATCTCCTCGGCGGCGGCCGTGCGGACGTCGTACGCCTTGACAACGCCACCGAGCCGCTTCGCGGTCGCGATGGCCTGCAGGCCGGCGACCCCGGCGCCGAGGACGAGCACCTGGGCCGGCGGAACCGTGCCGGCCGCGGTCATGTTCAGCGGGAAGAACCGCGGGAGCCGTTCGGCGGCGACGATCGCGGCCCGGTAGCCGGCCACCAGGGCCTGCGAGGACAGCGCGTCCATCGACTGAGCCCGCGAGATCCGCGGGACCAGCTCCATCGCGAACGCCGTCAGCTTGGCCCGGGTCGCGGACCGGATGATGTCCGGCGGATTCGTCGGCAGGAACGACAGCAACGCCGTACCGGCATGCAGCCGCTGCAGGCGTTCCCGCTCCAGCGGCTGCACCGAGGTCACGATGGTCGCCGCGTGGTCGGCACCCCAGGCCACCTCGGCGCCGGCTTCGCGGTACTGGTCGTCGGAGTAGAGCGCGCGCTCTCCGGCGGCCGGCTCGACCGCAACCTCGTACCCGAGCTCGATCAGTTTCGCGACTTGTTCCGGCACCAATGCGACCCGGCGCTCGGCCGGCCTGGTCTCCCGTACCACTGCGATCTTCACTCGCCGAAACCTATGCCAAACCGAGCGTTGTCGGAAACCCTGGCCCCGACCTCGTGGTCAGGTTGTGTCCTGCAAGCCCTTTACGCGTTGTCCGCGAGGTTCTGCAGGAGCAGGGCTTCGGCCAGGCAGACCTTGCGGAACTCGGCCAGATGCAGGCCCTCGTCGACGCCGTGCGCGCGGGTGTCCGGGTCCTCGACGCCGGTCACCAGGATCGCGGCTTCGGGGAAAACCCGCTGGAACTCGGCGATGAACGGGATCGATCCGCCCATGCCCATGTCGATCGGCTCGACACCCCAGGCGGTCTGGAACGCCGACCGTGCCGCCTCGTAGCCGCCGCCACGTGCGTTGATGCTGCACGGCTGGCCGACCTCACCCTCAGTGACAGTCACCTGCGCGCCCCAGGGTGCGTTGCTCTCCAGGTGCTCCTTGAGCGCAGCGCTCGCCTTGAACGCATCGTCACCGGGCGCAACCCGCAAGCTGACCTTGGCGCGCGCAACAGGCACCAGGGTGTTGCTGGCTTCAGCCACGGCAGGTGCGTCAATACCCAGTACGGCGATCGCCGGGCGCGTCCACAGCCGGTCGACCAGCGAACCCGATCCGGTGAGCCGCACCGACTCCAGCACACTCGACTCGGCCCGCAGCCGGTCCTCCGGGTACACGACGTCGGCCGCGCGTGATGCGTGCAGACCGTCAACAGCAACGTCACCCTTGTCGTCGTGCAGCGTGGCGAGCAGCCGGCACAGTGCCGACAGCGCATCCGGGATCGGTCCACCGAACAGGCCGGAGTGCACAGCGTGGTCGAGAGTCCGCACCTCGACGTACGACTCGACCAGTCCGCGCAGTGAAACAGTAAGTGCGGGGTGGCCGACGTCCCAGTTGCCGGAGTCCGCGATCACGATCGCATCGGCGGCCAGATCAGCGGAGTACTCGTCCAGGAGCTGCAGCAGGGTTGGCGAACCGATCTCCTCCTCACCCTCGACGAACACCGTCACGCCCACCGGCAGGTCGTTGCCAAAGGCCCGTACGGCGGCCAGATGCGCAGCGATACCTGCTTTGTCGTCAGCCGCACCGCGGCCGTAGAGCCGGTCACCCCGCTCGGTCGGCTCGAACGGGTCGGACGTCCACTGCTCGACCGGACCGGTCGGCTGCACGTCGTGGTGCGCGTACAGCAGCACCGTCGGCTTGCCGGCCGGAGCAGGCTTCTTCGCGATCACTGCGGGTGCACCCTCACCGGCCCTGACGATCTGGACCGCGAAACCCTCCGCCTCGAACAGTGCGGCGGTCGCCTCGGCGGACCGCTGGACATCGCCCGCGCGGGCTGCTTCGTAGCTGACCGAAGGGATCCGGATGAGGTCCTCGAGGTCGGCACGGACACTGGGCAGAACGCGGTCGATCGCCGCGGACAGATCAGACATGAGGCCTACGGTACGGCGTGCCCCAACCGCCAGTCATTGTCGCCATAGAATGACGGCACCGTAAGATTCCGCCCCCTACGGAAGAGGACACCAATGTCCCGCTACCGCCCCGTTCTCATCAGCCTGCTGCTGACCACCGGCGTACTGACGGCCGCAGCACCCGCGCAGGCCGCGATCACCTGTGACACCGCCACTACCGGCGGTGCGACGTTCTACGACGGGCCCTCTGCTTCGAGGAAATACGACGCCCGGTTCAGCAACAGCGCGAGCATCCCGAACCTGAGCACGCACACCCCGCAGGGCGCCGGCACTTGGTACAACTGGGACGGCAGCGGCAAGAACCTGCTGCTGGTCGCCTCGTACCGCGCGGGCGCCGACTCGCAGATCTACGGCATCGACCCGGCCACCGGGTCTACTGTCGGCGTGGTCGCGGTTGCCGAGTCACATGTCGGAGGGATCGCGGTCAGCCAGGGCTGGGCATTCGTGTCCGGTGCGGGGTCGAGTATCCGCAAGTACAGCCTGACGGCGCTCCGTGATGCGATGAAGGCGGCCGGGACGCCGTACCTGACTCAGGTCGGTACGGCGCGGGACGTGGCCGCGGCCTCGTTCATCGGCACCTATGGCGACTCGCTCTTCGCCGGCTCCTTCAACGAGACCGGCCGGGGCACGATGTACGAGTACAAGATCGCTGCCGACGGCACCCTCACGACATTGTCCGGCGCCTGGGAGATCCCCACCAAGACACAGGGTCTGACAGTCACCGCGAACCACTTCATCTACAGCACGTCGTACGGGCGGACCAACCGCAGCAACCTGTACGTCGTGAAACGCGGCCAGAAGGACCTGGATGCCGCAGCGCTCAGCTGCTTCCGGGCGCCGAGCATGACCGAGGGCATCACCGAGTACAACGGCACCGCCTACCTGGTCTACGAATCCGCGTCGCACCTGTACGGCTCGGACCCGAACACGCTCAACGTGATCCCGCGGATGCACAAGGCCAGCATCTCGTCGCTGACCTCACTGGTGCCTTAAGGCTGGTAGGTCACCGAGTTCACGATCTTCTCGCGAGTAGCGCCGTTGTCGTCGCGCACCTGGATCCTCAGCTGGGTCGAGCTGTTCAGCTGCCGGAACTGCTCGATGACCGACGGGCCGCTGCAGGTGTAGCGGAACGTCGCCAGATTCTGGTCGCCGACCTGGCCGCCGTCCGGTGTCGCCGGACCGCAGCCGGGCGGCGGGCTGGCGGTCGTCGGGAGCTTGCCGTTGTTGACGATCTCTACGTAGACGCCTTCGACGGCGGGGTCCGTCTGCCAGGTCGCTGTGCTGGTGGCGACCAGCAGGCGTTGCGCGTTGGTGTCCTCTGCCTTCTGTGACCAGGCGCGCGGTACCTCGACCGACAGCCTGCCGGACTCCACCTTGACCGGGCGTGACAGGACGAACTGGTAGCCGCCGTACCCACCACCGGCAGCCAGCAGTACGGCGAGCAGTCCAGCGATGACGCGACCACGCGACGACCGCCTGCCAGGTGACTGGGTCAGCTGGTTCGCACTGGACAGTGCGGTCTCCTGGTCGACACCGCCGGCGACAGGTGTCACCGGAGCCACATCACTCGCCGGAATCAGACCTGCGGGGATCTTGCCGGTCACATGCGCTTCCCGCAGTGCATTGAGGAAGCTGTCCAGGTCCTGCCAGCGCAGATCCCGGTCCGGCTCGAGTGCACGCCGTACGACGGCGTCGATCGCATCCGGGATGTCTTTGCGCAGCGTGGTCATCGAGGGCGGTGGCTTGTCGATCTGCATCACCGCACCGAGGCTGTTCACCCCATGCGGTGCCTGACCGGTGAAAGCGGCGTACGCGACCGCTCCGAGCGAGTAGAGGTCCGCACGGTGGTCGAGGCGATCACCGAGCACCTGCTCCGGAGCGACGTACGCCGGTGTACCGCCAGGCATGGTCAGCTGCGAGACGTCCTGGACCGCTTTGCCCAGACCGAGGTCGCCGAGCATGGCGCGGTCGCCACCGGCGATGCTGCGGAACAGCACGTTGGCCGGCTTCACATCGCGGTGCAGGACACCGCGGCTGTGCAGGTGCTTGAGCCCCTTGCCCACCTCGGTGATGATCCGGACCGCGTCGCCGATCTCCAGCGGGCCGGCCTTGATCTTGTCGGCCAGCGTCCCGAGGTCGGCGTAGGTGATGACCAGGTACGGACGGCCGTCGTCGGTCTCCCCGACGTCATGCGCACCCACGACGTACAGGGAGTCGACCTTGCGCAGGAACCGGCCCTCGGCCAGGAAGCGGCGCCGGACATCCTCGTCGTCGGTCCACAGGTCGGAGAGGATCTTGACTGCCACATCGGCGTCCAGCTGCTCGTCCTTGGCCAGCCAAACGGTCGCGAAACCACCGGCACCGACCCGGCGGACCAGGGCGTACCGGCCGATCCGCTGAGGCTGGTCCATGCACGCATTATGCTCGATCGTTCCTGCGACTCGCTCGCCGGTGCGAACAAAACGGCGACTTCGTGCGTCTCAGCGAGGATGGAGCAGGTGTCGAACCGGAACCGGCCGCTGGTGATCGCCGTGGCCGCAGTGGCTGTCGTCGCAGTAGCAGGCGGCGGCATGCTGGCTGCTGCGCGTGGTCCGGAGAGCCAGACCGGGGCAGCTGCTGCACCCCTGAGTGTGCCCACGACCCCACCTGCGACGCTGCCCGCCACCAAGGTCGTCATCGACGCCGCCAAGCTGCCCACCGGCCGGTCGCCACAGGTGCCGTACCTGCGCGGCCGCACTGTGCAGGGCGGTATCAGCAGTGCGGTGAAGGTGCCCGGCTCAGTGCCTGTCGAAGCGGTTGCACGGCTGTGGGACACCACCTTGGCCATGGAGGTGCCGAACGCGAACAGCAGCAGCCTGGTCGTGCTCGACGAAGCCGGCAAGGTCGTCCAGCGACTGCCCGGGATCGACTCACTCGTCACCAGCTCGAACGGGAACGCGGCCGCCTACGCCACCGGCGGGCGGTACACCGGCCGCGACGGCGGGACGGTTCACTTCCGGAGCACCGATGGCAAGGACGTCACCCTGGATCACGCGAGGGCCCGCGACATCGAGGTCCTGGCTGTCGTGGACCGAACGGTTTACATCAGTAGCCGACCGGAGGACGGCGAGACGCCGAGTCTCCACATCTGGCACAGCGATGCAAACCTGGCCGAAGACACCAAGGTCGCTCGTCCGGTAGCAGTGTCGCCGGACGGCACACTGGCCGCCGGCCTGCCGGTCTTCACCGACAGCGGGCTGTGCTCGGTGGTGACCGACCTGTCCAAGAGCCGCCAGCAGTGGCGGACCTGCCAGTACCGGCTGGACAGCTTCAGCCCCGGCAACGCCTTCGTCATCGGCTACCCGCCCAACGCCGGTTCGCCGTACGGCGAGAGCACGGCCAGCGTTCTGGACGCCAAGACCGGCAAGGTCGTCCGCACGTGGCAGGCCGAGTCGCTGCGGAACGCCGTACCGGAAGACGACGACCACGTCCTCTTCGAGTGGCACGACCAGGCCGGACCGAAGTCCCGGTCCGCCGTCGTCCGCTGCACCGTCAGCACCGGCCAGTGCGAGCTGGCCAGCCCCCTGTCCCCGGAACCCCTGCTCCTCGGATCATGAACACCTGTAAGGAGTCCCGCCGATGCGGAACAACAACGGCCGCCTGATCGCCGTGGTGGCCTCTGTCGCCGTGGCAGCCGTCGCCATCGGCGCCACCCTCGCCTACCGCCAGGGCCCCCAAACAGCCAAAGCGAACGTAGCTCCGCTCACCAGCTCCCCCAGCCTGAGCCCCACGCCCTCGGCCACGCCGTCGACGCCGACCCCGACCCGTGTCCCGAGCAAGCCCCCGTCGACCGGCACCGAGAGCACGGTGAACGTCAACAAGCTCCCCGAGGGCCGCGCACCCCAGGTGACCTACCTGGCCGGCCGCGAGGTCCGCAGCGGCTCCGAGACCGTGGCGACGATTCCGGGCAAGGGGTCCGTGCTCAGCGTCGGCCGGATGGGGGGATCCGTCCTGGCGGTCGTCATGTACGAGCCGGATGGTGACGGCACCGAGCTGCTGAAGCTCACGTCCGGCAGCGACACCGTTCGCCGTACGCGGGATGTGTCGTCCCTGGTGACGACGTCCGACCAGACCAGCGCCGCGTACGCCGCATCCCGGCTCAGCAGCCTCGGAGTCACCAACAAGGGCGGCACGGTCTATGCGGAGTCAGCCGACTCGGTGCAGTCGCTGAAGCTGCCGAACAGCTGGGAGGTCCAGGTCCTCGCCTACACCGGCGGCAAGGTGTACTACCGCGCGAGCGACGCGGAGACCGGCCCGTGGAAGCTCTACTCCTGGGTCCCGAGCAGCGCGAAGCCCGAGCTGATCAAGGCCGTCATCTCACCGACGGCCGTGTCCGCCAACGGCAGCACAGCCGCAGCCATGCCGGTCCGCAACGACGACGGCACCTGCACGAACGTCGTCCAGGTCCCCAGCGGTACGCAGCTCTTCCGCACCTGTGAGTTCCAGGTCCGCGGCTTCACCCCGAACGGCGCCACGGCGTACGGCGACGAGGACAACGCCGAGGGCTTCTGCTCCGGTATCGCGGCGGCCTTCGAGGCGAACTCCGGCAGAGTCCTGCACAAGTGGAAGGGCTGCTTCCAGGAGATGTCGGCCGAGGACGACCAGCACGTCCTCGTCGTCGCCTACGCCAGCGCGGTCGGCCAGGTCGAGAAGGTCAAGACCGCGATCATCCGGTGCACTATCGCCACCGGCGCCTGCGAACGCGCCACCCCGATCGGCACCGACACCCAGCTCGTCATCGGTTCCTAGCCAGTTCTGGACGACACTGGTTGTATGACTCGGCTTGCGGTGCTTGCGGATGTCCATGGGGTTTTGCCGGCGTTGGAGGCGGTGCTGGCGGAGAAGGACGTGCGGGCGGCGCACACCGTGGTGGTGGCGGGGGATGTGGTGAGTGGGCCGCAGCCTCGGGAGGTGTTCGAGCGGCTCAAGGCCATGGGTGACCGGGTGGCGTGGGTTCGGGGGAACGCGGACCGCGAGGTGGTGGCGATGGCTCGGGGGACGTTCAGTGGGGTGGCGCCGGATGCGGTGAGCCCTTGGGCGGCTGGGGAGCTGACTGCGGCGCAGGTGGAGTGGCTGGACAAGCTGCCGACCACCGTGACGTTCGGGGACGTGCTGGTTTGCCATGCGACACCTCGGGACGACGAGGAGGTCGTGCTGGTGGACAGTCCGATCAGTCGGTGGCTCGACGTACTAGGCAGCGTGCCGGACAGCATCAGGACTGTGGTTTGCGGGCATACGCATATGCCGTTCGTGCGGCAGGTGGACCGGCGGACTGTGGTCAACGCCGGCAGTGTGGGGATGCCGTACGGCGCTCCGGGGCCCAGCTGGGCGCTGGTCACGCCGGAAGGGGTTCAGCTCCGCCGGTCGGCCCTGGACCGCGAGAAGGCTGCACACCAGATCGTGCAGACGTCGTCGTACCCAGGTCGGCAGGGGTGGGTGGATGAATACCTGCTGACCAACTACTCCGACACGGAGGCGCTCGACGGGTTCAGAGCACGAGCTGAGGGATGAGCGGCTACGGTCGTGGGGTGTTCGCGCGGCGGCGGAAGCATTTCGGCACTCCGGCTGACAAGGCGACGTATGCGACTCTGCATACCGCTTCGTTGGCCAGTCCGCACCTGCGCGAAGGGCTGACACCCGCTGCGGCCGGCAAAGCGAGCCGCCACCTCAGAGACCTCCTCGGTACGGCGGCCATCGCGATCTGCGACTCCTCCGGCGTACTGGCGTGGGACGGGGTCGGCGGCGCGTACGAGAGCAACCACCGTCGTGACGCCCGCTCCCTGGCCGCACCGACTCTCCGCACCGGCCGGACCGCAGTACTCGGCGTCCACGACGTTGCCTGTGGAGACCCGCAATGCCCGATCCGTACGGCGTCCGTCGCGCCGATCGTGATCGAGGAGCGGGTGGTCGCCGTACTAGTCGCCTACAGCGAGCGGTCGTCGGCTGCACTGGTCAGAGCGACCGAAGAGGTCGCCCGCTGGGTGTCTGGTCAGGTAGAGCTCGCGGAGCTGAACAAGGAACGCACCCGAGCCATGGAGGCCGAGCTGCGCGCACTGCGCGCTCAGATCAGCCCACACTTCATCTACAACGCCCTGGCCGCCATAGCGTCGTTCGTTCGCACAGACCCTGAGCGAGCGCGTGAGCTCCTGCTGGAGTTCGCTGACTTCTCCCGCTACGCACTGCGTCGTGGCGGCGAGTTCACCACGCTCGCCGACGAGCTGCGCAACGTGGAGCGCTATCTGGTGCTCGAGCAGGCCCGCTTCGGTGAGCGGCTGACCGTCTCACTCCAGATCGCCCCTGAGGTGCTGCCGGTCGTCGTACCGTTCCTGGTCGTCCAGCCGCTGGTGGAGAACGCCGTACGTCACGGCCTGGAGGGCACCACCGGCATCGGCCGGATCACCATCCGGGCCCGGGACCAGATCAACGAGGCGGAGATCAGCGTCGAGGACGACGGCGCCGGCAGCGACCCCGAGGTCATCCGCGCCGTCCTGGCCGGTGAGTCCGCCAGCGACTCGATCGGCCTCGGCAACGTGGACGCGCGACTGCGCCAGGTGTACGGCGACGCCTACGGCCTGGTCGTCGAGACCCAGGTCGACGCGGGCACGAAGGTGACCTTCCGGATTCCCAAATACTCCTCAGGAGTGCACGCGTCACCCTAAGGTGAGGCTATGGCGGAGATACCACTGCGGGCGCTGGTCGCGGACGACGAGGAGCCGGCGCTCAACGAGCTGGTGTACCTGCTCCGGCGTGACGACCGGATCGGGGAGATCCGGACCGCCTCCAACGGCCCCGAGGCGCTGAAGATCCTGCAGGCGGCCGACCTGGACGTGGTGTTCTGCGACATCAAGATGCCCGGCCTGGACGGGATCGACCTGGCCCGGGTGCTGTCGAAGTTCGCCAGCCGCCCGCAGATCGTCTTCGTGACCGCGTACGACGAGCATGCGGTCCAGGCGTTCGAGTTGGAGGCCACGGACTACGTGATGAAGCCGGTCCGCGCCGAGCGGCTGGCCGAAGCAGTCCGCCGCGTGGTCACCGCCGGTACGCCGGTCGCACCGGCGACCGAGGATGGCGGCGACGAGGTGATCCCGGTGGAGCTGGCCGGGGTGACGCGGTTCGTGCAGCGCTCGTCGGTCCGGTACGTCGAGGCGCAGGGCGACTACGCCCGGCTGCACACCGGGCAGAACTCACACCTGGTCCGCATCCCGCTCAGCACGCTGGAGGAGCGCTGGCGCGACGCAGGCTTCACCCGCATCCATCGCAGTACTCTCGTCGCTCTCGCGCATGTGGACGAAATGCGCGTCGAGAGCGGGCGCTGCGCCGTACGGGTCGGTGATGACTGGCTTCCGGTCAGCCGACGGCACACCCGTGAGCTCCGCGACCTCCTGGTCCGCTCCACCTCGCTGCGCCCCTGACATGAGCACCAACACACCGCAGGGTCCCCGCCGCGTCCGAGTGACGAGTCCGCGGACCAGTGCGGCCCGTCGGCTGCCCGATCCGACCGGCGCACGGGAGATCGACGAACAGACCCGGCTCGGTGAGGTCTACATGAACTCGCTGATCCAGTCCCAGCTCCGCCTCACGCTCGCAGTGATCGGCAGCACTGCTCTGATCCTCGGCAGCATCCCCCTGCTGTTCTGGCTGGTCCCGCCGACCCGGACCTTCGCGATCCTCGGTCTCCCGCTCCCCTGGATCATCCTCGGCATCGTCGTGTACCCGGTCGTGTACGTCGCCGCCCGCATCTACGTCCGCAAGGCCGAACGCATCGAGACCGAGTTCACCGAATTCGTCGGGCGGCAGTGATGTCGTCCGCGATGAGCTTGACCGGTATCGGACTGGTGATCGTGGCAACGATCGGGATCGGTCTGTTCGGGCTGCGGATCTCCCGGACCACCAGCGACTTCTACGTCGCCAGCCGGGCGGTCACTCCACGCTGGAACGCCTCAGCCATCAGCGGTGAGTATCTGAGTGCCGCATCGTTCCTCGGAGTCGCTGGACTGGTGCTGGTGAACGGCGCCGACATGCTGTGGTTCTCCGTGGGCTACACCGTTGGCTACCTGATGCTGCTGGTCCTCGTAGCTGCACCACTCCGTCGTTCCGGCGCCTACACACTGCCCGACTTCGCCGAGACCCGCTTCCAGTCGGCCATGGTGCGCCGCATCTGCTCCGGCCTGGTCGTCGGCATCGGCACGCTCTATCTGCTGCCACAACTGCGCGGGGCCGGGCTGACGTTCCAGACCGTCACCGGAGCGCCGCCGGACGTCGGTGCGGCCGTCGTAGCCGTCATTGTGGTGATCAACGTGGCCGCGGGCGGCATGCGCTCGATCACCTTCGTCCAGGCCTTCCAGTACTGGCTGAAGCTCACCGCACTGGCCACACCGATCTTCGTCATCCTGATTGCCTGGCGCTCCGGCGACCACCAGATCGGCGTACTGCATTCACTGCAAGGTGCTGCCGCCGAATGGGCCGAGCCACTCTCCACTGCCGGTGGCCGCGACCACCCGCTCTATTCGACCTATTCGCTCTTACTGGCCTTGTGTTTCGGCACCATGGGCCTTCCGCACGTTCTGGTTCGCTTCTACACGAACCCGGACGGCCGCGCGGCCCGCCGTACGACGGTTGTCGTTCTGGCCCTGCTCGGAATGTTCTACCTGTTTCCACCGGTCTACGCGATCCTCGGCCGCTCCTTCGCTCCAGACCTGGTCACAGGTGCAGCAGACACCGTCGTACTGGAACTGCCCAGCCGCATCTTCCCCGGTACGGCGGGAGACCTGCTCGGAGCACTGGTCGCAGCCGGAGCCTTCGCCGCGTTCCTGTCCACCTCATCCGGACTGACCGTCGCAATCGCCGGTGTGATCGACCAGGACCTGCTGCGGACCAGACTGACCCGTCTGACCGGTGGAGACTACCTGGCCGTCAACAGCTTCCGAATCGCTGCCCTGCTGGCAATGACCGTCCCGTACGTCGCCTTCCGGCTCACCGGCGCTCTGAGCCTCGCGGACACCGTGGGACTCGCGTTCGCCGTCGCGGCCTCGACCTTCTGCCCGATGCTGGTCCTCGGCATCTGGTGGCGCCGCATGTCGACCACCGGCGCCGCAGCCGGTCTGATCGTCGGCGGTATCGCGGCCAGCGCAGCCGCCCTGGTCAACGTGATCGGTGCCCCCACCGCCGGCTGGCCACGCGCCCTGGTCGTCCAGCCGGCCGCCTGGACCATGCCGCTCGCCTTCCTCACCGTCATCGTGGTCTCCAAGCTGACCCCGCAGTCGATCCCGGCCGGTGCCGCCCGCAGCCTGGTCCGCCTGCACACCCCCGAAGCCGTCAACGTGGACCGCGACCCCACGCCGCTGCCCTGACCCGAGGGGCCGCTGGTCGTGGGGGATCGACCGTTCACCGCACGAGGTCGGCCCGCCGGTCGCCTGGGCTGGCCCGCTGAGCGCTCGATGCGCGTGGGTGCTGTTGGGCGAGGCGTGAGCTGGACCACAGTACGGGCAGCACAACCTGCCGGTTCCGCCCGGCCTATCCCCTGTCTGGAGGTCCCGCGCATGGCTGAGATTCAGCCGGGTGAACCGGGTCTGACGACGTACCGAGATGTCCAGCTGTCACCGGACTTCTCGGAACTGCGCCGCCGGTTCCGCCGCTTCGTGTTCCCGATGACCGGACTGTTCCTGGTCTGGTACTTCGTCTATGTCCTGCTCGCCGACTACGCGCCGAAGTTCATGGCCCACAAGGTCGGCGGCAACATCACCGTCGGTCTGCTGTTCGGGCTCGGCCAGTTCGTCTCCACCTTCGCGATCACGTTGCTCTACGTCCGCTGGGCCGACAAGAAGTTCGACCCGGACGCCAAGCACCTGCGTGACCAGATCGAGGGAGAGACCCCGTGAGCGCATCCATGCTGTTGCCACAGGCAACCGTCGTCGGTGACCCCAAGGTCAACATCGCGATCTTCGCGCTGTTCGTGGTGGCCACCCTGGCGATCGTGATCCGGGCCTCCCGGAACAACAAGAGCGCGGCCGACTTCTACGCCGGCGGCCGCTCGTTCACCGGCCCGCAGAACGGTGTCGCGATCGCCGGTGACTACCTGTCCGCCGCGTCGTTCCTCGGCATCGCCGGCGCCATCGCGCTGAACGGCTACGACGGCTTCCTGTACTCGATCGGCTTCCTGGTGGCCTGGCTGGTGGCGCTGCTGCTGGTCGCGGAGCTGCTCCGGAACACCGGCCGGTTCACGATGGCCGACGTACTGTCGTTCCGGCTCAAGCAGCGTCCGGTCCGGATGGCCGCGGCCATCTCGACGCTCGGTGTCTGTTTCTTCTACCTGCTGGCCCAGATGGCCGGTGCCGGTGGCCTGGTGGCACTGCTGCTGGGCATCTCCGACCGGGCCGGGCAGAGCGTCGTCATCGCGGTCGTCGGCATCATCATGATCACGTACGTGCTGGTCGGCGGTATGAAGGGCACCACCTGGGTGCAGATCGTCAAGGCGGTCCTGCTGGTGCTCGGCGCGGGCATCATGACGCTGTGGGTGCTGGCGAAGTACGCCTTCAACCTGTCCAGCCTGCTGGGTGCCGCAGTCGACAAGAGCCCGGCGGTCGGGGAGAAGCTCCTCAGCCCGGGTCTGCAGTACGGCGCAACGGGGATCAGCAAGCTCGACTTCATCTCGCTCGGCCTGGCCCTGGTTCTCGGTACTGCGGGTCTGCCGCACGTCCTGATGCGCTTCTACACCGTGCCGAACTCCCGCGAGGCCCGTCGCAGCGTCAGCTGGGCGATCTGGATCATCGGTATCTTCTACCTGTTCACGCTGGTGCTCGGGTACGGCGCCGCGGCGCTGGTCGGACCGGACGTCATCCGCGCGGCTCCGGGCAAGGCGAACTCGGCAGCTCCACTGCTCGCCTACGAGCTCGGCGGCGAGATCCTGCTGGGTGTCATCTCGGCGGTCGCCTTCGCGACCATCCTGGCCGTGGTGGCCGGCCTGACGATCACCGCGAGCGCGTCCTTCGCGCACGACATCTACGGCCAGGTGATCAAGAAGGGCCAGGTCAGCGGCGACGGCGAGGTCAAGGTCGCCCGGATCACCGTGCTGGTGATCGGCGCGGTCGCGATCGTCGGCGGCATCTTCGCCAACGGCCAGAACATCGCGTTCCTGGTGGCACTCGCCTTCGCGGTAGCGGCCAGCGCGAACCTGCCGACCATCCTGTACTCGCTGTTCTGGCGGCGCTTCAACACCCGCGGCGCACTCTGGAGCATCTACGGCGGTCTCGGCTCGGCGATCTTCCTGATCGTGTTCAGCCCGGTCGTCTCCGGCAAGGTGGACAAGAAGACCGGCGCGAGCCTGTCGATGATCACCGACACCAACATCGACTTCAGCTGGTTCCCGCTCGACAACCCCGGCATCGTCTCGATCCCGCTGGCGTTCGTGCTCGGCATCATCGGCACGCTGACCAGCAAGGAGCAGGTCGACGTCGACAAGTTCGCCGAGATGGAGGTCCGCTCGCTGACCGGTGCGGGCGCCGAGAAGGCGACGGTTCACTAACCCCCAGACCTGTCAGGTAGGTCCTGCGAAAGTCGGCGGACCTGCCTGGCAGCCCCAAAGTTCCGCCTCCAGAAGGTCCCGGTATTCCCCTGAACCGGGACCTTCTGCTGTGTCTTAAAACTTCAGCGACGGCCACACTTCGAGGAACGCTTCGATGGAAGCCTTGCCGCGCGCTTCCTCGATCGCATGCAGGCGACCGAAGGTGAACGCGTTGCCACCCTCCAGATGCACCTGTACGGCGAGCTCCCGCAGCAGGTCGCGCGACACCACCGAGTCCTGGAAGTCGCCGAGAATCTCCTGCACCTCCTCGCCCCGCGTGGCCAGCATGCTGCCCTCATCACCCAACACCGGTACGGCGGCCTCTCCGGCGTACCGGAGTCGTTTCGCGGCCTTGCGCACCTCGTGGAGCTCGTGGTCCTGCTCCTCCGCCGTCTCGGCGTCCTGCGCCCGGCGAACCGCCTTGCTCATCCGCTTCAGGTCGTGGTGCAGCAACTCGGGCAGCTGCTTGGCGGCCTTCCGGTTGTGACCGGTCAGCGGCGGCTCGGCGATCAACTGGTCGAGCGTGTCCAGCAACCGGAAGTACCGCTCGCTCTCCAGCGCCGCCAGTGCACCCGCCCGGCCCTCCTTGTAGACCGCGCGCAGATGATCGTCGATCCGCGCGGCAACTCGGCCCATCACTAACTCGACCGGCTGCTCACCGACCTCGGCAGCGAAGTGCGCCCGCTGAACCTCGGCATCCCGCGCGACCCCGAGCTCACCGGCCAGCCACTTCAGCTCGGCCCGGATCTCGTCACCGACCTCGCGGTCGATGACCGGTCGGAATGTCGCCAGCGCCGACCGCAGCCGCCGGGTCGCGACCCGGAACTTGTGGATCCCCTCCGGCGCATCCCGGCGTACTTCCGGATCCCGCTGGCGAATCGCCCGCACCTGCTCAATGGCATAGGCCCGGAACACGTCGGCCGTCCGCGGCTTGGCGGGCAGCTCCCACTCATCGCGGGCCGGCACCCGATCGCCGAGGGCGCGCGCCAGCTTGCTCGGTCCGGCGGCCGGCTCGGCACCGGCAGAACGCAGTACAGCCTCGGCAGCCTCCAGCAACTCGCGGTCGCCGCCGACCAGCTCGACCTCCCACTCACGCCAGCTGTCCGGCTCGCCGTCACCGGTCGTCGCCGTGACGTGGTCATCAGCCAGCTCCGCCAGTACGTCGCCGTTCGCGTCGAGCAGGCGGTGCACCACGCGCCGGGTCTGCAGCGTGACCACCGGGATCAGCTCGTGGTCGCGGATGTGCACCCGGACCGAGCGGACCAGCGCGATCGGAACCTTCCGCACCGCCCGGCCCAGCGGGTACTGCACCTCGAGCCGCGCGCCGGACGACTTCGGGAACTTCACGTGCCAGCCGTCGTCCTCACCGCCGGTCCGCCGTCTCAGTGTCACCTGGTTCGCCGCGAGGGCCAGTTCCTCGGTGTCGAAGTACACCGCCTCCAGGTCGAGCTCGACCGGTTGCGCCACGCTCGCCACACCAGGTAACTCGTGCAGCGCCGGAAGATGGGTCGACTCGGCGACGTCGTACTTGGTCTCGATCTCTGTCTGCTCGGTCGGCATGCCTACTGTTTACCAGCAGTTCATGAACTGGTCAGGCGAGTGCCCGCAAGTCGGCGACCAATCGTTCCAGATCGCGGTCGGGAACACCGTTGGCCGACAGGGTTCGGAGCTGCCGCCGGCGGTTGCGTTGCAGGCCCCAGGCCGTCAGTACGACGACCGCCACGAACCCGATCATGTCCGCCCCACTCCGCGGAAGAACGTGTAGTGGAAGGTGCCGCCGGGCTCGGCCGTCCGCTCCAGGTCCCGGATACCTGCGGCCCATTCGGCTGGTGTGAGCAGACCATCGGCGAGAGCTTGCTCACGTACCGACTCGACCATCGCGATGAACGTCTTCCGGGTGAAGCCGTCGACCAGGTGCGGCAGGGTCTCGTCGGCGTACACGGTCCTGGGCTCGGTGTGGATGTCGTCGTACCCGGCCGCAGTGAGGAGCGGTTGCACACGGCGGCCGATGAGTGAGTCGCCGCCGGCCTCGGCCTGCAGGTCGACCAGGCACTCGATCACGGCCTGCGCGGCCGCACTGCGCGGGTGGTAGAACGCGGACTGGTGATCGCCCTCGATGACCGTGATGGTTCCGCCGGGTCGCAGCAGTTGGCGCAGGCCGATCAGCGCAGCGGTCGGATGGCGGAGATGTTCGAGGACGAAGCAGACGAAGATGTGGTCGAACTGCTCACCCTGAAGCTCTTCGAGGTCGGCACACCGCCATTCGACGCGGGCCTCGGGTCCGACTCGCTCTTTGGCTTGAGCGAGCGATGCCTCGGAGATGTCGATCGCGACCAGGTCGATCCCTGGATGCCGAGTGACCAGCTGGATCGTCTGAGCGCCGACTCCACAGCCGGCTTCGAGCACCCGTGCGCCTGGCGGATAGGCAATACCACCGTGCAGAAGCTCGGCCAGGGTCTGCGCCTGATCCGTGAGCCGACGCGTCTCGGCCGGGGTGTATCCATGCACGTAATCGGTTCTCATATCTCCACGGTGCCGTCACAATGGACCGATGGACAGGTCCAATCGTGGCGACTTCAGTAGGACCAATGGAGCAGACTTCCTCCAGCTGAACGCTTTGGAAGCACCACCTGGCGGCTTGGCCGACTGGCTGACCGACCAGCTCCGAGCCGCGATCTCCGACGGCCGACTGGCGATCGGCAGCCGCCTCCCTTCCAGCCGGTTGCTGGCTGCCGAACTGCAGGTCTCCCGTGGTGTCGTCACCGAGGCCTACCAACGGCTCACCGAGGACGGTCAGGTCAGCGGCCGCGGCCGCGCCGGCACGGTCGTGGTCGCCGCTCCGGCCGTCGCCCCCGCACCGCCGCGCGCCCGGTCAGGTTCGCGGGTGCCACAGATCGATGCACCTGGCCTCGACATCTTCGACACCCTCCGCGCCGCCCCTGCCCGGATCGATCTGACCCCCGGCGTACCGGATTTGGCTTCCTTCCCCCGCGCCGCCTGGCTGCGCTCCGAACGCGCAGTCCTCAGCAACCTCGAGGCCTCCGCCTTCGGGTATGGCGACCCGTCCGGCACGCCGGAGTTGCGCGCAGCCGTCTCGACCTGGCTGGCCCGCTACCGCGGTATCACCGCCACCCCGGACGAGGTGATCATCGTCGCCGGAGTCGCCCAGGCCATCGCCCTGCTCACCCAACTCCTCGCGGCCCGTGGGATCACCGAGATCGCGGTCGAGGATCCGAGTTCACTGGGATCGCGTCAGCACCTGGAGGAATGGCAACTCCGGACCCGGCCGATCCCGGTGGACTCCAGTGGACTGCAGGTCGACGTACTGCGGAAGTCGGGTGCGCGGGTGGTGATGGTGACTCCGGCCCACCACTTCCCGACCGGCGTCGTACTGGAGGGTGAGCGGCGGCGCGACCTCCTGCAGTGGGCCGCCGACGGTGGGCTGATCTTCGAGGACGACTACGACGCCGAACACCGCTACGACCGCCCGCCGATCCCCGCGCTGCGCTCGATGCAGACCGAGCAGGTGATCTACGCCGGCAGCATCTCCAAGATCCTCGCCCCCGCACTGCGGATCGGCTGGATCGTCCCACCGGCCCAGTACCGCGACGAGTTCATCGCCCTGAAACGCCGCGCCGACCTGGGCAACGCCGCCCTCCCCCAACTCACCCTCGCCCACCTGATGAACTCCGGCGAACTAGAACGCCAGCTCCGCTACGTCCACCGCCGCCACCGCACCCGCCGCGACGCCATGGCCACCGCCATCATCAACTACTTGCCCACCGCAACAGTCCACGGCGCCGCCGCCGGCCTCCACCTCACCATCACGTTCCCGTCCGGCCTCGACGACGTAGCCCTGGCCACCGCCGCCCTCGCCGCCGGCATCAAGGTCCACCCCCTCTCCTGGCACTGCCAACTCCCCCACGCCCCCGGCCTAGTCCTCGGCTACGCCGCCCGAACCCCCACCGACCTAACCCAAGCCATCCAAACCCTGTCCACCCTCCTCCCCTGATCCCCCTCACCACCGGGCGCCCACACCGCGCCCCCACCCCCGCTCCCCATCCAGTTGCGCAACGGCGGGCCGCCCAACCGCACGCCGCACCCCCACCCACAACCCGATGCGCGAACCCACCAAATACAGCTCGTCGGGCGACCCCCGGGCGAGATCGATCGGGCAGCCGGACATCTGATGGGTCGCCACCACGGCCGGCGCCCCCACCACGGCCGGCACCCACCAATGGGGTTGAGCCGGCAGGTGGCCTGTCGATTTGGTGGGTTCACCTACCAAATGGGAGGTTCTCGCCCCGGAAAGTCGGCGGGGAACCTCCTAGCCGGTGGGTGCACCCACCAAATGGGGTCGGCCTGAGGAGTCGGGGTCGGCCTGAGTAGTCGGGGTCGGGTGGCGGGGTCGCGTGGCGGGGGCGGGGTTGCGTGGCGCGGGGCGAGGTCGCGGGGCCGGGGGCGGGGTCGCGGCGCGGGGGCGGGGGCGCGGGGCGGGGGCGGGGGCGCGGTTGCGTGGCGCGGGGCGGGGCGCGGGGCGGGGACGGGTGGCGAGGGCAGGGTTATTTGTTGGGTGGGGTGGGTCTGGGGATGGGGAGGACTAGGGGGGTGTTGGTTAGGGGGTCGGGGATTATTTGGGCGGTTAGGTTGAAGACGGTGGCGACGGTGGTGGGGGTGATTACTTCGGTGGGGGTGCCGGTGGCTGCTATGCGGCCGTTTTTGAGGGCTATCAGGTGGTCGGCGTAGCGGGCGGCGAGGTTGAGGTCGTGGAGGACCAGGACGATCGTCTTGTGGTGCTGGCGGTTGAGGTCCTGGACGAGGTCGAGGATCTCCAGTTGGTGGGCCAGGTCGAGGAAGGTGGTTGGTTCGTCGAGGAGCATGGTGTCGGCGTCCTGGGCGAGGGCCAGGGCGATCCAGACTCGTTGGCGCTGGCCGCCGGACAGTTCGTCGAGTGAACGGTCGGCCAGGTCGGCGACGCCGGTTGCGGCTAGGGCTGCGGTGACGACTCGCTCGTCCTCTTCGGACCACTGGCGGAACCAGCGCTGATGCGGATGCCGGCCGCGACCGACCAGGTCGGAGACCGTGATCCCTTCGGGAGCGACCGGTTGTTGCGGGAGCATGCCGAGCTGGGTTGCGAGTTGAGCGGCACCGACCTTCGCCAGGTCGATGTCGTCCAGGTACACGGCTCCACCGCGCGGGGTGAGCAGTCGCGCGAGGCCGCGGAGCAGCGTGGACTTGCCGCTGGCGTTGGCCCCGACGATGACGGTGATCTGCTGCCGCGGGATCAGTACCGAGAGTTCGTGTACGACGGCGCGACCGTCGTACGCGAGGGTTAGTTGGTCTGCCCGGAGTTCGGTCATTGTCAGCCTCCCCGGCCGATGCGGTTGGCGCGAGCCATCAGGACGAGCAGGTACGGCGCTCCCAGGAACGCGGTCACGATGCCGACCGGCAACTGGGTCGGCGCGAAGATCTCCCGGGCGACGAGGTCGGATGCGACCACCAGCAACGCGCCAAGCGCACCGGCCATCAGCAGCCCGGCAACGCGTTCGGCCACCAACCGCCGTGCCAGTTGCGGCGCCACCAGAGCCACGAAGGCGATCGGTCCCGCGGCCGCCGTCGCCAACGCAGCCAGGGCAACCCCGACTGCGATCAGCAGTGCCCGGGACAGCTCCACGCGACCGGACAGGGTCCGCGCCAGGTCGTCACCGAGTTCCAGCAACCGCAGCTGCCGAGCGCCGGCGAGCGCCGCCGGCAACAGGACCATGAGTGCCGCCCCGATCAGCACGGCATGCGACCACGTGCGACCGGACAGACTCCCAGCCAGCCACTGCGAGGCACTCTTCGCGGTATAGATGTCGGCCAGCGTCAACAGGTACGCAGTGACCGAGCCAATGATCGCCGTCACCCCGATGCCGACGAGGACAAGTCGATAGCCGGAGACCCCATCACGATAAGCGAGCATGTACACGGCGGTTGCCGCAAGCAACGACCCCAGCAGCGCACCACCCGGGATCCACCCACTACCGAGCACAGTGATCATCAGTACGGCGGCCAGCGCGGCCCCGGCGTTGACCCCGATCAGGTCCGGGCTGACCAGCGGATTGCGAGCCAGCCGCTGGAAGATCGCCCCCGAAACGCCGAACGCCGTACCGACGCCGATCCCGACCAGAACCCGTGGAAGCCGGTTGTTGACCACAATGTCGTTGAGGATCAACGTCCCCTGGCCACTCAGGGTCTCCAGCACCAACGACAACGGAATCTGATAGTCGCCCCGAGTCAGCGAGAACGCGCCGACAGCGAGAGCCAGCACCCACGCAACAGTCGACCAGACCAGGCTGGAAACATCCACGCGCGTGGAGACCCGACCAACCCGAAGCGTTTTCACAGCGCCGCCAACCGACGACGGCGAACCAGCGCGATGAACACCGGCGCACCGATGACCGCGGTAATGATCCCGACCTGCAGCTCATCCGGACGAGCCACCAACCGCCCAACGACATCGGCAAGCAGCAGTACGGCGGGCGCCAGCACCATCGACCACGGGAGAATCCAGCGATAGTCCGCCCCGACAAGCGTCCGCGCCACATGCGGTACGGCGAGCCCGAGGAACCCGATCGGCCCAGCGATCGCAGTCGCCGTACCAGCAAGAACGACAACCGCCAGCCCAGCCATCACCCGCACCAACGTAACCCGCGTACCCAGTGAGCGCGCCAGCTCGTCACCCAGCGCGAGCTGATTCAGCGACCGCCCGAGAACCAACGCCAGAACGATGCCCACAGCAACAAACGGAACGGCCTGGCCGATCACCGACCCGGTAGCCAGCGTGAGCGACCCGACCACCCAGAACCGGAATTCGTTCAACGTCGACAGATCGAGCAACGTGATCGCCGACGTCACCGACCCCAGCAGCGCGGAGATCGCCGCCCCGGCCAGCGCGAGCTTCACCGGCGTCGCACCGCCCCGCCCGATCGCGCCGACCAGATAGACGACCACAGTCGCCACCAGCGCTCCACCCATCGCAAACCACACGTACCCGGTCAGGCTGTGCACACCCAGCACCCCGATCGCCCCGACCACGGCCAGCGCGGCACCGGCGTTCACCCCGAGAATCCCCGGATCCGCCAGCGGGTTACGCGTCACGCCCTGCATCAACGCACCCGCCAGACCGAGCGCCGCACCCGCCAGCAGACCAGCACCTGTCCGCGGCATCCGCAGATACCGGATCACGCGATCGTTGTCGCTCCCGGTGAAGTTCGCCAGCGCCAGGTAGACGTCATGCGCCCCGAAATACTGGTTCCCGACACTCAAGGACAGCAGGACGGAGACCGCGAGAACGGCGACGCACAAGAGCAGGCCGGCCGCACGCCACCTCATTTGAACAGGTCAGCGTGAATCGTCTTGGCGATGTCCTCGGTCGTATGCGCACCACGCACCCCGGCCGAGTGGTTCGCGAACAGCCACGGTACGACGTGTTTGTTGCGGACCGCCTTGAGATTCTGGAAGGCCGGGTTCGCGAGAATCTTGTCCACTTCGGCCTGTGACGAGGCCGGTGTCAGAGCCGCGTCACAGCAGCCGCTGATCAGGAGGTAGTCGGGGTTGCGCTTGATCAGCTCCTCGACGCCGATCTTCACGTTCCGCTTGGCCGTCAGGTCGGTGAAGGCGTTCACTCCACCGGCCTGCTTGATCAGCACGGTCCCGAAGTCCGGTCCGCCGGAGACGGTCAGCCCGCCGCCTTCCATCCCGGGCCGCAGAATCGCGACGGTCGGCTTCGGTGCGTTCTTCACCTTCGTCTCGACCGCGGCGATCCGCTTCTCCTGATCGGCGATCACCTCTTCGGCCCGGGCCTCGACCCCGAACAGCTTGCCGAGACCGCGCAGATCGGCGTACACGTTGTCCATCGTGACGCTCGCCGGATCGATCGCCTCGTCGCCCTTACCGTCCGCGGTCGGGCAGAGCGGGCTGAAGATCCAGGTCTGGACCCCGAGCTCGGCCAGGCTCTTGCGGCTCCCGAAGCTCTCGTCGCTGCCACCGCCGGCGCTGAACACGTCGTTGAACCCGGACAGCACGAAGTCCGGGTTCGCCGCGAGCAACTCCTCCCGGCTGGGCAGGTTCTTGTAGTACTTCGCCTTGGACTGAGCGCTCGCGTACTCCGGGAGCACCTCGGCATCCAGGTACGCCGTACCGACCAGGCGCTCGGAGATACCCAGCGCATGCGCCATCTCGATGGCCGGCTGGTACGCCGCGAACACGCGCTCCGGCGGACCGCTCACGGTGACGTCGATCCCGCAGTTCTGCACGGTGATCGTCGATCCCGGCGGACTGGCCGCGGTGGACGTGCCACAGCCGGCCAGCAGGCTCAGAAGAATGACAGGGACAACGGACTGACGCAGCACGGAACCGCTCCTCCAGCACCTCGTGGACGGATCACATGCCGTGGCCGGTCTCCTGGCTGACGGGACTCAGTTCACCGGCGGGTCTTCCCAGCGCAGGGCCAGTGACCTCCCTCAAGAGGGACTGTCGGTGAACTCCCGATCACAGTGGCGAGGGCCGCTCCGGCATCACACCGGCTTCCCGAGCACCACGGCGCGGCCACAGTAACACCCGCGAACCCGTCGCATGTACAGCAGATTCAGCGGTACCGCGAAATCATCGCGAGCGCGAACTGCGTCATCGTGTCCGGGTTGACCGCCCGCGCGGGCAGCGGCACCAGGTCGAGGAGTTTGCTCTCACCGAGCCGGATCGTGGTCCGCCCGGTCGCGGTGTCGACGTACCCCTCGTCACCCAGCGGGATCGACTGGGCGGTCGGCGCCTTCCGGATCGCCGCCATCAACGCCATGGCCTTCGGAGTACGGCGTACTGACGTGGACAGCACGCTGTTCGCGGAAACCCACCCGCAGACCAGGTCCCCGGCCTCGGTCTGACCGTCCCGCCGGAACAGTGTCGGCGAACCCATCACCCTGGCCGCGGCCGACGATCCCCGCTCGCAATCCGGCCGCGCGATCGTCGGCTCCGGCGCGGGCAGCCCACCCACCTGCCGGACCACCTCCTGCCCCAGTACGACGTACTTCGCGAGGGTCGCCTTCGGCCCGGAGACCTTGTAGAGGCGACCGTCGAACAGGAACACCACTGTTGTGTCGGTTCCGAAGCCGCCTTCGCCGACGACTGCAGGCTTGCCTTTGAACACCTTCTGCACCGCGGCGAGTGTGGCCTTCGTCGCGTCCTGCACCGACACCCCGACCCTCAGCACCGGTCCGTTCGGACTGGTACTCAGGCCGAGCTGACAGGTGTCATACGTCACCGGTACGCCGAAGTCGGCCGGCGGGGTCTTGGGCTGAATCTGCACGGCCGGTACGCCGAGTGTCGCCTGCACGAGCGGTTGATCCATCCGAACGCACACCGTCTCGGCGACCTTGGCGGTCGGCGGGGTACTCGATGGAGTGGACGACGGCGTCTGGGGAGGAGTCGTGCTGATCGGCACCAGCGGCGGCACGCTCGGTGCCGTCTCCTGCCCGGGGCCACCGCACCCACTGACGAGCACTGCGACAAAAGCGAGCGGCAGGATACGCATAGTGCGCCAAAGCCTACGCTTCGTCCGCTTCCGCCGCGGCCCGCAGATCGCGTTCGCGGACCGCGTGCTCGTCGGTGCGAGCGTCGTACCGCCAGAAGTCGCGCAGGGCGGCGCCGGTGGCCGCGACGCCGGCCACACACAGGATGCCGCCGCTGACGATCGACGTCCGGACGCTGGTCAGGTCGGCGACCAGGCCGGACCGGGCCTGGCCACCGAGCGGGCCGAGCATGTAGGAGAGCATCTCGATTCCGGCCAGCCGGCCGCGCATCTCGTCCGGGATCGTCTGGTTCCAGATCACCGCGCGGAACAGGCCGGAGACCAGGTCCGCGGCGCCGGCGAAGGCGAGGAAGACGAGCGCGAACCAGATATTCGGCGCGAGACCGGCGATCCCGATCGCCGCGCCCCAGCAGGCGGCCGCCATCACGACGGCCCGGCCGTGGTGATGGACACGGCGGGTCCAGCCGCTGGTCAGGGTCGCGACCATCGCGCCGACAGCCTCCGCGCTGTAGAGCGCACCGAGCAGCTTCGGTTCCTTCAGCACCTCGGTGGCGAACGCCGGGAACAGCACGATCGGCATCGCCATGAACATGCCGACCATGTCGACGACGTACGTCCCGAGCAGGTCCTTGCGGCGCGCGGCGTACTTGATGCCGTCGGCGATGCCGCGCAGGCTCGGCGGTTCGGAGTGCTCGCCGACCCGGTACGGCTTGAGTCGCAGGTACATCAGCGTTGCGATCGCCAACCCGGCCAGCTCGATACCGAAGGCCCAGCTGATCCCGGCGGTCCCGACCAGCACACCACCCAGCGCAGGGCCGACCAGTTGACCGGCCTGCATGGTCAGAGCGTTCAGCGCGACCGCGGCCGGCAACTCCGAGTGCTTGACCACACGCGGGAACAGCGCGTCCCGGCTCGGCCGCTGCAGTGATGCGGCGATCGCGTTCAGTGCGCCACAGACGTAGATGATCCAGACCTGCGGGTTGCTCAGTAGCGCGTTGCTCAGCAGTACGGCGCAGACGGCGACCTGCGCGACGCCGGTGAAGATGAGCATCTTTCGGCGATCCACGTGATCGGCGAGGGCGCCGCCGTACAGGCCGAAGACGACCAGCGGGACGATGTTGACCAGGCCCATCGCGCCGACCGCGAAGTTCGAGTGGGTCAGCGAATACAGCTGGTAGGGCAGGGCGACGTACCCGAACATGCTGCCGAGAAAGAAGATCGAGCCCGAGACCACCAGGATCCGGAAGTCACGGGAACCACGCCACGGAGTCAGGTCGACACGCAGCCGGGCCAGCCGCGCTCGGAAACTTGCTGCCACCGCCACATCCTGTCAGCAGCTGCCCCCAGGCGAAGAACCCTTTTCTCCCTACCGTGGAACCGATTGGTTGCCCTCGGCGTCAATCTCCCTGCATGTCACAGACCCTGTCGAAGACGGAGAGAACCGGATGATCTCGACCAAGTCGGTACGCACCAAGGTGTTCGCCACCCTCGCCGCGGGGGCCGCCGCCGGTGCCACCCTGCTTGCGCCCGTGGCCGCGCAGGCCACGACCAGTACCGCCACGGCACCTGCCGCGGTCACCCAGGCCACGGCGGTCTCGGACGTCCTCCAGCCGGGCCAGAAGCTGAAGGCCGGTAACTACATCCGTTCCAAGAACGGCCAGTACACGTTCCTCATGCAGTCCGACGGCAATGCGGTGCTCTACAAGGGCAAGACCGCACTCTGGTCGACCGCGACCAACCGCAAGGCCTCCGTCCTGGTGATGCAGAAGAACGGCAACCTGGAGGTCGTCTCCGGCAAGACTGTCGTCTGGCAGAGCAACACCGGCACCAGCCCGAACGCCCGGCTCGTCGTGCAGAACGACAACAACCTGGTCATCTACAACACCCGGAACAAGCCGAACTGGAGCCGCTACATGGTGGTCGGCACCCTCGGGATGAACCGGGTGCTGAAGTACCCGGAGTTCATGACGTCCGTGAACCGCACCTACCGGGCGTACATGCAGGGTGACGGAAACTTCGTCCTCTACAAGGGCAAGACCCCGCTGTGGAGCACCAAGACCCAGAGCAAGGGCGCCTTCGTGGCCATGCAGGGTGACGGCAACCTGGTCGTCTACAGCGCCGCCAAGAAGGCGCTGTGGTCCAGCAAGACCACCCGCAAGGGCTCCGTGCTGGTCCTGCAGAACAGCGGCGACCTCCAGATCGTGAACGGCCGCACGGTGGTCTGGCGCACCAACACCGCCGGCCGCTGAGAAAATTTCCTGCCGAATTTCTTCGGTTTGTGAACTTTCCGGCTTCTCGGTGCGTCTTGTAAGTAGCCGCGGCACCCGGGGCGGGGTGTCGCGGCCTCTTCATGCCTTGTTTCTGGCCATTTCAGTGATCATATGGTTACCAAGGGCAACAATTCGCTGAGGTCGGTGCGTTCACCACTCGCGCGCAGTTTCCCGGTACTACGGGCCTCGGGCCAGGTGGTCCGGCCGAGGGCGAGCTCGATCCACAGCTCGGGTGGCAGCTCGACCACCGCGCCCGGCGTTCCGCGGGTGTGGCGCGGGCCCTCGATGCACTGCACCGCGCCGTACGGCGGGACGCGGACTTCGACCGCATGTCCGGGGGCCTTGGCGACCAGGAGCTTCAGCAGCTCCTTCGTCAGCAGTTTCAGGTCGGGGCGCTCGGCCGTGCCCGCGTCGTACCGCTCCAGGGCCTGATCAAAGGGCGTGCTCACGACGAGCCAGCGTACGCGTCAATTGTGATCGCGCCCCCTTCGTAGTCGATAATCAAGCCGGTAGAAACGGCTGGATTAAATTGGCAGGGAGAGGTCGGGATGCTCACGCCCAGGCACCAGGCACTGCTGATGACACTGGCGGGGATGACCGTCGGTGTTGCAGTCTTCGGCAGCGTGCTGGCCATCAACAGCATCAGGAACGGCGACGACAAAAGAGCCACCGATGTCGTGACCAGTCAGACCCCTCCGAGTACCACGCCCCGCGGCGACGGTCTGCAGGCCGACAGCCTGCAGTACACGGCGCAGACCTTCGGCACCGACCGGGAGCCGGCCTCCGCCGAGGTCCCCTCGACGTGGAAGGTCACCCAGAACGGCCAGCGGCCGCGGTTCCTGGATCCGACCGGCGTCTGGCAGATCCGCTTCGACACCCGCGGCAGCAGCAAGTCCCCCGAGCGCCAGGTGAGTGAGCGCGAGCGCAGCATCCAGGAGCAGCAGCTCAAGGTGCTCAGCCGCGACAACGGCACGCTCGTCTACACGTACGTCGATGACGCCCGCGGGCCACGGATGGGCCTGTCCCGCTGGATCTCCACCGACAACGGCGACAACACCGCGGCCGAGATCACCGTCGGTGGCCGCCCACAGGACGAGGCCGCACTACGGGCCGTCCTCGAGCGCGCCACCCAGACCCTGCAACTGTCGGACGACCGCCCGAACTAGGGCGTGTCTCTTGAGTCCGCGCCGTAGCGAGCATGTGCCCGGTGCGGTAGCTCGGCGTGCTGGAGGGGAGGCCTCGATGCTTTTCCATCGTGGCCTTTCCTCCAGTGCGGCGAGGTGCCGTGCCGGGTGCAGCGCAGTAGGCGTGGGCTTAAGAGACACGCCCTAGCAGCTGATGTCGGCGGTCGGTGCCTGGCCCTGCAGCAGGTAGGTCTCCACGACGTTGTCGACGCACTGGTTGCCGGCCTTGTAGCCGGTGTGACCGTCGCCGTCGCGCGTGACCAGTACGCCGCTCTCCAGCTGCTTCGCGAGTCCGACGGACCATGCGTACGGCGTGGCCGGGTCACGCGTCGTACCGACCACGACGATCGGCTTCGCGCCGGCGGCCTTGATCGGGTGCGGCTTGTCCTCCGGCTTGACCGGCCAGTTCGCACAGGCCAGTGAGCCCCAGAGCAGGAACGACCCGAACCGCGGGGAGGCCGCCTTGTACTTCGGCTCCTCGGCCTTGGCCTGCGCGACCGAGGCGATATCCGGGCGATCCACGCAGTTCACCGCGTAGATGACCTCGTTCTGATTGTTCGCGTAACCGGAGCTCTCACGCTCGGTGTACTGGTCGGCGAGCGCGAGCAGCCGTGCACCCTTGCCCTCCAGTCCGTCGAGAACCGCATCCTCGAGCCGCGGCCACAGGTCCTTCGCGTACAGCGGATAGATGACTCCGAGTACGACGATCGCCTGCGTGACCTCGCGGTCGCCGGTGCCCGGCAGCGGCTTCGCGTCGCTGTCGTTGATCAGCTGGTCGACCTTGGCCAGGACCTCGGTCTTGCTGCTACCCAGCCGGCACTGCCGCTGCGCACACTCCTCGGCAAAGGCGTCCAGCGCGGTGTCGAAACCCTTCGCCTGCGCGATGTTGTTGTCCTGCGACGTGTTCGCCGGATCGACAGCACCGTCGAGCACCAGCCGGCCGACGTTCTTCGGGAAGAGTTCGGCGTACGTCGCGCCGAGGAAGGTGCCGTACGACATCCCCAGGTAGTTCAGCTGGGCGTCCCCGACGATCCCGCGCAGTACGTCGATATCGCGGGCGGCGTCCTTCGTGCCCACGTGTGGCAGCAGCTCACCCGATTCCCGCTCGCAGCCGTCGGCCAGGGTTTTGGCCTCGTCGTTCAGCGCGGTGATCTCGGCGTCGTCGTCGGGACTGCCGTCGGCGGCGATGAACTTGTCCAGCTGCTCGGTGTCCAGGCAGTTCACCGGCGTCGACTGGCCGACGCCGCGCGGATCCCAGCCGATCACGTCGAACTTCCGCAGCAGCGACGCCCCGAGCACGAACCCGGCCGAGGCGGCGAACTCCACCCCCGAGCCACCCGGTCCACCCGGGTTGATGAACAGCGTGCCGATCCGGCCGGCGCGGTCGCGGGCGAGCACCTTGCGCGCGCTCAACTCGATCGTCTTGCCGGCGGGCTTGCTGTAGTCCAGCGGCACCTTGATCGTCGCGCACTGCTGATTACTGCCGCAGCGCTCCCAATCCGGCTTCTGGTTGTAGAACTGCTCCAGCCCAGCAGGGATCGGACCGGCCGGACCGGTCGGCGGCCTCCCGCTCGGCCCACCACTTCCACCGGCGTCCGCATCCTGCGCCCGGCTCGCCACGCCACATCCACTCAGCAGTACCGCAAGAGCGGCCAGTACGACGGTCGTCCTGCGGAATCTCACTGCTCAGCTTCTCCTTCTTCGTGGTTCAGGCGGCGCCGGCGCCGGGGCTTCCGCTGCCGCCGCTCCTCGGTCGTCTCCGGTGCTGCCTCAGCCACCGGTTCCACGATCTGCGGCTCGGGCTTCGGCTCCCGGCGTACAGGCGCCGGAAGCTCAACCGGTACGGCGTCAGGTGTCGTCGTACTGGAGGCTTCGTACTGCTGGCGCGGGGAGCACACGTCCGCGCGACTGCAGGCGCAGCGCCGGCCGGAAGCTGCCAGCCGGACCACGACGGTGTCGCTCGGCACGTTGTGCCCGACGACCACTCCATCACCCGCGGGGGTCTCCACCGCGGTCCCGACGGCCGGGGCCTTCGCGTTGTACTCCTGGTAGAGCGGGTGCTCGTACTTCAGGCAGCACATCAGCCGCCCGCACGCGCCCGAGATCTTCAGCGGGTTCAGCGGCAGGTCCTGGTCCTTCGCCATCCGCACGCTGACCGGCTCGAAGTCCTTCAGGAACGTCGCACAGCACAGGTCCCGCCCGCACGGCCCGATCCCGCCCTGCAGCCGGGCCTCGTCGCGCGCGCCGACCTGGCGGAGCTCGATCCGCGCCCGCAGCCCACGGGCCAGATCCCGCACGAGCTCGCGGAAATCCACCCGGTGCGGCGCGGAGAAGTACACGATCACCAGCTGGTCGACATCGGCCCGCCGGTCGACGAAGTCGATCCCGACCACCTTCATCGGCAGGTCGTGCTGGCGGATCAGCCGCTTGGCGATCACCCGGGCATCGGCCCGGCGCTGCCGGTTCTGCTCGTCGCGGTCCAGGTCGGCCGGGGTCGCGATCCCGTCACACAGCGGCAGCCCGCCGATCTCCTCGGTCACGAACTGCGGCGCCCACACGCACTCGGCGACCTCGGGACCGTCGTCGGTCGGGACCAGCACCTTGTCCCCGACCCGCGGTCGATGCGGTCCGGGATCCAGGTAATACAGCCGCCCGTACCGCTCGAACGACACCGCCATCACCATGCCCACGCCGTCAGCGTACTTGCCGTCCTAGCGTTTGGTGCCCTTGACGGACCCGGTGAGGTATTCGCCGTACGCGCTGCAGACGACCAGGCGGTCGTGGTCCTCGTCCCAGAGCGTCTCGTCCGGAACCCGCCACAGCAGGTCGAACTCGGACTTGTCGGCACTCTTGCCGACGTACGTCGCGAACTCGGCGGAGCAACGGCTCTTCGCGATCTGGTCCAGCTTGCTGGCACCCGGATAGGGGCCCTCGGGGAGGGTGACGTTGGAGACGACCTCACCGTCGTGCGGGCTGGTGCAGTCCTTGCGCGTCACCTCGCCGTCCTCGTTGCCGTCGTCGAAACACTCACCGACGGCCAGCTCCTCGACGTACGTGCCGGAGTACGACGTGCTCGGCCCGGAGTACGGCGCGCCGTAGTCGTCCTGGCCGTCGGCCCACAACCCGAGGGCGACGATCCCCACGATCATCAAGGTGAAGCCGAGGGTGAGGACCCCGCCGGTGATGATCCCGGCGATCGCCATCCCCTTGCCGTCCTCGTGCGGCCGGCGCTTGAGCTGCACCAGCGCCGCGACCCCGAACCCGACCCCGAACGGCGCGGAGATACCGACCGCGAACCCACCGAGCCCACACACCAGCGAGGCGATCGCGAACGAGTTCGTCTTGTTGCCGACCTGTCCCGGATAGCCGTACCCGTACGCCGTCGGGAACCCACCCGGCCCGTACGGCGGTTGTCCGTACGGAGGCTGCCCGTACGGCGCCGGCGCCGGAGCCTGTCCATAGGGCACCGGCGTGTGCACCGGCGGCTGCCCATAAGGCGGCTGCTGCCCGTACGTCGGTTGGCCCGGCCCCTGCCCGTACGGCGAGGTCGCCGGCGTGGAGGGCTGGCCCGGTGCGGCCCACACGGACTGGGTGGGGAGCGGCAACGTGGGCTCGGCCGTCGGGACGGGCTGCGTGACGTCGTCTTCTGGGCGTGCGTAGTTCGGGAAGGACCTCGGTGTGTCCTGTGGCCGGTCCGGTTCCGGACCGTACGGTGGTTGACTCACGACTTCCCCCAGGTGTTTCCCCCGCGCACCCTGCTACCGCTGCGACCCGCGCATGCTACCGCTCAACCGGGTCCCCGGCATCCCGACCAGGCACAACACGTTGCCGTCAGCAACAGCACGATCCTCCAGGACCACGAAGTACATGTCCAGCTCCGACTGTTCGTACGGCTTCCCGATGAACGTCCCGAACGCGGTCGTGCACTCCTGGGTCGCGATCGTCTGGGTCTCTTCCGTGGTCCGTCCGGACAGCTCGGCCCGCACCTTCGCGTAGGCCTCGCCGCTGTGCTCGGTCCGGCAGTTCGCGATCCGCGCCATCCGCAGCGTGTCCGCCTCCAGGTCCGCGTCGAAACAGCGCCCGACCTCGACCTGCGCGATCGGTACCGTCCGCCCGACCCCGTCCCGCAACTGCCCGTACAGCCCGAGCGCGACCGCGACCCCGGTGAAGATCGCCCAGCACAGGCAGACCACCAGAGCGCCGTACGCGAATCTTTTCCCGCGGCCGCCGTTGCGCTTGATCCGCCGCAGCGCGATCCCCGCGAGCACCATCGACACCGGCACCAGCCCGGGCAGGCTCGTCACCAGCGCAGCCAGCGCATACCGATCCTGCCGCTGCTGCGCCGGCGTCGGCACGCCGTCCAGCCACGACTCAGCGGTCGGTAGCGACGGCCGCACAGGCTGCATCGGTGGAAGGGTCATGAGGGTCCGTTCGGGCGGCGCGACCGAGCGAGCTGTTTTGCCCGGACAAACACAGACATCGCGCGCACGAGCACCGGTGTTACATCGGCTGTCCAGTCAGCGGACGGCCGTCCCAAGTAGTGGGCTAGCCTTCGAAGAGGCCGATCGTCATCGCCTCGAGGGCGAGCAGCGGTGCGACATTGGTCTCGATCGCCTCGCGGCAACCGGTGATCGCGGCCAGCCGACGAATCGTCTGCTCCGGCGTGGTCCGGCCGGCCAAAGCGTCGATCTGGCGGGTCAGTTCGGCGTTGATCAGCTCGGTCCCCGCCTTGGTCTGCACCACCAGCACGTCGCGGTAGAGCGCCGTCAGATCGACCAGTGACCGATCCAGTACGTCGCGTTCCCAGCGCTTGGCCCGTGCCTTCTGCTGGTCCTCGAGCTCCTTCAGCGCCGCGTTCGCCTCGCGCGGCTTGGCGCCCTTGGTCCCGACGCCGAGCGCCTGCTCCAGGGCAGCCCGCTCCTTCTCGTCGACCTTCTCCGCGCTCGCCTTGGCCTCTTCCTTGGCCGCCTCGACCAACTGCTGCGCAGCCTTCAGACACGCCCCGAGATCCCGCAGCGCGAACGGCACCTCGAGCACCTTCGACCGCCGCGCCCGGACCTCCTCGTCCCGCGCCAGCGCCCGGGCCCGCCCGATATGCCCCTGTGCGGCCCGCGCCGCGAACCCGGCCAGATCCGCATCGATCCCGAGCTTCGTGACCAGCATCTGCGCCACCGCGTTGACCGGCGGCGTCCGCAGCACCAGCAGCCGGCACCGCGACCGGATCGTCGGCACGACGTCCTCGACCGTCGGCGCGCACAACACCCACACCGTCCGGGGCGCGGGCTCCTCGATGCTCTTCAGCAACGCGTCCGCCGCCTGCTCGGTAAGCCGGTCGGCATCCTCGATCACCATCACCTGCCACCGGCCCTGCGTCGGGCTCATCGCGGCCCGGCGAACCAGCTCCCGGATCTCACTGACCCGGATCGACAGCAACTCGGTGCGGATCAGCGACACATCCGGATGCGCTCCGGTGAGCACTGTCTGGCAGTTCTTGCACTCACCACAGCCGTCCTGGTGGCACTGCAGAGCTGCCGCAAACGCGCGCCCCGCATTCGATCGCCCCGATCCCGGCGGCCCGGTGATCAGCCACGCATGCGTCATCCCGACCACCGCAGCCCCGGATTCACCCCGCACCGCCGCCGAGGCACCACTCACAGCCTTCCGCAGCACGGCGACCGCCGGCTCCTGACCGACCAAGTCATCCCAGACAGTCATCAGTTCACCTTTGGGAGGAGGGGTTGCAGGCGGGCGCGGATCTGCTCGGCGATCTGCTCGCGGTCCTGGGTGGCGTCGATGACCAGGTAGTGCTGGGGTTCGGCGGCAGCGAGCTCGAGGAAGGCTGCGCGGACCCGCTCATGGAAGTCAGCCGACTGGGCCTCGATCCGGTCCCGCTCGGCGAACCGGCCGAGCCCGTTCTTCGGGGGCAGGTCGAGCACGACGGTCAGGTTCGGGCGGAGGTCGTCGGTGGCCCAGCGGTTCACCCGCTCGACATCCGACACGTTCAGGTCGCGCCCGGAACCCTGGTAGGCCAGGGCAGAATCGACGTACCGATCGGTGATCACGACCGCGCCCGACTTGAGCGCGGGTTTGATCACCGAGTCGACGTGCTCGGCCTTGTCGGCCGCGTAGATCAGCGCCTCGGCCCGGTCCGAGATGTCACCGGTCGCAGGGTCGAGGATGATCTCCCGCAGCTTCTGACCGAGGTCGGTCGCACCCGGCTCCCGCGTCAGCAGAACCTGCTGCCCCTGCTCCTCCAGCCACTTCACGAGCAACGCGGACTGCGTCGACTTGCCCGCACCCTCACCGCCCTCAAGGGCGATGAACAGCCCGGTGGTCGGATAGACCCCTGGCGTCTTGCCGAAGCTGCGCCGCAGGTCTCGCCAGAACGGTACGCCGGGTCGGTCGTCCATCTGCCGCCATGCCAGCAGCCCGATCACGCCGGCCACGACCGCAGCGATCAGCATCGTCATCGAGGCGCCGTTGTAGGTCACCGAATGGCCGGAGATCGAGTAGGTGTGGCGCCCGATCGCACCGGCCACGAACGGCGCGATCGCGAGCGTGACCGCGAGCACCGTCCGCACAGCCGACTGCACGAACGCGAAGGTGCGGCCCCGAACGGCGTCCGGCACCTCGAGACCGAGCAGGGTGTATCCCGAGACCCAGGACGCACCGGCGTTGAACCCGAGCAGGATCGCGATCATCGTGGCGATCTCGATCTGCTGGATCAGCGCCAGCCCGGCCAGGCAGATCCCCGATCCGACCAGACCGGCCGCGAACAACCGCCGCCGCGACAACCCGGAGAAGATCCGCGGCGCGAACCCCATCCCGAGCGCGAGACCACCGAAGACCGCTCCGAACAGGACGCCGTACCCAGGGTCGCCGGCATCGAGGTCCTCGACGTACGTGCGGCCGAGGCCGATCACGACCGCACCGGCCGCGAACGCGCCGGAGATCCCGACCACGAGCCCACGGACGACCGGCGTACCGGTCACGTAGGACCAGCCCTCAACCATCGTCCGCCACAGCGTCGGGTGTTGCTCGTGCTCGTGGATCGCACGGCCGATCTCGGAGACCGACACGATCGCGAGGGCCGAGATGGCGAAGGTCGCGGCGTTCACGTAGACCGCGAGGTCGATCGCGAAATCGCCGGCCCAGCGGCTGACCAGGGTGATCGCGGTGAAGATCGCCGCGGCCGGCAGCGCCGTCCCGTACGTCGTGATCAGGCTCAGCTGGTTGGCCGCCTCCAGGCGGTGCCGGGGCACCAGGTTCGGCACGCTGGCGTCCTTGGCCGGACCCCAGACCAGGCTGACGATCTCGATCAGGACCGTTGCCACCAGCACCCAGGTGAGCGTGCCGACGATCGGGATACTGACGAAGAACGCGGCCCGGATCAGGTCGCCGATGATCATCGTGGCGCGCCGGTCCAGCCGGTCCGCGACCCAGCCGGCCACGGGTCCCATCACGAGTGCGGGCAGCACCCGGAGGAACAGCACCCCACCGATGGCGAAGTTCGCCGCCTGGTAGTCGTCACCGGCGAACGACTTCGCCATCGCTGTCAGCGCCAGCAGCCCGATCCAGTCGCCGAGACTGGACAGCCCGAACGCGATCCACAGCCGCCGGAACGCCCGGATCCGCAGCACCGCGCGCACATCGTGCGCCGGTGCAGGATCGGTCAGCGGGTCATATACCTCCGGCACGCCGCCAAGACTAGTCGGCTGGTTGGACAGCTTTGCGCAGTGCGGTGGTCAGGACGTCCAGCGCGGCCTTCAGCTCGACCGGCGGCGGGTAGCCGAAACCGAGGCGGAACACCCGCGGCTCGTCGGTGAACCACTCGCCCTCGGCCAGCCGGATGCTCAGGTCCTCCCAGGTCGCGCGGAAGGTGGCGAGATCGATCTGCGGGCGGAGGCGGATGCAGCACAGCGCTCCGGCATCCGGGCGGACCCATTCGACAAGATCGGCGTTCGCCTCCACCCACGCCTCGGTGGCCGCAACCCCATCCGCCAGCCGAGGACGCCGTACGGCGAGGATCTCGTCCTGCAGCTCGAAGACGCGGACCGCCAGCGCCTCGGTGAGCGGTGAGCCGGTCACCACCGTGCTGAACTTCGCAGTCACCAGGCGCTCGACCAGGTCTGCATCGGTACTGATCGCCCACCCGGTGCGCAGCCCAGCTGCCCCATGGCACTTCGACAGCGACGCCACCGTCACCACCTTGTCCCCGAGAGCCAGGGCCGACTCTGCGATCGGATTGTCGCCGTACGAGGCGGTGCGGTAGGTGTCGTCGACCAGTAGGTACGCCTCGGGACAGGTGGTCGCCATGGCTTGGTAGATCTCGCGGAAGACACCGAGCGGTACGGCGACACCGGAGGGGTTCTGGGGACTCGCCAGACTGACCAGCTTGGTGTCAGACGTCAGCTGGGCAATGACATCGGCCGCCTGCAACTGGTAGCCGGTGTCAAAGGTCAGTGGGATCACCCGGACGTCCGCACCGACCGCATCGCAGACGTTGCGGGCCATCGGGAACAGCGGTGCGGTCGTGACGACCTGACCGCCGTTGTCGGCGACGAGGAACGTCAGCAGGAAGATCGCGTGCTGCCCGCCGATCGTGACCACCACCTGGTCGGCCTCGACACCATGCGCGGCAGCAATCGCGGCCCGTAGCTTGGGATCACCCTGACTCGTGCCGTAGCCGAGTTCCAGCTCGGTGAGCTCCGGTGTGAGCAGGTCGGCGAGCTGCAGCTCCGGGCCGAAGCTCTCACCGAGGTCGTGCTGCGGGTGGGTGTCGGACAGGGTCTGGATGGGATTGCGCCTGAAGTTCGCCATATCCGCCATGCTCCCGGGCCAGGGCTGGTCACCCCAGAGCCAATCCGGCAGAATTGGTTTGCCAATGAGACCAATCGAGCTGTGCGACCGTCTCGGCCGGTGGTCATCCGGTCGAGGGCCTCTGTATGTGCTGCTCGCTGCCCGGATGCGCCAGCTGATCGACGACGGCGAACTGCCGGCCGGCTCACTGCTCCCGCCCGACCGCACGCTGGCCGAGGCACTGGCCGTCGGCCGCACGACCGTGGTCGCTGCCTACGACCTGCTGCGCTCAGAAGGCCGCATCACTCGCCGCCAGGGCAGTGGGACCCGTGTTGCGGGGACACCGGTCGCGTCTGAGGATCCGCCGGCCGATCCGATCTTCCTGGGATCACTGGAGACGCGGGACGACGGCGTACTGCTCGCCATCTGTGCAGCACCCGGTGAACCACCACCGGAGCTCGCGGAGGCCTACACCCGGATCATCCCGGAGCTCACTGCGATCAGTGGTGATATCGGCTACTACCCCTTCGGCCATCTGTCCCTCCGTACGGCGATCGCCGCGCGCTACACGCAGTACGGCGTACCGACCGTGGCCGACCAGGTGCTCGTGACCAACGGTGGCCAGCAGGCGCTGTCCCTGCTGGCGCACGCACTGGTGTCACCCGGGGATCAGGTGCTGTCCGAAGCACCCACGTTCCCCGGAGCGCTGGAGGTGTTCCGCGAGCAGGGCGCGGTGCTGCGCGGACTGCCAGTGGGACTGGACGGCTTCGAGACCGCAGTGCGGGAGCGGCGTCCGGCCTTGGCTTACGTGATTCCGACGTACCACAACCCGACCGGCGCAGTGCTGCCCCGACTGGACCGGCAGCGCCTGGCCCGCGCCGCGGCAGCGGCCGACGTACCGCTGATCGAGGACGAGGTCCCGGCCGACCTCGGCTTCCCCGGCCAGGACCGGCCGACCGCACTGGCGGCGTACGGGTCCTCGGTCATCTCGATCGGCTCACTCAGCAAAAGCATCTGGGGCGGCCTCCGCATCGGCTGGATCCGCGCCGCGTCCCCCTTCATCACCCGCCTGGCCCGCCTCCGAGCCGTCCACGACCTAGGCGGCAACGTCCCCGCCCAACTGGCCGCAGCCCACCTGGTCCCCCTCCTCGACGGGTTGAACGTAGGCGCCACCCTCCAGTCCCGCCACGCCCACCTCACCGCCCTCCTGTCCGAACACCTCCCCACCTGGCACTACCCCAAGGTGAATGGCGGCCAAGTCCTCTGGATCCGCCTCCCCACCGGCGACGGCAACTCCTTCGCCCAAACCGCCCTCCGCCACGGCATAGCCGTCCTCCCCGGCGCCGGCCTCGACCTAACCGGCCACAGCCCCCACCACATCCGCCTCCACTTCCACACCCCCGAAACCACCCTCACCGAATCAGTAACCCGCCTGACCTCCGCATGGCACGCCTACAAACCCCCCACCACCGCCCCCATCCCCACCCGCCCAGCAATAGCCATCTGACCGCGGCGTACATAAGAACTGTTAATAGGCGGCATTCGGCAGCCGACAACGCGAGCCGCCCGCCTGAGCAAGCCTCAGGCGGGCGGTTGCGGCACTCCTATTACCAGTCGCTCTGCACGGTCCTACTGGGTGAAGCGGAGTGCCAGGGTGGCTGGGGCGGTGTGTAGTTTGTCTCGGTCGGGGAGGGCTGGGCCGCAGGCGGCGGTGCCTACGCCGGTTTGGGCGATGTCGAGGGTGACGAAGGTGGCGTCGCGGGGGGTGAGGTCGGCGGTGTGGGTGGCCGACTCCAGGTCCTGGGTGGTCCAGTCGCGGGCGGTGAGGCCGAAGAGGGTGCCTATGGCTTCGATTCGGAGGGTGTCGAGGGTGGCCCAGCGGGTGTCGATGCGGTGGCCGTTCTCCTGGGGGCGGACGTACGGCGTCTGGAGGTCGGCGACCGTGGAGGTGTACTTGCCGACGGCGGCGGCTTCGCGGGTGTCGACGTACGCCTCGTTCGGGCCGGTGCCGAACCACTCGACGCGGTCGACCTTCGGTACCTCGAAGGTGATGCCCAATCGCGGCAGCACCTCCGGGAACTGACCTTCCGGTACGACGGTCAGCTCGAGCTGCACGCCACCTTCGACGGCAACAAAACGCCAGGTGCTGCGCAAACCCCATTGCAGTGCGGGCGGCGCCGTACGGGTGACGACCTCCCACGCACCATCGCGCTCGCCGGCCGACACGACCCGGTGCTGTACGCGGTGCAGCCCTTCCTCGCGCCAAGCGTCGGCAACCCCAGGCTGCACGTCGTTGTCGATCGGCGCCCGCCACACCTCGAGCCGAGCGTTGGAGACCGTACCGAAGCTGATGCCCTGTACGCCGGCGCTCACCTCTGCAGGCGAACCGCCAGCAGGAACGGCAGCCACCGGCTCGTCGAGCCGGACCTGGCCCCAGGCGATGCGGTGACCGGCATCCGCCCAGGACGTCGACTCCGCGAGCTCGGCCGACACCGTCAACCACGTCTCGGGCTGGGAGACGTCGAAGGACGGGAGGTCGAGCGACACGGTCTCGCCGGGTGCGATCGCCGGGACCGCGAGCACCTCCGAGGAAACCTGCTCACCTTCGACCTCGACCGCGACACGGAAGGTCAGGTGGGAGGTGTCGAGGACCTCGTAGTGGTTGGTGACCGTGACGCCACCGTTGCCGTCGGCAACGATGCGGAGCGGCTCGATCACCTTGCTGAACTCGAGCATGCCGGGGGACGGTGTCCGGTCGGGGAACAGCAGGCCGTCGCAGACGAAGTTGCCGTCGTGGATCGGCTCGCCGAAGTCGCCGCCGTACGCGTAGACCTCGCGCCCGTCGATCGTCGTCCGCAGGCCGTGGTCGATGAACTCCCAGATGAACCCACCCTGGCAGCGCGGGTACTTCTCGAACACCTCGCGGTAGTCGAGCAGCCCGCCCGGCCCGTTGCCCATCGCGTGCCCGTACTCACACAGGATGAACGGCAGATTCCGGTACTTCGAGGTGTCCGCACCGATCTCCGCACAGCCGGCCGGGTCGGTGTACATCCGCGAGTAGATGTCGACGAACTCGGCCTCGGTGTCCCGCTCGTAGTGCACCGGCCGCGACGGGTCGATCGCCTTCGCCGCGTCGTACATCGCCTTGAGGTTCTCGCCCATCCCGCACTCGTTGCCGAGCGACCAGATCACGATCGACGGGTGGTTCTTGTCGCGCTGGACCATCCGCTGCATCCGGGTGACCAGGTCGTCACGCCAGCGCGGGTCCATCACCGGGTTCGGCAGGTTCGGCGGCTGCGGCTCGTACCCGAACCCGTGCGTCTCCAGATCGCACTCGTCGACGACGTACAGGCCGTACTCGTCGCACAGCGACAGGAAGTACGGGTGCGGCGGGTAGTGGCTGGTCCGGACCGAGTTCATCCCGGCCCGCTTCATGATCAGTACGTCGTCCAGCATGTCCTGCTCGGTCAGCGCGCGACCGCGGTCCGGGTGGAACTCATGCCGGTTCACACCGTTGAACAGCACCCGGTTCCCGTTCACCGTGAACACGCCGTCGACGATCGCGACCGTCCGGAACCCGATCCGCAGCCGAACCTCACCACCGTCGGTCCGCAGCACGCCGTCGTACAGCCGCGGGCTCTCGGCACTCCACGGCTCCACGGGAGCAGTCACCGCGACACCGGTCGGAACCGAAAGACCCAGCTCCGGTACGTCGACAGTCCCGGCCACGTCCGCGTCCACGCGCAGCGTTCCGACACCATCGGCGTACGAGGAGTGCACGAAGACATCGGAAGCAGCGCCCGGTCGCAGGGCCAGCAGGTTGACCTCACGGAAGATCCCGGACAGCCACCACATGTCCTGGTCCTCGACGTACGAACCGGCCGACCACTGATGCACCCGGACCGCGATCTGAGCCTCGGACCCCGGAGTCACCAACGAAGTCAGGTCGAACTCACTCGGCAACCGCGAACCCGACGACCACCCGACGAACGTCCCGTTCACCCAGACGGCGAACCGTGAGTCCACTCCCTCGAACCGCAGCACGATCCGCGAACCCGCGAAGTCGGCGGGCACCGCGACGGTCCGCACGTAGTCACCGGTCGGGTTGTCGGTCGGCACGTACGGCGGATCGAGCGGGAACGGATACACGATGTTCGTGTACGCCGGAGCGCCGTACCCGCTCAGCTGCCAGTGCCCGGGCACCGCGAGGGTGTCCCAGCCGGAGGTGTCCGGGTCCTTCAGGTCGTCCGGCGCGTCCGCCACACTCGGCGAGAGCCGGAAGCTCCAGTCCCCGCTCAGCGCGACGCGCGCGGCGTCGTCATCCAGCCAGGCGCGCGGCGGCAGCACGTTCGCACCGGGGGCAAAGTCCTCGACATAGGTCACAGGTCAGGAGCCTAAGCCCAGACCTGCGCACAAATCCACACTCGTCAACAAATATGGACAGGGCGTATTACGGTCGGCACTCCTTGCAGGTGCCGACGAGCGCGACCTGCTCCGGCGCGAGGTGGAATCCGAGCTCCCGGAGAACCTTCTTCCGGGCGGACTCCAGGATGTCGCCCGGAGCGTCGTACACGGTCCCGCACTCCGAACAGCGCAGGTGCAGGTGCCGCGGGGCCAGGTCACCGGCCAGGTGGTACGTCGTCCCGGCCCGGCCGAGGTGGACATGCGTGACGAGCCCGAACTCGCCGAGCGCATCCAGCGCCCGGTAGACCGTGGCCCGGTGGATCCCGGGCCGCAACGCCTCGGCCCGCTCGCCGATCTGCTCGGCGCTCAGGTGCTCCTCGGTCCCGGCGAGCACCTCGACGACCGCCAACCGGGCCGGGGTCACCCGCTCACCCCGATCCCGCAACCGCTGCGCACTGACCTCGACTGCACTGGTCATGGGCGTCCCCTCTTAGGACTTCTTCGCGGCCGTCTTCTTGGCCGCGGTCTTCTTCGCCGGGGCCTTCTTGGCTGCCGTCTTCTTGGCGGCGGTCTTCTTCGCTGCGGTCTTCTTCGCTGCGGTCTTCTTCGCGGCCGTCTTCTTGGCCGGTGCCTTCTTCGCGGGTGCCTTCTTCTTCACCGGTCCACGGGCCCGCTTGTCGGCCAGCAGCTCGGCGGCGCGGAGCAGCGAGATCGTCTCGACCGAGTCGTCCTTGCGCAGCGTCGCGTTGGTCTCCCCGTCGGTGACGTACGGACCGAAGCGGCCCTCCTTCACCACGACCGGCTGACCGGACTCCGGGTCCTCGCCGAGCTCCTTCAGCGGTGGCGCGGCAGCCCGCCGGCCACGCTGCTTCGGCTCGGAGTAGATCTTCAGCGCTTCCTCGAGGGTGATCTCGAACATCTGGTCCTCGGAGGTGAGCGACCGCGAGTCCGTGCCCTTCTTCAGGTACGGCCCGTAGCGCCCGTTCTGCGCGGTGATCTCGTCACCGCTCTCCGGGTCCTTGCCGACCACCCGCGGCAGCGACAGCAGCTTCATCGCGTCGTCGAGCCCGATGCTGTCCAGCTGCATCGACTTCAGCAACGACCCGGTCCGCGGCTTGGCGCCCTTCGGCGCGTCCTCCGGCAGCACCTCGGTCACGTACGGCCCGAAGCGGCCCGCCTTGGCGACCACCTTCAGCCCGGTGTCCGGCGCGTTGCCGAGCTCGTGCTCGACCCCGGACGGCTGCTCCAGCAGCTCCTGGGCCTTCTCCACGGTCAGCTCGTCCGGCGGCAGGTCCTCCGGCACGTTCGCGCGCCGCTCGTCCTTGTCCTCGACGTACGGCCCGTAGCGCCCGACCCGGACGACCACACCACTGTCGTCACCGCCGACCGGGAACGTCGACATCTCGCGGGCGTCGATGTCACCGAGATCGGTGACCATCGACTGCAGCCCCTCGGTGTCGCCGTCGCCGAAGTAGAAACCACCGAGCACGCCCTCGCGCTGAAGGTTGCCAGCGGCAACTTCATCGAGGATGTCCTCCATCGACGCGGTGAAGGTGTAGTCGACCAGCCGGGTGAAGTGCTGCTCGAGCAACCGCACCACCGCGAACGCCAGCCAGGCCGGCACCAGCGCCGTACCCTTCTTGTACACGTACCCCCGGGCCTGGATCGTGCCCAGGATCGACGCGTACGTCGACGGCCGGCCGATCTCGCGCTCTTCCAGCTGCGCGATCAGCGTGGCCTCGGTGAAGCGGGCCGGCGGCTTCGTCTCGTGACCGGAAGCCAGTACTTCGGTGGCCGGGAGCAGGTCGCCCTCGGACACGTCCGGGATCTGCGTCTCCCGGTCGTCGGTCTCGGCGGACGGGTCGTCCGCGCCCTCGACGTACGCCTTCAGGAAGCCGTGGAAGGTGATCACCCGGCCGGACGAGGTGAACTCGCAGTTCTCCCCGGTCGAGGCCTTGGCGTCGATCTTGATCGAGACGCTGTTCCCGGCCGCGTCCTTCATCTGGGACGCGATCGTGCGCATCCAGATCAGCTCGTACAGCCGGTACTCCGCGCCCGACAGACCCGTCTGGGCCGGGGTCTGGAAGTTCTCACCGGCCGGCCGGATCGCCTCGTGGGCCTCTTGCGCGTTCTTCACCTTGGACGTGTAGACCCGCGGCTTGTCCGGCAGGTACGACGCGCCGTACAGCTCGCGGACCTGCGCCCGGGCCGCGGTGATCGCGGTGTCCGACAGCGTGACGCTGTCGGTACGCATATAGGTGATGTTGCCGTTCTCGTAGAGCCGCTGGGCGATCTGCATCGTCTGCGAGGCGGACATGTTGAGTTTGCGCCCGGCCTCCTGCTGCAGCGTCGTGGTCCGGAACGGCGCGTACGGCTTGCGCGTGTACGGCTTGGACTCGATCGAACGGACCTTGAAGGTGGAGTCCCGCAGCGCCGCGGCCAGCGCGGTGGCGGTCGACTCGTCCAGGTGGACCGTGGTGCCGCTCTTCAGCTCACCGGTCGACGCGAAGTCGCGACCTTGGGCGACCCGCCGGCTGTCCACCGAGACGAGCCGGGACGGGAAGATCCGCGGCGTCTTGCCCTCGCCGGCGTCGAGCTTGGCGTCCAGATCCCAGTACGACGCCGTCCGGAACGCGATCCGGTCGCGCTCCCGGTCGACCACCATCCGGATCGCGACCGACTGCACGCGGCCCGCCGACAGCTTCGGCATGACCTTCTTCCACAGCACCGGCGAGACCTCGTAGCCGTACAGCCGGTCCAGGATGCGGCGTGCCTCCTGGGCGTCGACCAGCGACTCGTTGATGTCCCGGGCCGCGCCGACCGCATCCTGGATCGCCTTCGGGGTGATCTCGTGGAAGACCATCCGCTTGACCGGGACCTTCGGCTTCAGCTCGTCGAGCAGGTGCCACGCGATGGCCTCGCCCTCGCGGTCCTCATCGGTGGCGAGGAAGAGTTCGTCGGCGTCCTTGAGCAGATCCTTGAGCTTGCGGATCTGGGCCTTCTTGTCGGCCGGTACGACGTACAGCGGGTCGAAGTGGTCCTCGATGTTCACGCCGAGCCGGGCCCAGGGCAGTCCCTTGTACTTGGCCGGGATCTCGTCGGCACCCTTCGGCAGGTCCCGGATGTGGCCGAAGCTCGACTCCACCACGTATCCGGCACCCAGGAAGCCCGCGATCATCCGCGCCTTCTTCGGCGACTCGACGATCACCAGACGTCGTCCACCGCCCGACGACGATCCCGCCGCCGCGGCTTTGGTCCCTGTTGCCCCTGCCACCGTGCTCCTCTCGCACCCGTTGTGTTCCCCCGTGCCGGTCCGTTCGAGGACACAGTACGGCCGTCGACAACCTATTTCTTCCCGTGTTTGTCCACGCACCGTAACCGGTCCGCCGCCGGACACCCCTCTCAGGGTTTCAGAAAGTATCCGAAAACCCCTCTTACCGCGCGTCGCACCCGAGCCACCGCAACCACCGGATCGACCGTCCCGACCAGCGGCTCCAAGTCAACCGAGGGTACGCCGTACAGCCGGGCAAGGCCTGCGAGTGTGAACTGATAGTCACCCGGCGACCCGTGCCCACCGTCCGGCAGCAGCACCTCCCGCTTCCAGGAACGCTGCGCCTTCCAGAAGGCTTCCCAGCTCGGATCGGTGGCCCGGGAATGCCCGCCGGCCCCGAACAAAAGGAACGGCCGGTCGAGTCCCTTGCGGGCCACCTCGCTCGGCTGATCACCGTCGTACATGCCACCGTCGAGATTGACGCCGGCCCGGATCCGCCGATCGACCAGCATCGCCGAAGCGGCCGCTGCGCCACCCATCGAGTACCCGAACATTCCGGCCCGACGCACCCGCAGCCGATCCAGGACGAATCGGACGTCGGCAACCCGCGTGTCTGTCGCCGTCCGAACCGCCACCGGGTCCTCCCAGGGTATACACGGCATCACCACCCGCCCGCCGGGGAACTCGACCGGCGCCTCTCCGGTGTGGTCGACGGTGACGACCAGATAGCCGTGGCTGGCGAGCTCCTCGGCCTGGTTCGTCCCGATGACACGTGACGCACCCGACCCCGGCGAATACATCACAACTCGCCTGGCGCGATCCACTGGCGCATTCCGGCGCGCATGCGTCGTACTGCCGGCCAGGTCAACGGTGTCACCACTCAGCTTCAGGTAGCCGGCCATCTCGGCCGCCAGCGCGGGCGCGACCGCACTACCGGCGTACGGCGTCCTGGGACCGGGCAGGGGGAGCGTCGGGAACCAGAGGCTCACCATCAGCTCGCGGGGACCGGACCGCCACGGGTCTGGGCGGCCATGGTCCACCAGGTGCAGCTCTTTGCTGCCGATGGCGTGCGGCCCGGTCGGCGCGGGCAGCTCCACGCGGTACGGCGTACTTGTCTTACTAGCTGGGATGGCTACGGCGCCCATGGCACCGATAAACAGGCGTCGACTGATCATGGGACCAGCCAACCCGTGACTGGGCGCCCGCGAATCAGACCGCAGCTGGAACCGCGTTCACGCCACGGTCGTAGGTTTCACCAGCGAATGTGCACTTCCGGGAACTCCGGTGAGTTCTGGGTCAGCAGCTGGTCCGGTCGCCGGCGCAGAGTGGTGTCGAAGTACGCCGCGAGGTACCTGCGTTGTGCCCGCACGCTCTGGGCCGGGTCGACCTTGCCGACCAGCGCGGTCATCACCGACGTGATGATCGGGTCGTCGCCGTAGATCTCCCGGAAGACCTGGTCGAAGACGAGCTGGTAGTCGGTGAACGCCTTCTGCTTGGCGCCGGCCAGGTTCAGGTTGAGCTTGCCGCCCTTCTGGACCTTCCAGAACGTCGCCCAGGACAGGTCGAAGTGGTCCTTCTTCGGATCGGTGAACTGGGTCTCGTCCGAGCCGAACAGCAGTAGCGGCTGCTTGGTCCCCTTCAACGCAACCTCGGCCGGCGGGCCCTTGCGCCGGTCGTCCTGGAGAGTGCCGTCCAGGTTCAGACCGGTCAGGATCCGCTTGTCCGCGCGCATCGTGACGGCGGTCGCGTACCCGCCGAGACCGACGCCGAACATGCCGACCCGGCGCACATCCAGGCCGATACCGAGACCGGACGGAAGCTCGGTTCCCTCGGCAGCCGGGTTGCGGCCGGCCGCGAGTTCCGTGAGCTGGTCGAGGACGAACCGCGCGTCGGCGACCCGGGTCTCGACGTACTGGCGGGTGAAGAGCGGATCGGGGAGCTGCGTGGCCGGTACGCCGGGCAGGAACCGTCCGCCCGGGAACTCGGTCGGTGTCTCGTGGGTGTGGTCCATCGCGACCACGACGTACCCACGACCGGCTAGGTCCTCGGCCAGCGCAGTGTTCACGAACCGGCTGTACTGGTAGCCGGGTGAGAACAGCAGGACCGGGTGCCGCATCCTCTGCATCGGCGCATTCAGGCGGCTGTGAGTCTGGGTGTTCGCGAAGTCGAACGTCCCGGTCGGCAGGGCCAGCCCGTATTCACCGGTCCAGTTCTCGTCGACCTCGGTCGCGGTCCGCTTCGGCATGTACATCGCCAGGGGATCGTCTTCACCCATCATTGTCGACGGGTACCAGAGGCTGATCATCAGCTCGCGCTTGCCGCTGGGCATGGTCGGATCCGGCCGCTTGTCGTCGATCAGGTGCAGCGAGGTCGTCCCCAGCCGCTTCCGGCCGGTCGGCTCCGGGAGGCGGAACTTCACCGGGTGGAAGTTGGGATCGCCCTGCGCCTGTACGCCGCGCTCCGGGTCGAGTGGCGCAGCGTGCGCGACTGCCGGGACGGTGAGCCCGAGTCCGGCGGCGAGCCCGCCCGCGAGCAGCCCCCGTCGGCCCACCGCGTACCTGGGGGTGTGACGGATGTGACTGCTGTGACCGAAGTTCACCATGCGACTCATCGTCACCGTCGGTTTTCACTCTGTGATGGAGACCTCGTCTCAACTTCATGACGGCCGACCTGATGACAACTTGCGCGCGGTGAGCTTCAATGAGCGCAACTTGTTCATTGATGCGTGAAGTGAGGCCTTGTGAGCATCTTTGTTCGCATGAAACGTTCAGTAGTCGCCATAGCGCTCCTCGCGGGCGCTCTCGTGAGCACGACCGCCCCGGCGCAGGCCGTCGGCACTACGCTCGGTGACCTCACCGGGTTCACTCCTGGGACCTCAGCCGACAGAGCGACGTACACGCTCAGTGCCGGTCAGGCCAAGGTGCGGGTCGTATTCCTGAAGGACGACGTGTTCCGGCTGTGGCTGGCACCGGACGGAACCTTCACCGACCCCGCGAGTACGCCACCGGAGAACCCGGACGACCCGGCATCGACCATCGTTACCAAGACCGACTACAGCAGCCCGAAGACCTCGTGGCGCGACCGTGGGCAGTACTACGCGCTGACGACCGGCAAGATCGAGGTCCGGGCCCAGAAGAAGCCGCTGAAGTTCAGCGTCTACCGCAACGACCGGCTGGTCTGGGCCGAGGCCGCACCGCTGTCCTGGACCGACACGTCCACCACCCAGTCACTGGCCCGGGGTGCGAACGAGCAGTTCTTCGGCGGCGGCATGCAGAACGGCCGCTTCTCGCACCGCGACGAGACCATCAAGATCTCCCGGGACTTCAACTGGGAGGACGGCGGCAACCCGAACGCGTCGCCGTACTACATGAGCACCGCGGGGTACGGCGTACTCCGGAACACGTTCAGTCCGGGCAGCTACAGCTTCGGCAGCCCGGTCGCGGTGACGCACGACGAGAAGCGCTTTGACGCGTACTACTTCATCGGCGACCTCAAGACCTCGCTGGACCGCTACACCGAGCTCACCGGCCGGCCGTTCATGCCGCCGATCTACGGGCTCGAGTACGGCGACTCCGACTGCTACAACCGCGGTCACTACGCGAAGGACCCGGACCCGAGCAACGACTGGAAGGTGCACCCGGACAAGGTCACCACTCTGGACGCGGTGAAGGTCGCACAGCGGTTCCGGGACGAGGACATGCCCGGCGGCTGGATGCTCGTCAACGACGACTACGGCTGCGGCTACTCCGACAACACCGAGTTCGAGAAGGTCGACGGCACCTACTGGGGTAAGCGCGATATCCCACCGCTCAAGCAGACCGGCGAGGAGCTGCGCAAGCGGAACATCGAGATGGGCTTGTGGACGCAGTCGTCGCTCGACCGCCAGCCGGCCGAGGTCGGCGAGGCAGGGGTGCGCGTACGCAAGCTGGACGTCGCCTGGGTCGGTCCGGGCTACCGGCACGCACTGAGCGCCTGTGACACCGCACATGACGGAATTGAGCAGCACAGCAACGCACGTGGTTACGCCTGGATGGTTGAGGGCTGGGCCGGCGCGCAGCGGTGTGCAGTGCAGTGGACCGGTGACCACAGCGGCTCGCTGGATGCGATCAAGTGGCAGATCCCGGCCATCGCCGGTTCCGGCAACTCCGGCATCGCTTACAGCGCTGGTGACGTGGACGGCATCTTCGGCGGCTCGGCCACGTCGTACGTGCGTGACATGCAGTGGAAGGTGTTCAACCCGGCCTTCATGACGATGTCCGGCTGGGCCACGCCGGCGATCAAGCAGCCGTGGGCGTACGGAGCGCCGTACACGGATATCAACCGCAAGTACCTCAAGCTGCGTGAGCGTCTGCTGCCGTACTTCTACACGTACGCCGCTGAGGCGCACCGGACCGGTGCACCGCTGAACCGGTCGCTGGTGCTGGAGTACCCGAACGACCCGAAGACGTGGGACGACACCACGAAGTACGAGTTCCTTGCTGGTAAAGAGTTCCTGGTCGCACCGATGTGGGGTGCGGACGAGGTGAAGAGCGGCATCTACCTGCCCGAGGGACGCTGGGTCGACTACTGGAGCGGGCGGGTCTACCAGGGGCCGACGACGGTCAACGGGTACCACGCCGCACTCGACACGCTGCCGCTGTTCGTGAAGGCGGGCGCCGTCGTACCGATGTGGAAGCCGGGGATCAACGCGGCTGCCGAGCAGGGCTTCGGTGACCGCCTCACGGTGGACATCTACCCGCAGGGGAAGTCGTCGTTCAAGCTGTTCGAGGACGACCGGGTGACTCGCTCCCGGAACTCCGCACAGCAGACCTTCGCTGTCGACGCGCCTCAGGATGGCCGCGGTGATGTCACGGTCCAGATCGGTACGCTCAACGGCTCGTACGCCGGTAAGCCGGCTTCCCGCCCGTACGAGCTGACTGTGCACACGGGCTCGGCGCCGAACGCCGTACTGATCGACGGGCGTCCGAGCAAGTGGAGCTACCAGGACGGCGTGGTGACCGTGCAGACGGCCGCTGTCTCCACCTCGCGGACCTCCACGGTCCGCCTGCTCGGCACCTCGTCGGTTGGTGGTCCGGACGTCGCCAACACCTTTGGTACCGCCGAGTTGGGGAGCCCCTCGCTGTGGAACGCTCCCGGCCAGGCCACTGAGGTGACGGCCAGCTTCCGCAACGACACCGGTTCGACTGTGCGCAACGTGAAGCTGGATCTGCAGCTGCCGGCTGGGTGGACCTCTGCTGGTGCTACGACGTTCGCAGCTGTCAGTGCGGGGCAGACGGTGACCACGAAGCTCCAGGTCACTCCGGGTGCCGACGTACAGCCTGCGAGCTTCACGTTGTCACTCACTGCTTCGTATGTTGCTCAGGGCAAGAGTTATTCCCGGTCCGCTGTTGCTACTGCACAGCTGCCGTACGGGTCGCTGTCACAGGCTGCGAACACGGTCGGAATCAGCGACGCAACGACGTTTGCCAAGGGCAACTTCGATGGGTCGGGTAACAGCTTCAACGGGGAGGCGCTGGCCGCGGCCGGGTACAAACCGGGAGCGACCGTCACGGTTCAGGATGCGCAGTTCACCTGGCCGACCGGAGCTCCTGGTACGCCCAACCTGGTGAAGAACCAGTCGGCACCGATCCTGGTGTCCGGCACTGGTTCGCATCTGGCGCTGCTCGGTGCTGGGGCGAGTCTGAACGCTCGTGGCGCGGTGACGATCCTCTACACCGACGGCACGCAGTCCAAGGGGACCTTCCAGCTACCCAACTGGTGTTGCCAGGACCCAACCACCGGCGGCGCGAAACTCGCAGTCTCGACGAAGGGCCGCTACACCCCCGCCGGATTGGCGAACACCACCACGGACTACCGGGTCTTCTACACCGCCGTACCACTCGACGCCGGCAAAACCGTGCAGGCGATCAAACTACCCGGCGGCGGACTCGGCTTCTTCGCAGCCACCATCGCGAACAAACCGTTGCCACCGGCCCCGCGCGGCGAGCAATGGGTCAGCGACCTCGAGTTCCTCGACGCCACCAACGGCTGGGGCCCAGTCGAACGCGACCGCAGCAACGGCGAAGACGCCCCAGGGGACGGAGCCACCCTGACCCTGAACGGAACGACGTACACCAAGGGCCTGGGCACCCACGCCCCCTCCCTGGTCAGCGTCCGCCTAGGCGGCAACTGCCAAACCTTCACCGCCAAAGTAGGCATCGACGACGAAATGGAAGACCGAGGCAAAGTCTCCTTCAAAGTCCTCACCGACGGAGTAGCCAAACACACCTCAGACCTCCTCACCGGCACCTCCCCCACCGCCAACGTCTCAGTAGACGTCACCGGCGCCCAAACCCTCACCCTCCAAGTAACCGACGGCGGCGACGGCGTAACCAGCGACCACGCCGACTGGGCCGAAGCCAAGGTGAGCTGCACCCCGTAGCAAAAGACGTGGGGAGGAGCGTCATGCGACCTCCTCCCCACCCCACCTCCTCCCCACCCCGCCTCAGCCACAGACCGCCTCAGCCACAGGAAACGGGCTTGCGTCCCCAACAGACGGCCGCAGCGGCGAGCACCCGGCACCCACGCTCCCGGCCGCATCTGCAGGGCGGATGGGAGGATGCGGGGGTGGAGCTGACGGGGAATGTTGTGGAAGGGCTGCGAGAGGCGTTCGCGGCCGCGGGATACACGGTTGAGGGTGTTGCCAACCGGCTCGGCAAGCAGGCGAACGCGGCCCTCGCGCGGAACGAGACGACACTGGCAGTACGGCGTACTGGCAGTGGCGACGCCCTGGACACGATGATCCGGCTATTTCTCCTCCAGCAAGAAGTACCGAAAGAGCTTGTGGACAAGGCATTCCCACGAATCGACCTAGCCAAGCTGGGCGTTGTCTCCGACGAACGAGCAGCGGTCGACATCCGGCCGTTCGCGGAGGACGACCAGCAGTGGTGGGTCATCGCCGACCTCACCCCCGGTCTCGACGGCCGCCGGGAGCCCATGCGCGACGACTACGTGCTCGGCATCGCCCCGGCCAGCCTGAGCCTCGTCCACCTGACCGTCCCGATCAAGGCTGAGCGTGCCCTCGACATCGGCACCGGCTGCGGCATCCAGTCACTCCACCTGGCCAACCGCGTCACCCAGATCGTCGCGACCGACGTCAACCCGCGCGCCCTCGACCTCGCCAAAGCAACCGCGGCGCTCAACCGCATCGACCTCGACGTCCGCACCGGCAGCCTCTTCGAACCGGTCGCCGGCGAACGGTTCGACCTCATCATCAGCAACCCGCCATACGTGATCTCCCCACCGGACTCACAGCTCACCTACCGCGAGACCTCCTTCGCTGGCGACAGCCTCGTCCAGCAGCTCGTGCAGCAGGCCCCACAGCACCTGACCGACGGTGGCTGGTGCCAACTGCTCGCCAACTGGACCTGTGTCCGTGGACAGGACTGGCGCGACCGCCTCGCCACCTGGACCGGCGACCGCTCCGCCTGGGCCGTGCAGCGCGAGCAGCTCGACCCCTCCGAGTACGTCGAGCTGTGGCTGCGGGACGCCGGTCTGCACGGCACACCGGCGTACCAGAGCCGGTACGACGAGTGGATGCGCTGGCTGGAGGATCAGCAGGTCGAGGCGATCGGTATGGGCTGGATCAGCCTGCACAACGTGGCTGGCACGCTCGATGCCGAGGAGTGGCCCTACGAGATCGAGCGTCCGATCGGACCGCACGTACTGCGGCGTTTCGAACGCAAGGAAGGGCTTCCGGCCGACCTGACCGGTCTGCACCTGGTTGTCGCCGACGACGTGATCCAGGAGACGACCGGGCAGCCAGGCGCCGAGGACCCGGCCACGATCGTGCTGCGGCGTCAGCGCGGTATGCGGCGGGCCGAGCAGGTGGACACAGTCATGGCCGGCTTCGTCGGTGCGTGTGACGGCGAGCTGAGTGTCGGCCAGATCCTGGCTGCGCTGGCTGACCTCCTGGACCGGCAGCTGGTCGACGTACTGACCGAGTACCTGCCGCAGATCCGCCTTCTACTGATTGAGGGCTTCCTCGACTACTGAGTACGCCGGCGCCGCTTCTCGGCGTACATGCGTTGATCCGCAACGGCCATCAGCTCGTTGACCGGCGTACCGTCCGTGCTGGTCGCCTGCCCGATACTGAGCCGCAGCATGGCGAACCACGGCTCCACCGCCACCGCAGCCACCCGCTCCGCAGCCGCCTTGATCCGATCCACCAGCTCCCGCGCACCGCGCTCGTCCGGGTTGTCCAGTACGACGACGAACTCGTCACCGCCCGCCCGAGCCACCACGTCCTCCGCGCGGCTCTGCTCGCGCAGCAGGTGCCCGACGCGACGCAGTACCTCGTCACCGCACGCATGTCCGTAGCTGTCGTTGATGATCTTCAGGTTGTCCACGTCGATCGCCAGCACCGCAATCGACCGCCCAGCGTCGTGCGCAACAGACATGCGCTCGTCCAGTGCACGCCGATTACCCACTCCGGTGAGCGGATCCTCCCGCGCGGCTCGCCACTCCGCGTCATGCCTGATCGAGAGCTCATGGTTGGCCAGTGCGGTCCGTACGGCGTACAGACCGCGCAGCCGCTCGGCCCACCAGCCTCTGGAGATCGCCCGTGCGTACTGCAGTCCTGACACCGCTCCGGAATCGCCTGCCTCCGCAGCGATCTGTACGGCGGTGTGACGAACCAGGGCCTCCACTGGCGGATCAGATGTCGGCGGCAGATCGCTCCCTGCCCGCTGTGCGGCCTCCAGAGCGTCGTCGAGTCGCCCACTCACGGCGTACGAGCGAGCGAGGTACGTGCCCGCGATCGCAGCCAGCTCCAGATCACCCAGCTTGGCCAGCTGGTCCCGGCAGTCCTTGAGGATGACCGCGGCCTCACTCGCATCCGTCAGGTCGTCACTGGCGGCCAGCCACATCCGCCCGGCGATCGGCCAGTAGCCGAGCAGGTCCGCACCGACGATCACATCGACCGCCTCACCCGCCCAGTGATGCGCAGCCTGCCGCCGTACCCGGATCTCTTCGTCGTACGACGTGTCGCCCAGCCGCTCGAGCTCGTGCGCCCAGCGCAGGTTGGACTCCGCCAGATTCAGCCGGTTGATCGCCGGCGCCTCGGCCAGCCCGAGCGGGACGTGATCGCCGTCGGCGGCCAGCTCGAAGTGCGGAATGCAGAGCTCGTACAACCGGAGCAAGTCGTAGGCGTAGCCGAGCCCGGTGTGCGCCCAGCCTGCCAGCCCGAGATCGCGGGTCCGCGAGAGCGCGTTCTCGGCCGCAACCAGGTCTGCGACCGAGTCACCGCCTTCACCGGTCCGGATCAGCGTCACGATCCGGATCGCGATCGCATTCGCTTCCCAGCCTGGTTCGTCGATCGCCCGGGCCACCCGGATACAGCCGTCGACCGCGTCCAGCGCCTCGACCGCATCGGTCGCGTGATGCGCGGCAACCGCCCGCACGTACTCCGCGGCGGCACGCTCGTGACTGGGCTCGGACCCGAGCTCCACGAGCAAGCGATTGATTTCCTGCCCGGCCTCCGCCGGGTTCCCGGACTGTGCCCGGGTCATCGCCGCCGCGATCCGCGCCGTCACCCCCGACGTCTCGCGCACCGAATCTCCTTCACTGCCTCACTTTGTGCCGGCGCTTGTCGTCGTACAACCGCCGGTCGGCGGTGGCCACCAGGTGGTCCACACCGACACCTTCCGCCGTTGCGGCGTACCCGATACTGAGTCCCAGCTGCCGCAACCACGGCTGGTCCGCCGTTGCCGCGATTGCCGCGACCGCGATCCGGATCCGCATCGCCAGCTGGGCGCCACCTTTGGCATCCGGCTGATCCAGTACGACGAAGAACTCGTCGCCTCCCGATCGAACCACGGCATCAGTCGCTCGAGCCTGTTCTACCAGGAGATTGGCAACAACCTGCAGCAACTGGTCTCCGCAGGCGTGCCCGTGAGTGTCGTTGACGACCTTCAGGTCGTCGACATCGATGGCCAGCAACGTGACCGCCCGCCCGGAATCCCGGGCCGCCGTCAACCGCTCGTCGAGCGCACGCCGATTCCCCACACCGGTCAGCGGATCCTGCCGCGCCGCATGCCACTCCGCATCGTGCCGAGCCGAAAGATCGTGGCTGGTAAGCGCATGCCGTACGGCGTTCAGCGCCCGCTGCCGCTCCTTCCACCAGCCCCGCGCGACCGACCGCGCATACTCCAACCCTGCAAGGGCTCCCGGCTCGTCCCGCGCCGCCGCAAGCTCCGACCGCGTCTGCATCACCAGCAGATGCGTCGACGGATCCGCCAGCGGAATCAGATCCGCCGCCGCCCGGTCAGCCGCCGCCCGAGCCTCATCCGGATCCCCCTTGGCCGCCCAGGCACGCGCCAGATAGGCCCCCGCGATCGCCAGCCGCTCCGTCTCGCCCAGCTTGCTGATCTCGTCGCGGCACTCGCTCAGCTCCTTGACCGCAACCGCCGGATCCGACTCCGCCGCCGCGGCCGCCACCCACAGCCGCGCGCTCAGCCGCCAGTACTCCTGGCTCTCGTCGTCGACGATCACCCGCTCGGCCTCGCGCGCCCAGTACGCCGCCGACGCCTGCCGCTCGCGAATCTCCTGTCCGTACGACGGGTCTCCCAGCCGCTCGAGCTCATGCGCCCAGCGCAGATACGTCTCGGCCAGATTCAGCCGGTCGATCGCGTTCGACTCCGCCAGCTCGAACACATCGTCCTCCAGCTGCGCCGCCCGCTCGTAATGCGGAATGCACAGTTCGAAAAGTCGCAGAACGTCGTACGCATAACCCAAGCCGGTATGCGCCCACGCGATCAGGCCCGGGTCTCGCGTCCGGCTCAGCGCATGTTCGGCCGCCACCAGATCGTTGACCGTGTCGCCGCCACGCCCACTGCGGGCCAGATTGATGATCCGGATCGGCAACGCGTTCGCTTCCCAGCCTGGCTCGTCGATCGCCTTCGCGACCGCCAGCAACGCATCCACCGCCCGCAACGCCTCATCCGCGTCACTCGCATGATGTGCGGTCACCCCACGCACATACTCGACGGCCGCCAACTGATAGCTCGGCACATCGCCCAGCTCGGCCTTCAGCAACTCGACCTCGGCCGCCGCCGTCGCATGCCCACCCGACTGGGCCGCCGTCATAGCAGCAGCGATCCGGGCGGTCAGCGCACCACTCATCGCCACGCGCCCATCACCGCCCCCTAGTCACCACACCCAAACCGGACCGCCCATTCTGACCACCCACCCCACCCCCTGTCACGCCCTGAACCAGCCACCGGCCACTTAGTGCCACAAATTCCACACAACGGGTAATACTTGGGCAAAGTTTTCTTCCCAGGTGTCTCAGCCGGTATGCAAAATGCGGGCCTGCCCCGGATTCGCCGGGTCCAGCTCGGCCACCTGGATCGCCGGCCACATCCACTGCCAGATCCCTTGGCTGCGAGCAAACGTGATCTCCCCGCGACTCCCCTCGACCGCGACATTCGCCCAGTCGCCATCCATGCGGAACAGCTCATTCAGCACGGCGATCGCGTCGTACCCCTCGAAGGCAACAAACGAAGGCGCTTCGCCCAACTCCGCCTCGAGCCGTCGGCCGAGCGGGCTGAGCTCCGCAGGCAGATAACGCAAAAACGGAACCCCAGCCAATCCCGCCCACTCCGGCTGTCCCGCCGGAGCCCCGATCAACACGTCGGCCAGCCGCGCATCCGCCCGTACAGCTTCAACAATTGGCACCGCCGGCTCCGGAGTCCCCACCAGCAGCAAGAGCGCCGTACACCCGCTCTCCGCCAGCTCATCGCACACCGAGCCGGCACTCACCTCGACAACCTCGCTGAGGTGCTCCCGCAGGATCCGCACCCCGGCCGCCCAATACACACTCGCCTGCGCCACCACGGCAACCCGCTCGTGCCCGAGGCTCAGCAGGTACTCCGCAAACACCCGCCACCCCCGAGACTGCACCGGCGCAATCCGAGCCACCCAATCCGTCGGCCCCTCGACCAACTCGTCAATCACCGCCGACGAACACAGATAAGGCACCCCCACCTCCGCAGCCCGCCCAGCCACCGCCCGAGCCACCACGCTGTGATACTCCCCGGCCAGCGCCCGAACCCCCAGCCCCACCAACTCATCCACCGCCGCCACAGCCCGCGCAGCGTCAGCCCCCGTATCCCGAACCACCACCTCGATCCCCAACTCGCGAGCCGCTAGCTCCGCGCCGGCAACCAACTGCCGCCCCGCCTCCACCCACCCCGGCAAACTCAAAGGCGCCAAAACCCCAACGCGCACATCACGATCCATCCAGCCATTCCACTCAGACAGAGCATCTGAGGGCAACCGAATTGGTCCCCCGGCCGGTGATGATGTGCACATGCGCGACTGGGACTGGTTTCTGAACGAGATTCGCTGGTTCTTGCAGGACGGCGATACGGCCGTTGTCGGCAACGAACGACGGTGGGAGCGTCCTGCGGTTGAAGGACTGCCGCAACTGTCCGACCTGCTGAACGCCGCGACCGTCACCTCGGTGACTGTGTCCGATACTGCCTACGAGTTGCTGGCCTGGGGCCCGCCGGCGCGGCGACGCGGCTGGCTGGCGCGGAGGCCGGTCCGACCGCAGGAGAGTCTTGGCGCGATCGATCCTGTGCACCAGGCGTTCTGGTCTGCCTGCGGAGGGATTGTCGAGCGCTTCGGTGAGCCCGAGTCCTGGTGGCTGAGCCACACCGAGGTCCTCACCGTCGAAGCCGCACGGACGTCGATCGCCGAGCCGCTCGACGCCTACTCGTGGATCTGGGAACAGGACGGCCTGACCATTCCCATCCAGGCCGACGATTACTACGTCGCCGCAATCGAGGGCAACGGCAACCTCACCCTGGCCCCGCGCCACGGCGGCCGTCTACTCCTGTTCGCCCCCGACCACGCCTTCGACAACATCAGCCCACTGGCCGGCTGCCCCGAATACTCCTTGTATACCTTCGACAACCAGCCCGACCTGGCCTCCTGGATCGAAACCTGCGCCGGCGCCTGGCTCCAAGACCCACCCGCCGCCTAACCCGTCACGACGGGGATGGGCCTCGACGACTGCGCGGAGAGAGCCGCCAGCAACCAGTTGCGGCCGACAGTCCGGACCCCCAGGCCATCACAAATGCTCGCGTCCGACGTGTCCACGCGGGGCTCCGGGACGGCAAAGCCAATTGTGATGGCCTGCAGGACCGGCGCTGCTTCCGAGAAGCGCGCCGAGCGGCCGTGTTCAGGCGACTGGTACGCCGTGGTTGCAGAGGAGGGTGGTTCCTTCGGCTGCGGCTTGGAGGGCGGCGGTGATGCGGCCGGCCATCTGGGGTTTCAGGTGGGGGTGGGCTTCGGCGACCGTGTGGAAGTGGGCGGCGCGGATCTCGCCGTCGGGGAAGGCGGTTGGCACGGTGGCCAGGTGGCCGCCGTCGAAGATGAAGTTGATGCCGTCGGGCCGGTCGTCGTGGGCGTGCACGTGGTCGACGACGAGGAGGCGGCCCAGCGGGAGGTGCAGGCCTAGCTCCTCGGCTACCTCGCGGGAGGCGGCGGTCCAGGGGGATTCGTCGGCTTCGACGATGCCGCCGGGGAGCTCCCAGTTGAGTTTGTACGTCGGTTCCAGGAGCAGCACGCGGTTGGCGTGGTCCCGGATGAGGACCGCGGCCGCTAGGCGTTTGCGGGGCATCCGGGTGATGTCGTCGTTGACGGTCACGTCAGCCGGCGGCCTGCTGGGTTTTGGCGGCGTGGAGCTGGACGGGGAGGGTCTCCAGGCCGTAGACGATGGAGAGTTCGCGGAAACGCAACTGCTCCTCGGGTACGGCGAGGGCCAGGTCGGGGAAGCGGTGGGCCAGGGCCAGGAAGGCGGCGCGGAGCTCCATCCGGGCCAGTTCGGCGCCGACGCAGCGGTGCATGCCGTGGCCGAAGGCGAGGTGGGCGGCTGATGAGGCGCGGCGGGGGTAGAAGTCTTCGGCGTCGTCGCCGAAGACGTTCTTGTCGCGGTCGGCGCCGGACAGCGAGACAGCCACCAGGTCGCCCTTCTTGACCTGCTTGCCGAACAGCTCCTGGTCGTGGCGGGCGAAGCGCGGGAAGGCAACCTGGACGACGGTCAGGTAGCGGAGGAGCTCTTCGACGATGTGGTCGACGGCGCCCGGCTCGGTGCGGATCCGCTCGAAGTGTTCGGGGTTGCGGAGCAGCACGAGGGTGCCGAGAGCAAGCATGCTGGCCGAGGTCTCGTAGCCGCCGAGGAAGACACCGTCGGCGAGACCACCGAGCTCGACGTCGTCGAGGTCGTCGCCCTGGGCCTTGATGATCGAGCCGATCAGGCCGTCACCCGGGTTCGCGCGCTGCTTGCGGACGATCTCGAACAGGAAGTCGCGCGACTCACTCGCCGACCCGAAGACGCCGATGCCACCGGCGGACAGGTCGAACCGGGCCGGGCCGAGGGCACGGAAGCGGTCGCGGTCCTGCTCCTCGACACCGAGCAGGTCGGCGATCAGCAGGAACGGCACGTTGAAGGCGAAGTCGGCGACGATGTCGGCGACCGGGCCCTTGGCCTCCATCAGGTCGAGCTGGTCGTTGACGATCTTCTCGATCGCGGGCTCGAGCCGGGCCAGCCGCCGCTTGGTGAACTCGGGTGTGAGCAGCTTGCGCAGCCGGGTGTGGTCCGGCGGGTCGGTGAACCCGAGACCGCCGATCCCCTCGGACGGCTTGTTCGGGTCCGAGCCGACCAGCGGCCGGACGTCGTTGCTGAAGTTCGTGGAGTCGGCCAGCACTGCCTTGGATTCGGCGTGCCCGGTCACCATCCAGACCGTGATCCCGAACACATGCGCCAACCGGTGCACGGGATCCGTTTCGCGCGCTTCCCCCAAGGCCGGCAACGGGTCGAGCCCCTGCCGGCGCAGCGGTAACGTCACCTGTGCCGGGAACACCCGCATCTTCAACAGGTCGAGACCACCCTTACGACTGGTCCTGTTGAGGATCCGGTTGCCGACCCATCTCTTCAGGTATGTCGCAACCATGACTTCCACGCGCCCTCTCTGAAAACTGCTGCCCCCGACTGCTTCCGTCAACCAAAAGTTAACGGTGCCGAGGACCAGATCTTGATGGTGTAGGCACTACTTCCGGTAGTGGCGTTGGCACCACCATGGGAGGGGACCAGGGTTTTGCCTGCCTCAGACCTTGTCACGGACAACGGTTCTGCAGCCACCGGTATCCACCTGTACCGGTCCCCGGCCCGCGGCACGCCGTACCTGGGGGGCCAATCAGGGAAAACCCAGCCGAAAGTAGGATGCGCGAACCACCCGTCGGCTGATGCCCTGACAGCGATCCGGACTCCACCCCGCAAGGGTAGCCTTACCCGCATGCCGTACGCCGACAGCCAAGCAACACTGGGACGCCGAGGATTCACCGGCCTGTTGGGTGCGGCGGCTGTTGCCGGTCTCACCGGTTGCGGCTCGGGCGGTGACATCCGGCCGTCGATCGCCGCAACGCGGAATGTGCAGCATCCGCTCGGCAACGCGAACATCCCGGTCTCTCCGCAACGCGTCGTCTCCCTGGACGCGTCCGGCGGTCTGCAGGTCAGCCTGGAGGTCGGAGCGCCGCTGGTCGCCTCCGAGACCCTCGACGGTGTCGTGTCGGTGCCCGGCTACCTGCCGCGCCCGGCAGCCGGCTTCGAGTCCCTCGGCTTCAACCAGCCGAACCTCGAGAAGCTGGTGCAGCTCAAGCCGGACCTGATCATCGGCAGCCTGCAGCGGACCAAGGGGCTGTATCCCCAGCTGTCCGCCATCGCCCCGACCGTCGCGTACGAGAACGCCGGCAAGGGCAAGCCCTGGCAGGAGTCAGTACGTCTGATCGCCGACCTGCTCGGCCAGTCCGGCAAGCAGGACGCGGCGCTGGGCAGCTTCAGCGAGCGGGCCCTCCAGGTACAGACCGAGCACAAGGCCTTCCTGGCAAAGCACTCCGTCGCCCTGCTGCGCTTCACGAACGACGAGCTGCGCATTCTGCGTGGACCCATCTTCGGCGCCACGATCCTCCACGAGATCGGCGTACGGCGGAATCGGTCGACCACTGCAGCGGGTGGTACCGACACGTACTACCCGATCGACCGTGAACACGTCGGACTGCTCGCGGACGCCGACGTGATCCTCTACTTCCTCGGTGGCGGCGCTTTCAACGCCGGACCGGACCAGACCTTCAAGTCGTATACCAGCAACGCGATCTGGACCCAGTTGCCCGCAGTGAAGGCCGGCCGGGTCGCCCGGCTGGACCCGACAGCCTGGTGGGACGGGTACTCCGTCTCAGCCGCCAACACCTGTCTGCAGCAGTTCACGACCGTGCTGCGGGCGATGCCTCAGAAGTAGCTCTGCGACACCTGTCGGAGCACCTCGACCAACTGCACCTTGATCTCGGCGGCATGCGGGATCTGCGTGACCTTGCTGGCGCCAGGTAGCCGCACACCTCGGTCTACGAACACATACAGCGCCCGCAACGTCCGAGTGGTGTTGGTGTTCAGCGCAGTGACGGTCGTGGGTATCGGAACCATCCCGGTGAAGGCCGGGACCAGCCACTGGGTCGCATCCTCCACAGTGAGCTCAGAACGCGTCAGCGTGCACGCCAGCGCGTAGGCGAGCCGGTCGTCCTCCATGTCCCGCAACACGTACTCAGTGGGCGTCAGAAGCCGCCCGATACCCAACCGCAGCATCTCCACCGGCTCTACCGCCGGATAGAGCCCCAGGGTCCCCAGCAGGTCGGCCCCATGCGCCACCGCATGCAGCCAGCCCAGCTCCGCGTCGTACCCGCGCAGATCCGTCTCAGCGACGTACCAGCGCTCGAACGGCGGCACCCAGCTCGCCTCGTAGACCCCCGCCGACACGATGCAGTCGAGGATCAACGGCGCAAACGTCCGCGCCTGAATCTCCGCCTCCCCGAACCGCTTCGCCATCTCATCGCCCAGCTCACGCAACTGCCCCTCGGACAGCACCCCGCGCCCGATCCACGTCGCCAACGTCGAGTACGCCGTACTGTCCCGCGCAACCGGATCAGCCGACCTCAGCATCCCCGACAGCTCACCCACCAGCTCATCCAGCGGCCGATCAGCCGGTACGGCGAAGTCGTCAGCGCGCACCGCTGCCCAGTCAGTCATGCGCCGGACCCTAGACGAGCCACCAGGTCAGCACAAAAGGAACGGCCCGTGGAACGCGAAGTTCCACGGGCCGTAGCGACCAGGACCCCTCAGCCCGGCCGAGCTTCGTTACGCGTCGCGCTTGCTCGCACTGAACAGCGCGATCAGCAGCAGCGCAATCGCCCAACCGGCGAAGTACACGAGCGCCCACCACGGGCTGAGCGCGTACTGCGCAGCGGCTGAGTCCGGACCGCCTTCACCGGTGAACAGCGCGTCCTGGCCCTGGTTCAGGAACGAACTGGCGTTCGTGAACGGCGCCCACCGGTTGAGGTCGTCGCCGACCTTCGGGATGGCCTGGACGAGCTGCTCGAGCAGCAGCGGCCACAGGATCAGGATGGCGATCGCACCGGCGCTCTGACGGATCAGAATGCCGACCGCCACCGCGATCATCGCCGACAGCGCGAAGACGAGGCCCTGGCCGGCCAGCAGCCGCCACTCGGCACCGGTGTCGAGTGCCAGGTCGGCCTTACCCGCCAGCAGGGTCCCGATGCCCCAGGCGCCGAACGACGCGACCAGGCCGACCACTGCGGACAGGACGGCAACCACCGCGGTCTTGCCGAGCAGCATCGCCGCCCGCTGCGGAACCGCCTGGAAGCTGGTCCGGATGGTGCCGAACCGGTACTCCGTGGTGACGGCCAGTGCGGCCATCACCATCATGACCATCTGGCTGAGCTGTGCACCGAACTGCGTCAGCTGGATGGTCGCCACCTCTTCGTCGGCCCCGTTCGAGAGGCCGGAGAACAGCGCCGACAGACCCACGGTCAGCACGGCCGCGACGATCATGCACCACCAGGGCGACCGGGTGGAGAAAAGCTTGATCCGCTCGACGTTGATGACTGCGAGACCGCCGTACGACGAACTGTTGCGGGCCGCGGGGGCCGTTGCAGTGGAAGCCGACATGTCAGTTGTCCTCCTTCGGCCCAGCGGCCACCTCGGTGTTCGACGGCACGTCGAGGTGGGTGACAGCAGCAATCTCGTCGTGTGCGTGGTACTGGACCGAATCACCGGTCATCTGCATGAACGCCTGCTCCAGCGAGCCGCGCTGCATGGTCAGCTCGTGCAGCACGATGCCGTGCGCCGCGGCTGCCTCGCCGACCTGGTCGGTGGTCAGGTCGCCTTCGACGAACAGCACCTTGCCCTCGCCCTCGACATCCTCGACCCGGGTGACGAGCTGCTGCTGGTGCAGCACCCCGGCGAGCTGGTCGAGCTGCGGCGTCCGCACCTTGACGGTCGTCCCGCTCGCGCGGTCGACGAACTCCTGCGTGGTGCTCTGCGAGATCAGCCGGCCACGCCCGATGACGACCAGGTCCTCGGCGGTCAGGGCCATCTCGGACAGCAGGTGGCTGGAGACCAGCACGGTCCGGCCCTCGTCGGCCAGCCGGTGCATGAAGGTCCGGATCCAGACGATGCCTTCCGGGTCGAGACCGTTGACCGGCTCGTCGAACAGCAGCACCTCCGGGTCGCCGAGCAGCGCACCGGCGATGCCGAGCCGCTGGGACATACCCAGCGAGTAGGTACCGGCCCGCTTACCGGCGACCTCGGTCAGGCCGACGATGTCGAGGACCCGGTCGACGCTGGACTTCGGCAGCTTGTTGGACGCCGCCATCCAGGCCAGGTGGGCCCGCGCGGACCGGTTCGGGTGCACCCATTTCGCGTCCAGCAGCGCACCGACCTTGGTCAGCGGCCGGTGCAGGTCCCGGTACCGCGTGCCGTCGATGGTGACGGAACCGGCGGTCGGGGTGTCGAGGCCGAGGATCATCCGCATGGTGGTCGACTTGCCGGCACCGTTGGGGCCCAGGAAGCCGGTCACCTTGCCGGGTTTCACCTCGAACGACAGGTTGTCTACGGCAACCGTGGCGCCGTATCGCTTGGTGAGGCCGTGTGCCTCGATCATCGCCGTACTCCTCGTTCGGTGGCGCGCCAATGATGGTGTGTGGGCGGGCTGTGTCGTCTCAGTATCGAGGGCCGACCCGTTCAGATCATCGGACCCGGGGCGGACCCGGTGTGTCCACCCGTGGGTTGATTCTGGCGGCCGGAGGTAGAGATGGGCATCGGTTGAACCCCTGAACTGTCCCTGGCCGGGAACCGGAAGTGACTCCCGGAACGCACAACGGCCCGCCGGAGATCCGGCGGGCCGTTGCGGTACTACTGGTGGATCAGGCGGCGATGTTCGCCGCGGCGGGGGTGTCGGAGATGACCGACTCCCGGCGCTTGGAGACGATCACAGCGGCCGCCAGTACGACGACCGCGGCCAGCGCGATGCCGATCCGCAGCGGGGTGTTGGTGTCCTCGCCGATGGCCGACAGGCCGACGACGGCCGGAGCGATCAGCACCGAGACCAGGTTCATCACCTTGATCAGCGGGTTGATGGCCGGGCCGGCGGTGTCCTTGAACGGGTCACCGACGGTGTCACCGATGATGGTGGCCTCGTGCGCGGGCGAACCCTTGCCACCGTGGTTACCGTCCTCGACCAGCTTCTTGGCGTTGTCCCAGGCTCCACCGGAGTTGGCCAGGAAGACCGCCATCAGGGTGCCGGCACCGATCGCACCGGCCAGGTAGCCGGCCAGTGCCGCAGCGCCGAGACCGAAGCCGACGGCGATCGGAGCGCACAACGCCAGCAGACCCGGGGTCGCCAGCTCCCGCAGCGAGTCGCGGGTGCAGATGTCGACAACCTTGCCGTACTCCGGCTTGCCGGTGCCGTCCATGATCCCGGGGATGTCCCGGAACTGCCGGCGGACCTCGTACACGACCGCACCGGCGGCGCGGCCGACGGCGTTGATCGCGAGACCGGAGAACATGAACACGACGGCCGCACCGAGGATGATGCCGACCAGGGTGCCCGGGTTGAAGACCAGTGCGTCGGCCTCGAACTTGGCGTAGTTGTCGGCCAGCGAGGTCCGGATCGCGTCGGTGTAGGAACCGAACAGTGCGGTCGCGGCCAGTACGGCGGTCGCGATCGCGATGCCCTTGGTGATGGCCTTGGTGGTGTTGCCGACGGCGTCCAGCTCGGTGAGGATCTGAGCCGCTTCGCCGTCCACGTCACCGGACATCTCGGCGATGCCCTGCGCGTTGTCGGAGACCGGGCCGAAGGTGTCCATCGCGACGATGACACCGACGGTGGTCAGCAGACCACAACCGGCCAGCGCGATCGCGAACAGTGCCACGACACCGGTGCCGCCGACCAGGAAGGCGCCGTACACGGCGGCCGCGATCACGACGGCGGTGTAGACGGCGGACTCGAAGCCGACCGAGATACCGGACAGGATGACCGTGGCCGCACCGGTCAGCGACGTCTTGCCGACGTCCTTGACGGGCTTGTCCTCGGTACCGGTGTAGTAGCCGGTCAGGGCCAGGATGACCGCGGCCAGCACGATGCCGATGATCACCGAGACGGTCGCGATGACCCGGGGGTCACCGTCGTAGTTGGCGATCGACGTACCGGCCGCTCCGGTCAGGTCCGCGAAGCTGCTCGGCAGGTAGACGAACGCTGCCACCGCACAGAGGATTCCGGAGATCACCGCGGAGATGTAGAACGCCCGGTTGATCGTGCGCAGACCGTTCTCGCCGGTCCGCGGGCGGGTCAGGAAGACACCGATGACCGCGGTGATGGTACCGATGGCCGGCACGATCAGCGGGAAGATCAGGCCCTGCTCGCCGAAGGCGGCCTTGCCCAGGATCAGCGATGCCACCAGCATCACGGCGTACGACTCGAACAGGTCCGCGGCCATACCGGCGCAGTCACCCACGTTGTCACCGACGTTGTCGGCGATGGTGGCGGCGTTGCGGGGGTCGTCCTCGGGGATGTTCTGCTCGACCTTGCCGACCAGGTCGGCGCCGACGTCGGCGGCCTTGGTGAAGATACCGCCGCCGACCCGCATGAACATGGCGAGCATCGCGGCACCGAAGCCGAAGCCCTCGAGCACGGTCGGCGCGTCACCCTTGAAGAGCAGCACGACGAGCGCGGCACCGAACAGGCCGAGGCCGACGGTGAACATCCCGACGGTGCCACCGGTCCGGAACGCGACCCGCATCGCGGGCTCACGCCCCTCGTCCCGGGCGGCCGCGGCGACCCGGACGTTGGCGCGCGTGGCGAGCCACATGCCCAGGTAGCCGATCAGCGCGGAGAAGCCCGCACCGACCAGGAAGAAGACGGAACGGAAGATCTTCAGGGTGGTGGCGTTGTCGCCATCGGTGTGGGCAGGCAACAAGAACAGCAGCAGGAACGCCACCACGGCGAAGACCGACAACGTCCGGAACTGCCGGCTCAAGAAGGCCGATGCACCTTCCTGGACCGCGGCGGCGATCGTCTTCATGTTCTCGGTGCCATCGTTCGCGGCAAGCACCTGACTCCGGAAAACCATCGCAATCGCGACCGCGAGGATCGCGATCACTCCGACGACGATCACCAGTGTGGTGTTGCTCGACGAAAGATCCACCGCCTGTGGTGCAAGCAGCGCGGACATCCGTCCTCCTTGTAGGCAACCCATCCAGGCTTGACGGCCCCCGTCTGCCGCAACCGAAGGGTTGGGGGAAATAGAACAGCGCCAAGGACATGACGCGGTGGGTCACTCTAGCGGCATCCTGACCAGACCTGACGACAGGGTGGTCTGCGCCACAGCGCGGCGATCAGGCGGGACTGTCACGCAGCGTGCTGATGGGGACACCTTTTCGCTTGCCCGCAAAGGCCTTCAGATCGCGGAGGCGACGTCCGGGTGGATGTCGAAGACCTTGGTCAGACCGGTGATCCGGAAGATCTTCAGCAGCCGTTCCTGGGTGCAGACCAGGGACAGCGAGCCGTCGTGGGTACGCACCCGTTTCAGTCCGCCGACGAGGACGCCGAGACCCGTGGAATCCAGGAACTCCACGCGTTCCAGGTCCAGGACCAGGTCGTAGACCCCGTCGTCGACGAGCGCTGCGATCTTCTCGCGGAGCTTCGGTGCGGTGTAGACGTCGATCTCCCCCGCCACCTCGACGACGGTACGCCCGCCCTCGGCGCGCGCGGTCAGCGACAGATCCACTTCGGCCTCCGATCCCGTGAACTGCTGCATTCAACCATGTACGGACCGTGAGAAGGACCGTTGTGGAAAACTCTTTCATCCCGCCGTGGCGAAAGTCGATCTCCGTCCACAAAATGCCGCGTGCATCAGCACGCGCAGGCGCTCAGTGCACGAATCCGTGCACATCAGCTGCACTGTCCGTGGTGGCAACTAGGCTCACGGCATGCGTGAAGGTGAGGCGGCCGCCGTACTGCGACGCCTCGCCACTGGCCGGGCTGATCGGCTCACCCATGTGGAGTCGGTGCCCGCGCGGGCAGGGCGGACGTGCGAGTGGCCGCGATGGGTTCCGCCCGAGGTGCTCGACCAACTGACCGATGCCGGGATCGCGGCACCGTGGATCCACCAGGTCGCCACGGCCGAGGCGGCGTACTCGGGCCGTCATGTTGTGGTCGCGACCGGGACGGCGTCCGGCAAGTCACTCGGCTATCTGCTGCCTGCGTTTGCGACGCTCAGCATCGCGCAGGCTGCGTCACCGCATCGACGGACCGCCTCGGTGCTGTACCTCTCTCCCACCAAGGCGCTGGCGCACGACCAGCTGCGCGCAGTCTCGACGTACACAGTGCCTGGGCTGCGCGCGACGACGTTGGACGGCGACTCCGAGCGCACCGAGCGCGACTGGGCTCGCGACCACGCCACCTATGTATTGAGCAACCCGGACATGCTGCACCGGTCCGTCCTGCCGAACCATCAGCGCTGGGCCCGTTTCCTCGGCTGCCTGCAGTACGTCGTGATCGACGAGTGCCACCACTACCGCGGCGTCTTCGGTGCACACGTGGCCGGCGTACTGCGCCGCTTGCGACGGATCTGCGCGCAGTACGGCGCCAATCCGGTCTTCGTCTGCGCATCTGCGACTGTTGCCGAGCCGGCGGTGTCGGGCGAGCGCCTGACCGGCCTGCCGATGGTGGAGGTCGTCGACGACGGTTCGCCTCGGGGCGGGATCGCCTTCGGCCTGTGGGAGCCGGCGCTCACCTCGCTACATGGAGAGAACGGCGCCCCGGTACGACGTTCCGCCCCGGCCGAGGTGGCCGACCTTCTGACCGACTTGGTCGTGTCGGGCGTGCGGACGGTCGCGTTCGTCCGGTCGAGACGTGGCGCCGAGACCGTGGCCATGACAGCTCGCGAGAACCTGGCAGAGGTCGACCCCACGTTGATGGACCAGGTGTCGGCGTACCGGGCTGGTTATCTGCCAGAAGAGCGCAGACGGCTCGAGAGCATGCTGCAGAGCGGCGAGCTGACCGGAGTCGCCGCCACGAACGCTCTGGAGCTGGGGATCGACATCGCCGGGCTGGACGCCGTACTGCTGTCTGGCTGGCCTGGTACGCGCGCATCGCTCTGGCAACAGGCTGGCCGCGCGGGGCGGGCCGGTGGGGACGCTCTGGCGTTGCTGGTGGCTCGGGACGATCCGCTGGACACCTATCTCGTCCGCCACCCGACTGCCGTCTTCGGGCGGCCAGTTGAAGCGACTGTCTTCAATCCGGAGAACCCGTATGTGCTCGGACCGCAGCTGTGCGCGGCTGCACAAGAGCTGCCGCTCACCGCGGCGGACTATGAGGTCTTCGGCAGTACGACGCCCACCGTGATCGCCCAACTGGTCAAGCAGGGGGCGCTGCGCGAGCGGCCCCACGGCTGGTTCTGGACCCGGCGTGAGCGCGCTGTCGACGCTATCGACATCCGGTCAGCCGGTGGCAAGACAGTGCAGATCGTGGAGGACCAGACCGGTCGTCTGCTCGGCACTGTGGACGGCGGCTCGGCGCATGCCTCGGTGCACGAGGGCGCTGTCTACGTGCACGCCGGTGAGTCCTATCTGGTCCGCACTCTCGATCTGGAGGGTCACGCCGCGATCGTGGAGCCGGCAGCGCCGGACTACACGACGTTCGCCCGCGATGTGACCGAGATCAGCGTCCTCGCGACCGAGGAGACTCGCGCCTGGGGGACGGCCGAGCTGTCCCGTGGCTGGGTGCAGGTGACCAGCCAGGTCATCTCGTTCCAGCGCAAGCTGATCTCGACCGGTGATGTCCTCGACGAGCAGCCACTCGATCTGCCGGAGCGGACGCTGCGGACCAAGGCGGTCTGGTGGACGGTGCCCGATTCGGCGGTCGAGTCGCTGGGGCTGGACGACGTACCGGGTGCTGCCCATGCGGCCGAGCACGCTTCGATCGGGCTGCTCCCACTGTTCGCCACCTGCGACCGCTGGGACATCGGCGGCGTCTCCACCGCCCGGCACGCGGACACCGGTTGCCTCACCGTCTTTGTGTACGACGGTCACCCCGGTGGAGCGGGATTCGCCGAACACGGGTACTCCGCCGCGCGTGAGTGGTTGACCGCGACACGTGATGCCATTGCACACTGTGAGTGCACGGATGGCTGCCCATCCTGCGTACAGTCACCCAAGTGTGGGAACCAGAACAACCCACTCGACAAGAGCGGCGCGGTCGCGCTGCTCACCGCACTACTCAGTAGTGAGGCTTGAAAGGCAGCGTGCACCATGTTCGTCCTCGGAATTGTTCTGATCGTCATCGCCGTACTGTTCGGCCTCGGCGTCTCGGTCTCGTCGACCGAGTCGACCACCCTGACGGTGTTCGGTATCGACTTCGGCGTGATCGTGCCGACGGTGTTCTTCCTCGGCGTCGTCGCCGGCGCTGCCCTGCTCGCCGGACTGTGGCTGACCAAGAAGGGCGCGACCCGCGGCTGGCGCCGGCACCGCGAGGTGCGTGCGCTGCGCGCCCAGGTCGCCACCACCTCCCAGCCTGAGGTGACGGAGCGTGACAAGACTCCGGAGCTCGTCGAAGACCGCGACGCAGAGGTAGCTGACGAGACAACAGGTACGGAGCGGCTCGCAGGCGAGGAACACGTGGCCACCGACCCCTCCGAGCACAAGCAGCCCCACTGACAACTCTGTTGCCCAGGGCATCAATCAACGCAGTGGACAACCCCCGTATCGCTTGATCACTGGAACATCTCGATCGAAACACAGCGCATGCACGGCCAGCCGCCAGCCGGATTTCGATGCCCACCGCAACGACTTTTCCCTGGCAGTTAGTTGCCATTGGCATCAAGTTTCGCCGTCTTGCCATCACCAACTCCGACCGAGCTGTGCATTACTGGTCGTGGCGTCAACGTCGCGTTGAGTCACTGTCGGCCTTCCGGGCCACACCGCCTCCTCACGGGGGATCGACCCGCAACCCGCCCACCGCGCAAGGGGTGGCGAAGCGGTTCCCGGAAAACACGGACCGGCTCTCGTAACGGGGTCCCGACGACCTGACGCTCACTGAGATAGGCACGACCTTCGGAGGTTGTCTTGATCACCCGTAAGCTCTTCAGCCGTACCGGCGTAGTAGTGCTCGCAGTCAGCGTCGCACTGGCCACGGCCATCCCGGCCCAGGCCGCTCAGCCGGCCCCGGAACGCTCCGCGGCTCCGGGCGTGGAGATCGGCGTGGCGAAGCAGATCGCCACCCGCGCCGACACCCGCTACTGCCTGACCTTCGTCGCGGCCAACAAGGTCCCGATGGGCGTCATGATGGCCTGCGCTCCGGGCAAGGAAGGCAAGACCCAGGAGTGGATCTACACCGAGTCCGGCCAGCTGCAGGTCGCGATGAGCAAGAGCGTCGGTGGCGCCCTTGCCAAGACCGGAGCCTGCCTGGACAGCGGTGCGGACCTGGCCAAGGTTCCGGCCGCGGCCCCACTGCTGGTCCTGCCGTGCCGTAGCGGCGACGGCCAGAAGTGGAACTACGACACGAGCGCAGGCACGTTCGTCAACGAGGCGAGCGGTCTCGCACTCACCTCACTGCTTGGCAAGGGGAAGGCCAAGCAGGCACAACCGACCGGAAGCATGGGCGCGACCGGCACACCGGTCCAGGGCTGGAGTGCACTGCCGCTGCCCGGCCTGGACATCCTGGGCGCAGTCCTGGCTCTGGTGAACGCGCTGCTGGCATCGCTGGGCCTGGCCCTGCCGCTGCCGATCGCGAACGCCGCGGGCAGCCTACTGGAACTGGTTCGGCCGAAGCTGCCGATCCCGGCCCAGATGACGGTGCTGCCCAAGCAGATGATGCAGCTGGCACAGAAGTAACGCTGCAGCAGCAACAGACAGCCGGCCCCGACATCGTCGGGGCCGGCTGTTTTCTCACTCCTTAGAGATCGACACTGCTTTCAGTTGTGAGATCTCTGGTGATCCTTGGTCGGTCAGGTGGTTCGGTGCTCGGGGATCGGCGCGGAATTCCGCTGCTTGCGCGTCAGCGGGAGCCGTACGCCGTCGTCACCGTCCGGGCCTTCCCTTCGCGGGAGTCACCAGTCGGTGCCGGTCACCACCAGCACCAGTGGCCGTGGTGCCAGTGCCCGAACAGCAGGTCGTCTACCAGGTGAAGAACCGAATACAACATTCGCAGTCACCTCCGATCCGATGAACCGAACGGGGCTGACGCTACCTCGCGGCTTCACGTTCTGTATCTACTCAGCTACCGGTTGCGACAGAACCTTAAGCGCACTTTAACGGACCCGCAATGCGGTCAGGCGAACTCCGACTTGACGCCGGATCGCGACTCCCGGTAACCACCGCCGGAGCGGCGATTACCCGCCGTACACCGTTTGGGCAATTGTCTTCACAAAGCCGCCTGGTGATGTCAATGTTTGACCGGCACTCGCAGTACCGACCTCGCAAGGAGCCCCCTGATGCGATCACTCCGGCTGTCCACCGCGCTCGCCCTCGGCGCCACGGCCACCCTGCTGCTCACCGGCTGCCTCGGCTCGTCCGGTTCCGGCGACCAGGACGCGAACCGCAACGCCGACGCCAAGAAGGTCGAGCTGACGATCGGCTCGAACGCCGTCAAGGGCGGCAAGAGCAGCGCCGCCGCGACGTTCACCGAGGACGTCCTGATCCCGAAGTTCGTCGCGGACCAGAAGGCCAAGGGCGTCGACGTCACGGTGAAGTTCCAGGGTGACGGCTCCGACGACGAGGTCTACAAGCAGAAGCTGTCGCTGGACCTGTCGAACAAGTCCGGCCCGGACCTGATCTCGATCGACGGTATCTGGGTCGGCGAGTTCGCCCAGGCCGGCTACATCAAGCCGCTCACCGACACCGTCGGCGACGCGGCCAAGGTGGACAACTGGGACGGCTGGAAGCAGATCCCCGCGTCGGTGCAGCAGCTCGGCACCTTCGAGACCAAGCGGTACGGCGTTCCCGGTGGTACCGACGGCCGCGTCCTGTACTTCAACAAGAAGCTGTTCCAGCAGGCCGGGCTCCCGGCCGACTGGCAGCCGAAGTCGTGGGACGACATCATCTCCGCCGGCCAGGCGCTGAAGAAGCTGTCCGGGGTCACCCCGATCCAGATCAACGCCGGTACGGCGATGGGCGAGGCGACCACGATGCAGGGCGTGCTGCCGCTCCTGGTGGGCACCGGCACGACCATCTACCCCGACGGAATGTGGCTCGGCCACACCCCGAGGCTGCGGCAGGTTCTGGAGTTCTACGACAAGATCTACAGCACGGGACTTGGTGACCCGGTGCTGCAGCGCGAGGCCAAGGGCCGGGACAAGTCGTTCGCCCAGTTCGCCGCGAACAAGATCGGCATCCTGCTGGAGAGCGACTACTTCTGGCGCAGCGTCGTCGAGCCGAAGGAGGGTGTCGCGAAGATGGCCGACCGCGACACCGCCGTCGGCTACGCGTTGATCCCGGCCGCCAGGCCGGGCGGCGGGATCAACGGCCAGGACTTCGTCTCGATGTCCGGTGGCGGCGCGACGGTGATCAACCCGAACACCAAGTTCCCGCAGCAGGCCTGGGAGCTGCTGCAGTTCATGAACTCCGCCGAGATGGTCAAGGAGTCCCTGAACGGCGCCGCCAAGATCACCCAGCGGACCGACGTCAACACCGAGGTGCTCGCCAGTGACCCGATGCTGAACTTCGTGGCCACCAAGGTGCTGCCGATCACGCAGTACCGGCCGGGCGTGGCGGAGTACCCGAGAATCTCGGCCGCACTGCAGCAGGCGACCGCGGACGTGGTCGGCGGCAAGGGCGCCGAAGCCGCTTCGATCGCCTACCAGAAGGCCGTTGTGGCTGTGGCCGGCAGCAGGGACAAGGTCGCCGGCAACTGATGGCGACCCGCTTCAAGCATCCTGCCCAGGATGTCGCCGGGCTGGGAACCGGGCGCGCCCTCGGCTTCCTGGCCCCGGCGATGCTCCTGATCGCGGCCTTCCTCGTCTTCCCGGCGATCTGGACGATCTACATCGGCATCACCAACTACCGGTTGACCGGCGTCGAGGCGGTCTCGCCGTCCATCGTCGGGCTGTCGAACTACACGCGCGCGCTGAACGACGCCCTGTTCCACAACGCGCTGTGGCTGACGATGCTGTTCGTGCTCGGTTCGGCGATCGTCGGCCAGAACATCCTCGGCTTCACCCTCGCCTGGATTCTCCGCCGCGCGCGCCCGGCAGTACGCCGTACCGTCGAAGCCCTCACGTTGCTGGCCTGGATCCTGCCGTCGACCGTGGTCGCCTACCTGTGGGTCGCGTTCTTCGACCGGGACACCGGAACGCTGAACAGCATCCTCGGTACGACGGGGACCGCGTGGCTGATCGACTACCCGATGGTGTGCCTGGTGGTGTTCAACACCTGGCGCGGTACGGCGTTCTCGATGATGCTCTACTCGTCAGCCCTGCAAGCTGTTCCGCCGTCGCAGTTGGAGTCGGCGCGGATGGTCGGAGCGTCGGGTTGGCAGACGTTGCGGGACGTGGTGTTCCCGCATATCCGCGGACACGTACTTACCAACACCCTGTTGATCTCCCTGTGGACAGCGAACGACTTCTCACCGTTCCTGCTCACCAAGGGCGGGCCGAACCACGAGTCCGAGACCGTGCCTGTGTACATCTACAACGTCGCGCTGCAAGGTGGTGAGCTCGGCTACTCGTCGGCCATCTCCTTCCTGCTGCTGCTGGCGAACCTGCTCGTCTCGCTGATCTACCTTCGGCTGCTGAGGAGGCGCGCGTGACTCCGGCCTACGTGGTACGGCGGATCGGCTTCTACGTGCTGATCTGCGCGATCACGCTGTTCTTCGCCGTACCGATGTTGTGGATCGCGTCGGCGCCGTTCGACAAGAACCCCGGTCTGGGTGTGCATTGGCCGGACTGGACGTTGGAGAACCTCCGGAAGACGCTGGACCATCCGTATGCGCTGCACTCGATGGTCAACTCGCTGATCATCTGCATCACGACCGCGTTGGCCGTGACTGCGTTCGCGGCGCTGGCCAGTTACGCCTTGTCGCGCGTGCGGATCCCCGGTCGGGATGCGTTGCTGTACGGTCTTCTGCTGCTGTCGTCGGTCGTCACCGGTACGGCGGCGATGGTGCCGATCTTCGTGATGATCTACCAGCTGGGCCTGATCGACTCGCGGTTCGGCGTCGCGCTGGTGATGACCGGCGGACTGTTGCCGGCGGCAATCTTCATTCTGAAGGACTTCGTCGACGCGGTGCCGCGCTCGTACGAGGAATCTGCGCGGGTGTTCGGCGCCTCCACCCTGCAGATTCTGCGCGACGTCGTACTGCCAGTCGCGCGGCCCGGGCTGGCCACGATCATGGTCTGGGCGTTCGTGAACTCCTGGGGTAACTTCCTGGTGCCCTTCCTGCTCATCCGGTCGATCGACCTGCAACCTGGCGCCGTACTGATGCAGACCCTCACCGACGAAGGCGGCAGTGTGAACCTGCAGGTCCTGCCGGTCTTCTCGTTGCTGTTCTCCATCCCGGTCGTCGTGCTGTACCTACTGGTGAACTCGCGGTATGGGTTCCGCTTCCACGGAGGGATCAAGTCCTGATGGCCGGTATCGACATCGAGGGTCTGGCGACCGTCTACCCGAACGGCGTCCGCGCCGTCGACGGCCTCGACCTGCACGTCGCCGACGGTGAGTTCTTCGCGCTGCTCGGCCCGTCCGGCTGCGGCAAGACCACCCTCCTGCGGACCATCGCCGGCCTGGAGAGCGCCTCCGAAGGCACCGTCCGCATCGATTCGGTGGACGTCACCCGCACCGAGCCGGGTAAGCGCGGGGTCGCGATGGTCTTCCAGGACTACGCGTTGTTCCCGCACATGAACGTCGCCGAGAACATCACCTACCCCCTGAAGGTACGGCGAGTTCCCGCCGCCACGCGTGCCGAAACCGCCGAACGCACAGCCGGCGAACTGTCGCTCAACGGCCTGCTGGAACGCCGCCCCGGACAACTCTCGGGCGGCCAGCAACAACGCGTCGCCCTAGCCCGAGCCATCGCCTCCCAGGGCAAGGTCCTCCTCCTCGACGAACCCCTCTCCAACCTCGACGCCCGCCTCCGCCTCGAAGCCCGCACCTTCCTCAAGAAACTCCAACGCGACCTAGGCATCACCACCGTCTTCGTCACCCACGACCAAGCCGAAGCCCTGGCCCTCGCCGACCGCATCGCCATCATGGAATCCGGCAAACTCCGCCAACTGGGAACACCCCGCGAAGTCTTCGCCCGCCCGGTGAACACCTTCGTAGCCAACTTCATCGGCTCCACCCCCATGAACCTCCTCCCCGGTGTGGTTGCGTCGACCGGAGTTTCGGCAGCCGGCGGAACGTTGCCGGCAACGGCCTCCATCCCCGAAGGTGCCGAGGTGACGGTCGGTATCCGGCCGGAGTACCTCACCCTGAGCACCGGCGACGCGGTCGGACCTGGGTTGCGGGGGACTGTTGTCGTCGCCGAGAACCTCGGTGTGCAGTCACTCGTCAGTGTCGACTGCGACGGCACGCTGATCGGCGTGACCGTCCCCGAGGAGCAAGAGCCGGAACCCGGCAAGCCCGTCTTCCTCACCGCGCCACCCGACCGCGTGCTGTTGTACGACCGCGAGTCCGGGGAGCTCCTCGCCCGCCAACCCACCACGGTCGCCTGATGGCAGTCACGTCGTACCGGCGGCGCTGGACACTCGACGACCGGGCCGAATCCGTCTGGCATTCGCTGCCGGTCGACGTACCGGCTGGTTGCCCGGGGCTCCTTGTCACCTTGACGATTCCACCAACCGAGGGCGTCGTCATCGACCTCGGTTGCGAGGGTGCCGGCGGGTGGCGCGGCTGGTCCGGGGGCGCGCGGCGGACGTTCGCGATCACCCCGACCGCGGCCACCCCCGGCTACGTCGCCGGCGAACTCGAGGCCGGCACCTGGTGGGTCGTGCTCGGCCTCCACCGCCTCCCCGTCGAAGGCGCCGAACTCATCGTCGAAGCCGTCACCGGACCGGTCGCTGAGATCCCCGGTCTGACCTCGTACGCCGACGCTTCGGCCGCGATCGCCGTACCGGAGCGCCCGCCCCGCCGTACCCTCCCGGCCACCCCCGGCCTGAAGTGGATCGCCGGTGACTTCCACGCCCACTCGCTGCACTCCGACGGCGCCACCCCGATCGCCAATCTGGCCGCAATGGGCGTGGCCGCCGGGCTCGACGTACTGGCAATCACCGATCACAACACGGTCGCTCACCACCTCGAACTGCCCGGCCTGAGCGACCGCTTCGGGATCGGCCTGATCCCCGGCCAGGAAGTCACCACCGACACCGGCCACGCGAACGCCTTCGGCGACCTCAGCGCCATCGACTTCCGCCAACCCGCCTCCACCTGGGTCACCGAGGTGGCCCGCCAGGGCGGTCTGCTCTCGATCAACCACCCCCTCGGCGGCGACTGCGCCTGGCGCCACCCGCTGACCGAACACCCACCACTCGCCGAGATCTGGCACTCCTCCTGGCTCGACCACCACTGGGGCGGCCCCATCGCCTGGTGGCAAGCGTGGGGCCTCGACACCGTCCCGATCGGCGGCAGCGACTGGCACAACCCGGATTCCCCGACACCGATCGGCACCCCCACCACCTGGCTAGCCGTCGATGCCTCGGCCGAAACCCCCGCCGAACTAGTCGAAGCCACCCTCCAAGCCCTGGCTGCCGGCCGCACCGCCATCTCCACCACCTACACCGCGCCGATCCTGCTCCGAGTCGACGACACCCTGATCGCCCTCGACGCCCCCAACACCCTCGTCCTCGCCCCCGACGGCACCCGGCACCCCGTCACCTCCGCCAACCACCAGCTCCCCGCCGCCCCCGGTCCGCATACCCTCGTCACCCACACCGGCGAATTCCTCTCCAGCTGCTTCTGACTGGATAAGTGCAAACTGGGCACATGAGCAGCCCGAGCGAACAGGTCATCGTGGTCGACGCCGCCAACGTGATCGGTTCCCGCCCGGACGGCTGGTGGCGCGACCGCCCCGGAGCCGCCCGACGCCTCCTGCTCAAACTCGCCGCGCTACAGCAGCAGCTCCCCGAGACGAGCATCATCGTCATCCTCGAGGGCGCCGCCCGCCGAGCCGTCGACGATCCTCCCCTCGACCTCGGCCCCCTCAAGGTGGTGCTCGCCCCCGCCTCCGGCGACGACACCATCACCGAAGTCACCGCCGAATCCCGCACCCCCACGAGCCCACCCGCCGTCACGGTAGTCACCGCCGACCGAGGCCTCCGCCAACGCGTAGAACCCCTCGGCGCCACCACCACCGGCCCCAACTGGCTCTGGACCCAACTGGACAGCCTCTGACCATGTCCTCCATCGAGATCATGAACGTCGTGTTCGCCTGCCCCGGCAACACCGAGGAAAGCTACGCCCGCGGCGCCCGCCCCCTCGCCGAACTCCTGCGCATGCGCATCATCCGCGAAGACTGGTTCCTGATCGGCTCCGAACGCTCCCCTCTCCAACTCGCCTTCGGCAACGGCCCGATCGACTACCACCCACCACGCAGACCATCCACCAAGACCCAGCTGGCCACCCCTTCTGCCTGTGGCCCCCCTCGCCACCACCACCCCCAACTGGCCCTGGCCCCACCTAGACAACCTCCACATCCCCCCGCACCTGCGCTTCGCCTCGCCTCGCCTTGCCCAAAGAGCAGCCCTCCCTTCCTCAACAACCCACTGCTCTTCTTGCACCCCGCTCATCTTTGAGCCCCGAAAACGACTGGTGGGTGCACAAAGCAGGAGCTCGTGCCCAACGAGAAAGCGACCCACCTTTGAGCACGAGAGCGAACGGGGCGCGGGTCCACGGGGGCCATACCTACCGAAACCCCAGCCCCGAAGGTTTCGCGATCTGCCGAAGGACAGGACGTATAGCTGCGCCGAGTGCTGCCGCCACGCTCACCTCCGGCTGCCGAGAGACTCGACGAACCGTATACGTCCTGTCGGGTGAATCCTCCGACGGACACTTTCCGGCGTCCCGCGCCCAGGTCGATGCCGCCAAGGACACGTAGTAGTCCCCCGCCGACAGCCTGGCCACCAACATGCAGGCGGGAGAGAGTCCTCGCCACCTGACCACTACATGTCGTTACCGACACCGGCGACCTCAGTGGGACCAGCCGTCGCGCCAGTCCGGCACGGCGATACCGACAGGAGGTCATCGTCGCCGCCGGAACTTCACCCGTCTGGCTCGAAGCTCGAGGCCCTGGACCCACCACCCTCGGCGCCTTCGAGGAGCCCGTACGCCGCCCCGTGCCGGGCCTGGTCCCGTCACGCCTGACCACCCGACCCGACCGGCACGACCGGCACGACCGGACCGACCGGCACGACCGGACCGACCGACCCGACCGAACCGACCGACCCGACCGAACCGGCCGGCGCGACCGGCGCGACCGAACCGGCCGTACGGCACCCGCACGAGCCTCCGGTGGTGGCAGCCAGCCGCCGGAGGAGTGCCGGCAGTCCGCGCACGAGCGATGCCGCCAAGGACACGTAGTAGTGCCCCGCCGACGACCCGCTCACCAACGTGCAGGCGGGAACGAGGCCGCGCCACCTGACCACCACGTGTCGTTACCGACACCGGCGACCTCAGCCGAGGCCAGCGGGTCCCACCGCAGGCCTCCAGCGCCCGGTTGCGGGATTGCGCCACCATTTTGTGGCCGCCTGTGGACGGCAAGTCAGTGGCGAGGGCGATCGACCACCCTGCGGGTCGGCGATGTCGGTTAGCCGAGCCGACCTACCGTCCCAAGACCCGACCCCAAACGGCGGCCGAAGTCCCTCAACCGCCGCCAGAGTCCTGTGATGCGGGAACCCACCGGCCTCGGCCGAGGTCGCCAGCGTCGGTATCTCCACGACTGCCGCGACGGTGGCGGGCGGTCGACCGGTCGCTGGGGTGTCGACGTTGGTTAGTCGAGGAGCCAGCCGTTTTGGTTGGCTATGTGGATGGCGTCGGAGCGGGTTCGGGCGCCGGTTTTGCCGATGGCGGACCAGAGGCGGCGGCGGACTACGCGTTCGGAGACGTGGAGGGAGCGGGCGATCATGGCGACCGAACCGCCCTCGCGGGCGGCGCGGAGGGTGTCGGTTTCGTCGTGGTTCAGGGGGGTGTCGGAGTAGCGGAGGGACTCGGCGGCGAGGTTGGCGTCGACGACTCGGAGTCCTAGGTGCACGCGGCGGACGGCGTCGGCTAGTTGTGGGGCGGGGGAGCCTTTGAGGGCGAAGCCTTTGGCGCCGGCCTCCAGTCCGCGACGGAGGTGATTGGGCCGGCCGTAGGTGGTGAGGATGACGACGCGGCACTCGGGGATCAGCGTGCGGAGCTCGGTGGTGACGGAGATGCTGGCGGTTCCCGGTCCGGCGGCGTCCAGCAGGGCGACGTTCGCGCGGTGCTGTTTGGCGGCGCCGACGACATCGTCGGATCTGTTGATCTCGGCAACGATCTTGAGGTCGCGTTCGCGCTCCAGACCGTTTCTGAGGACGCCTCGGCGGAGGATCTGGTCGTCGACCAGCAACAGCCGAATGGGGTCGGGCAAACGAGCCTCCGGGGTTACCGTCCGGGCGCCGGGGAAGTGCGACCGGGAGATAGTGGGCAGAACGTCGGTTCCAGATCATGAAGGCCGCCGCCACACCCCGTCCAGATCAACGCGGCATCTCTACCAGATTGCGACCAGATCGCGACCGCCCCGGCACTCCGTATCACCTGTCACCAGGGTGGCTGTGGGAGGGCGCGGTCAGTGCCCGGGGTAATTCGATTGCTGACCGGTCAGGACGGCCACGACGATGCTGGTATGGCCATCACGCAGCTCAAGTCGGGCGACGCCGCGGCGATGGGCCAGTGGTACGACATGGCGGTCGCGGTCACGCGCCACGATCTGCCAGGCATCCCTACGCCGAGCCGACAGCAGCACCTGGGTCGGTTCGAACACTCATCGCCCGCGATGATCGAAGAGACACTGCTGTCCTGGGACGGTGATCGGGTCGTCGGCGTCGCGTCGTACCAGCTGCCCCAGTCGGAAAACCTGAGCCTCGTCTACCTGGAACTGATCGTGCACCCGCAACACCGGCGGCGCGGCATCGGCACCGCGTTGCTGGCGGAGGTCTATGCGGTTGCCCGTCGGCACGGTCGGAGGCTGATCGAGGTCCAGGCGGTTCGCGCGCTTCCCGGTGGTGTTGCCCGTGATGAGTCCGCCTACCGCTACCTCACCAACCGCGGTCACCGGCCGGGCTCAACCAGCCTGAGGTCGCACTGCCAGGTCGCCGACCGTTCGAGCTCCGACGAGAAGCTGCTCGCGGAGGCGTGGCCCCATGCCGACGGGTACTCCCTGGTGCAGTGGCGCGACGTGGCCCCCGAAGAGATCGTCGAAGACATAGCCGCGTTGCAGAGTCGGCTCATGCTCGATGCCCCGACGGGTGATCTGACGGTTGACCAACAGGTGTACGACGTCGCCCGAGTACGCCGGCAGGAAGCGTCCGAACTGAGTCGCGGCCACCGCGCCTACTCGACCGCAGCCCGCCACGACGCATCCGGCCAAGTCGTTGCTCGCACCAAGCTGGCCTTCGAGACCGATGACAACACCCAGGCCCGCCAGCGCATCACCATCGTCGAACCGGCTCACCGAGGCCGCCGCCTCGGCCTGATCGTCAAGGCCGCCAACCACGAGTACGCACGATCACGAGAACCAGAACTGCGCGTCATCGAGGCTTGGAACGCCGAGGACAACACCCCCATGCGCACCGTCAACGCACGACTCGGCTTCCACCCAGTAGACACCTGGTCGGTCTTCCAACTCCCCGTCCCCACCACCTGACCAACTCCCACTGCCCCCCACCCAAAGCATGCCCCGGCACGGGGGAAGCGGTGCCGGGGGTGGCCGGAAGCCGCGGTTCGGCGGAAGGCTGGTTCGGCCGAAGCTGGGGTCGGAGAGGGCGGGGTCAGCTGGGGCGCACCGGCGATGGGTGATTGGGGTTGGTGGTTAGGGGATTCGGCCGGCTCGGGGGGTGGTGGTGAGGGTGGGGAGGGGATGGGCGGGAGGGGATCGGCGCGGCGGTGGATGGGCGGGGAGCTGTTGGGGTTGGTGGTTAGGGGGTTGGGCGGCTCGGGAGGTGGTGGTGAGGGTTGGGGTGGGGAGGGGATGGGCGGGAGCAGGTCGAGGCGGCGGTGGATGGGCCGGTGGCTGGTTGGGGCCGGTGGTTA
>NZ_JBHJQQ010000002.1:0-296353 GCF_042262745.1 Kribbella sp. NPDC056345 | reverse complement strand
CGGGAGGTGGTGGTGAGGGTTGGGGTGGGGAGGGGATGGGCGGGAGCAGGTCGAGGCGGCGGTGGATGGGCCGGTGGCTGGTTGGGGCCGGTGGTTAGGGGATTCGGCCTGCCCGGGAGGTGGTGGTGAGGGTTGGGGTGGGGAGGGGATGGGCGGGAGCAGGTCGAGGCGGCGGTGGATGGGCCGGTGGCTGGTTGGGGCCGGTGGTTAGGGGATTCGGCCTGCCCGGGAGGTGGTGGTGAGGGTTGGGGTGGGGAGGAAGGGGAGGGGGATGGGGAGGGAGACCTGGATGGTGATGTCGGTGGGGGTTGGGGTGCAGGTGGTGAGGGTGACTTTGTTGGCGGTGGCTGTTTGGGCGGCGGTGGTGCAGGGGGCGGAGGTTAGGGAGTTGGCGGCGCTGAGGGCGGTCAGGTCGGCTGCGGCGGCGAGTTGGTGGCGGGCGGTGGAGATGGTGGCCCAGAGGATGGCGGCGGCGAGGGCGGTGCTGAGTAGGAGGCAGGCGGTGAGGACGTGGATGGTGCCGCTGCCTCGGTCGGAGCGTGTGTGCCGGGGTGGGTGGCTTGGGGCGGGGCGCCTGCGAGAGCGCATCCCGCCGCTTCGCGCGAGGGGTCGGTGTCGCGTAGTGAGATGTGGGCTGCGGATGTGCGGGTGGTGGTCGGTCATGGGGTGGGTTCGGGGTGGAGGGTGGCTTGTGCGGATTGGGTGGGGGTGGGGAGGAACGGGAGGAAGGGTCGGGGGGTGGCTTTGACGGTTACTTGGATGGTGGGGGTTGTTTGGTAGGTGACGGTTGCGGTGGGTGGGGTGATTTGGCGGATGAGGGATTGGAGGTCGGCGGGGGCGTCGCCGCGGGCCAGGGCTCGGGCTATGTCTCGGGAGGCGTCGATGCATTGGAGGTGGGTGGTGATGATGCCGATGCACCAGATGCCTGCCAGGACGAGGGTTAGGAGGAAGGGGAGGGCCAGTGCGGTTTCGGTGGTGATGGATCCGCGTTGTGAGGTGGTGCGAGACATGGGGATCCCATCGGTTCGCCGGGGAAGGGGGGCCGGCCGCCGGAGGGGTGGGCGGCCGGCCGCGGGGAGTTAGAGCTCTAGGCCTTCTACGCCGGCGAGTTTGAGGGCGTAGTTGATGAGGGACTTGAGGGCGTTCATCATGACGTCGGACTTGAGGAGGGCGACGAGGATGCCGCCCAGGCCGCAGGCGGCGACGATGGTGACGGCGTACTCGGCGGTGGCGGCGCCGCGCTCGGAACGGGTGCGGAAGCGGCGGAGCGCGGTGGGGCGGGTGCGGCGGGCCGGGGTGCTGGGCTGGGACATCGGGGGCCTCCTGGGTTGATGTTCTTGCCAAGAAGATGCAGCCGTGGAACGTATTGGTGGCAAAGAATTTTCGGGCCTGTGGACAAGTAGTTGCCTCGGGCATCTTTAAGGATTCGTGAGGTACGGAACCAAAGCGTCGGCGATGGTGGGGACGATCGAGAGCAGGACGAAGGCAGGCAGGAAGCAGAGGCCTAGCGGGAGGGCTGAGCGGGACTCGATGGTTCGGGCGTGCTGGTCGGCGGCGTGGTGCTGGGCTTGGCGGGTGTCGTTGGCGAGTCGTTCGAGGGTTCGGGACAGGGGTGCGCCGGAGGTGAGGGAGCGGTCGATGGCGCGGGCCACGGCAGCGCAGGGTGGTTCGGTGCGGAGGAGGGCCCAAGCGTCTTGGGGATCGGCACCGAGGGTTAGGCGATGGGCGATCTCGGCCAGGAGGTCACCGAGCGGGCCATGGATGGCGGCGGCGACTGTGGTCAAGGCTTGTTGGGGTGGACGGCCTGCTCGTAGGCAGGCGGCTAGGAGTTCGATGGTCAGGGGTAGGTCGTTGGCGATGGATGCGCGGCGACGTTTGGTGGCGGCGGGTTCCAGGCGGGAGAGCGTTCGCGGGATCAGGTAGTACGCAGCCACAGCCGGCAGCAGTCCCCACGGTGGGTTGAGGAGTACGAGCACGGCACAGGCGGCTGCTGCGGCGACGAGTCGGTGGGCTCGGGGTGAGCGAGGCCGCGCGGCTTTGGTGGGTTCTAGGCGGCGGAGGTCGGCTGGGGTGCGGAACAGCAGGCTGACGCAGAGAGCAGCTGCGACGGCCGCTAGGAAGGTAGTTGTCATGGGCAAGGGGTTTGAGTTGCCAGGCGGGCGGTCCACTGCAGGCCCAGCGCGGTGAGAGTGAGGCCGCCGGTGAGGCATAGCCAGCCGGGCGGCGTTGCGGTGAGGAACGTCAGGGGGTGCGCGCCTAACGAGTAGCCGAGGGCGATTCCGAAGAGCGGGAGGGCGGCGAGGATGCGGGCTGAGGCGCGGGCACCGGCCAGGCCGGCTGCGGTCTGGCGGTGGATGGCTTCGTCGCCGCGGAGGGAGTCGGCGAGGCGCTCGGTGAGGGACGCGAAGGCGGCACCGGACTCCTCGGCTACGCGCCAGGTGGCGGCGAGGGCGCGAATGCCTTCGCTGCCTGGGGATTGGGCGGCTAGCTCGAGGGCTGTTGGGACGTCGCCGCCCAGCTTGGCTGCAGCGTGGGCTGGATGGAGGTCGGGCGCGATGGTGGCGGCACCGCCCAGCGCGTCGATGGGTGGACGGCCCGCTGCTAGGTCGGCGGCTAGGACGTCCAGGGCTTCGATGACGGTGGTACGGCGGGTTGTGGCGGCTGCCTGTCGTCGGTGTTGCTCTCGCTGGAGCCAGGCGAGGGTGGTGATGACGGCGAGTGCCGCAGTGGAGAAGAAGACTGGTGGCCCAACGGTGAGCAGGACGAGTGCGGCCACTGGGACTAGCAGGAGCTTGCGACGACCGCCGGAGAGTGGGCGAGGCACTGCAGCGGTCAAACGCCGCAAGGGGTTGAGCGGCAGCGGGAACAGGAGGTGGAGGGCCAACAGAAAGCAGAGGGTGGCGAGCAAACGGTTCATGCGACTCCTTGGGCGGGGCTAGGCGGCTTTAGGGGTCGGGTGGGTGAAGCGGGTGGCGGCGGGGTGGAGGGTTGGTGGGCCTACCAGGGGGAAGTCGACTGCTGGGCGGGTGATGACTTCGCCGGTGGGGAGGCGGTCCAGGACGTGGATCGAGGTGAGGCGGCGGAGGCCAGCAGAAGTGCGGGTCAGGTGGAGGACGGCTTGCAGGGCTGAGGCGAGTTGACTGTGGATGGCTTCGCGCGGGAGACCGGCCAGCGCACCCAGCGCTTCGATGCGCGCCGGTACGTCGGACGGCGAGTTGGCGTGGATCGTGCCGCACCCGCCTTCGTGGCCGGTGTTGAGTGCCGTGAGGAGGTCGACGACTTCGGCGCCACGGACTTCACCGACGATCAGGCGATCCGGACGCATCCGGAGGGCTTGGCGAACCAGGTCGCGGAGGGAGATCTCGCCATTGCCCTCGACATTGGGTGGCCGCGCTTCGAGCCGAACGACGTGCGGGTGATCCGGGCGGAGTTCGCTGGCGTCTTCGACCACCAGGAGGCGCTCGCTGGGATCGGTAGCGGACAGGAGTGCGCTCAGTAGAGTGGTTTTGCCAGTGCCGGTGCCGCCGCTGATGAGGAAGGCGAGACGGGAGACGAGCAGGTCCCGGAGGAGCGCGGCGCCTTCGGGTGGGAGAGATCCGGCCTCCACGAGAGAGTCCAGAGTGAAGACCTTGCGGGCCGGAACTCGCAACGACAGGCAGGTGCCCGGGGCTGCGATCGGTGCCAGGACAGCGTGGAAGCGAGTGCCGTCCTGGAGCCGTACGTCGACGTACGGCGTGGCGTCGTCGAGACGTCGACCGGCGGCAGCGGCCAGCCGGGTGGCGAGGCGACGGATTGCGGCGTCGTCGCCGGTGTGCACGAAGACGCGCTCCAGACCGGAGCCTCGATCGATGTAGACCTCGTCCGGGCCGTTGACGAGGATGTCGGTGATCCCTGGTTCGGCGAGGAGACTGTCGAGTGGGCCGGCCCCCAAAGCCTCACGGTGCAAGGCAGCAACGACCGCGAGGACGGTTGAGTCGCCGTACACGCCGCCGTCGGCACGCAGCGCGGCGGCAACCCGCGCCGGGGTCGGTTCACCGCCGCTGACCGCGAGGCGATCGCGCACGCGGTCGAGAAGAGCTCCGGAGATGATCATGCGACCGGGGCGAAGAGATCGAGAAGCATGCCGGCAGCCCGGGCCAGCGACCCTCGCGGATTGGGGTCGAAGCGGCCCTGGTCCATGGCGGCGGAGAGATCCCGCTCATCGGCAAAACTAGTTGCTAACGGCAACCCAAGATGGAGCGCGGCCTCGACAGCAGGGACAGCTGGACGACGGGTCTCGCGAGCGATGACGCGGAGATCCCCCGCGACCTCCGCGAGCGGACCGGCCAGGCGTTTGGCAGCGGCCAGTGAGCGGATGTCGCACGGAACGACCAGCAGAGTCGCGGTTGCCCGGACGAAGGCTTCCTCGACCGCAGGATCGGGTCGGCGCGGCAGGTCGAGGACCACCAGGTCGTTGCTGCACTGGGCGGCATTGAGAACCGACCGCATCGTCTCCGGCGGTAGCGCGGTGACATCGGAGCGATCCCAGGACAGCACCGGAAGACCGCTCGCGGTCGGTAATACCGAGCGGAGCGCGGCGGCGCTCACTCGGCCTGCAGCGTTGAGGAGCTCAGGCCAGCGCTGACCGGGATCACGTTCGATGCCGAGGGCAAGCTCTATGCCACCGCCCAGTGGATCACCGTCGATCAGCATGGTACGCAGGCCACGACGATTGCCGGACAGGGCGACAGCCGCCGCCATGGTGGTGGCGCCCGCTCCCCCGCAGCCACCGACGAAGGCCAGCGTGACAGCAGATCGGACGCCGCCATCCAAGGTGTCAACCAACCGCCCGGACAAGGCGGCCTCGTCGGCAGGGAGCCGGAACACCGCATCCGCGCCGACCTCGAAGGCATGGCGATACAGCTCATCCGTGCCCGGTCCGGCTCCGGCCAGTACGACGCCGGTACGTCGTACTGGCGTGGTGCGGGCCAGCCCCGCGACCAGGTCATCGCCGACGATCACCAGCGGGCAGGCGTGCCAGCTGCGTCGCAGCGCATGCAGATCGCGCTCGACAAGCGGCGTGATCGAGGCCGCCGCGGCCAGCCGGAGCAGGTCGTCGAGCAGTCGTTCGTTGGTAGTTGCCATGAGCACCGATGGGGGAAGCGCTGTGCGGTCCATGCCAAGAAGATGCAGCGGACGCAAGCGTTCCGAACGACCCATCACGCACCTGTGGACAACAGCGTTGTCGGCTTTCCGCCAGCAGCGGGTATCCGCCACAGTGAGCCCGCGACCAACTCGGCGGAAACAGTTACCGTTCCTTTCGAAGTGTCTTTAACTAAATTTCACCGGACGCTTTTTCCCCGCCCCAGTTCCGGAGGACCGCCCCATGAGTCGATTGCGTTTTCTCACCGCTACGGCCGCAGTAGCCGCCACCGCCTTGGTCACTGCCGCCGGCGTCTCGCTCGCGAGTGCCGAGCTGCCATCCGCCGCCCCGGCCGCGCAGGCCGATGTGATGGCACCGGCCGCGGCCGGCGGCGTCAAGACCGCCTACTTCACCCAGTGGGGGATCTACGCCAACGGGTTCTACCCGAAGAACCTGCTCACCACCGGCGCCGCCGCCAAGCTGGACTTCCTGAACTACGCGTTCGCGAACATCCACCCGACCAACCACACCTGCTTCATGGCCAACAAGGCCGCGTCGCAGGACGAGAACAACCCGAACGCCGGTGACGGCGCGGGTGACGCGTTCGCCGACTACGGCAAGTCCTACGGTGCCGACATCAGCGTCGACGGAGTCGGCGACGTCTGGAACCAGCCGATCCAGGGCAACTTCAACCAGCTGAAGAAGCTGAAGGCCAAAGCGCCGAACCTGAAGATCCTGATCTCGATCGGGGGCTGGACATACTCGAAGTACTTCTCCGACGCCGCCTCCAGCGACGCCAAGCGGAAGACCTTCGTCACCTCCTGCCTGAACATGTTCATCAAGGGTGACCTGCCGATGATCGACGGCTTCGGCGGTCCGGGCAGTGCGGCGAACATCTTCGACGGTATCGACCTCGACTGGGAGTACCCCGGCTCGCCGAACGGCCATGTGGGCAACCACCACAGCCCTGCGGACAAGCAGAACTTCACCCTGCTGCTGGCCGAGTTCCGGTCGCAACTGAACGCACTCGGCAGTGCCAACGGCAAGCGCTACTACCTGACCGCCGCCACACCGGCCGGGCAGGACAAGATCGCCACGATCGAGACCGACAAGATCGGGCAGTACCTCGACTACAACAACGTGATGACGTACGACATGCACGGTGGCTGGGACGCCACTGGTCCGACAAACTTCCAGGACCCGCTGTACCAGGCACCGAACGACCCGAGTAACCCCATCCCACCGGGTACGGCGAAGTACTCCGTCGACGGTGCGATCAAAGCCTGGACCACCGGTGACCCGGCGTACGGCATCCCCGGTGGGTTCCCGGCGAACAAGCTGACCATCGGCTACCCGTTCTACTACCGCGGCTGGAAGGGCGTGCCCAGCACGGCCAACGGCAAGTACCAGACCGCGACCGGACCGGCCGACGGGCATGCGCTGAGTGGCAACGTTCCGGGCGTCTCCTTCTACAAGGAACTCACCGGCTTCGTCGACAACCCATCGGCGACCTTCTGGGACGAGACCACCAAGTCGTCGTGGTTCTACCAGGGCGGCACGTTCTGGACCGGTGACAACGCCCAGTCGATCAAGGCGAAGGCGGACTACGCGCACTGCAACGGTCTGGCCGGCGCAATGATGTATTCGATGGAGGCGCTCGACCCTGGTGTCACGCTCTTCAACCACGTCGTGAACGCGGTCAACGCGGACACTCCGGGCTGCAGCGGCCCCACGCCGACGCCCACCCCTACTCCCACCCCGACGCCGACACCCACGCCGACGCCGACGCCGACCCCGACACCCACGCCGACCCCGACTCCGACGCCCCCGACGGCCACCCCGTGGGCGCCCAACACGTCGTACGCAACCGGTGCACTGGTGAGCTACAACGGCCTTACCTACAAGTGCATCCAGGGCCACACGTCCCTGACCGGTTGGGAGCCGCCGAACGTCCCCGCACTCTGGGGCAAGGTCTGATCACGTCCCGCCCTCTGATCGGAGCAACATGAAACGCATCTCGATGGCGATCGCAGCCATCACCGCAGTAGTACTCGCACTCCTCGTCGCACCGGCCGCCAACGCGGCCGGAGTCATTGCGACCTTCACGAAGGTGTCTGACTGGGGCAGCGGCTTCGAGGGCAAGGTCACCATCAAGAACGACACCACGAGTTCACTGAGCACCTGGTCGGTCGCACTCGACTTCCCGTCGGGCTACTCGATCTCAAGCTCGTGGGACGCGACCCGGAGCAGCAGCGGGCAGACTCACACGTTCACTCCGCCCGGCTGGGCCGGACCGTTAGCACCCGGTGCCAGCGTCTCGTTCGGCTTCAACGGCAGCCCGGGCAACTTCCCCGGTCTGGCCGCCTGCCGGCTGAACGGTGGCTCCTGCTCCGGCGGTGGCCCGATCACTCTCCCTGGTGCACCGAGCGGACTGTCCGGTACGTCGACCGCCTCGACCGTCAGCCTGTCCTGGTCCGCGGCCAGTGGTGCAGCCAGCTACAACATCTACCGCAACGGCGCCAAGGTCGGTACGTCGACCGGTACGGCGTACACGGACTCCGGTCTGACCGCCAGCACCAGCTACAGCTACCAGGTGAGCGGTCAGAACAGTGCAGGCGAAGGCGCGAAGACCGGGTCGATCTCGGTCACCACCAAGGCCGGTACCGACCCGGTCGGCAGTCGGCGGGCAGCGCCGTACCTGTACATGGGCTGGGGTGACCCGCCCAACCCGCAGACCGTCATGAATGCCACCGGCATCAAGTGGTTCACCATGGCGTTCATCCTGTCGTCCGGCGGCTGCAACCCGGCCTGGGACGGCACCCGACCGCTGCAGGGCAGTGCGGACGCCAATGCGATCGCACAGATCCGTGCGGCCGGCGGCGACATCGTGCCGTCGATCGGTGGCTGGAGCGGTAACAAGCTCGGCCCGAACTGCAGTACGCCGGAAGCCCTGGCCGGCGCGTACCAGAAGGTCATCGACGCCTACGGCCTGAAGGCGATCGACGTCGACATCGAGAACTCCGACGAGTTCGAGAACGAGGTCGTCCAGGACCGCATCCTGAACGCGCTCAAGATCGTCAAGCAGAACAACCCGGGGATCCAGACGATCCTCACCTTCGGTACGTCGACCACCGGCCCGAACTTCTGGGGTAACCGGCTGATCGAGCGGTCCGCGGCGCTGAACGCGAACATCGACGTCTTCACGCTGATGCCCTTCGACTTCGGCAGCTCGAACATCTACAACGACACCGTCGGTGCGTCGACGGGTCTGAACAACAAGCTGAAGGCCGTCTTCGGCTGGACCACCGCCCAGGCCTACGCGCACCAGGGCATCTCCGGGATGAACGGTCTGTCCGACCAGCAGGAGATGACGACGACGGCAACCTGGCAGAACATCACCAACTGGTCCAAGTCGAACGGCCTGGCCAGGCTGGCGTTCTGGTCCGTGAACCGGGACCGTGGCTGCGCAGGCGGCGGCGTGGTCTCCAACTGCAGTGGAATCGCCCAGCCCGACTGGGAGTTCACCCGCATCACTGCAGGCTTCTGACAGTCGGTACGGCGGGTGCTCGGTCAGGGGCACCCGCCGTACTGACTCAGGTCGAAATGACTGGGCGGGACCGGACGAACGCCCGGAACCGCTCAGCTGCTGGTGTCAGCTGCGCCCGGAGTCGCCAGGTCATCCCGATCTCGCGGCGTGACTGGACTCCGGCCAGCGGCACCGCCACCGCGCCGCTGTCACTACCGCGGACCGCACTCGACGGCAGCACTGCCACTCCGAGCCCAGCACCGACCAGACTGTCGATCGTGTTCAGGTCAGTGGCCTCGAACGCCAGCCGTGGAGAGAAGCCGGCGGCACGACACAGCTCGTCGCTGATCCGCCGAAACCCGAAGCCTGGTTGCAGACCGACGAAAGGCTCGTCCGCGGCCGCAGCCAGCTCTACGCGACGCCGGGTCGCCAGCGGGTGTCCTGGCGGCACATGCAGTGCCAGCCGTTGCTGTTCGAGCGGGTGCCAGCCGAAACGCTCCGGATCCGGTCTGGGCGCCGTGAGGCCGATATCCGCATCACCACTCTCGAGGTCCTCGACGATGCCGGTCGACGGCCCCTGCCGCAGTGCGAACTCAGCACTCGGACCCACCGCCCGGTACGCCTTCAGCAGGTCCGGCAGCAGACTCGTAGCCACCGAGTGCAGGAACGCCAGCCGCACGATCCCCGACTCCGGATCGAGCAGTGCACCGATCCGGAGCTGGGCGCTGTCGACCGCCGCAGTCCCCGCCCGGGCCGCCTCCAGCACGATCCGGCCATATGGATTCAGGCGCAGCCCGCGGTGCTCGCGCTCGAACAGCGGTACGCCGAACGCCTCCTCGACGCGGCGCAGCGACCGGGACAGATTGGGCTGACTGGTACCCAACGCCGTCGCCGCCGCTGTCAGATGTTCGGTCTCCGCAAGGACGGTGAACCAGCGCAGATCCTCGACATGCATACGGATATCGTATCTATTTCCGCTGAGATCGACATTTTACGTATCACTTGGATCGTGGCACCGTCGAAGTCATGCACCAATCTGTCGCAGTCGGCTACCGGCCCGGAGAGGCGGCGTACCGCAGGCTCTCAGTGGCACTGTTCGCAGCCGGGCTGGCGACCTTCGCACTCCTCTACAGCACGCAACCACTGCTCCCTGAGCTGTCCGAGCACTTCCACGTCTCTCCCAGCCAGAGCGCGTTCAGTGTGTCGTTCGCAACATTCGGCCTCGGTCTGGCCCTCCTGGTGGTCGGACCAGTGTCGGAGAGGATCGGCCGAACCACTCTGATGCGTTGGTCAGTCGCAGGTACTGCTGTCTTCGCACTGCTCACCGCGTTCGCTCCCACCTGGCATGCGCTGCTCGCACTGCGCGGCCTGCAAGGGATCGCAATGGCGGGACTGCCGGCAGTAGCGATGGCCTACCTGCGCGAGGAGGTGCATGCCGACAGCCATGCACGCGCCAGCGGGCTCTACATCGCCGGTACGGCGGTCGGTGGCATGTCCGGCCGACTAGTCGCCGGCGGTCTGTCCGACCTCGGCGGTTGGCGGGTCGGTGCCGCCGGAATCGCCGTACTGGGACTCCTCTGCGCCGGAGTCGTGTGGTGGCTGCTGCCGTCCTCGCAGAACTTCCGCCCTGGGTCGGCACATCCGTTCTCCGGCCGGATCCTGCGAGACCCCGCACTGCTTGCCCTGTACGGAATCGCGGCCACTGCGGTCGGCGCATTCGTCGCGGTCTACAACGGCGCAGTGTTCCGGTTGTCGGGTGAGCCCTACCTCCTGAGCGCCGGCGCGTCCGGACTGGTGTTCTGCGTCTACCTGCTCGGATCAGCCGGTTCCGCAGGCGCCGGGTTGCTGGCTGACCGCTTCGGACGACGGGCCGTCGTACCGGTGGGGTGTCTGGTCACCTTGGCCGGAGTCGCGATCACTCTGGCCGCACCACTGCCACTCATCGTGCTCGGGCTCGCAGTGCTGACAGCAGGGTTCTTCGCGATACACGGAGTGGCCAGTGGATGGGTACCAGCCCGAGCACACTTAGCAGGTATCGGAACCGGCCAGGCCTCGAGCATGTACCTGTTCTCCTTCTACCTCGGCTCATCCGTCTTCGGAGGTCTAGCCGGTACGGCGTGGAGTCGCGCCGGCTGGAGTGGAGTCGCGCTGGAGGCCGGAGTGCTGTTCGCAATCGCTCTGGTGTTGTCCCTGGCCCTGAAGGCTGTTCCTAGACTGGACAGGTGACCAAGGCAACGGATGCGGCAGACCAGCTCGGGCTGAGCTACGAAATGACCCAGCACGGACCGGTGAACTCACTGGAGGAGGCAGCCGCGGCAAGGGAGATCGAACCGGCCCGGCTGATCAAGACGATCGTAGTGCGGCTGGCTGACGACGACTACCGCTTCGTTCTCGTCCCCGGCGACCGTGAGATCGCGTGGCCGAAGCTGCGCACGCTGCTCGGCGTCAAGCGGATGTCGATGCCGGACAAGGACACCGCCTTCGCCGTCACCGGCTATCTCCGCGGCACGATCACTCCGCTGGGCAGCACGCACGCCTGGCCGGTGATCGCCGACGAGCGGATCACCGGCACCATCTCGATCGGCGGCGGTGACTTCGGCACCGGTCTCACTGTGGACGCCGATGAGCTCGCCAAAGCCCTCAACGCCACCGTCGCCGACGTGACCGACTGAACCATCCGGGGTGGGTGAAAGCCCACCCCGACAGGGGCTGTAGAGCCATCCTCCGGAACACGGATCCCGGGTTGGCTGGACGGCATGACGACAACCCTGGATCCTCCTGTCCGCGTCGGGAAGGCAGCAGTCTGGGCTCTCGGCCTGCTGGCCGCCGCCACCGGCACCCTGGAGTCGGTGGTGACACCGACGCTCCCGCTACTGCAACGCGAGCTGTCGATGAGTCCGTCCCAGGGGGCGTTGCTCAGCATCACCATGCTGATCACGGGCGCCATCATCACGCCCATTGCCGGCAACCTCGGTGACCGGCACGGCGGGAAGTGGGTGCTGGTCCGGCTGATGGCGGTGGTGGCGGCCGGTGGCCTGGTGTCTTCGCTGGCGCCGAACCTGCCGGTGCTGCTGCTCGGCCAGGTGCTGGAGGGCGCCATGGTCGGCGCGATGCCACTCTCGTTCATCCTGGTCCGCAAGCACCTCCCGGCCGGAGAGTCCGCAGTGGCCATCGGGGTGGTCAGCGGAATGTTCGTCGGCGGCGGAATGCTGGGCACCCTGATGGCCGGTCCGATCGCGGAGGGGCTGTCGCGGCACTGGATGTTCGCGATCCCGACGATCGCGGTCGTCATCACGACCCTGCTCGTGCACTGGCTGATGCCGAACGATCCGCCGGCCCGCTCGGACGCCCGGATCGACTGGCCCGGCGTGGTGCTGCTGAGCGGCATTCTGGTGACGCTCATGGCCGGGCTCAAAGTCGCGCCCGACGCCCTCGACAAGCCGCTCCTGTTCGGCGCCCTCGTCGCACTGCTGGCCGCACTGGTGACCGGATGGATCCGCGTCGAACGCCGCTCCCCCGCGCCGATGGTCGATCTGCGGCTGTTTTCGAAACCTGCACTGTGGAGCTCCTACGTGATCACCTTCGCCGTCTGCGTCGGCACCGCGTCGGCGACCTACCTCGTGCCGCAGCTGTTCGACGTGTCCGCGGCCGGGTACGGCTTCGGGGCAAGCTCCACTGACATCGGCCGGTACCTGTTGCCCAGCGCCATCGCGGCGGCGGTCAGCGGTCCGCTCGGTGGGATCGCAGTACGGCGTTTCGGCGCGAGCGCCGTGCTCGGCACCGGAATCGCCGTCATGACGACCGCACTGTTCGCCCTGGCGTTCGTCCACACCGAGGTCTGGCACCTCGTCGTCGGCAAGGCACTGATCGCCCTGGCCAGTGGTGTCTGCATTACGGCGATGGTCATCAAGACCGCTGACTCCGTCGACCAGGACAACACCGGTATCGCCACCAGCCTCGTACTGGTGACCCGCGTGCTCGGCTTCGCCGCCGGCGTACAGGTCAGCGGAGCCGTCCTCTCCGCCGGGAGGCTGTCCGGGACGCAGATCCCGGCTGAATCGGCCTACAGCACGGGCTTCGTCATCGCCGCCACCGTCACCGCACTGTCTCTGCTGGTCATCCGCACTATGCGCAAGGGAGTCACCGTATGAAGGCCCTGATCTCCGGAGCGAGTATCGCCGGTCCCGCGCTGGCGTACTGGCTCAACCGATACGGCTACGAAGTCACGGTGGTGGAGAAGGCGAGCGCTCCACGCGGCGGTGGCTACCCCATCGACATCCGCGGCCCCGCACTGGAAGTCGTCCGGCGGATGGGGATCCTCCCGCAACTAGAGGACGCACGGATCGACCTGCGGCGGCTCACCTTCCTCAACGAGGACGGCAGCACGATCGCCTCGGTCGATCCGCACGCCCTCGCCGGCAGCGATGCCGGACAGGACCTCGAGGTACGGCGCGGAGACCTGACCCAAGCCTTGTACGCCGCGGTCCGTGACGACGTGGAGTTCGTATTCGGCGACTCTGTCGTGTCACTCGACCAGTCCGGCCACGGAGTCGACGTCGCGTTCGCCAGTGGTGGCACACGCACGTTCGACCTGGTGTTCGGCGCAGATGGTCTGCACTCACGGACCCGGGCGCTCGTGTTCGGTCCGGAAGAGCAGTTCCAGCACTACCTCGGGTACTGCTTCGCCGGGTTCACTATGCCCAACTCTTTCGGCCTGAGAGATGAGGTCGTCATGTGGAACACCCCAGGCAGAGCTGCGGCCGTCTATGCCGTCGGCGACGACGAGGTGCACGCCCTGCTGACCGTCGCGCAGTCACAACCACGGGCTGACCTGATCGCCGAGACCTTCGGCGACGCAGGCTGGGAGGTGCCACAGATGCTCACCGCACTCCGCGACGCGGATGATCTGTTCGTCGACACCGTCAGCCAGATCCGGATGCCGCAGTGGTCCAGAGGCAACGTCGCATTGGTGGGCGACGCCGCCTACGCACCGTCGTTTCTGACTGGGCAGGGCACCAGCCTGGCGCTGGTCGGCGCGTACAGGCTCGCGCACTCCGTAGCCAACGAGGGTCTCGCCGCGTACGAAAGCAGGACACGCGAGTTCGTGACGGCCAACCAGGGCAAGATCGGTGTGGGGGACGCCAAGCTGATCCCCACCACCAGTCAGGCTTTGGAACAGCGCAACGCGATGCTGCGCAACTTAAACCAGTAGGCCTCGCTGTCCGGCGCGGAGGCCTGCTTGGAACCGAGTGGTGGCGTCGAGTGCCCGGAGAATGCGCTGCATGCGTCGTTCGACGGTCCGCTGAGCGACTCCGAGTCGCCGGGCGATGGCTTGGTCCGTCAGCCCGGCAGCGGCCAGCGAGAGCAGTTGCTGGTCCTCGAAGCTCAGCGGCCCGTCCGAAGGCGTCGGGGACAGCGGACTGCCCTGGTGCCAGAGCAGCTCGAAGAGCCGGAGCAGTCCGTCGAGCAGACTCGACGGACCGAGCTCAACGATCACGTCGTGGCTGGTCGGCAGTAACGCCATCCGGCGATCGACGACCAGCATCTTGAGCGGTACGTCGCGCAGCATCCGGCAACCGGTGGAACGGGCCGCCACCAGATCAGTCGGCTCGGACAGCGAGTCCATGTCGAAGATCGTCCGATACGTGACCCCGTGCGCCCTACGCGCCTCGACCGGCACGACGACGTACGGCGGCCGGTCCAACACGAGTACTTCGTCCTGGGCGCACTGCTGTGCCTGGTAGAACCGCTGCGCGACCGCCTCGGCGCCACGGATCACCGTGAACGCATCATGGCGAGCTCTGAACTCGGCAGTCAGCACGGAAGCACCAACTCGGGCTTCCACGATGGCTGCCTGTTTCCTGAGTGCCAGCAGCTCGACTGCTGCCTCGGGGACCGCTGGGAAGTAGCGGGCCGGCCTCCCCGGCATGCGGGAGGCCAGACCGAGAGACAGCAGCGATCGGAGGTGCCGGGCGATCCGTGTGGCCGGCCAGCCGGTGTCGTTCGCCAGGTCTGTCGTTGTGGATTCCGGGCGGGCCAGAAGCGCCCGGTAGAGCTGCTCGTCCTCCGAGCAGACACCGAGCGCTTCCAGCACCGGAGCGGGGCGGTAGTTGTGCATCAGGGCAGGGCGTGGACGTGGGCGCCGACTTGGTTGGCGAACTGGTTGCCGTTCAGCGCGTCCCAGTTGGTCGACCAGGTCATCGCACCGCGCAGCGTCGGCCAGGTGGTGCTCGGTTTGAAGCTGCCGCAGTTCGTCCCACGCGCCAGGCAGTCCAGGGCGTTGTTGACGATCGTCGGCGAGACGTAGCCACTACCGGCGCCCCGCGGCGACGCAGGCAGGCCCAGACCGACCTGGTCGGGGCGCAGGCCGTTCTGCAGCATGATGCAGGCCTGTGCCGTGATGAAGTCGACCGAACCCTGTGAGTACACCTGTCCGTTGCAGCCGTTCATCGCACCGGAGTTGTAGTACTGCACGTTGACGATGGTCAGGATGTCCTTGATCGCCAGCGCCAGCTTGAAGTACTCGAACGTCGTCGCCTGCATGTCGATCGTCTGCGGCGCCATGGTGATGATGAGACCGCTGCCGAACTGGCTCTGCAGACTGCGCAGCGCCTGACCCATGTACTGCGCGTTGACGCCGTTCTCGAGGTCGATGTCGATCCCGTCGAAGCCATACTCCCGCAGTACCGTCAGGGCGGTCGAGGCGAAGTTGGCCGCAGCAGTCGCGTTACCGACCGAGATCGTGCCGCGCTCACCACCGACCGACAGGATGACCTTCTTCCCGGCAGCCTTCTTCGCGGCGATGTCGGACTTGAACTGCGCCACGGTGTACCCGTTCAGCCCCGCACTGTCGAGGGTGAAGGTGATCCCACCCGGCCGAGCGGCATCCGCATCAGCGAACGCAACCGCGATCAGGTCGTACGCCGCCGGTACGTCGGAGATCTTCTGGACGGTGGCACCGTTGTTGAAGTTCTGCCAGTACCCCGTCAGCACGTGCTGGGGCAGGCTCCCACCCGGGTTGGTCGGCCCGGTGGTCGTCGTACCGGAGGCAGACGCGCCGTACGGCGAGCAGTTGCCGCTGGGGTCACACGCCCGCACCTTGAAGCTGTACGTCGTCGCCTGGGTCAGCCCGGTCGCCGTCCAGCTGGTGGCGTTGCCAACGCTCTGCGGAGCCTCACCACCCCGTACGACGTCGTAGTGGTCAATGCCGTTCGCATCTGTCGCAGCGGACCAGTTGAGCTGCAACGAACTGGACGTCGGGCTGCCGACAGCCAGTCCACCCGGAGTGGACGGCGGAGTGGTGTCCGGAGTACCGCCCGGGCCATCCAGTACGACGTCATCCGCGCCGAACGGCGGTAGTCCGTACCAACCGTGCAGGTAGATGGTCACCGACGTGGCCGAGGCGCTCGTGGTGAAGGGGACAGTCAGCTGGCTCCAGGAGCTGCTGGTCGTCCAGGTCGAAGCTCCCCCGTCCACACCGAGGTAGACGTTTGACCCGGTCACCCAGGCCGACAGCGTGTACGCCGTACTGGGGCGGACCGAGATTGTCTGGCTGCAGCGTCCGGTGGCGGAACCGCTGGGAGCCGACTGCAGTCCGTAGGAACCGGAGTGGGCGGTGCTGGTGACACTGCCGGCGGCGCACTGCCAGCCGGAGAGGGTGCCGGACTCGAAGGAGCCGTTGACGACGAGGTTGGTGGCGGCATGTCCGGTCGCTGGGACCAGGACGAGGCCCGTGAGGGCGAGGACAAGAGCGATCAGGCTGAAGACCAGTGCCTGGGGGCGGGGTGCAGGCGGTTTCATGATTAGAAACTGTGGCTGCGTAACTACATTGTCAAGACCCTGCATAAAGTGAACGCGCTCTCACGCTCACGAAAATGAAAAATATACAGATTCTGTACAGTGGAACGTCCTCCGGGCGAGACCGCCCAGAACGGAACTCCCGAAAGTTTCAGAGCACCTGGAGGAGGAAAGGCGACGGCCCCCGGCGGGGGGGTGACCGGGGGCCGTCTTCGGCCACGGGCTCGGGGGGAGGAGCCGGGGGCCGTTCAGGAGGCGACAGTCTGCCACTGTCAGGAGGTATGTACCCCCCGAGTCCGGACCTCACACATCTCAGTTCTGTTGCAACCGAGCGCGCTGATTCCGGGCGTCACGGCCGGTGAACCGACCGTTGCGACCAGTACCACTGTCACACTACTCAACAGTCTAACGGGAGAGTCGCCAACACAAAAGCCCGGGTCGCTCGGCGTTTCTCCCCAGCGTGAGTCACCGGCCTATCCTCGACCTCATGGAGCACGCCGAACCGCCCTCTGAGACCGCCCGATCGGCCGCCTTCTTCGATCTGGACAAGACCATCATCGCGCGCTCGAGCACGCTCGCTTTCTCCCGGCCGTTCTACGCCGGCGGGCTGATCAACCGGCGGGCCGTATTACGCAGTGTGTACGCGCAGTTCGTCTACCTGCTCGGTGGCGCCGACCACGACCAGATGGAGCGGATGCGCGAGTACCTGTCGGCGATGTGCACCGGGTGGGACGTCGGGACCGTGAAGGCGATCGTCGCCGACACCCTGCACCACATCGTCACGCCAATGATCTTCGAGGAGGCCGTCGAGCTGATCGACCAGCACCACGCGGCCGGCCGGGACGTGGTGATCGTCTCGTCGTCCGGCGCCGAGGTGGTCGAGCCGATCGGGGCGATGCTCGGCGCCGACAAGGTGATCGCCACCCGGATGGTAGTTGCCGATGGCAAGTACACCGGCGTGATCGAGGAATACGCCTACGGGCCGCACAAGGCGACCGCGATCCAGGCGCTGGCCGCGACCGAGGGTTACGACCTGGCCGCCAGCTACGCCTACTCCGACTCGATCACCGACGAGCCGATGCTGGCCGCGGTCGGGCACCCGTTCGCCGTCAACCCGGACAAGGCCCTGCGCCGGCTCGCGCTGTCGCGAGACTGGCCGGTGCTGGATTTCAGCGAGCCGGTGGGCCTCACCGAGCGTTCCCGGCTGAAGGATGTACGGCGTCCCGCCCTGGCCGCCGGCGTGGTCGCGGGGATCGCCGCCGGGGCCTTCCTGCTGGCATCCAGGCGGCGCGGCAGATCATCGGCGGAGTAACCCAAAGCTGAAGTTTGCTTCATTCTTCTCAACTCCATGAACACCGCACATCCCCTTCACAGGAAGGGATTTCAGGAGTACAAAGGAAGCACAAAGGATCTTCGGATCCGGTAGAGATTGCACGGCAGTCAGGCACCCACGCGGCGACCAGCCCATCCCAACCGGGCAGCGCGACCCAGGCCAGTCCTGTGGCGGCAGACAGGTGCACGCATGGTAACCAGGTTGACGTGCCAGCGACGGCGCTCTCCCCGTGAGAGCGCCGTTCGCATGTGTCAGCACTGCAAAAGATTCAGCCCGCCAGCGGTGACCGCTCGGCCCCCAGGGCAACGACTTCGCAGGACCGGAGCAACCAATCCCGGACGCCGACCAGACCTCGCGCTGTGTAGTCGTTGAGGGCCGGCACATAGGTTGCCGACAACTCCCAGTGACCAAGCTCCGGGACCGTGACCGCGACCGGATCGATGCCTCGGGCAACTAAAAGGGCGCGCTCCGCGGCCCGGGCGACCAGTCCGTTGGCGGTCGGGAAGGGGCGCAGTACGGCGAGCTCGGCGTGCACGATCGCGGCGACCACCAGGCCCGGCGCCTTGGACGGCCGGCTCAGCGCCTTGCCCAGCGCGCTCAACCGCTCCCACATCTCGTCCGCGGGCGGTGCCGGTGGCAGTCCGGGGATGTCGTCCGGCACTGGCTCCCGGCTGGTCCGCAAATGGCCCAGTGTCGGCTCCGGGCCCAGATCGGCCCCGGCCAACTGGTGCAGTCTGGTCCAGACCTGGACCGGTGCGGTGTCCACCTGTGGCGCGAGGCGCATCAGCTCACCGGTGATCCGGACCGCTCCGGCGACCAACGGGTCGGTACTGCCCGCCCGCGCCTCGTCCAGCGTCGCCGGACTGCCCGCCAGCGCTGCCGACGCGTGCGCGCCCCGCAGCAACGCCTCGGCGGTCATGTCCGCGCCCACCTTGCGCAGCCCTCTGTCCCGGAGCAGTACGTCGACCGCATCCCGCGCCGCACGTGCCGCCGAGCCCACCCCCTCCAGACCAGCGAGTGGCTCGAACACATCTGTTGTCATACCTGCAGCCTAGGATGACTTGGCATGGCGCTCGGTACCGTCCCCAAGTTCAGCATCGTGGTCCCCTGCCATGCCTCCCGGGCGTGGCTGCGGCCCTGCTTGGACTCGGTGCTCAGCCAGTCCTTCACCGATTTCGAGGTGCTCGGCGTCGACGACGCGGATGCCGACGGCTCCGGCCGGATCCTGGACGAGTACGCCGCCGCCGATCCGCGGGTGCACGTGCTGCACCTGGAGGAGAACGTCGGGCTCGGTCCGGCCCGGAATGCCGGGCTGAAGGAGTGCCGCGGCGAGTACGTGCTGTTCCTGGACGCCGACGACCTGTACCTGCCCGGCTCGCTGGCAGCGATCGCCCGCCGGATCGACGACACCGGGCAGCCGGACATCGTGATGTTCGACTACGAGCGGATCTTCTGGGACGGGCGGCTGGTCGGCAACCAGCGGCACGACGCCTTCGCCCGGGAGGGCGCCGGGGTCTTCACCGCGGCGGAGCGGCCGATCTTCCTCACCTTCCTGGAGATCGTCTGGAACAAGGCCTACCGACGCGACTTCCTCACTCGGCACGGCTTCGCCTTCACCGCCGGCTTCTACGAGGACGCGCCCTGGACGTACTCCACAATGCTGACCGCGGAGCGGATCGCCACCCTGGACCGGGTGGTGGTGCACTACCGCCAGCACCGCACCGGGGGCAACATCCACGCCACCAGCGGCCGCCGGCAGTGGGACATCTTCGACCAGTACGACCGGGTGCACGCGTTCATCCAGTCCGATCCGGAGCTGGCCGGCTGGCGCCGGTTCGCCTTCGACCGGTCGCTCGACCACATCCTCGCCGTACTGGCCAAGCCGGAGCGGATCGCTCCTGAGGACCGCGCCGACTTCTTCCATGCGGCCCATGCGTTCGCCAAGCGGTGGAAGCCCGAGGACTACACGATTGACCGCAGCAGGCGCGGGTTCCGGCGCTGGCAGCTCATCTACGACGACTACGCGACGTACTCGACGCTCAAAGTGACCGGGAAGATGCTGCAGATCCCGAGTCCGCGCAAGACCACCGACAAGCTGCTGCACCGCGCCAAACTCGACCCGAACCTCGCCGTGTACGCCGCCTGCCGCTGCACCCGGTATGCGTGCAACCCACGCGCCATCTACGAGAGGGCGGCCGAGCTGGCGCCACAGGTCCGCGGGGTCTGGGTGATCGAGGCGGAGCACCTGGCAGACATCCCGGAGGGCGTCGAGTACGTCGTCGCGGGGTCACCGGCGTACCAGAAGCTGCTCGCGCGAGGGACGTACTTCGTCAACAACGCGGACTGGCCGAAGGACGTGCAGAAGCGCTCCGGGCAGGTCCATCTGCAGACTCAGCACGGCACACCGCTCAAGAGGCTGACCACTCGGCCGGACTTCCATCAGGTGGACCACTGGGACTTCAACCTGTCCTCGAACCGGTACTCCTCCGAGATCTGGGAGCGCACCTACCCGTCGTACTTCGAAGAGCTCGAGTACGGGTACCCGCGCAACGACCGGCTGCTGACCGCGACGCTGGCGGAGGTCCGGGCGGTCAGGGCGAGGCTCGGGCTGAACGACTCACAGCTGGTGCTGCTGGACGCGCGTGAGGAGTCACACTTCGACCTGGGCCGGCTGGACGACGCGGTGGTTCTCGATGTGAACGCGGGGCCGCGTGTTGACGACCTGATGCTGGCGGCCGACGTCCTGATCGCGGACTACTCGCCCCTCACCTTCGACTACGCGAACCTGGACCGTCCGATCGTGCTGCTGATCGACGGGCCGCCTCGGGACGCCTACTTCGATCTCACCGAGTTCCCGCCCGGCGTGGTCGCCCGGTCGGCGGAGGAGCTGCTCACCGCGTTCCGCAGTGGTGCTTTTGCCGCACCAGAGGCCGCCAAGCACCGGCAGCTGTTCCGGGAGCGCTTCTGCGAGTACGACGACGGCCGGGCCGGCGAGCGCGTCGTACGGCGGGTGTTTCTGGGCGAGAACGACGTACCGGCGATCACTCCGCTGGCCGAGCGGTCGCCGGCACCGTCGGCGTACTGGAGCTCTCTTCATGCATAATGGCTGACATGACGCGACGACGACAGACTGTCTGAACACCTCAGCTTCCCTGTTCACGTCTGTCGTTCTGAAGGACTTCTGATGTCCGTTGTGTTGTCTGCGCTTGCCTCCAGACTCATCCATGCCTCCACCGCCGCCTTCGGTATCACGCTCGATCCGGAGCTGCGGTCGGCGACCAAACCTGAGTTCGGCCACTACCAGACCAATCTGGCGTTGCGGCTCGGCAACCAGCTCAGCCTGCCGCCGCGGGAGGTTGCCGCACGCCTGCTCGCTGCACTCAAGGTCGATGATCTGTGCGAGACACCTGCGATCGCAGGGCCCGGTTTCGTCAACCTGACCTTGCGGTCCGACGTGCTGGCAGCGGCGGTGAACTCCCGTACGGCGTTCGCGCCGCGGGGCGAACGCGTCGTCGTCGACTACTCGCAGCCGAACGTGGCCAAGCAGATGCACGTCGGTCATCTGCGGTCGACCGTGATCGGGGACGCCGTCTGCAACGTGCTGCAGTACGTCGGCTACGAGGTGATCCGGCAGAACCACGTCGGCGACTGGGGCACGCAGTACGGGATGATGATCGAGCAGCTGCTCGAAGAGGGTCTGGACCCGGAAACCCTTGATTTGCAGGGATTGCAGGAGCTGTACGAGCGGAGCCGGCGGCACTTCGACAGTGACGGTGACTTCGCCGATCTGTCCCGGCTGCGGGTCGTCGCGCTGCAGACCGGTGATCCGGCGACGCGGGCGAGCTGGCAGCGGATGGTGGACGTCAGTCTGGCCGATTTCGAGCAGGTGTATGCCCGGCTTGGCTCGGCGCTGACCCGGGATGATGTGGTCGGCGAGAGCGCGTACAACGACGACCTGCCGGTGATTGTGGACGAGCTCGAACGGGACGGTCTGCTGACGGAGTCCGAGGGGGCGTCCTGCGCGTTCCTGCCGGGGTTCGTCGGACGCGACGGTCAGCCGCTGCCGGTGATCGTGCGGAAGTCCGACGGCGGCTTCGGCTACAGCGCTACCGACCTGGCTGCGATCCGGCACCGGGTGAAGACCTTGCAGGCCAAGCGGATCGTGTATGTCGTCGACCATCGGCAGGCGCTGCATTTCGACATGATCTTCACGCTGGCGCGGGCGGCCGGGTGGTTGCCGCCGACAACGACCTCCGAACACGTCAGCTTCGGCACTGTGCTCGGTCCGGGCGGCAAGCCGTTCAAGACCAGAGCCGGTGGCACGGTCAAGCTGACCACGCTGCTCGACGAGGCGGTCGAGCGGGCGGATGCACTGCTGGTTGACAAGACCGGTATGGACCGCGCTGCAACTGCGGTGGCCGTTGGCATCGGTGCGGTGAAGTACGCCGACCTGTCCAGCGACCGGGGTAACGACTACGTGTTCGATCTGGACCGGATGGTCGCCATGACGGGTAATACCGGTCCCTACCTGCAGTACGCGCACGCACGGCTGACTCGGCTGCTCACGAAGGCCGAGAGCACAGGCGGCGAGGTGACCGTGCTGGAGCACCCGGTGGAGCAGCGGTTGGCGCTGCTGCTGACTGGCTTCGACGACATCGTGCTGCAGGTTGCGGAGACGCTGCAGCCGCATCGGCTGTGTACCTATCTGTACGACCTGGCCGCCGCGTTGTCTGTGTTCTACGAACAGTGTCCAGTGTTGAGGGGTGAAAACCGGAGCAGCCGGATCGCGCTGTGCGCGGCGACCCGGCAGGTGTTGCAGGATGGGCTAGGTCTACTAGGTATCGCGGCACCGGACGCGATGTGACTGTCTGAAGGGGGTTGTCGATGCTGCCGTGGTCGATCGACTGGGCGGGAAGACTGGAGCAGAGGACCTACGACAGTGCGTTGCTGCGGGGGAACCCACTGGGTGACCCGCACGAGCGTCCGGTGCTGGTCTACCTGCCACCCGGGTACAACGAGTCCGACCAGCGCTACCCGGTCGTCTACGTGACCATGGGCTACACCGGTCACCTCGGGATGTTCTTCAACCGCATGGCCTTCCGGCAGCCCTACCCGGAGCTACTGGACGCCATGTTCGCGGTCGGCGACGTTCCGCCGGCCATCGTGGTGTTCGTCGACACCTGGACCCGGTTGGGCGGCAGTCAGAGCCTCGACTCCCCCGGTGCCGGCCAGTACCTGTCCTACGTGTGCGACGAGATCGTGCCGTGGGTGGACGCGTCGTACCGGACCATCGCGGACCGCGACCACCGGGCTATGACTGGTAAGTCCAGTGGTGGCTACACCGCCATGGTGATGCCTCTGATGCGGCCGGACGTTTTCGGAGCCATGGCGACGCATGCTGGTGATGCGAGCTTCGAGCTCAGCTACCGCAGCGACTTCCCCAGAATCGCCCGCATTCTGCGGGACAAGTACGACAGCGACATCCAGAACTTCCTGAAGGACGCCGCTGGGCGAGCGGGCCGGCTGCAGAACGAGGACATCGAGCTCTACGAGATCTACGGCGTCTCCTCGGCGTTCTCGGCCGAGCCGGATGGGACCGTGCTGCTGCCGTTCAACGACCTCGGCGAGGTGATCCCCGAGGTCTGGGAGCGCTGGCTGGCACTGGATCCGGTCGAGATGCTCAAGCAGCCGCAGTACGCCGACGCCGCGCGCACGATGCGCGCCATCTGGATCGACGCCGGCCGCGGCGACGAGTACTACCTCGACCTGGGTGCGACCGCGTTCCACCGCGGGCTGCAGGCGATCGGCGTACCGGAGGAGAAGGTGCACTTCGAGCTGTTCGACGGCAAGCACGGCGGTATCGAGTACCGGTACCCGATGGCTGTCCGCTGGCTCTGCGAGCAGCTCCAGTGAGCTGGCCCGAGGGGATCGTCGCCCGGCCGATCACCACGGGCGACGTACAGGCCTGGGCCGATCTGCTCGCCGCCCGCGAGCTGGTCGACCAGGGCGGCGAGAACTACGAAGCCGCTGACCTCCTGGAGGAGCTGTCCGATCCACACCTCGACACCGAGCAGGCCACGATCGCTCTGTGGTCCGGCGAGCAGATGGTCGGCTACGCCAAGCTCCACCCGCGTACGTCGGTCGTTGACGTGGACCGGGTCGACGTCGAAGGCACTGTGCATCCGGACTGGCGCCGGCGTGGTGTCGGCGCTGCTCTGATGCGCTGGACCATCCGGGGTGCGAGTGAGCAGCACACTGCGACGTTTCCGGACTACCCCGGTGAGGTTCGGGCCAGTGCGAAGAGCACTCACGACGGCACGATCGCCATGCTGCGCGGGCTGGGCTTCGAGGAGAGCCGCTACTTCTTCGACATGAAGCGAGCGCTGGACACACCAGTGCAGACCGTCACAGCAAATGGCCTTCGGCTGGTGCCGTTCGACCCCGCACTGGACGAGGAGTTGCGAGCGGCGCATAACGAGGCCTTTCGGGACCACTGGGCTGCGCTGCCGCGCGATCCCGAGTCCTGGAAGACCCATGTCACCGGGTCGCGGTCGTTCCGGCCGGAGCTGTCGTACGTCGTGCTGGACGGTGACACGGTGGCGGCGTACGCGCTCGGCTACGAATGGGCCGCCGACACCGAGGCGACCGGCGTACGGGAGGTGTACGTCGGTCAGGTCGGCACACGGCGTGAGTACCGCGGACGTGGGTTGGCCCGGGCCGCCCTGGCGAAGGTGCTCGCCGAGGGTGCCCGGGCCGGCTACCAGCGGGCGTCTTTAGGTGTGGACGCCAACAACCCCACTGGTGCCCTCGGTCTCTACGAGAGCCTTGGCTTCAGCGTCCACAGCAAGTGGATCACCTTCAGCCTCGGGCTCTGAGCGGCGCAGCCAGGTCCACGGCTTCACGCTGATCACGATCATCGCGAGGCTCAGTACGGCGTACACGGCGGCACCGAGGAAGGCCGCGTGCACGCCATCGGTCAGTACGGCGCGGGGCGTCGTACCGGCGGAGCTACGGCTCGCCGTACCGAAGACTGTGACGAGGATGCCGAGGCCTAGTGCACCGCCGACCTGCTGGACGACGTTCAGCAGGCCCGATGCGGCTCCGGAGTCTTCCGGTGCCACGTTGGCGATGGCCCGGCCGACCAGCGGGATGAAGAGCATGCCGGCGCCGAGTCCGAACAGGACCATCGGTCCGACCACGTTGGCGAGGTAGGTGCTGGACGCGTCGAGCTGGGTCAGCCAGATCGTGCCGGCCGTGATCAGCAGCGAGCCGATGAGCATCAGACGCCCGCCGTCGATCCGGTTGAGCACCTTCGGGACGACGCGCGACGCGGCGAAGAGCAGACCGGTCATCGGCAGGAACGCCAGCCCGGCCGCCAGCGGGCTCAGCTCGAGCACACCCTGCAGGAACTGGGTCAGGAAGAAGAACATCCCGAACATCGTGCCGACCACCAACAGCATGGTCAGGTACGACGCCGAGCGGGATGCGTTCCGGAAGAGTCGCAGCGGGACGATCGGGTGGCTGACGCGACGCTCGATCAGCACGAAGGCGACCAGCAGGACCACACCGGCAGTGAACGCGGCGATCGCCTCGGGGGCGGTCCACCCGATATCGGCGACGCGGATGAACCCGTAGACGACCGCCGTGATGCCGACTGTCGAGGTCACGGCACCGGCGATGTCGAACCGGCCGGTCTCGCGCTCGGTCTCCGTCAGCACCTTGCGGGCCGCGATGATCAGGCCGATACCGATCGGGACGTTGATGATGAGGCCCCAGCGCCACGACGCCCAGTCGGTCAGCATGCCGCCGAGGACCAGACCGACACTGCCACCGCCGGACGAGACCAGGCTGTAGTAGCCCAGGGCCTTCATCCGCTCAGGGCCTTCGCGGTAGGTGAGCATCATCAGGGTCAGAGCGGCCGGTGCTGCGATGGCGCCACCGACGCCCTGCAGGACTCGTGCGGTGAGGAGGAGCTCGGCGTTCGGGGCGAGGCCGCCGAGCAGGGAGGCGAGGGTGAAGACGCTGACACCGGCGATGAAGACCCGGCGGCGACCGAGCAGGTCGCCGGCGCGGGCGCCGAGCAGGAGCAGACCGCCGAAGGCCAGGGCGTAGGCGTTCTGCACCCAGGACAGGCTGGACGGACTGAAGTCGAGGGCGTGCTGGATCTTGGGCATTGCGATGTTCACCACGGTCGCATCCAGGATCACCATCAGCTGGGTGACCAGGATGACCGCGAGAACAATCCCGGGTCGCCGGGTGGTCGTGCCTGACATATTGCTCCTTACCCCGGAGGGGCTACAGTTGAGGGAGGAAGTGGAGCGTTCCTCCGTTTCACAATACGGAGGCCTCCTCCGCTTTGCAAGCGATATTCTCTGCGAACTTTCTGGAGGGAGGTTCGATGGCATCGACACCGCTGCCCAGCACGCGGCCGACCCGCGCGGACGCGGCCCGGAACTACGACCTCCTGGTCTCGGCGGCCCGGCAGACGTTCGCCGAGCACGGCACCGACACGTCGCTGGAGGAGATCGCCCGCCGGGCCGGCGTCGGCATCGGCACCCTCTACCGTCGCTTCCCGAACCGGACGGCTCTGCTCGAGGCCGTGTACGTCGACGAGATCCAGTCGGTCTGCGATCGGGCGTACGACTTCGATCGGGAGCTGCCGCCGTTCGAGGCACTGGCCGCCTGGCTGCGCAGCTTCCTCGGCTACGGGCTGTCCAAGAAGACCTTGGCCGCGGAGCTCATCGAGGCGTTGGGCAAGGACTCCGCGTTCTTCAAGGTCTGTAAGACCAACGTCCAGGACGCCGGCGAGCTGCTGCTGTCCAAGGCGAAGGCCAGCGGTGACGTTCGGCCCGAGCTCGAGCTGACCGACATCATGCGCCTGGTCGGCGGGATCAACATGGGTCGCGACATCGAGCCGGAGCAGGCGATGCGGCTGCTCGACATCGTGCTCTGCGGCCTCAGGCCTGCTGCGTCCTGACCTCGGCCAGCGCCGGGCTCGCGGCGTCCCGCTCGGTGTAGCTGAGCTCGATCGCCGGCCAGTGGATCGCCAGCTCCGGATCGAACGGGTTGACCGCGATCCGCTCCGGTGACCACGGCTCGTTCACGAGGAAGTTGTAGACCGTGTGCGGAGCGATGGTGCAGAACGAGTTGCCGAGACCGCGCGGGACGTACAGCGCATCCCCAGGCCCGAGCTCGAACGTCTCGACCTGCCCGGTCGGCAGCTCGACGATCGCCACGAACACCCGGCCGGCCGACGGCGACAGGTACTTGTCCCACGGCTCCGCGTGGATCCCGCGCAGGATCCCGGCCCGCTCGAAGTACGTGACGTTGTGCTGGACGACGTCGTACGGCGGTATCCCGGCGGTGGCGAGTTTGTCGCGGTGGAAGCTCTCCTCGAACCAGCCGTCGGCGTTCGGCTGGAGGTCGAGCTCGATCCGCAGCAGGCCTTCGATCGAGGTCTCGTGGACCTTCATCGGCGGACCTGACGGCGCGCCTCGAGCTGCGCCTGGTCGGCCGCGCTCAGCCCGGCCTGCCAGCCTGCACCGTTCGTGATCCGCGTCCGCCGGGTCGTGGTGTTCGGGAACAGCTTGGTGAACAAGGCCTCTACCTGCTCCTCACGACGCGTCAGCACCGGCAGCAGCCGATCCGCATCCACTGCCGGTACGGCGGCCTGGGTCGCCTCCGTCGCGGCCTGCAGCCGCTCGCCGATCCGCTGCGCGTAAGCCATCAGGAACGACTGCCGGAACGACCTGGTCCGGGACTCGCCGTACCGGCCGATGTGCTTGCCGGAGGCAATCATTGCGCGATTCGCCTGCACCAGCACGGAGGTGGCGAGGATCTCGGTGAGCTGCAGGTCGAGGTCGGCACCGATCACAGTGACCACGGCGAGTTGCTCGATCATGACCGTGCGGCAACGGTTCGCCGTGGCGACCGAACCGACCAGCTGCGCCTTGGCCGACACGTACGGCGTGTCCAGCCAGATCCGCCGGGCGGCCGAGTCGTCCGGGATCTCGACCGCAGGATCCGCCTCGACCAGCGCCCGGTCCAGCGCGAACTTGGCCATCAGCTCCTGCGCCTTGCCGGACAACGCTTCTGCCTCGTCCGGGAACTCGGTCGCCTCCGCCTTCGCGAGCAGGCTGCGGATCCGCGAGAGCATCTTCGCGTTCGCCGGGACCGCGGGTCGGTCGCCGAAGCTTCGCCGTACCGTCGTGCCTGGTGCTGGGAACAGCCGGGCCAGCGGCGGCAGCGTCTGCAGGAAGCCGGCCAGGGCGAGCGTGTGCCGCAGCGCGAGGTAGCGCCCGATGCGTTGGCCCGTGCCCCAGGCGGTCAGGTCGAGCGCTGTGTACGGCGGCTCGATGCCGAGGTCGATGAGTTGGTCGAGCCAGCGCGGATCGATCATGTCGTCGCGATAGCTGCGGTGTTCGGTCGCGATCGCGGCCAGCAGGAGTGGCTCGACCCCCGGGTCGAACTCGCGACGGCCGTGCTGGATGACGTCGGCCGGCGTCCAGCCACGCTCCCAGGTGGTCCGCAACAGGCCGTTCAGGAAGCCGAGCAGCACGCGATCCACCTGCGCCTGGTCGCGTTCGTCGTACGCACCCAGGCGGGCCAGCTCGAGGTCGGCGCGATCGTCGTGCACGGCAACGATCGCGGCCGCCATCGGCAGCAGGCGCAGGATTTCGTCGTCACTCACGCGGTCGAGTCTGACACCGTCCGGAGCCGCACCCAAACGGATCCCATACAGCCTGTGGATAACCTGGCGCCGGTCCCGAATCCGCGCGAAGATCTGCCCTAAAGGACCTCCGCCCCGACGGGTCCGCCAACTTAGCCTGGCGGCAAGACCAATGGGGGAGGAATGCAATGACTCAGCTCGCGGAGTTCAGCATCAGTGGGACGGTGCTGACACCAGGACAGGACGGGTACGACGACGCGCGGCGACTGTGGAACGCGCAGCACGACCGGCGACCGGCAGTGATCGCTCAGGTGCGGAGCGCCGAGGACGTCGCGGCCGCGGTGCGGTACGGGGTGGAGAACGGTCTGGAGATCGCGGTCCGCGGCGGTGCGCACAGTGTCTCCGGGGCGTCGTCGGTCGACGACGGTCTGATGATCGACCTCAGCGGTCTGAACGCAGTGACGGTCGACGCCGAGGCCCGGCGGGCCAGAGTCGGTGGCGGTGCGCTGCTCAGCGACCTGGACGCGGCCACGCAGGCCCACGGCCTCGCTGTACCGGCCGGGATGATCAGCCACACCGGAGTGGGTGGTCTGACGCTCGGTGGCGGCATGGGCTGGCTCACGCGCAAGCACGGGCTCACCATCGACAACCTGGAGTCCGTGCAGATCGTGACAGCGGACGGCAGCATTCTGCGCGCCGCCGAGGACGAGAACCCGGATCTGTTCTGGGGCGTCCGTGGTGGCGGCGGAAACCTCGGAGTGGTCACCGAGTTCGAGTTCCGGCTGCACGAGGCCGGGCCGATGATCCACTACGGCCTGCTGTTCTGGACGGCCGACCAGGGCGCCGACGTACTGCGGCTGGCCCGTGACCTCTACCCGACGCTGTCGGAAGACGTGAACATCGTCATCGCGGGTCTGAACGCGCCGCCGGCACCGTTTGTCCCGGAGGCACTGCACTTCGCACCTGGCTTCGGTCTGGTGGTTGTCGGCTTCGGCTCACCCGAGGAGCACGCGGAGGTGCTGGACCGGATCCGCACTGCGCTGCCGCCGTCGTTCGAGTTCGCTACGCCGATGCCGTACGTCGCCCTGCAGCAGTCACTGGACGAGCCGAACGCGTGGGGGCGCTACGCGTACGAGAAGGGCTCCTACCTCGAAGAGCTGTCGGACGGCGCTATCGAGGTGATTACGCGGGAGTTCCCGAAGAAGACCTCGCCGCTGTCGGTGACGCTCATGTACCGGCTCGACCGTGCGTACTCAGCGGTCGACGACGACGCTACTGCCTTTGGTGGCAAGCGCATCGACCAGTTCGCCGTGTTCATCGTCGGCCTGGCCCCGGTGCCGGAGCTGTACGAGGCCGACCAGCAGTGGACCCGGTCGTTCTGGGCGGCGTTGCAGCCGTACACGGCTGGAATCGGCAGCTACGTCAACGGTATGACGGAGGCCGAGGACGAGCGGATCAAGGCGACGTACGGGCCCAAGTACGAGCGGCTGCAGCAGATCAAGGCGAAGTACGACCCGGACAACGTGTTCCGGCGCAACCAGAACATCAAGCCTGCTTAGATCGACGCGGCTCCGTCGATGACCAGCACCTGACCGTTGATGTTGGTGTTGTCCAGCAACAGCATCCGGACCACGGGGACGACGTCCTCCGGTTCGGTCAGGTGACCGGTCGGAGTACGGCGGACGATCTGGTCCAGCTGGGTCTGTCCAAGCACTGCTGACATATCGGAGGCGAAGAAACCCGGCGCTACGGCGTTGGCCAGGACGCGGCCACCCAGCTCACGAGCGAGTGAGCGGGTGGCCGCGTCCATGCCGCCCTTGGTTGCCGAGTAGGCCACCAGGCCTGGGTAGCCGCGCTGCGCGCAGATCGAGGTGACGTTGACGATCCGGCCCTTCAGGCCCTTGGCGAGCATCCGGCGCAGTACGAACCGGGTGAGGACCAGCGGTGCGGTCAGATTGGTCTGGATGATGTCCTCGAGCCGCTCCGGGCTGGTGTGGACGTGCAGTGAGTCCTGACCGATCGCTGCGTTGTTCACCAGGCCGTCGACCGGGCCGAGTGTCGACTCCACGGTCTTCACAAACGCTTGTACTGCTGGGGAGTCGTTGATGTCGACAGAACCGGCGTACAGCTGGTCTGGGTACTTCGACGCGAGTGCGGTGAGCTCTGGGGTCACTGTGCGGGCGAAGGCGGCCACCTTGATCCCTGCGGCGAGCAGGTCGGTGACGATCGCCAGGCCGAGGCCGCGGGAACCACCCGAGACCAGCACGACCGACGCGGGCGGTACGGACTCAGACATCGCTTTTCAGCGTCTCCTTCTGCGGGATCTCGTCCAGGAACTTGATCCGCCGCGGTACGCCGTAGTCCGGCAGCCGGCTCGAGCACCACTGCACCAGATCGGCGTCGGTGATCGGGCCGAGCGACTGGTTCGACACCACCTCGGCCGCGACCATCCGGCCGACCAGTGGGGCCTTGCGGGCGAACACCCGGGCCCAGGAGACACCTGGGTGTCCCATGAGCACGTTGCGGACGACGCCGGCCGACACCTTCGAGCCGCCGACGTTGATCTCGTCGGTGTCGAGACGGCCGGTGATGAGCACCCGGTCGCCGTCGTACTCGATCCGGTCGCCGGTGTGCACGGCACCGACCAGTCCGGCGCCGTGGTGCGGTGAGCGGATCACCAGCTCGTCGCCTTCCACCGACAGCATCGGGCGGTCGGGATCGGGCGTGCGCTGCAGCCACTCGCGCGGGAAGCCGGCCTTGCCGTCGTGCACCACGATCGAGGCGCCGACCTCGGAGGACGCGTAGATCCAGGAGATCCGGGCCTTTGGGAAGAGGTCGCGCAACTGATCGAGGATCGGCTGGTCGACAGGCTCACCGCCGAGCGTGATCTGCTCCAGCGGTACGGCGGCCAGGGCCTCGGAGTCGCGGTAGATCGCCTGCCGCCAGAAGGTCGGCGTACCGGAGGCTGCTGTGACGCCGTGCTGGGCGGCGGTCAGAGGCCAGTCCTCCAGTTCGTGTGGCTCGACTACGACCAAGCCCTGGTCTCGCTGCGTCAAAGAGATCGTGACGACCTGCCACCACGCGTAGGTGCCGGGCGAGTAGGGCAGCAGCCAGGTACGCGGCGGCTGGTCGGCGGTCACAGTGGTGAGTGACTCAAGCGTGTGACCGATGCGCTTCGGGCGGCCGGTCGAACCAGAGGTGAGCAGCCAGGCACGGCCTGACTCCTCCACCCGCTTCAGCCGGGCCGGAGTGACGTCACCGCCAGGCAGGACGATCGAGAAGCCACTCTCACCGAGCTCTTCGCGCATGTACTCGTCGACACGTGAGCTGGTGGCGACCAGGAGCTCAGTGCCGTGCACTGCATGGTGTCTGAGGGCCGCTAGCGCGTCAGCGCCGTTGTCGACCAGGACTGCGGCCGGGGAGGGCAGTTGTGGGAGCTTGTGCAGCGTCCGCCAGGTCAGGCTCTTGCCGGTGACGACCACGGTGTTGTCGTCACCGATCAGTGCGGTGGTCCGGCGCCGCGTAGTCACGCCGTCTGGAGTTGTTCGATGAAGTCCAGTACGTCGCCGACGGTGGCGATCCGGCGCAGCCCGGGGGCATCGAAGTTCAGCTCGTCCCCCAGCTCGTCCTCCACCCGGAGAGCGAGCTCGGAGAAGTCCAGCGACCGGAATCCGATCGTGCGCAGCTCGGCACCGTCGTCGGCCGGTAACGACCTGCCCTGTGCGGTCATCACCTCACCCATCAACTCCCGGACCCTGTCCCGCGCGACCGAACTCATGACCCCAGAGCCTAGCCGGTCGTGGCCGGGCCGCCGAGGGTGTCATGTCGGATCCGCGGGGTTGCGGCGGAGGGCTGCTTTGAGCCGCTTCATCCGGCTGGAGATCTCCCAGCCGATCAGCGCGATCAGTGGGCTCGCGGCCGCGATCGCGGCGAGCAGAACCTCCTCGACCGGCAGGCCGGCGATGTGGAGGACGACCATGGGACCTCCCGGATGCTGCGAGACCTGGGAGGTTACTGAGTGTAAAGGCGATCGTGCCGGTGGTAAACGGCTCAGCGGTCCGATGACATGCCTAGACTCTCCGGGTGACCGCAGCTGGCGAGGGGGACCCGAAGACCGCACCCGAGGCGGTCACGCAGGAACTGCCGGCTGTTCCGGCTGCCCCGGAGGGCAAGGCGGATGCCGAAAAGGGCAAGCCCGAGGGCAAACCGGCTGCGGATGCCGCCGAGAAGCCGGCCGGGGCTGCGACTCCTCCTGCCGCTCCTTCCCCGAAGAAGCGGTTCTGGCGGCGGCGGGGTGAGCGGCGTCGTGGTGGGCGCGGGATGGGTGTTGCTGGGCTGGCGAGTCTGCCGGTGCTGCCGTTGGCGTGGTTCGTGGGGTTGCAGGAGCATCCGGTGTGGATGCCGATCGCGTACCTGGCGTACTTCCTCGTGGTGATCGCCATCCCGGGGACCATGTTCTGGCGGCGGCTGACCGGCGGGACCGGGTGGTTCGCCGTGGACGCTGTCCTGGGGACCGCGTTCGGGCTTGCGGTCGAGGCACTGGTGTACCCGATCGGAATGCTGTTCAGCATGCCGTTTGCGGCGTTGCTGATGCCCGCACTGGCAATCGGCATCTTCCGTGCGCTCCCCCGCACCCCACGAGCCCAGCGACCGACACCATGGTGGGCGACTGCGGGTGTGATGGTCGCAGTCGGTGCAGCAGGCGCGTGGTTCGTCCGGACGGGCTCACAGCTCATCCCACTGCACGGACCAGCCGCCCTCCGGCCGAACTCCGACGCGCCCCGTAACCTCGCCATCGCTGGTGAGCTGACCCACCACTTCCCCCCAAGACTCCCGTACGCCGATGGCCGGTGGCTGACCGGCCACTGGGCGGCGTACGACCACATCGCGTCATCGCACTGGATCACGACCATTCCACTCGACGTACTGACGCATCGGATGGTCCCGTTCGCGTGGATCCTCCTGACGGTTGTCGGCGCGGCCGCTGTCGGCATGGTGCTGACCGGTCGCGCAGTCGCCGCACCGATCGCGGCCGGACTGACAGTGGCAGCTGGCGAACTCACCTCTTGGCCGTGGGCAGTCTCGGACCGAGTCTTCTCGGACGGGCCGTTCGCACTCGGTCAGCTGACCAATCCGCCGCAGGCGTTCTCGACTGTGCTGCTGCTACCGCTCATCGCAGTCACCGCCCTACTGCTGCGCCGCCAGCCCGGACGCGCGCCTCGTGCACACGTCTTCCGGTTGCTGGTCGTGGCCGCCGTACTGATCGCTGCGCTTGCTCTCACCAAGGCGACCACACTGCCCGTGTACGGCGCCGGTCTGGCCGCCGCCTGGGTCTACCTGACTGTCCGCAGGGGTCGACTCAACCTACGCGGACTGCTGCTCGGTCTGGGTGTCGCTGCGGCCTACGTGCTCACCTTCTTCGTCGTACTGCGTGGCACCGAGTCCAGCGTCCTCTTCGACCCGGGCCGCACGTTCGACTGGCTGGCTGACCGGATGGGTGGAGGCAGTGCGGTTGCGGTGATTGCGGCAGTGGTCGTCCTCGGCTGGGTGATGCCTGCCGTCGGCGCTCTGTTGATCAGGAGCCGCGTACGCCGCGACCCACTACCGGTGTTCCTGATAGTCGGTCTACTCGCCGCAGTGGCCGCCGCGTCCCTCCTGTACGACGAGGGCGGCGCACAGCTCTTCTTCGTCCGCACCGGCTTCCTGTACGGCGTTTTGCTGGCCACGTGGGGCCTTAGTTCGTTGGAGCGCAAGCAGTACTGGATTGCCGCGGTCGCACTGCTCATCGGGGCAGCGGCGATCTACTGGGGCCGCTATCGCTCCCCTGACTCCTGCACTTCGACCAACTGCTTCGGCCAGGGACTGGCAGTCGCACTGGTGATCGCAGCACTCGGCATCGGACTCTTCGGGCTGATTCTGCGCGGCTCCCGCCGTACCTGGGCTGTCATCGCGGTCGCCGTCCTGCTGGGGACCACGGTGTCCCCGACCTTGGTGTCGGTGCGCGAGTTCGCCACCCCGTCACTGACGGAGTACGAGTCGATCGCACCGGGCGGCATCGAGGCGGCCCGTTTCATTCGCCGCAACTCCGGCTCCAACGACCGGATCGCCACCAACGTGCACTGCCACAAACCCAGCACCACGCGCTGCCTGGCCGGCTCCTACTGGATCGCCGGTTACGCCGAACGCCGCGTCCTGGTCCAGGGCTGGGCCTACCGCACCCGCGTTGACGACACCTACCCCGGCAAGCCGCAGAGCGACTACTGGGACCAGGAGAAGCTCCGCCTCAACGACGAGGTCTTCACCAACCCCACCCGCGAGCTCCTCGAGACACTGCGCACCAAGTACGGCGTCCAGTGGCTCCTGCTCGACGACCGCGTCACCCAGCCCCCGAAGAATCTCGACCGCCTCACCGACCTCCGCTTCGAACTGGGCAACGTCCGCGTCTACCAGCTCTACCCGCCGCCCCCAGCCAACAGCCCGTTCCCGACTCCCACGCCGACTCCGTCGTTCCCGACCGGGACTCCGGGATTCCCTAGCGGCACACCGGGCTTCCCCAGCCCGACACCGACCTTCCCGACGTTCCCGAGTCTGCAGCCGAGCGGCACGCTCCCGACACAGCAGCCCAGCAGCCCCTTCACTCCGAGCCAGCCCATCCCGAGTGGGACGCTGCCGACCGGCAACGCCTCCACTCCGAACTTCACGCCTAGCTCACCTGGCGTCTAGCGCAGGCTGATGGTGGGGATGGCGATGCTCTGGTTCGACAGGCGGTCCAGAGCGGTGACTGTGTAGAGGTAGCGCGTGCCTGGGGTTGCTGTGGTGTCCAGGAAGGACTGCGAGCGGGTGGTGGTCAGCAGGTTGCGGGCGTCGTTGTCGGGGCAGTGGTCCCCGGCCAGGAGCTCGCGACGATAGACGGCGTACGACGTGCTGTCGGGTGAGGTGGGGCGCCACTTCAGCTGGACGCCCGCGGTGGTGCGGGTCGCGTGGACTGCGTGGGGCGGGAGTGGGGCGCGCGAGTCCAGCGCGGGCATGGCGGGGATGAGTGCTGGGCGCGTGTACCAGGTGTTGTTGAGGAGAGTGGTCGCGCCGAGGCGGTCCGCGCGGACGTCCTTGGCGGAGAAGAAGATGTTGCCCTTGACCTCGGGGATCGTGCTGACGAAGGTCATGTGGTCGCTGAGCTCCGCCGGGTCTGCCCAGTCCGGTGACTGCGTCGACGTACCGACCTTGTAGGTCGCTTCGCCGATGTAGAGGTGCACGTCGGTGCCGCGGACCTGCTCGGCCCACCAGGGGACGATCTTGTTGTAGTCCGCCGGTGCGAAGCCGCCGGCCCAGTAGACCTGCGGAACGATGTAGTCGATCCACTCCTCACGCACCCAGCGACGGGTGTCCGCGGCCAGGTCGTCGTACGTCTGCACGCCCGCAGTGGTGTCGGTGCCTTCCGGGTCGGTCGCCTTGTTGCGCCAGACGGCGAAGGGCGAGATGCCGAACTTCACCCACGGCTTCTCAGCCTTGATGCGCCCCTGGATCTCCTGGATCAGCAGATTGATGTTGTTGCGACGCCACTCGGCCAGGGTCGGGATGCCACCGCCGTACTGCACGTACGTCGCCGCGTCGTCGAAGACCTGACCAGCCACCGGGTACGGGTAGAAGTAGTCGTCGAAGTGGACACCGTCGATGTCGTAGTTCGACACCGCGTCCATGATCGCGTCCTCGACCAGCTTGCGTGCTGCTGGGATGCCGGGGTTGTAGTAGAGCTTCCCGCCGTACGTGACGACCCATTCCGGGTGCTGACGCGCCGGGTGGGTCGGGAGCAGGGCGTTGATGTCCGTGCCCATCGACAGCCGGTACGGGTTGAACCAGGCGTGCAGCTCGAGGTTGCGCTTGTGCGCCTCAGCCACCGCGAACTTCAGCGGGTCGTAGCCGGGGTCACCACCCTGGGCGCCGGTCAGGTACCGCGACCAGGGCTCCACCTTGGACGGCCAGAACGCGTCAGCGGTCGGCCGCACCTGCAGTACGACGGCGTTGTGCTTCTGGCGGACCGCATCGTCCAGCCAGCCGGTCAGCTCGGCCTGTTGCTGTGCTGCGGTCAGACCGGTCTTCGACGGCCAGTCGATGTTCACCACCGACGAGATCCAGGTTGCGCGGAACTGCCGCAGCGGTGTGGTCGAGCTGGGCGCACAGCGAGCGTCGTCGGACGGCGCCGGCGCGGCGGACGCCGTACTGACTACTCCGCCCAGTAACAGACCTGCGGTGGCACCGAGTACGCCCATGGCACGCCAGACTCTCATGTCACTCTCCGACAATCGCAACAGATGAAGTGGAAAGATGTTTACACATCGGGACGCTGGTGAGAAGACGCTAGGTTAGGGGTCATGTTGCGGGCCGCCACTGACGACGATGTCGACACTATCCGGCGGTTGCGGAACCAGCAGGCCAATCGGGACGTGAGCATCACCTCGCACGAGATCGGTGCGGCCGAGCACGCGGCGTGGTGGGCCAAGGCCTCGGTGGATCCGGCGCGGCGAGTGCTGATCTATGTCCGGGACGGCAGCACCGCCGGGGTGGTCAACTTCTTCGACCTCCACGGCACGACCGGATCATGGGGATTCTTCCTCGATGCGGACGGGCTGGCCGAGCGCGGCGAGACGCTGCCGGCCTGGATCGAGGTGATGCGCGAGGCGACGACGTACGCGTTCGACGAGCTCGGGCTCGACCTGCTGACCGGCGAAGTGCTCGAACACAACACCGTCGTCCGGCAGATGAACCGGCGGTTCCGGTTCGTCGAGGGGGCGGCCGAGCAGCGGGGCGCGGTGACTGTCATCCCGATCAGTCTGCGGCGCGAGGACCGGAGGAAGAAGTGAAGGACACCATCTCGATCGGTGGAGTGCCGGTTGGGCCCGAGCATCAGCCGTTCGTCATCGCGGAGATGTCGGGGAACCACAACGGCGATCTCGAGCGGGCCAAGGACATCGTCCGGGCAGTCGCCGAGTCCGGCGCGCAGGCGTTGAAGCTGCAGACCTACACCGCCGACACGATGACCCTCGACGTCGATCTGCCCGCCTTCCGGCTGCCGGTCGAGCACGAACTGTGGAGCGAGGCGCGGCTCTACGACCTCTACGAAGAGGCGCACACCCCGTGGGCCTGGCACGAACCGATCTTCGAGCTGGCCACGTCGCTCGGGCTGGTCGCGTTCTCGTCCGCCTTCGACCCGACGGCGATCGACTTCCTCGAGAAGCTGAACGTTCCGGCGTACAAGGTCGCGTCGAACGAGATCGGCGACCTGCCGCTCGTCCAGGGCATGGCCGAGACCGGCAAGCCGATCATCATCTCCACCGGCTCCGCCACCCTCACCGACATCGACGCCGCCGTCCGCGCCGCGCGGGCCACCGGCAACGAACAGATCATCGTCCTGTCCTGTACGGCGAGCTATCCGGCACCGCCCGAGCAGTCCAATCTGCGCGCCATCCCGGTCCTGCGCGACGCCCTCGACGTCCAGGTCGGTCTCTCCGACCACACCATGGGCATCGGCGCCGCCATCGCCGCCGTCGCCCTCGGCGCCACCGTCATCGAGAAGCACGTCACCCTCAAACGCGAGGACGGCGGTGTCGACTCGGCCTTTTCCTTGCAGCCCGAGGAGCTCGAAGCACTCGTCGAGAACACCCGAGTCGCCCAGCTGGCCCTCGGCCGCCCGGTCATCGGCCCCAAGGAAGCCGAGCAGAACGTGCTGCGCTTCCGCCGTTCCCTCTATGTCACCCAAGACGTCTCCGCCGGCGCCCCGGTCACCGGTGAAAACGTGCGCTCCATCCGCCCCGCCGGAGGCCTCGCCCCACACCTCTTCCCCGAGGTTGAAGGCCGCCCGTTCCGCGTCGATGCGAAGGCCGGTACGCCGCTCACCTGGGATCTGCTGTGACCGAGTACTTGTTGTTTCCGGGGCGGCATCATGTTCTGACTCGGTTTCAGGGGGAGTTTCTGCGGGAGGCGGCGCGGGGGCGGACGGTGGTTTGGGCGGTGACGTCGGCCAATCACCGGACTACCAAGCGGAATCCGGTGGGGTTCGATCGGCGGGAGGCGGCGATCGAGCGGTTCAGCGTGCTGGAGGGGATTCGGTCGTTGGTGGTCGGGGTGGTGGATACGCCGCCGACGGATGAGTTTGCCGAGGTGACCGTGAAGGCTATTGAGGCCGGGACGGATGATCTCGTGCGATTGACGCCGGAGAACACGGTGGTGGCTTGTTCCACGCCTGAGGTGAGCAAGTTGTACGAACTGCTCGGGTTCGAGGTGGTCGGGGTTGAGCCCGAGGGGGTGGTGCGGCCTTGGGACGTACTGCTGATGGTTGCTGCAGGCAATGATGAATGGCGCACGGTGGCGCATCCGGCGACGGTGGATGTGTTCGAGCGGTATGCGCTGGATGCGCATGTGCAGCGGTGTGTGAACGATCCGGTGGTGGGCGACGACGGTGGGCTCACCACGACGCGGGATTACAAGACGTACGCCGATGCGTTCGAGACTGCGGCGGATCGGAAATGGCAGCAGATCAAGGAATTCGTCCGGCCGGGGCGGATTCTGGATATCGGGTGTGCGACCGGGGCGACGTTGCAGTTGGTGGATGCGGATCCGCGATTTCATGAGTCGGATCTGATCGGGGTCGAGGTCGCGCGGCATTTGTACGCCGAATGCGAGCACAAGAAGGAACAAGGGCTCTTCCGGAATCCCAATGTGTACTTCTACCAACGGAACATGCTGGGCTCGGCGGTCTTCCCCGTACGGTCGATCGACACGACGCTGACGCTCGCGTTGACCCACGAGATCTGGTCGTACGCCGACGGGTCGCGGACCGAGACCGTGCAGCGGTTCGCGGATGCGTTGTACGCGCACACCGCGCCGGACGGTGTCTGGATCAACTCCGATGTCTGCGGACCGGCCGAGCCCGACCGTTCCGTCGTACTGGAGCTGGACGACAGCGACGGGCTCAACCCTTCCGAGCCGGTGGAACTCGAGTCGCTCGACGAACCGGCGGCGTACGTCGGTCAGCTGTCGACGCGGGCGCGCTTCTTCCAGTTCGCGCAGGACTTCCGGCGGAATGCGAAGGTGCGGTTCGAGTACGCCGTACGGGGTGATCGGCTGGTACTGCGGTTGGCCGACGCGATGGACTTCCTGACGCGCAAGGACTATGTGGACAACTGGTTGAGCGAAACGCACGAGCAGTTCTGCGGGCTCGACTTCGCTGGGTGGTCAGCGGTGGCGGAGCGCGCCGGATTCCACCTCGACCCGTCGTCGAAGGCGTGGCGCAACGACTGGGTCATCGACAACCGCATCGACCCAGTCGCCTCGATCACCAGCCCCGCGGGCGAACCGATCGACTGGCCTGACACCCACCAGCTCCTCATCGCCCGCCGCTGATCAGCGGGGTGGGCGGAGTTTGTTGAGGTGTTTGTGGAGGGTTCGTTTGGCCTTGCTTGCCAGTTTGCGGGGGTTGCGGATCTGGGCGGCGCGGGCGACGGTGCGGGCCAGGGCGTAGGAGCGGGAGCGGTGGAGTTTGTTGCGGTCCGCGGTGGCCTTCTGGACCTGGGTGCGGAGTTCGCGGATGCGGTTCTCGCGGGTTTTGAGGGCCTTGTTGCGGAAGCCGAGGGTGCGTTCGAGGCCGAAGACGTGACCTTGGAGTTCGTGGAGTTCGAGGCGGGCGCGGTCGGCGTCGGCGAGGGCCGTGCGGAGGTCGGGCTGGGTGTGCTCGCGCGGGTCCAGTACGGCGGACAGCGCGGCGGCCAACTGCTTGCCCCAGGCAATTTGTTCGGCGACGGCGGATTCGACGTGCGGGGCGGTTGCCGGGGTCGGGTCGACCGGGGGTACGCCGGACATCGACAGCCAGGTCGAGACCAGGTCGTCGCCGACCATCCACGGCGGCCAGGGGTGGCGGCGGTGGGCGTCGACCAGGCGCTTGTGGAAGCGTAGCCAGGCGGCTGCGAGCAGGTCGTGCTTGTCGACGCGCTCGGGGGCGACCCAGCCGGAGATCCCGAACGCGAAGGTGTCCCCGTCGACGACGATGTCGTCCCAGCGCAGCAGCACCCGCGAGCTCGTCGCCCACTCCCCCAGCGCCGCAGCAACCTTCCGGAACCCCGGCACATCCTCAGCCGCAGCCAACCGGAACAACACAGTTTCCACCGTCTCACCGCCGGGGATCTCCGTCGGCACGACCATCGGGTCGAAGAGCAGCTGCGAGTCCTCCGCCGGCCTGGCGAGGCCTACGGCCTCTTGGAAGGAACTGGCGGATGCGACTGCTCTTCCGGGGGAGGCGGTGAGAGAGGGTGCGTCCATCGGCCCGCTACCGGGGGCTGGGGTGAGAGTGGTGGTCCAGCCGGTGGGGGTGGGGGTGGCTTTGAGGGTGGTGGGGCCGGATTGGGTGTAGAGGGTGTGGGGGGTGGGGGTGTTGCAGATGGCTAGCCAGGTGGTGGGGATGGCGGGTAGGAGGCCGGCTCGGGCTGCGGACTCGACTGGCTCGGTGGGTGAGGTTAGGAGGGGGGTGTCTACGGACTCGAGGGCCTCGACGGCTAGGCGGGTGGGGAGGTGGCCGGGGCGGGCGGTGGCGGCGGCTTCTACGGATACGAGGGTGTGGGAGGAGAAGTCGGCGTACAGCTGGGCCGGCCAGGGGAGGGCGGCTTGGAACTGGTCGACTGAGACTGGGCGGGTCGGGTCGTCGTGGAGGGGGACCCATTCGTCGTCGCCGTGGCGGAGGTGGGGTGGGCGGCGGTCCAGGAGGTTCAGGAGGGCGAACTCGTTGTGTAGGCCGAGTACGACGACGGCGTCCGGTGCGGTGAGGGCTTGTAGCGCGGCGAGGCGCTCGGTCCAGGTCAGGTGCTCGCTGTCGTAGCCGAGGACGCGGTCCAGGCCGTCTGCCGCGATGACTACCTCGAAAGGCGCCACGCCGTCTGTCGCCACCTCGAACAGAGTGGGCTGCACAGCAGCGGCAGTCCGCAGGCCGTCCAGTGCACCGGCGACCACGTGCAGGCAGGGGCCGAAGGTTTCGGTCAGTTGCTCGGCGTCGGAGACGGAGCGGACCAGGATGGTGACGTCGGCCGAGTGTGCGAGCACGGACTCGATCAGGAGCGGGGAGTGCGGCCCGAGAATCAGCGTCCGGCGGTTGGCCGGGATCACGTCGGTCAGGAGCGCAGCGAGCACCGGCTGACGCGTCGTGTGATCGGTCCAGGGCTGCATCTCACCACGGACCACCAGAACCTCAGACACGCTCTCTCCAATCGAACAGCATCCGCAGTTCCGCGGCCGGCATCATCCAGTCCTTGCCGAGCTCCAGGTCCGTGGTCGCTCGCGCCGCCTCCAGGTCGATCGACGGACCGACCATCTCCGGCCACAGTCGCTCGATCCGGCTCTGCCCACCGAACAGGGGGTTCTCACCGTCCATCTCCATCGGGTCGCCGTACACGGCTGGTTCGCAGCCGGCGGCGACGCCGTAGAAGATGGCGGTGGAGAGCCGGTTGGCCGCAACCCGCTTGTGTTTGCGCAGCTCGGCCAGTTGCTTGTAGAGAAACTGCTTGTCGGTCCCCTCGTAGGAGAACCCACGCCGTCCGAACGACACCACCCGGAAGCCGGCGTCCTCGTAGTACTGGCGTACTTCGGGCCGCTCGTACTCCGTGTAGTACAGGCTGAACGTCACCGGACCGGGCTCGGTCTCGCGGATCTCGTCGATCAGCCGTTGGTGGTCGCCGTGGATCTTGCCGCCCTCCCAGCCATGGAAGAGGAACCACAGCGTGCCCTCACGCTCTTCCTCAACAGGAGGGGGCACCAGATCGAGCAAGTACAGGAACGGCGCACCGATGCTGTGGTAGTTCCGCCGCCCGAGCGCGTGGCCGCGCCGCCGTGGCGCATCGCTCCAGGTGAACCGCCAGGCGCCGTCGAAGAACTCGTGCACCGGATTCCAGCCGCAGCCGATGTTCCAGCCGTGCTGCAGGTATCCACGCAGCCGCGGCGGCTGGTCGTACTCCAGGCCGGCATAGCGCGCCAGAATGTGCGCCTGCCCGTAGTAGTGGTTGTGGTGGTGCATTCAGCGCACCTCCACGTGCAGAGTGCCTGCATGCGGCCGTACGGCGAGCGAGTGCGTGCCACTGCGGACCACCAGCGGCAGCCGGCTGCACAGGAAGGGCTCGCACTGTACGGCGTGGGCCGAGCCGTCCTGCGCGACCGCGAACAGGATCCAGTCGGCCAGCGAGGCAGTCGGGTCCACCGACACGCGTCGCTCAACCGTCGGGTCGACAACAGGCACCAGCGCATCCAGCTCGACCACAGCGGACCAGCCGTCGTCCGAGAAGCTCCGCCGCGCCAGCACTTCCACGTAGTCGTCGGTCCCCGGCAGGAAGCGCCGCCACGCGAACGACACCTCACCCCAGTCCGGTCCACGGGCGACCAACATGTTGCCCGCAGCAACTACAGCTGTTGCGGCGAACCGGATCGGCGACTCGTGCAGGTTGACGTAGCCGCCGGTGGAGCGGGTTATCGTGACCACCCGGCCGCGCTCGGCGTGCGACATCGCGCGGTCGCCGGCCGTCCACAGCAGCAGCTTCTCCTCACCGGCCGGACCGCGGAGCCGGAAGGCCCGCGTGGTCCGCTGGCTGAACGGGTCGTCCGGATTGGTCTCCGCGAGGATCGGTCCGATCGGCAGCCACGCGGTGAAGTCGCGCCCGTCCACCTTGATCGGCACCTGCTCCTCACCACCCGACACCGGCCGCGTGACGAACAACGAAGGCTCATCGAACGACGACCGCCCGTGCAGCACGAGCGCGTCCGGCGTGTGCTCGATCGACGTCAACCGGCAGGGATCGGACAGCCGCCGTACGGCGAAGCACCCGTCCTTGCCTGGACCAGGCTGAACCCAACTGGTCGGGGAGATCCACGCACCGGGCGGCCAGCCCGGACTGCCCGCAGCCTGGCCGCGGAGCCGGTCCCGGCGCCGCAACCGCCCCAACTTCAGCTGTACGTCGAAATGCGCCGGACCGGCCGTGCACCGGGCCAGGAGCTCCTCATCGAGCACCACCTCGAATCCGACGCGACTGGTGTCCCCGTGCAGGTCAGTGGCGTCGTACCGGCGGACGTGCAGCGGATACGGCAGTCCGGCGATCACCAGGTCGATGCGGAGGCTGGACGACTCACAGATCGCCAGATGCTTGATCTCGGCGGTGCCCTTGACGGACAGCTTGCCGTCGACCCAACTGACCTCGCGGACGCTTGTCGCCAGCGTCAGGTCCTGCTCAGCCACCCGGTACAGCTCCGGCGACACGGCGCCGTCGTACAGGCCCGGGTAGTTGTAGACGTACTGCTTGCGCTTCCGCGGGCGCGGGAGGACGCGGGCACCGCCGCGCAGTCCGCCCTCCTCACGGAAGATCGCGAGCCGCCGCAGCAGGTCGACGTCTCCCGCGCGCAGTGCAGCGTGCTGGATCCGGTCGTAGCGGTGTGCACGCTCCAACGCAGCCGGGTCCAGCCGGTCGAGCAGACTGCCGGCCAGGTCGACCAGCGCCTGCTCCTCACCATCCGGGACCGCACCGAACGCCATCATCAGCGTCAGGAGGTCGATCTGGGTGAAGTGTGCGTGCAGTTTGCTCCGGATCGCCGGCAGCGCGTTGTCGGCCAGGTCCATCACCAGTCCGGCCGAGGTGACTCGGTCCTGGAGGTTGCCCAGCTGGAACTTCTGCTGGGTGATCGACTCGCCGGACTCCCGCTCGCGCCAGTAGTAGACCGGTGCGGCGACGGTGTCGACGGTGACGGCGTCCAGGTGCGCCTGCAGGGTGACCGGGTAGTCCTCGTACCGGATGGCGGGGAACTCGTAGCCGTGCTCGTCCCAGAAGGACCGCCGGTAGACCTTGTTCCAGACCATCCGGTCCAGGACCAGGTCGGGCACCTCGGAGACGTGGGTGGCGAACCGGTCCCGCATGAACGGCTGCCGGTGCAGCCAGGACGGCCGGACGCCGGAGCTGTTGTTGAACCGCCGCGCGTTACCGCCGGCGAAGTCGGAGCCGGTCCGGTCGAGCGCGCGGACGAGCTTCTGGAAGCCGTGCCGGGTGACCAGGTCGTCGCTGTCGACGAAGGTCAGGTACTCACCCTGCGCATGCCGGACGCCGGTGTTCCGCGCCGGTCCGAGACCGGCGTTGTCCTGCTGCACGATCCGGAACCGGGAGTCCCGGGTGCAGAAGTCCTTCGCGATCACCGCACTGTCGTCGGGAGACCCGTCGTCGACCAGGATCGCCTCGAAATCGGTCCAGGTCTGCCGGGCGATCGAGTCCAGACAGTCGCCGATGTACTCCCCGACGTTGTAGAAGGGCACCACCACGCTCAGCCGAGGCGACACTCCGGCGGTACTCCCCTCGTGCGGGAGGTGCGCCCAGGCCGCGCACCTTACGTAGCGGCAACGAGGTGAACGGTGAGGAGGTTATGCACCGGTTCGAAGCCGTAACGCGCCCAGATGCGCTGGATTCCGGTCTGGTGCGCTTGGGTGGAGACCACCAGGCGGCGTGTGGTGGCCGCATCCTCGATGGCTGACAGCAGGTGCGCGTACCGGCCGCGGCCCTGCTCAGCCGGTACGACGCCGGCCAGCTGGATCTCGGTCCAGGAGCGCTGCTCGTCGATGGAGGCCAGCGCGAGCACCCGCCGGTCCGGACCGCGGAGGACGACCGCACCGGCCTCCCGGATCCGCCGCCGGGCCCACTCCTGCCGCCCGGCCAGTGCGACGGCCCGGTCGAACATCGGGTTCGCGCAGTAGTGGTTCCCGGAGTCACCGAAGATGTCGGCGACCACGTCATCGACCAGTACGTCGTCCGCCGCCGGCTCGAGTTTGGCCGTGAAACCGGCCAGTGGTGCCGGCCGTCGGCCCTTGCCGGCCGGGAGCGACCAGTACACGACGGTGTCGGCCAGGAGCGCGTTCCGCGGCCCGCCGGACAGTGCGGCGAACCAGGTGGTCTCCCGCGCCGGATACCGCAGTACGACGACGTCGGCCGTCGACCGTTCCACCGCAGCAAGCACCTCGGCGAGTGGCGTCCCGGCCGAGGCAGACACCGACATGCGGTCGATCGAAACACCGAACCGCTTGGCCGCGTCCACCGATGGGCGGATGCTCAGCTCACCGGACTCGAGCGCTTCGTACCAACTCATAGGAGTTGGCAGCTTAGCGAATGAGTGCCTAGGGTGGCGCGGGTGCCGACCCTCACAGTGGGCACGTCGGCACGTCCGACCGCCCGCCCCAGTCGGCGGACCGCCGTGAACCAACTCGCAAAAGCATCAGCCGGTGCTGCTCTGGCCGTGCTGGTGATCTGGCTGATGGCCGGAGCCACCTCCGCCGACAGCGTCTTCGCCCTAGTGCGTTTCTGGCTGCTCGGGATCACCCTGCCCGGTGTTGTGCTGTGGCGGCTCGGGAGTCCGTTCCGGCACAACCTGGTCGAGGACCTCGCGGCCGGCTCGCTGGTCGGTGTCTCCGCGCTGCTGCTCATCTACATGGGTGTCTCACCACTCGGTCTGCAGCGGTGGGCCTGGCTGTGGGCACTCCCGGTCGTGGTGGCCGCATTCGCCGTACCGGGTTGGCGCCGTCGGGTGCTGAGTCGGGTCGAGCGCCCGGTGAGCCCGCTGACTGCCTGGTTGCTCGCCACTGCCTGCGCTCTGCCGGTGTACGCGATCGCACGGCCGCGGAACGTCGCACCAGCGCCGTACACGGATCCGGCGTACAACAACCCGGACATGGCGTACCAGCAGGCTCTGGCGGCCAGTGCGAAGTACGACTTCCCGCTGCAGGCGTCGTACGTGCACGGCGAGCAGATGGACTACCACTACTTCTTCCACCAGTTCACTGCGGCCGTGAACTGGGCTACCGGGGTCGACCTGACCGATCTGATCTACACGATCGGCTGGATCCCCCTGACGCTCGCCGCCTGCGCACTGGTGTTCGTACTGACCGACCGCTTCGCACCGGGCTCTCGCTGGGCCGGTCCGCTCGCCGTCGCGGTCGCCGCGATCGGTGGCACCGTGAACGTGTACCCCGGCTTCACGCTGCCGCAGGAGAGTCTGACCGCCTATCTCTGGGGCAGTCCGACGCAGAACCTCGGCAGTGGGCTGACCGTGCTGCTGGCAATCGTGATCGTCGACATTCTGCGCGGCCGCAACAGCCGCAGTACCTGGCTGATCGGTCTGCTCGTCGCGGCGGCCGCCTCCGGCTCCAAGGCAACGATCCTGCCGCTGGTCCTCTGCGGTCTCGGGCTGGTCGTGGCCGTCCGCCTCTGCCAGCGCCGAATCGCTCGGCGCGCGGTGGTGATGGCGGTAGCGGTGACCAGCGTAATCCTGACCGCGATCGTGGTGGTCTTCGGTAACCACTCGACCGGACTGTCGCTCCGGCCGTGGATCACTTTCGCCAAGATCGGTGTCTACCCGTTCATCGCTTGGCAGCGCGAGTGGGATACCGGCGACTACGACCACAGCTCGATGTGGATCAGTGCGATCGTCACCTGCCTGGCCTGGCTGCTCGGTACCGCCGGACTGGTCGTTCTGGCCGGTACGGCGAAGCGCTGGATGCGTGACGCCGGGATGATCTTCCTGATCGGGGTGTCGGTCGCGGGCTTCTGCGGAATGGCTCTGACCGACCAGTCCGGTTCCAGCCAGATGTACTTTCACCGGACCGCCGTACCGATCATCGCCGTACTGGCTGCGCTCGGTGCGCACATGCTGGTGTTCACCATCCGCAGAGCGAGGTGGCTCGTACTCGGGTCAGTCCTGGGTGGCATGGCGGCGACTGTGGTCGCACGTCGGATTATCCGGGCACTGCCGAGTGACGCCGTGCTGTTCCGTCGGGAGGACGGCACACTGACCGGACTGGTCCTGCCATGGGTCCTGACGATCGGACTGCTCGCACTGGTCGGTGTCATCGCGGCACTCTGGTTGCGGACCGGTCGCGTCGTACTGGCCTCCTTCGTGCTGGCAGCTATGGGTGCAGGTCTTTACTTACCACTGCGCGCGCTGCCGAGCATGGATGAGCCAAAGCCGACGGCAGCAGTTGCCGAGGACACGCTGTTGGGACCGTCGGCCACCCAGCTGGCCGCAGCGCGGTGGTTGCGCGACCACACGACCCCCGACGAATTGATTGCCACCAACGCCCATTGCGCACGCAAGAGCGCGCTGGGCTGTGACGCCCGGCACTTCTGGATCGCCGGACTCAGCGAACGGCACGTCCTGATCGAGGGCTGGGCCTACACGAACACGATCAACGACCAGGTCGTCACCACTGCCCTGAACCCGAACATCCTCCCGTTCTGGGACCAGGACAAGCTCGCCGAGAACGACCGCGTCTTCGTCGCGCCGACGCGTGACAACCTGCAGGAGGTGCGCACCAAGTACGGCGTCCGCTGGCTGTACGCCGACCCCGCGCAGACCGCTGTGTCGCCGGAACTGGAGGCGCTGGCAACGGTCCGGTTCCGGGCTCCGGATGCTGTCGTCTACGAACTCGGGTAACCCTGTGTAAACGCTGCAATTCACTCTAGGGTGTGCCCATGCGCGCACGGGCACGGCGGCGGGGGCCGCGAACGGCGGGGCCGTCCCTGACGGGATTGCTGGCAGGTGTTGCTGTCGGCATCCTCGGGATCGGGTTGTTGCTGCAGCACTCCACTTTCTTCGAGGTCGGCCGGTTCGTGCTGTTCACCTCGCTCGGCGTCGCCCTGCCCGGCTTCGCGCTGTGGCGGCTGATCGGCAACTACAGCCGCAACCTGGTCGAGGACCTGGCCGGCGGCTTCGCAGTCGGCACTGCAGGACAGATCGTGGTCTATCTGGCCGCTGCGTCGATCGGGCTGCAGGCGTGGTCCTGGGTGTGGGGTCCGGTCGTGCTCGTGCTGTCCTTCCTGGACAGCGACGTCCGGGCGCGGGTCTGGCGACGGGTGGCGCAACCACTCCGGCCGTTGCAGGCGTGGCTGTTCGCCCTGTCGACCACCGTCGTCGTTCTGATCGTCTACCGGCGCGGTCCGGGTCAGTTCCTGCCTGCCTACACCGATCCGCTCCGCTCGTACCCCGATCTGGCCTTCCAGCAGGCAGTGGCCGCCAGCGCGAAGTACGACGTACCGGTCTCGACGCTGTGGCTCGGTGGCGAGCCGATGAAGTACCACTCCTTCTACCACCAGTCGACGGCTGCTACTGCGTGGGCGACGCGGATCGACCTGACCGACCTCATCCACTCCCTGACCTGGCTGCCGTTGTTCCTGGCCGGGTGCGGGCTGGTCTTCGCGCTGACCAGCCGGTTCGCGCCGACGGCCGAGACCGGTGCCACGTGGGCCGGGCCGCTCGCCGTACTGATCGCGGGACTGGGCGGTGCGATGCAGCCGCTCGCGCATGCTGGTTTTGGTGGCGTGTCCACGGCTGTGGCGGCGTACCTGAGTCCTACGCAGAACCTGGGCGTCATGATCGCTCTCGCGCTCTGTGTGGTGGCCGTCGATCTGCTGCGGGCTGAGCCGCCGCGGAGCCGGTGGGTGCTGCTGGTGTTGCTCGCATTGGTTGCTTCGGGCTCGAAGTCGACGATCCTGCCGCTGGCAGGCCTGGGGTTCGCCTTCGCGTTCGTGCAGGCAGGCATGGCGCGGAAGAGCAATCGGACCGCGCTGCTCGGTGGTCTGCTGTGTTTCGTCGTGTTCATCGCTGCAGTGCTGACCATCTTCGGCGGGACCACCTGGGGCACGGAGATCAAACCGTTCAAGGTCTTCAGCCAGTTGTCGTCCTCACCGCTCGCGACACTGCTGAGCTGGGGGCTCGCGGTCTGCGGGATGTGGTTCCTCGGGCGGAAATGGCGTGACGTCGGGACGGCGTTCCTGATGGGATTCGCGGTGGCCGGACTGATCGGCACGCTGCTGACTGCGCAGTCCGGGATCAGCCAGCTGTACTTCCTCCGTACGGCGTTTCCGGCGATCGCGGTGCTCGCCTGTGTCGGACTGGCCAATCTGGTGGGCCAGCTGGGTGACCGGCGCGGTGTGGTGCTGGTGGGGATCGCCGGGGCACTCAGCTTGGCCGGGCTCGCGGTTGCCCGTTCCGAAGCCGCCGGTCTGGCCGGCGTCAAGGGTCCGTGGCTGTGGATGCTGGCTGTGCTTCTGATCGTCGGAGTGGTCGTCGGGCTTGGCTGGAAGGTGTTCCGCCGACCGGGGAACGTTGGAGTCGCGATGGTGGCCGCCGCGGTGGCTGCGTGCATGATCGGTGCAGTGCTTGTGCCACTGCAGGCGTTTGTGTCGGACAGCGCGTCGAACCTGGTCTACGCCAAGGTCTCCCGTGGTGGCGCGACCGCGGCCGAGGCAGGAGCTGCACGCTGGTTGCGGCGGAACACTCAGCCAGGCGAGCTGATCGCGACCAACGCGCACTGCATCATCCAGCGCGAGAACGTGTGCGACAGCCGGCACTTCTGGCTCGCCGCACTGTCCGAGCGACCGGTGCTGGTCGAGGGCTGGTCCTATTCGAACCAGGCCAACCGGATCGCTCTCGAGACCAACTCGAACCCGAGCCTGATCCCGTACTGGGACAGCAGCAAGCTGGCCACCAACGACACCGCCTTCAAGTCACCGTCGGCCGACGTCATCCAGCGACTGCGGAACGCCGGGGTGCGCTACCTGTTCGCCGACCGCCGGGCCGGAGCGGTGTCACCGAAGCTCGCGGAGTTCGTCAGCATCCGGCACGCGACCCTCGACGTGACGATCTACGAGATCAAGTGAAGCAGTGCGTCAGCCACGCGGACGCGCCCCTGACCGTCGACCATCCGCCACCCCGCGGCCGCAAGGCGCGCTCGCTCGGCCGAGTCGGTCAGCAACCGCTTCAGCACGGCAGCCGCGGCAGTCGGATCCGCCTGCAGGTCTGAGAGCACTCCGACACCAGCCGCCGTACCGGTGGCAATCGCTCGCTCGTAGCCCATTACCTGGTTGTCCACGACGCACACCAACCCCGCGGTCGCGCCAAGGCACAACAGCTCCCAGGTCGACGTACCGGACGCACTGATGGTCACATCCGCCTCCCGCACCGCTTTGGCGAGCTGATCGGTCGGACCGATCACCATCACCTGCTCTGACACCGCAGCAACCTGTGCGGCCAACTCAGGAGTCGGAGCAACCACAGTGGCCTCGAACGGCACACCGGTCGCGACCAGTGCTCGTGTCACCGCCGGCCCGGCACCAAAAGCATCCGTCCCACCGAAAAACGCAAACACCTTCGGTACGGCGACCTCCCGCGGCGCAGGTGGTTCGGACGGCCGCAGCGCGCGGATCTCATCCCGGATCAGCACGTAGTCGAGTCCCGCGAGCCGCACGGTCCCGGGCGGCAGGACGGGGTGGTCCAGCTCGGCTGCCAGGTTCTGATCGACCAGAACATCGGCCTCGGCGCCCCGGAAGTCCCCGTCCACAATCGCGAGTGTCGGCAACCCACTGGAACGGACCGCCGAATAGACAGCCCCGTCGAGGTCGTACGAGTCGAACACGACGGCGTCGTACCGGGTGAGCAGGGTGACGTGGTCAGCCGGTGTCCAGACGGCAGGGAGCATGGTGATGCCGCGGGCGGCGAGCTGGGTTGCTGCCCAGGGGACGGTGTGGGCGTCGCAGATGAAGTCGACGGTGAGCCCGCGGCGCTGTAGCTCTTCGGCGAGGGCGAGGCAGCGCATCACATGCCCGATCCCCCGTGTCGGCCCGACATCACACCGCACACCGACTTGTCTCACGCACAGACCGTATCCAAGTGGATTGAAAGGGTTCCTAACCGGGCAGCTATTGTTTCGGAGCGGCAACCGCTACCGTCCGTCAGAAGGAGCCTGCTCGACGTGTCCATCCTCACCGGCTCCGACATTCTTGTCACCGGCGGCACCGGGTCGTTCGGCCGGGCGTTCGTGCGGCACGCGCTGGAGCGGCTCAATCCGCGCCGGATCATCGTTTTCAGTCGCGACGAGCTGAAGCAGTGGGAGGTCCGCCAGCTGTTCGGGGACGACTCGCGGCTGCGGTTCTTCCTCGGTGATGTTCGCGACCGGGCCCGGCTGCTGCGGGCCATGCACCGGGTGGACTACGTGGTGCACGCGGCGGCGCTGAAGCAGGTCGACAGTGGTGAGTACAACCCGTGGGAGTTCGTCCAGACGAACGTGATCGGCTCACAGAACGTGATCGAGGCGTCGATCGACTCCGGGGTCAAGCGGGTGGTTGCCCTGTCGACCGACAAGGCGTCCAGCCCGATTAATCTGTACGGCGCGACCAAGCTGACCGCGGACAAGTTGTTCATCAACGGCAACCACTATGCGGCGGCGTACGACACCAGGTTCGCCGTGGTGCGGTACGGGAACGTGATGGGCAGCCGCGGGTCGATCATCCCGAAGTTCCGGGCGCTGCACGCGGCTGGGCAGTCGCTGCCGATCACCGATCTGCGCTGCACGCGGTTCCTGATCACGCTGCCGCAGGCGGTCGAGTTCGTGGTCGACTCGTTCGAGCTGATGACCGGTGGTGAGCTGTACGTGCCGCGGATCCCGTCGATGAAGGTGACCGACCTGGCCGAGGCGATCGCGCCCGGCGCGGCCATGCACGACGTCGGGCTGCGCCCCGGCGAGAAGCTGCACGAGGAGATGATCAGCCCCGAGGAGGGCCGGCGGGTGCTCGCGATCGGCAACCGCTTCGTCCTGCAGCCCGACCTGGCGACCTGGGGCTACATTCCGCCGGAGGGCGGCGTACAGCTCGACGAGGGTTTCCATTACTCGTCGAACACCAACGACCAGTGGTACACGATCGAGGAGATTCAGAAGATCCTCGAGGTGGATCACTAGTGCTTCCGTACGGTCGGCAGTCGATCTCTGCTGCGGATATCGCGGCAGTGACGGCTGTGCTGCAGGGGGATTGGCTCACGACCGGGCCGGCGGTCGCTGCGTTCGAGGAGGCGGTCTCGCGGCTGTCGGGTGGGCATCGAGCGGTCAGCTGTACGTCGGGGACCGCGGCACTGCACATCGCGTACGCCGCGCTCGGAGTCGGGCCTGGTGATGAGGTCGTGACGACTCCGATGACGTTCGTCGCGACTGCGTCCTGCGCGGCCCTTCTGGGTGCTCGGATTGTTTTCGCCGACGTGGATCCGGACACCGCGCTGATTGATCCGGCAGCAGTTGAGGCGGTGGTGACCGAGCGGACCAAGGTGATCGCGGCGGTCGACTACGCCGGGCAGGCTGCGGATTATGCGGCGCTGCAGCCGCTGGCCGACGCGGTGGGCGCGCGGACGGTAGCGGACGCGGCGCACTCGATCGGCGGGAGCGCCGGCGGGCGGCCGGTCGGGGATCTCGCTGACGTGACGACGATGTCGTTCTTCCCGACCAAGAATCTGACCACCGGTGAGGGTGGTGCGGTGGTCTGCAAGGACCCGGCGGTGGGGCAGCGGGCGCACGAGTTCCACTTCATCGGGCTCGTGCGGGACCCGTCGCGGTTCGAGATCGTGGACGAAGGGCCGTGGCACCAGGAGGTGCACGAGTACGGCGTGAACTACCGGCTGACCGATCTCGGCGCGGCGCTGGGGCTCTCTCAGCTCTCGCGGCTGAGCGCGTTCAAGACTCGACGGGCGGAGATCACTGCGCGCTACAACGAGGCGCTCGGTGGGGTGGACGGACTGCGTACGCCGGTGCAGCGGGCGGGGGTCGATCCCGCGTGGCATCTCTATCCGGTGCGGGTGCTCGACGGGCGCCGGCGGGAGATCTTCGAGGGAATGCGGGCCGCCGGCATCGGTGTCCAGGTGAACTACATCCCCGTCTACTGGCATCCTGTCTTCGCACGGCAGGGATACTCCCGCGGCCTGTGCCCGAACGCGGAGGCCTTCTACGCCGAGGAGCTCTCCCTCCCGCTCTACCCGGACCTCACCGACAACGACGTCGACCGGGTGATCGAGACCCTCACAGGACTGGTTGGCTAACGTGACTGAAGTGACCCGATCGAATCTGGTCGGTGGAGAGATGCTCAACTGGTCGGATCTCCATCCGGCCGACAGCCGTCCCGCTGTCTCCGGACCAGCCGCCGCAGCCGTACTCGCCGCCGCTCTCAAGCCCGGCGACACCGTGCTGATCGCCGGCCCCCACAGCCACAGCCTGTACGCCGACGTCGCGGCGCAGGCCGAGTCGATCGACATCCTGGTCCGCTCGGCACCGGATGCCGAGGAGCTCGCCGAGACGCTCACCCACGCCAAGACCCAGGTCTACTGCGGTTCGCTGGACCGCTTCGAGACAGACGAGGCATACGACCTGATCGTCGCGCTGGACGGGTTGGAGCGGTTGGTCGGCCCAGACACTTCCTCGCTGCCGTGGTCGGACGCGCTGGCCAAGCTGACAACCCGCCTGGCACCCGACGGACGGTTGTTGCTCGGCGCAACAAATAGCTTCAGCGTCAACCGAATGATCCAGCCGGACATCACCGCCGCCCTCCCAAGAGACGAGGACTGGGGGCGCGCGGTAGGCGACACCGCACCCGCCGGCCTCGCACCCCTCGAAGCCGCGCTGCGCGCGGCCGGGGTGGAGGTGGAGAAAGGGCGGAGCGAGCGGGAGGTGGAGTCGCCCCCGAGCGGCGCGAGTGTGAGCGGCGCGGAGGTGAGTGGCGCCAGCGCGGGGGTGAGTGGCGCGGGTGCGAGGGGCGCAGAGGTGGGCGCGGGCGCGAGGGGCGGGGGTTTGAGTGGGCTCCGGGTGGGCGACCTTCCCGCTCGTATCTACGGTTTGTATCCGTCACTGGGTGAGGCCGAAGTTCTGGTGGGCGACAGCCGGCAGTTGACGGCGGCGGGTGCTGCTCGGGTTGTTGCTGGGCGCAACTGTGGGCCTACGTTGATGGATCCGTATCGGGTGGTGATGGATGCGGGGCGGGCTGGTTTGCTGGTGGAGTTGGCGCCGGCTTGGTACGTGGTGGTTGGGGTTGAGTTGCCGGTTGAGTCCGCCGAGGGTGAGTTGGTGGAGGAGCGGTTGCTCGCGGCGTTGCGGGTGGACGATCAGTTGGCGTTGCGGCGGGAGGTTGTGGCGTACGTCGACTGGTTGCGGACGGCAACCACGACGGGCGCTCCGGATCACGTGATTGTGGAGGGGGCGTCGTACCGGCTGTTCCACGAAGGGGCTGACGGGACGGTTGAGGAGCATCTGGCGCGGTTTGCTCGGCGGGCGCTGGAAGGTGGCTCTAGGCAACCTTGGCCTGCTGGAGGTAGCGCGCAGGATCTGACTGCTCGGCTGGCTTCGATGGTTGGGATCACGCTGGCACCGGACACCAGTCCGGAGCTGATCAGGCCGCTCGGGAGTGCTGAGCAGCTCGCCACGGTTGCGCGGCTGGCGGATGAGTTGGCGCATGCGAGCGCGCGGGCGGTGTTGTTCGAGGGGACTGTGAGTGGGATCCGGCGGTCGGTGCCGTATCGGCTCGGGCACGCGATGCTGAATCCGGCGCGGGTGGTCCGGCGCCGGTTGAAGCGCGTGCTGCGGAGGCGCTGATGCATCACGCGAACCACTTCTACGGGCACGCCGACGTGATGGCGTCGTACGCCGGTCTCCGCAAGCCGCCGCGGATCTGGGGCTACCTGCAGCACGGGTGGAACATCCTGGACGGCTTCGCCCATGGCACGAACTTCGCGCCGGGGATGCCGAAGTATGTCTGGACCGACAGCGTGCGCAGGCGGGGTCAGTCGATGGGACTGCGCAACTACTCGGTGATCGGTTCGGTCTGGCTGTATCTGCTGAAGAACCACCCGAAGCTGGCAACACAGGACAAGAAGGCCAAGGGCACGCTCTTCTACCCGTTCCACGGCTGGGAAGGCCAGAACGTACTCGGCGACCACGGCCGGATCGTTGCCTCGATCAACGAGCACGAGACCGGCCCGGTGACCGTCTGCCTGTACTGGAACGAGTACCAGCAGCCCGCCATCCGCAAGGTGTACGCCGACGCCGGCTTCCGCGTCATCACCCATGGCTACCGCGGTCTGCACTGGCGCAAGACCGACGCCGACTTCCTGGTCAAACAACTGCGCGAGCTCCGCAACCACACCCGCGTCGCCTCCAACCGGCTCAGCTCCGCCGTCCTGTACGGCGCCTCGATCGGCCTGCAGCCCGGTGTGTACGGCGACCCGATGGTCCTGGAGAACGAGCACCCGTCCTTCGGCGGGCAGGCCCGGATCAAACGCCTCTGGCCCGAACTCGACCAGCCGTTCGTCCCGGCGGCGGTCGCCAAGGAGTTCACCGACACCGAACTGGGCGTCGACCACGTCGTCTGCCCAGCGGAGATCCGGGAGCTGTTCCGATGGAACGACTGAAGGTCGGCATCGTCACCCAGGTCCGCGTGACGAGTTCACGACTACCGGCCAAGGTGCTGCTCACCGCAGGCGGGCAGTCCTTCCTCGAACACCACCTGGACCGGCTGCGGCAGACCGGTCTCCCGGTGATCGTGGCCACCACCACGAACTACCACGACGACGTCATCCTCGAGGTTGCCAAGCACGCGGGCGTCCCGGTCTACCGGGGCTCGGAGGACGACGTACTGAGCCGGTTCGCCGGCGCCGCCCGCGCGCACGAGCTGGACGGCCTGGTCCGGGTCACGTCGGATTGCCCCCTGATCGACCCGGAGATCATCTCCGCCGCCGTCGACCGCTGGCGGTCCGAGAAGGACCTCGACCTCTACATCTCGAACTGCCTGGAGCGCACCTACCCGCGCGGCATGGACTACGAGGTCTTCTCCGCGAAACGCCTGTACGACGCGGAGGCCCACGCGACGCTGTCCGCGGACCGCGAGCACGTCACCCCGTACCTGCACCAGAACCGGTCCGGCGAGATGCGCCTGCTGAACCTCCCGTGGGCCGGCGGCGGAGCGTCGTACCGGCTCTGCCTGGACACTCCGGACGACTGGAAGTTGCTCGACGCCCTCTTCGAGGAACACGGCGCGACCAGCCTGAACTGTGCCGAACTGGTCGAGATTCTGGACACGCACCCCGAACTGGCCACGCTCAACGCCCACATCGAGCAGAAGAAGCTCGGCGAGTAGCGACACGCATTCGGGCGGCTACGGCATGATTTACCGTGATGAGCACCGATGATCCAGCACCCGGCCCCTCCGACGCGGCACGCGCCACGTCGTTCGGGGCCGTCGCGGCCGCGTACGACGCGGGCCGGCCGACCTTCCCGGTCGACGCGCTGACCTGGATCCTCGGTCCGGGGCGCGGGCTGCAGGTGCTCGACCTGGGCGCCGGTACCGGCAAGCTGGCCGCGGTCGCGGCGTCGCTCGGGCACGATGTGGTGGCCGTCGACCCCTCCGAGGAGATGCTGTCGGTCTGCCGGAAGCGGCCCGGGATCGACACCATGGTCGGCGCGGCCGAGTCCATCCCGCTCGCGCACGCCTCGGTGGACGCGGTCATCGTCGGGCAGGCGTTCCACTGGTTCGACCACGCCCGGGCGCTGCCCGAGATCGCCCGGATCCTGCGCCCGAACGGCGTACTGGGCCTGCTCTGGAACAACGCCGACGTCGTGGTGCCATGGGTGCGCCGGATGATGCAGGCGATCCAGGGCCCCGACAGCCACGGCACCGACAAGTTCGACCCGGTGCCGACGCTGCTCCAGTCGGACATGTTCGACGGGGTGGAAACCGCCCGGTTCCGGCACTGGCAGGATCTGGATCGGCACAACCTGAAGCAGCTTGCGGAGTCGCACTCCCGGATCGCGATGCTGACCGGCTCCCGCCGCGAGACGGTGCTGGAGCAGGTCGACGCGATCTACGACGCCAGCGCGCGTCCGCCCGAGCCGCTCCGGATGCCGTACTTCACCGAGTGCTACCGGACCCGGCCGAGCGACCTGGCGAACTACCGCCGCACCCTCGACGCGCCGGTCGCGCCGCGTCTGTAGAAACATTTTGATTGCGGACACGCCCGATAAGTCACAAAACACCTACTTACGGCTAACGTGCACGCATGGACGAGGATGTCGTGCGCGAGCGGGATGCCCGCGCCTACGAGGCCGTGCACGACGCGGCCGACTTCACCGAGCTGAAACGACGGTACAAGAACTTCGTGGTGCCGTGGACGATCGCCTTCATGGCGTGGTACCTGGCCTACGTGGCCTGTAACAACTGGGCCCGCGACTTCATGAAGACGCAGGTGGTCGGCCACATCAACGTCGCACTGGTCTTCGGCCTGCTGCAGTTCGTGTCGACCTTCGTGATCGCCGCCCTCTACGGGCGGTTCGCGAACCGCAAGCTCGATCCGCTGGCCGCCGGCCTGAACGCCAAGTACAAGAGGGAGCGCCGCCGGTGAACTTCGTACCGATGCTGATTCCTCTCGCCGACGGTGAGCCCGGCAACCGCGTGCTCACCATCTCGCTGTTCTCGGCGGTTGTTGCCGTGACGCTGTACATCACCTGGTGGGCGTCCCGGCAGAACAAGACCGCCGCCGACTACTACGCCGGTGGCCGCAACTTCAGCGGCGCCCAGAACGGCCTCGCCGTCGCCGGTGACTACATGTCAGCGGCATCCTTCCTCGGTATCTCCGGCTCGATCGCCCTCTACGGGTACGACGGCTTCCTCTACTCGATCGGGTTCCTGGTGGCCTGGCTGGTGGCGCTGCTGCTGGTCGCCGAGCTGCTGCGGAACTCCGGCCGGTTCACGATGGCCGACCAGCTGGCCTTCCGGATGAAGCAGAAGCCGGTCCGGACCGCGGCCGCCACCTCCACGATCGTGGTCTCGATCTTCTACCTGCTGGCCCAGATGGTCGGCGCCGGTTCGCTGGTCGGGCTGCTGCTCGGGGTGAAGAGCGAGGGCGTGAAGGCCGGCGTGATCGTCCTGGTCGGCGCACTGATGATCATCTACGTGACGATCGGCGGGATGAAGGGCACCACCTGGGTGCAGATCGTGAAGGCCGTGCTGCTGATGACCGGCACCGTGCTGATCACCTTCCTGGTGATGCTCAAGTTCGACTTCAACCTGTCCAAGCTCCTGGGCGCGGCAGCGGCGAACTCGGGTAAGGGCGAAGCGTTCCTGCAGCCGGGGCTGCTCTACGGCAAGGACCTGGTCGGGCAGATCGACTTCTTGTCGCTCGGTCTCGCCCTGGTCCTCGGTACGGCGGGGCTCCCGCACATCCTGATCCGCTTCTACACCGTGCCGGACTCGCGCTCCGCGCGTCGGTCGGTGCAGTGGGCGATCGGCCTGATCGGCGCCTTCTACCTGATGACGCTGGCCCTCGGCTTCGGCGCCGCGGCGCTGCTGAACACCGCCAAGGGTTCGCCGGTCGAGGCCTCCAAGGGGAACATCGCCTCGCCGAGCCTGGCCGAGGTGGTCGGCGGTGGTGCCGGTTCGGTCGGCGGCTCTATCCTGCTGGCCCTGATCGCGGCGGTCGCCTTCGCCACGATCCTGGCCGTGGTCGCGGGGCTGACGCTGACCTCGGCGTCCTCGTTCGCCCACGACCTGTACGCCAACGTGATCGCGAAGACGAAGCCGTCGGAGAAGAGCGAGCTGCGGGTCGCGCGGTTCGCGGCGATCGGGATCGGTGCGGTCGCGATCGCACTGGCGATCCCGGCGCAGAAGCTGAACATCGCGTTCCTGGTGGCACTGGCCTTCGCGGTGGCCGCCTCGGCGAACCTGCCGTCATTGCTGTTCAACCTGTTCTGGAAGCGGTTCAACACGTCCGGCGCGGTCTGGAGCATCTACGGCGGCCTCATCTCCGCGGTCGTCCTGGTGGCCTTCTCACCGGTGGTGTCGGGGAAGCCGACGTCGATGTTCACCGGCGCGGACTTCGCCTGGTTCCCGCTGTCGAACCCGGGCATCGTGTCGATCCCGCTCGGCTTCCTGTGCGGTGTGCTCGGCACCTACCTCGGCAAGGACCGGTCCTCCGAGGCCCGCTACACCGAGCTCTCCGTCCGCGCGCTCACCGGCGCCGGCGCGGAAGGTGCCACCAAGCACTGATCTCACTCTCAGAGGGCCGGTCCGCATTCGCGGGCCGGCCCTTTTGGGTTTTTCTCGAACCGTTGACGCTCTCGTAGCGCTGCCGTAACAATGAGCCAGCGCTACGCAAGAAGTTGGCAAACCTACGAAAGTTCCGAACTCTCGCGTGGTCGCTGCTCCGTTGCGTTCTCCACCGCCCATCAGGAGAGGCCATGCGAATTCCCCGCTGGCGGTTACTCACCGCCTTGCTTGCCGCGACACTCGCGACAGGTGCGTTAGTCCCTCAGAGTCCTTCCGCGAGCGCCGCCGTACTGGCCGGTCCCAACCTCGCGGCCGGTAAGACTGCCGCCGCGAGCACCGTGACCCAGAACTACGTCGCGTCGAACGTGACGGACGGCAACCAGGGCACCTACTGGGAGAGTGCCAACAACGCCTTCCCGCAGTGGGTGCAGGTCGATCTCGGCTCGTCGATCGCCACCAACCAGGTCGTGCTCAAACTGCCGACCGCCGGCTGGGGCGCCCGCAACCAGACCATCGCAGTCCAGGGCAGTACCGACGGACAGAACTTCAACGACCTGTCCGCGGCCGCCTCCCGGGCCTTCAACCCGCCGACCAACACGGTCACCGTCGACTACGGCAACGCGACCGTGCGGTACGTCCGGATCCGCGTCACCGCGAACACCGGCTGGCCGGCCGGGCAGCTGTCCGAGCTCGAGGTCTACGGCCCGGTCACCGGCGACACACAGGCACCCACCGCCCCGGGGGGCCTGTCCTTCACCGAGCCCGGCGCCGGCCAGATCCGGCTCGCCTGGGCCGCGTCCACCGACAACGTCGGAGTGACCGGGTACGACGTGTACGCCAACGGCCAGCTGCGGACCAGCGTGGCCGGGAACGTACTGACCTACACGGACAACCAGCCGACCAGTACGACGATCTCGTACTTCGTCCGGGCGAAAGATGCCGCTGGCAACCAGTCCGGCAACAGCAACACCGTCACCCGGAACGGCAGTCAGGGTCCCGGCAGCAACCTCGCGCTGGGGAAGCCGATCACCGCGTCCGGGTTCGTGCACACGTTCGTCGCGACGAACGCGAACGACGACAACGTGACGACGTACTGGGAAGGCAACGCCAACCCAGCCACGCTGACCACCCAGCTCGGCGCCAACGCCGATCTCAGTTCGATCGTGATCCGGCTCAACCCGGACTCGGCATGGGGCCCGCGGACGCAGACCTTCTCGATCCTCGGCCGCGAACAGAGCTCGTCGACGTTCAGCACGATCGTCGCGAGTGCGTCGTACAACTTCAGTCCGTCGTCGGGGAACCTGGTGACCATCCCGGTCAGTGCCCGGGTGGCCGACGTACGGCTGAACTTCACCGCGAACACGGGTGCACCGGCCGGTCAGGTCGCCGAGTTCCAGGTGATGGGTGCACCGGCGCCGAACCCGGATCTCACGCTGGGTGCTTTGGCCTGGACGCCGACCTCGCCGGTCGAGACGGACACGATCACCGTGCGCGGGACAGTCAGCAACACGGGCTCGGCTGCTTCTGGTGCGACCGATGTGAACTTCTACCTCGGTACGACGAAGGTCGGTACGGCGGCTGTCGGGGCTATCGCGGCTGGTGGGTCGACCACGGTGAGTGCGTCGATCGGTGCGCGGGACGCGGGCAGTTACACGCTGAGCGCGAAGGTCGATGAAGCGAACACGGTCATTGAGCAGAACGACGCGAACAACTCGGCCTCGGCGTCGAGCGCGCTCGTGGTGACTCCGGTTGCCAGCTCGGACCTGATCGCGTCGGCGGTCAACTGGACATCGAACAACCCGTCCGCGGGGAACAGCGTCGCCTTCTCGGTGGTGCTGAAGAACCAGGGCAGTATCGCCACTGCATCGGGGGCGCACGGGATCACGCTGACACTGCTGAACGGGAGCTCGACTGTTGCGACATTGACCGGTTCGTACAACGGTTCGCTGGCGGCGGGTGCTTCCACCTCGGCCATTGCCCTGGGCAACTGGACGGCCGCGAACGGGCGGTACACCGCGCGCGTCGTACTGGCGGATGACGCGAACGAACTGCCGGTGAAGCGGACCAACAACACCAGCGAGCGACCGTTCTTCGTGGGTCGCGGCGCGAACATGCCGTACGACCACCTCGAGGCCGAGGACGCCTCGGTGGGTGGCGGCGCGCAGGTGATCGGGCCGAACCGGACCATCGGCGACCTCGCCGGTGAGGCCTCCGGCCGGCGTGCGGTCACGCTGAACGCCAACGGCTCGTACGTCGAGTTCACCACCCGCGCGTCGACGAACACCCTGGTCACCCGGTTCTCCATCCCGGACTCGGCCGGTGGGGGCGGGATCAACTCCACGATCAACGTGTACGTGAACGGCACGTTCCACAAGGCGTTGCCGCTGACGTCGAAGTACTCCTGGCTTTACGGGTCGGAGTCCGGACCGAGCAACTCACCGGGCGCGGGACCGGCTCGGCACATCTATGACGAAGCGAGCATCATGCTCGACTCGACCGTGCCCGCGGGATCCAAGATCAAGCTGCAGAAGGATCCGGCGAACTCGACGACGTACTCGATCGACTTCGTCGACACCGAGCAGGTGGCGCCAATTGGCAACCCTGGCGCGGGCTTCGTGACGCCGGCCGGGTTCAGTCAGCAGGATGTGCAGGCCGCGATCGACCGAGTACGGCAGGACGCCACGCTGCAGGGTGTGTATCTGCCGGCCGGTGAGTACCCGACGTCGTCGAAGTTCAACGTGTACGGCAAGGCTGTGCGGATCGTCGGTGCGGGGCCGTGGTTCACACGGTTCGTCGCACCGCAGACGCAGACGAACACCGACATCGGGTTCGGAGCACAGTCGTCGGCGAACGGGTCGACGTTCAGCGGGTTCTCGTACTTCGGGAACTACGACAGCCGCAACGACGGTCCGGGCAAGGTCTTCGACTTCAACGGCACCGCGAACATGACCATCGACAACATCTGGGTCGAACACCAGATGTGTCTCTACTGGGGTGCCAACACCGACAATTCGACGATCAAGAACTCCCGGATCCGGAACATGTTTGCCGACGGCATCAACATGACCAACGGCTCGGCCGGCAACACCGTCAGCAACAACGACGCCCGGTCCACCGGGGACGACAGTTTCGCCCTCTTCAACGCCATCGACGGTGGCGGCGGCGAGGTCCGGGACAACGTCTTCGAGAACCTGTCCGCAACACTGACCTGGCGGGCCGCCGGCTTCGCGGTCTACGGCGGTACGAACAACGTCTTCCGCAACCTGTACGCCGCGGACATGCTGACGTACCCCGGCGTCACGATCAGCTCGCTCGACTTCGGCATCCCGATGAACGGCTTCGGCGCCACCCCACCGACCCGCTTCGAGAACGTGTCACTGGTCCGCTCCGGCGGCCACTTCTGGGGCAACCAGACCTTCCCGGCGCTGTGGATCTTCTCGGCCTCCAAGGTCTACCAGGGGATCCGCGTGAGTGATCTGGACATCGTCGATCCGACCTACAGCGGCATCATGTTCCAGACCAACTACGTCGGCGGTCAGCCCCAGTTCCCGGTCGCGGACACCGTCTTCACCAACACCACCATCACCGGAGCCCGTAAGTCCGGCGACGCCTTCGACGCCAAGTCCGGCTTCGGCCTCTGGGCCAACGAACTCCCCGAACCCGGCCAAGGCCCCGCCGTCGGCAACGTCACCTTCAACAACCTCACCCTGTCCAACAACGCAGTAGACATCCGCAACACCACCACAACCTTCACCATCACCCGCAACTAACCGCCCCCGGAGGGGCTTCCCTGCAAGCCCCTCCATCTGCCCCGATCTGCCCCACGATGCCCCGGTGTCGCGGGGCAGATCCCCTTGCACCACATGCAAAAGTCGCTGGGTGCCGACCCACGTGTTCGTAGACGAAAGCAAGTCCAGGGGCTTCTTGATGGCTGCCGCCTACTGTCCGGCCGGCGACGTCGCCGTCCACCGCAAAGCCCTCAGGAACCTACTGCTGCCCGGCCAGGAGCGCTTGCACTTCAACCACGAGCGGCCGCCGCGCCGCAAGCAGATCATCGGCGTCATCATGAGCTTCAACCTGGCGGTCGATCTCTACGCAGCGGATCGCGACACCCTGACGAACCGTCGTCGGTGCCTGGAAGCGATCGTCCGGGACTGCGCAGGCTCGTCCGAGCGACTCGTGATCGAGATGGACGAGTCGGCCTGTGACCACGACCGTCGCCTGCTACGCGAAGCCACCCACCGGTTCGGCTGCCACGAAACTCTGCGCTGGGACGTGCTGGTCGCCAAAGCAGATCCGCTGCTCTGGGTACCGGACGCAGTCGCTTGGTGCTGGACACGTGGCGGCGAGTGGAAACAGGCGGTCGCGCCGTTCTGCCAGGTGCGCGAGCTGTAGAAAGCGCGAAACCCGGCTCGTCCACCGTCCGGTGAGCTGCCGGGTCCACTTCCGAGGGACTCGTGTCCCCCGGCATCAACAACTGTAGCGGATTCGCCGCCGTGCGGAAGAGTATTTTCCAATCTGCCCCTGGATGCCCCTGGATGCCCCGAGCCGTGCCCCTGGATGCCCCGGGAAACCCCTGGAATCCCCGCCCAGAAAGCGCGAGACCCGGCACGCCCACCGTCCGGTAGGCTTCCGGGTCCACTTCCGGGGGACTCGTGTCCCTCGGCGACTTCACTTTAGCGGGCGCGGCGTACGGCGTACTAGCTGTTTTGGGTGAGGAGGGTTTGGGCGGTGGGGGTCAGGGAGTGCAGGGAGGTGCCTTGGGAGCGGTGGGTGGTGATGAGGGCGGCGGCTCGGAGGATTCGGGTGTGTTCGGAGGTGGAGGCGAGGGAGATGCGGACTCGGCGGGCGAGTTGGGTGGTGCTGGCGGGGGTGGTGAGGGAGCGGAGTACGGCGGCTCGGGTTCGGCCCAGGAGGGCGGCGAGGGTGTCGGTGTCGGGGTTGTGGGGTTCGGCGGCGGGGGCGTCGGCGCAGGGGTAGATGAGGATGGGGCGGCGGCGGGGGTCGTCGTCGACCATGCACTCGGCGATCAGGGGTGAGGGGTAGAGCTGGAGGCCGCGGCCGCGGAGGTGGACGTCGAGGTTCTGGTTGGCGCGCCGGGTGTGGACACTGAGTACCGGGGCAGACCACTCGACGTCGGAATGCAGGGTGGTGAGCAGGGCCTCGATACCGCCGTTCATCAGAGTGTGCGCGCGCTGAGCGAGATCACCGGCGTACCGGCGGCCCAGCTCGTCGGAGGATTGCGCGAGGACGTTCTGGTGGAAGTCCACGATCGCGGTTCCGAGGGCTTGGCGGGCGGCGGGCTGGCCGGAGCGCAGGCCGTGCAGGTAGGGGTCGGGGTCGCGGGGGAAGCGTTCGTCGAGCTCCTCGCGGAAGACCTCTGCGGGGGTTTCGGAGAGCAGTTCGGCGGCCGACTTCACGCCTGGTGTCGAGACCGTCGGCGTGAGGAAGTCGGGGAACCACCCGCTCGGGGCGATCAGCTTGAACAGCGGCCGCATCGAGGGTGACACCAGCGGGGCCGCCGCCTGCCGCCACCGGAGCGCAGCCGGCGGGAGGTTGTCCCGCGCCGCGGGAGCGCTGAGCGCCCGCGCCGCCAGCGCCGCCTCCCACAAGGGCTCCGGCTCCGCCGGGAACACCACCCGCCCCAGGTCCGCCGCGCTGAAATGAATCCGGATCATACCAGAATTCTGCCCCGCCCCCGCCCCACCGACCAGACCTTCACCCCCACCCGAATCCCCCCTTCGGCCATCGCCGAATTCGTCTACTCCGCCCACCTGACTATCCGCAGTCCCCGCCCACCCCGCAGCGCCTCATTTCACTGGCTAGGCACCCAAATTGTGGGTTCTACACCCGTAATTTGAGTGCCTAACCCTCGAGATGAGTGCCTAGCCAGCCAAATCGGAGTGGGGTCAGAGGTCGCGGGCGATGCGGTCTAGGAGGTCGCCGGCTTGGAGGACGCGGGCGCGTTCGTCGGGGTCGAGGCGGTGCAGGAGTTTGTCGAGTTCCTCGGCGGCCTGGCGGCCGGAGTCGGCGACGGTGGTGGCGCCGGCTTCGGTGAGGACGACGGCGGTGGCGCGGCCGTCGACGGGGTCGGGTTCGCGGCGGACCAGGCCGGCTTCTTCCAGGGCCGCGACCGTGGTGGTGGCGGTGGGCTGGGAGCAGGGCACGCGGGCGGCGATCTCGCCGATCCGGATCGGTTGTTCGTCGGCGATCAGCATCAGGGCGAGGAACTGGGTCGGGTGCAGGACGGCACTTCGGCTCCGGCGCAGGTACCGGACGATCCGGTGCATGCTCACCAGCAGTTGCAGGGTCTCCTGCTCCAACGCGATCACCTCCGACGAGAGAAGCTAGATCCTGGCACACCGGGCGGCGTTCTCCTACGGCCCAGTGGTGAACGTCATAGGTGGGTTGCGAGCACCCCGAGTGCGAAGGCGAACCCGGCCAGCCCGAGCATGGTGGTGGCGAGGACGATCAACCGGCGTTGCAGGACGGGAACCTCGGCGGCGGTGGCGAAGACCCGGGCCGGCCAGTGCTTCCAGGAGACGTACCAGAAGATGGCCGTTGCCATCAGCAACAGCAGGCCCTTGACCGCATGGATCCACCAGTGACCCGAGTCGAACAGCAGCAACCCCAGCCCGCTCAGCGCGATCGCCGCGATCAGCCCGACCACTTTCCACCGGTTGCCGGAGGCAATCACCGTGGTGAGCGCCTCCCGGCCGGCCGCGTCCGGACCGAAGTACCGCTTGAGCTTCGGCTGGACGACGAACAACGAGTACGCCATCCCGCCGACCCAGGCTGCGGCCAGCCCGGCGTGGATGATCGCGACGAGGGCGGTCATCGCGGCGGCTGCGCGAAGGCCTGGAACGGCAGCAACCCGACCAGCTGCACGAGTTTGCCCAGTGTCTCGACGATCGCGTCCGGCTTGGTCCGCCCGAAGATCGGGTGCTCCATCGCCAGCAGATCGTCCCCGACCACCGCCCAGGTGTGCAGCTTCTGCTTCCGCATGAACTGCATCAGCTCCGGGTGCAGGAAGTACGCCGCGACGTTCGGATCGGTGTCGATCAGCTTGTACCACCGGTTGAACTTCCGGTCCGGCGTCTGCGGTTCCGGATAAGGATCGACGTCGAAGGCCGGGTCGGTACTCGACGCAATCTGGAAGAACGGCAACGCCATCGGCAGCTTCACCACCCACACCGAGTCGATGGTGACTGCGTCGAGAGTATTGATCTCCTTGTTCGTCCACGCATCATGAACATGCGTGACCTGGGGCCGCCGATGGAAGTCGAACGCCACGAACGGCACCTGGTTGAACACCCCGTCGACGGCCCCGAACGCGATCCGCTGATCCCCCCGCTCCGTGAACGGCAACACCCGCCACGCATCCGCCAGCTCCGGCGCATCCGCCCGGAACCGCCACCCCCACTGCTGGGCCAGCCCCCACCGCTCTTGGTTCGTCTGCTCGATCCGCTTCGCTTCCAGCACACCAAAACACTAAGGCCCCAGGAGGTCCTGGGGCCTTAACGCGTCGTACGGCGGCGGGTCAGTCCTCGTCGGACTTGCCGGCCTCCAGGTTGGTCTTGATCAGGTCCATGACCGAGGAGTCGGCGAGAGTGGTGACATCGCCGACCTCGCGGTTCTCGGCGACGTCGCGGAGGAGGCGGCGCATGATCTTGCCGGAACGGGTCTTCGGGAGCTCGGCCACGACCATGATCTGGCGGGGCTTGGCGATCGGGCCGATCTCCTTGGCGACGTGGTTGCGGAGCTCCTGGACGACATCGGGTCCGCCGTCGCCGGCCTCGGAGCGGAGGATCACGAAGGCGGCGATGGCCTGGCCGGTGGTCGGGTCGGAGGCGCCGACGACGGCGGCTTCGGCGACCTTCGGGTGCGAGACCAGGGCGGACTCGATCTCGGTCGTGGACAGGCGGTGACCGGACACGTTCATCACGTCGTCGACCCGGCCGAGCAGCCAGATGTCGCCGTCCTCGTCCTTCTTGGCACCGTCACCGGCGAAGTAGACGCCCGGCCAGCGCGACCAGTAGGTGTCCTTGAAGCGCTGGTCGTCGCCCCACAGGGTGCGCAGCATGGACGGCCACGGCTTGTCGATGATCAGGTAACCACCGGATCCGTTCGGCACCGGCTTGCCGGCGTCGTCGACGACGTCCACGCTGACACCCGGGATCGCCTTCATCGCCGCACCCGGCTTACCGGCGGTCACGCCGGGCAGCGGGGAGATCATGTGCATACCGGTCTCGGTCTGCCACCAGGTGTCCACGACCGGCGCCTTGCTGCCGCCGATGTTCTCGCGGTACCAGATGTAGGCCTCCGGGTTGATCGGCTCGCCGACCGACCCGATCACGCGCAGGGTGGAGAGGTCGAACTTCGCCGGGATCTCCTTGCCCCACTTCATGAACGTGCGGATCGCGGTCGGAGCGCAGTACAGGATGGAGACCTTGTACTTCTGCACGATCTCCCACCAACGGCCCTGGTGCGGGGTGTCCGGCGTACCTTCGTACAGCACGGACGTGGTCGCGTTCGCGAGAGCGCCGTACACGATGTAGCTGTGTCCGGTGACCCAGCCGATGTCGGCCGCGGTCCAGTAGACGTCGGTGTCCGGCTTGAGGTCGAAGACACCCCACTGCGTGTACGACGTCCCGACCAGGTAGCCGCCGGTCGTGTGCAGAATGCCCTTCGGCTTGCCCGTGCTGCCGGACGTGTACATCACGTACAGCGGGTGTTCGGCGTCGAACGCCTCCGGGGTGTGCTCGGTCGACTGCTTGCCGACGAAGTCCTCCCACCACAGGTCGCGACCGTCGACCATGGCGGTCTCCTGGCCGGTGCGGTTCACCACGAGCACGTTGCGCACGTCGGGGCAGTCGACCAGTGCGGCGTCCACCGCGGGCTTCAGCGCGGCCGGCGCACCGCGGCGGTAGCCACCGTCGGAGGTGATCACGACGCGCGCGTCGCAGTCGGTGATCCGGTCCTTCAGGGCCTCGGAGGAGAAACCGCCGAAGATGACCGTGTGCGGGGCGCCGATCCGGGCGCAGGCGAGCATCGCCACGACGGTCTCGGGGATCATCGGCATGTAGATCGCGACGATGTCCCCGGCCTGGACGTTCAGCTCGAGCAGCGCGTTGGCCGCCTGGCTGACCTGGTCCTTGAGCTGGGCATAGGTGATCTCGCGGGTGTCACCGGGTTCACCCTCGAAGTAGTAGGCGACCTTGTCGCCGAGGCCGTTCTCCACGTGCCGGTCGACACAGTTGTACGCCGCGTTCAGCTTGCCGTCGGCGTACCACTTCGCGAACGGCGGGTTGCTCCAGTCCAGCGTCTCGGTCGGCTCGACGGCCCACGTGATCCGCTTGGCCTGCTCCGCCCAGAACCCCTCGAAGTCGGCCTCGGCACGCTCGTACGCATCCGCCTTCAGGTTCGCGTTCGCCGCGAGCTCGGCCGGCGGCTCGAACCGACGCTCCTCGTGCATCAGGTTCGACAGGGCTTCACCCTGGGGTGATTCTGCATTCGTCACGTCGACGACTCCTCATCGCTGGCTTCGGCGCGCTGGAGCGCCCGCCCCCTTTCTACCAACGCAAAGCCGTGCGCGGAACCTTGGTATCGCCGAGCAGTCCTCCTCCTGCGCCGAACAGAACCCCCGCCGGGCCAGGCGGTCAGAAGGCCAGTACGGCGGGTGGTCTGCGACCGCTCAGCGCGAAAGCAGCGCGTGATCGGCCGCTTTCGCCGCGGCGAGGATGGTCGCGCGCCGATTGGCAGCCTTCATATCGGTTTCGCCCTGCTGGCGAGCACAGCAGTCCTGGCCGCTCAGACTCAGGGTGATCAGCGCGTTCGACCGGCGGAATTTCACCTTGGTGCTCTCCCTGCCGTCGTCGTACTTCTGCGTCGCGATGAAGGCGGCCTCGCCGATCCCGGGCACCTCCTGCACCGCGTAGCCGGACTTGCGATCGGCGTCGAGTTGGCCGCCGTACTGGATCGCTACGGCTGGGGCTCCGCCCGACTCGGCGGTGGTGATCTCCGCCCGGATCGTCAGTTGCCGCTTGACCGGCCCCTTCTGGTACGACGACCAGAAGTGCGCTCGTGGCTGCTTGTACGTCCACTGGCAGTACTTGTACGTGACGAGGAAGTTCCAGGTCTTCTCCTCGGCCGGCCCCAGCTCCGGCCCGACATCCGTGATGCGGCGCGCCGTCTCGCGGGGCAGGAGCTCGCAGGAGTTCAGGTCCTTGGCGTACTTGGCCTCCGGCTCGGGCTGGCAGGCCGCGAGCAGGGCGACGGCAATGAGTGCCACAGCGAGCCTCGACAGGAGCGGCATGCGCGCAGGCTAGGCGCTCCCCGGGGTCAGGATTCGCGGGCGTCGAGCAGCTCGTCCCAGTGCTCGGAACTCCAGTCGCAGATGACATAGAGCTGCTTGAGCAGGCCGTGGCCGAGATCCGTGAGCTCGTAGGTGACCCGCCGTACGGGCGTTGTTTCTTCGGTACGGCGAACGAAACCGTCCCGCTCGAGTGCGCGCAGTGACTGGGTCAGCACCTTCGGGGTGACGCGGGCCAGCGGGACGCGGAGTTCGGAGTACCGGCGCGGGCCGTCCTCGAGGCATCGGATCACCAGAGCGGACCACTTGTCCGGGCCGATCCGGAACGGGAGCAGGGTCGACGGACAGATCTCGTCGAACATGTCCGCGCGCAACGCCTCCATGCCTTTCAGAGTATCCAATGGGTAACCAGGGCGCTTTCTACAGTCGCCGGCATGAGAATCATGGTGATCGGCGCCCGTGGGCGCGCGGGCAAGGCAGCAGTCTCCGAGGCGGTACGGCGGGGTCACGAGGTGACGGCGGTTGCACGTTCTGGCGGCGATGGTCTGGTTGCCGGTGATGTGACGGACGTGGATCGGATTGCCGAGTTGGCGGCGGGGCAGGACGCGGTGATCGCCGCGGTGTACGACGGTGGGTCGGATCCGACCGCGTTCTTCCCGGCGGCTGCAACCGCGCTGGCCGACGGGCTGTCGAAGGCGGGTGTCGAGCGGCTGGTGTGGGTCGGGTTGTCAACGATCCTGCCGACCGCGGACGGCACGCTGCTGATGGACACTCCTGGGTATCCGAACGAGCACCGGTCGTTCTTCCTGGCTCACCAGGCAGCACTCGATGTCTTCCAGGCCTCGCCACTCGACTGGGTCTCGGTGGCACCGACCGGCGACTTCAACCACGCTGCGCCGGCCCGGACGGGCAGCTATCGGGTCGCGACGGCGTCCGCGAGCGATCTCATCTCGTACGCCGATCTCGCGATCGCGCTCGTGGACGAGGTCGACCGGCCGCAGCACCACCGCACGGCCATCGGGGTCGTCCCGGAGCAAGTGGTCTAGTTCGACTGCTCGCCGAGGCCCCGGATCGGCGGTAGGTTCGCGCGCATGAGCGGGGCTTCGGAGTACATGCAGCAAGCGCTGGCGATCGCCCACCGCGCGGCCGAGACCCAGACCGGAGCGATCCAGGTCGCCGCCACCCTGGTCGTCGAGGCGATGACCAGCGGCCACCGGTTCTGGGTCTTCGGAACCGGCCACAGCCACCTGATCGCCGAGGAAATCTACGGCCGCGCCGGCGGCCTGGCCGACGTCCGGGCGATCCTCGAACCAGGCCTGATGCTGCACGAAGGCCTCGCCAAGAGTTCGCTGCTCGAACGGCTCCCCGGACTGGCCGACGTACTCCTGCAAACCAACGACATCGAGGCCGGCGACGTCGTCCTGATCGCCTCCAACTCAGGACGAAACGCCGTACCCGTCGAGTTCGCGCTCGGCGTCCGGGCCCGCGGCGCCCACGTCATCGCCCTCACCTCAATGGCCCACACCACCGCAGTCACCTCCCGAGCCCCCACCGGCCAGCGCCTCTTCGAAACCGCCGACGTAGTCATCGACAACTGCGGCACCCCCGGCGACGCCCTCATCACAGTCCCCACCACCCCCGAACGAACCGGCGCCACCTCCACCATGATCGGCGCCATGCTCGTCCAAGCTTTGACAGTAGAAATCGTCACCCGCCTGGAGAAACCCAACGTCCTCCGCAGCCTGAACGCTTGAGGCGTGACGGGGAATGTTCCTCCGCGGGACCGCTCATTCGTCGTGCATGCTCGGCCAGCTGACGATGTGCGGACCTGCAGGCCATCACAAATGGTCGCCGAACCTGCACCTGAGGCGTGGGCGGGGCGGCGACTGACAGTTGTGATGGCGTGGCGGTCCGCGGCGTCGCAGGCTGGGGAGGAAAACCTCTACGTGGCTCGGTAGGCGACCGTGATGTCGTAGCGGTCGGAGCGGTAGGTGCTGCGGCCGAATTCGATGACTTCGCCGGAGGCGGTGCGGGGGGCCGAGGTGATGATGAGGCAGGGGGTGGTGGGGGCGATCTCCAGGAGTTCGGCGTCGTCGCCTTCGGGTGGGGCGGCGACGATGGAGGCGGAGACCATGCCCAGGGCTACGCCCCAGCGTTCGGCGAGGATGCCGTAGAGGGAGTTCTGGGCGAGGTCGACGTCTTCGAGGCCGGGGTAGCGGCGCAGCGAGAGGGCGGTGCGCTCGATGGCCATGGGCTCGCCGTCGGCGGTGCGGAGGCGGACCAGGTGCAGGACGGGGGTGCCGATGGGCTCTTCCAGCTCGCGGGCCAGGGCGTCGGCGGCGGCGTCGACGCGGTGCTCGAGGACCTTGGCGCCGGGGGTGATGCCGCGGGCGACCATGTCCTGGCTGAAGGAGGAGGCGAGCATCCGGGACGGGCGCGGCTCGGCGACGAAGGTGCCGCCGCCGGGGCGCCGGGCGGCGAGTCCTTCGGCGACCACGCGGTCGACCTCCTGGCGCACTGTCATCCGGGCCACGCCGAAGCGCTCGGCCAGGACGCGCTCCGAGGGGAGCACCGTGCCGACGGCCAGCGAGCGGGTGAGGTTCTCCAGGATCTCGCGAATCTGGTCACCCTTGGGCCGGTCGGGCCGCAGCTCCGTGGGGAGATCGGCGAGGTCGCCGGGGTTGTTCCGTGGGCGGGCCATGAGCTCAGTATCCCTGGAATTCTGGCCGGCAAACCGGTTGCCGGGGGCGCTGACCGCGAACGTCGTGCCGATCGATCGGGTGCTTGCAGAACCGCCGCGACGGCGCTGTCGCGGTGGACCAATGTCAGCCCGACTGTAACCGCTGCCACCGACTCACGGCCAGTGACGAGTCAGGGGTAGTTTTAACGTTATGCGTCGCGCACAGTTCGTGAACGAAAGCGGATCGAACGGCGAGTGGAAGCGGCAGGGGAACCGGTTCACCGACCGGATCAGCCGGGCCTCCACCTCGTCCCCCGGCGAAGGCCCGGACGCGGAAGGCCGGTGGCCGGTCGAGCCCGGGCGGTACCGCCTGATCGTCAGCCTGGCCTGTCCGTGGGCACACCGATCAGTGATCGTACGGCGCCTGCTCGGGCTCGAGGATGCGATCAGCCTGGCCGTCGTCGACCCGGTCCGCGACGAGAAGGGCTGGCGGTTCACGCTCGATCCGGACGACCGGGACCCGGTCCTCGGCATCCAGTACCTGTCCGAGGCCTACCTCCGCACAGACCCGTCGTACGACGGCCGTGTGACTGTGCCCGCGATCGTCGACACCGTGACCGGGCTGGTCGTCACGAACGACTATCCGCAGATCACGCTGGACCTCTCGACCGAGTGGTTCGACCATCACCGCGAAGACGCGCCGCAACTGATTCCAGCGGACCGCGCCGAGATGGATCAGCTGATCGACGAGATCTACCGCGATGTGAACAACGGCGTGTACCGCTGTGGGTTCGCCACCGGCCAGGAGGCGTACGAGGCCGCGTACGACGCTCTGTTCGCGCGGCTCGACGTACTCGAGGAGCGGCTGCAGGACCGCGACTATCTGCTCGGCGACACGCTCAGCGAGGTCGACGTCAGGCTGTTCACCACGTTGGTGCGGTTCGATGCGGTGTACCACGGTCACTTCAAGTGCAACCGGAACAAGCTGACCGAGTTCCCCAACCTGTGGGCGTACGCGCGCCGGCTCTACCAGCGCGAAGGTTTCGGGGAGACGGTCGACTTCGACCAGATCAAACGGCACTACTACGTGACACACAACACCATCAATCCCACCGGAATCGTGCCGAAGGGACCGGACCCGCGCGGCTGGACCCACGTAGACTGACGCCTGGTGTGCCGGGAAGTCTGGTCGGCGATGAGTCGACCGACCCCACCAGCCGAAGGGCCCCGATGAGCACCCGACGCGTCTTCCCGAACCTGCTCGGCCGCGAGCGCGACTTCGTCGCGGACACTCTGCGCACCGAGACGACCGGCGGAATGCTGCTGCTCTGTGCCGCGGTGGTCGCGTTGATCTGGGCGAATTCGCCGTGGCAGGACGCGTACCACCACCTGCGGGACCTGCAGCTCGGACCGCTCACGGTCGAGTCGTGGGCCTCCGACGGCGCGCTCACGCTGTTCTTCTACCTGGCCGGCGTCGAGCTCAAGCGGGAGCTGGTGGTCGGCTCGCTGTCGAAGGTCAGCGAAGCCGTCGTACCGGTGGTCGCGGCGATCAGCGGAATGGTGCTCCCGGCAATCATCTATCTCGCCTTCAACCTCAGGAACGGCAAACCCGAGGGCTGGGCGGTGCCGACGGCAACGGATATCGCGTTCGCGCTGGCGGTGCTGGCGATCGTCGGCTCGTCCCTGCCGAGTGCGCTCCGCGCCTTCCTGCTCACCCTCGCGGTGGTCGACGACTTCGGCGCGATCCTGGTGATCGCGGTCTTCTTCAGCCACGGATTCCGCCTGCTGCCACTGCTCGCGGCCGCCGCCCTGATCGTGGTCTGGTACGTCCTCCAGCGCTACCGGATCCGTACGCCGTTCCTGTACATCCCGATCGCGATCGCGGCCTGGTGGTTCATGCACGAGTCCGGGATCCACGCGACGATCGCCGGTGTCGCGCTCGGGTTCGTCACCCGGGTGGTCGCCGATCCGGGCGAGGAGCACGCACCGGCCGAGCGCATCGAGCATCGGCTACGGCCGTGGTCGGCGGGCGTCGCCGTACCGGTGTTCGCGTTGTTCGCGGCCGGGGTGACCTTGAGCGGCGGCGCGATCGGTGAGCTGATGACCGACCCGGTCGCGATCGGGATTGCCGCGGGACTGCTGTTCGGTAAGGCGATCGGGGTCTTCGGCGGGTCGTGGCTGACCGCGCGCTTCACCCGCGCCGAGCTGAACTCCGACCTCGAATGGCGGGACGTCGCCGCCGTCTCGGTGCTGGCCGGAATCGGGTTCACCGTTGCGCTGCTGATCGCGCAGCTCGCGTTCGCCGGTGATGTCGCGCAGGTCGAGCGCGCGAAGGCCGCCGTACTGATCGCCTCTGTGCTGGCGGCACTTCTCGCTTCGGTGTTACTCGTCCGTCGCAACCGCCGGTACGCACGGTAGTGTCGGAGCACGGACGCACGGAAGGAGCACCATGAGCGTGGACGAGCCCACGGTCGGTCAGCTGGTCGCGAAGGCCAGCAAGGATCTGTCCGACCTGGTCCGCAGCGAGGTCGAGCTGGCCAAGACCGAGCTCAAGAAGACCGCGGTCGCGGCCGGGACCGGTGCCGGAATGTTCGGTGGTGCGGCCTTCCTGGGGTTGCTCGCGATCGTCCTGCTGTCCATCGCACTGGGCTATGCCTTCGTGGCGATCGGCCTGCACCCGGCGCTGGCGTTCGTGGCCGCCGCTGTGGTCTATCTGCTGATCGCGGCCGTGCTGGTGCTGCTCGGCAAGCGCGCGCTCGGGAAGGCGAAGGGCCCGGAGCGGGCGATCGAGACCTCGAAGGAGTCGGTCGAGGTGCTCAAGGCGATCGGCAAGGGCGACTGAGCCCGGCGGGTGTCGTCGACCTGCTGGTCGACGGGCCTTGGTCGCACTCGCTGGTCGCGGCCAACGGGGCGCGGTTCCACGTCGCCGAGTGCGGAGCGGCCGATGATCCGCTCGTGCTCTTCCTGCACGGGTTCCCGGAGTTCTGGTGGGCCTGGCGGCATCAGCTCCCGGTCGTCGCGGCGGCGGGCTATCGCGCGGTCGCGATGGACCTGCGCGGGTACGGCGCGAGTGACAAGACACCTCGTGGTTACGACCCCTACACCGCGGCCGCTGACGTCTCGGGCGTGATCCGCTCACTCGGCGCCACCGATGCGGTGATCGTCGGCCACGGCTGGGGTGGCTTCATCGGCTGGTCGGCCGCCGTTCTGGCACCGCGTCAGGTCCGCGCGCTCGCGGCCGTGTCGGCCCCACATCCGTTGCTGCTGGCGCGATCCGGGCAACGGCGTGCACTAGCTCGTACGGCGTGGTTCCAGCTCCCCGTGCTGCCCGAACGACGGTTGCTCGCGCAGGACGGCGTACATATCGAGCAACTGCTCCGCGATTGGGCGGCACCGGGTGGTTCGTTCCCGGATGCGGAGGCGTCGCGGCGGTATCGCGCCGCGCTGCAGGTGTGGCCGGCACCGCATTGTGCGCTCGAGTACCACCGCTGGTTCGCCCGATCCCGCTTCCGCCCCGACGGCCGGAAGTATTCGGCCCGCATGCGCACGCCGGTCGCCGTACCGGTGCTGCAGATCAACGGAGCGCAGGACCCGGCCGTCTCCCCCACCGCAACGACGCCGCCGGAGTTGGTGACGGCGCAACTGCGGCACGAGCTGATCACTCCCGCCGGTCACTTCCCCCACGAGGAGACCCCGGACCTGTTCAACACCCAGCTCCTGGACTGGCTCAGCGCCATCAGCTGACGCTGACGCTGAAGGACTTGAAGGTCGTGCAGCCGTAGGTGATGGTGACCTTGATCGTCCGCCGCGACTTTTCCTGCCTGATCGGGAGGACCATCACCTCGGCAACATCCCTGGGGCAGGCCGACGGGTTGCCTTCGGCCCAGGCCACCGATGGCAGATCGCGCAGGTCCTCGGTGATCTGCTGCCGTTCGGCCGCATCGGGGACGATCGCCACCGAGGCTTCGGTCTGCAACCGATCGGACCGTAGCGGCGGACTGCTTCTGGGACCCGATGTGGCGTCGTAGAGGCGGACGGCCTTCCAGCCTCCAGCCGGTTCGTGCTCTTGGGCGATCCGGCGGACCGCCATCGCCCAGAGAGCCGCATCCGACGCATGTGCGACCGATGCACCCGGTGGCGTCGAGGCGGCCACGGGCGGCGGCTGCTCGGAGTGCCGAATGGTGGACACGCTGCCGGCCACGACTGCCAGTACGGCGGCCGCTGCGACCAGCACCGGCACGAGCGGCCGGCGCTTCGTTGCTTTGGGCAAGCTGTTGGTATCCGCCTCGTGGTCGGCGAAGGTCTCCCGGAGGAGGTCGCCGAGCTGGTCGTCGGTGAGCTTGGGCATATCAGTCTTCCTCCTCGGTGGAGAGATGGTCGCGCAGGTTGGCCAGGGCCCGGGATGCGTTCGACCGGACCGTGCCGGCGGCAACACCGAGGATCCCGGCGATCTGGTCGTCGGCCAGGTCCTCGTAGTACCGGAGGACCAGTACGGCGCGTTGCTGCTTCGGCAGAGTCGTCAGCAACTGCCAGGTCGCGTCCTTCAGCGCCTGGCGGGAGCCGATGTCCTCGTCGGACGGTCTGTCGACCGGTTCGGCGAGTGGGACCTCGCGGTTCTTGAGGATCCGGCGCCAGCTCAGGAACTCGTTGACCACCATCGTCCGCAGGTAGGCCTCGGGATGGTCCAGGCCGCTGATCCGGTCCCAGCGCCGGTGCGCCCGGGCGAGCACGGTCTGCACCAGGTCCTCGGCGCTGTGCAGGTTCCCGGTCAGCATCAGGCCGAGGCGGATCAGCCGACGCTCGGTCGCGCGCACCAGCTCGTCGTACGTCACCGTTCCGTCCATGGTTGCCGTCACACTCCTCGAACGCGGCGGCAGGGCGGATCTGCTGCGTCTCAGGTGCAGGTTTTTGTGGAAACCTCTTGCGTGGCGGTCGAGCCCTCGCGGGCGTCGTCGGCGACCTGCTCGGCGGTCAGCACGTAGCCGGTGCGGTTGTCCTCGACCGACGCCGCGAAGACCACGCCGTACACGGTGCCCTTCGAGGACAGCAGCGGGCCGCCGGAGTTGCCCGGGCGGACCGAGGCCCAGATCGAGAAGGCCTGCCGGGTGACCGTGCGGTCGCCGTAGATGTCGGGGCCGCGCAGCCGCTCCTCGGAGCGGATCCGGGCCGGCTCGGAGTCGAAGGGACCGTTCTCCGGGTAGCCGAGGACGACGGCCGGGTCGTCGGCCTTCGCGGTGAAGTCGAACTGCAGCGGCTTGATCTCCAGCTTCGGCACGTAGAGGACGGCGATATCGACCTCGGGATCGAACAGTACGACGTTCGCCTCGTAGGACTTGCCGTTCACCTCGACCTGCGGTGCGCTGACGCCGGCGACCACGTGCGCGTTCGTCATCACGCGTTGCGGGGCGTAGACGAAGCCACTGCCCTCCAGACCGCGCGAGCAGTTGGCCACGCCGGTGACCTTGGCGATCCGGCTGTAGGCCTGGCGGACCGCGGGCTGCCGGGCGATCGCGCTGTCCGGCGGCTGCGTGTCGCGGATCCGCTCCGGCACGAACGGGTCGAGGAAGCGCGGGAACAGGTCGGTGTTCACCACGTCGTTGAAGGCCTGCAGCGCCTTGTCGGCGCCGGCCGGCAGCACCTGGTCGACCTTGGCCAGCACCGCGGAACCACGGACCGCGGACGTGACGCTGGGGATTCGCGCACCGCTGACCGCGACGCCGAGCACCCAGGAAACGATCAGCACCGAGGCGGCGGCCAGTACGGCGCCGCCGAGCGCGTCGACCGCCTTGACCGGGCTCCAGGAGATCTTGTTGCGCAGCTTCGACCCGACGATGGCGCCGACCGTCCGGCCGATCGAGGCCAGGATCACCACCAGGACCAGGGCGGCGAACGACACCGAGACGCTCGGTGAGAAGTTGTCCAGCACCCGCGGTACGCCCCAGACGCCGATCGCGGCGCCGCCGAGCAGCCCGAGGGTGGCACACGCACCCAGCACGAATCCTTCGATGTACCCCGAGATCGCCACCAGCAGGGTGACGACCAGCAGCGCCCAGTCGAGGTTGCTCACTCCACGTCCTCCGGATCGTTCCCGTCCGTCCGGCCGAGGTCGTGCTCGATGGCGGTCATCCGCCGCACGTCCTCCGACCGGCGGCCCTCGCTCCGCCAGGCCGCCTCCACCAGTCGGTCGGGTAAAGGTACGACGTTCGAGGGGTCCCAGTCGCGCGCCCAGCCGCCGAGCATCAGCAATTTGTCCAGCAGCCCGGCGGTAAATCCCCAGACGAACAGGTCACCGACCAGGAAGGCCGGCCCGGTGAACCCGGATGGGTGCCGGCAGGTGACCCGGAGCGCCGGGTCGGCCAGCGTCTGCACCGGGACGGTCAGCACCGAGGCCACCTCGGCCGGATCCACCACAGCCACCGGGGACGGCGTCCGCCACCAGGCCAGCACCGGCGACACGCCGAAGTTGCTGACCGGAACCCAGAGCGCGGGCCAGATCGCGAACGGTACGACGCCGGCCGGATCCAGCCCGGTCTCCTCCCAGGCCTCGCGCAGCGCCGTCCGGATCAGCCCGGTCTCGCCGGTACCGTCCTCGGGATCGACGCCGCCGCCCGGGAAGGCGATCTGACCGGCATGTTTGCGCATCGTCCAGGACCGCTCGGTGAGCAGCACCTCGGGACCGTCGTTGCCTTCGGCAAGCAGGATCAGGACGGCCGAGCTCCGCACCGACGGGTCGTCGGGCGGCAGGAAGCGGGACAGGACGTTCGGGTCGACGTCCGCGGAGGCCTTCGCCAGTGGGTGCAGCCAGTCCGGGATCTGCAGGTCGTCGAACGTCACAGCTCGACCCCCAGCCGCTCCCGCACCAGCTGGTCGAGCTGCTGCTGCGAGGTCAGCACGCCGTTGTGCAGGGTGAACCTGCCGTCCTTGTCGACGAACACCGTGACCGGCGGGCCGGTGACCTTGAACGTCTTCCGCACCTGTTTGTCCAGGTCCACCACGTGCGGGTAGCTCAACTCGCGGTCGAGCGCGAACTTCACCGCCAGCTCGGGGCGCGGGTCGGCGTAGTCGATCCCGAGGATCCGCAGTTTGCCCGCCGCCTTCTTCTGCAACTCCGCCAGGTACGGCGCTTCGTCGCGGCACGGCGGACACCACTGGGCCCACACGTTGATCACCAGCGGCCCCCGCAGATCGGCGAGCCGGACATCCGGTCCACTGCCGAGACAGGGCAGGCTGATATCCGGCAGGCCGTTGCTCACCGGCGGCCGGGACTCGGTCGGTGGGCAGGCAACCAGCTTGTCGGCTCCGGGAACCGCGGTCCGCCCGGCGCCCGGCGTACTGGCTTGTGGTCCGCAGCCCGCCAGCACCGTGAGCAGAACGGCGGCCGCCAGCGCGCGCCTCACGCGGCCGGGACCTTCACCAGCTTCGCGGCGGACTCGTAGTCGGTCGGACCGGCGCCGTACGACGGGCACCACTGGGCGATCGGGCAGGCGCCGCAGGCGGGCTTCTTCGCGTGACAGCGGCGGCGGCCGTGGAAGATCAGCCGGTGCGAGAGCATCGTCCAGTCCTTCTTCGGGAAGAGGGCGCCGACGATGTGCTCGACCTTGACCGGGTCCTCCTCCTCGGTCCAGCCGAATCGGCGGACCAGGCGGCCGAAGTGCGTGTCGACGGTGATCCCGGGGACGTCGAAGGCGTTGCCGAGGACGACATTCGCGGTCTTGCGACCGGTGCCAGGGAGCTTCACCAGCTCCTCGAGCTTGCCGGGGACGACCCCGTCGTACTCGTCGACGAGGACCTGGCCGAGCTTCATCACGCTGTTCGTCTTGGCGCGGAAGAAGCCGGTCGGCTTCAGGATCGCCTCCATCTCCTCGCGGTCGGCCTCGGCCATCGCCTGGGCGGTCGGATACTTCGCGAAGAGCGTCGGGGTGACCTTGTTGACCATCACGTCGGTGGTCTGGGCCGACAGGATGGTGGCCACGAGCAACTCGAGCGGAGTCGTGAAATCGAGCTCACAGTGCGCGTCCGGATACGTATCGGTGAGCACTTTGTGCATCTTCCGGGCCCGCCGGACGAGCTGGCTGGACGTCTCACCGGTGAACACCGGAGGTTTGCGAGGTAGCTTCAGCGTCACCGTCTCCAACGCCCCGGGGACGGGGTGTACGACGGGTTCCGCGACACGCTGGGATGGCATGCAGGCCAGCCTACGTGGCGGGGCCGACACTGGAGGGGCTACGGTTTTGGGGCGAGCGGGTGGATACGCTCATCTCGCCGGGTGGGGTGATCCCCCGTCCGTAGTCGTGGTCGAAGGTCCTAGGAGGCCCCAAAGTGGATGCCACAGTGATCAAGCAGGCGCCGCTGTTCAGTCAGCTCGACGACGAGGCAGCCGACGCGCTGGCCGCGTCGATGACGGAAAGCCGGCTGCGCCGTGGCCAGGTGCTGTTCCACGAGGGCGACTCCGGGGACCGGCTGTTCATCGTCGTCGAGGGCAAGGTCAAGCTCGGCCGCACCTCCGCCGACGGCCGGGAGAACCTGCTCGCCGTCCTCGGCCCGGGCCAGATGTTCGGCGAACTGTCGCTGTTCGACCCCGGACCGCGCTCGTCCACCGTCACCGCCGTCACCGACGCGTCGATGATGTCCCTGACCCACGACGAGCTCCTGCGCTGGCTGGCCGGCCGCCCCGAGGTGGCCCGCGGCCTGCTCCTGCAGCTCGCCTCCCGCCTGCGCAAGGTCTCCGACGTCGTCGCCGACCTCGTCTTCTCCGACGTCCCCGGCCGCGTCGCCAAGGCCCTCCTGGACCTGGCCAGCCGCTTCGGCCGCACTGCCGACGACGGCGTCCACGTCCACCACGACCTCACCCAGGAGGAGCTGGCCCAACTCGTCGGCGCCTCCCGCGAAACGGTCAACAAGGCCCTCGCCGACTTCGCCTCCCGAGGCTGGGTCCGCCTGGAGCCCCGCTCCGTCGTACTCCTCGACGTGGACCGGCTGCAGCGCCGCGCCCGCTAGCTCTCGTTCAGGTAGTCCAGCTGGGCCCGCACGGAACGTTCCGCGGCGGGCCAGAGGCTGTGGTCGACGTCTGCGTAGACGTGCTCGACGACGGCCTCCGCTGTGGTGTGCCCGGCGGCGAGTGCTTGGCGGACTTGTTCGAGGCGGTCTTTGCGGTGGTTTAGGTAGTGCGTCAGGACCTTGCCGGGGTCGGTGATGACTGGGCCGTGGCCGGGGAGGAGGCGTTCCAGGCCGGCGGCGGAGTTGGTGAAGGCGAGGAGTTTTTCGAGGGAGTCGAGGTAGGGGGCCAGGGCGCCGTCGGGGTGGGCTACGACGGAGGTGCCGCGGCCGAGGACGGTGTCGCCGGTGAGAAGGGAGCCGTCCTGGGGGAGCCAGAAGCAGACGGAGTCGAGGGTGTGGCCGGGGGTGGGGAGGACTTCGACGCGGAGGCCGTCCGCGGTGATGACGTCGCCTTCGGCGAGGCCGTGGGCCGGGTCGGTGGGGAGGCGGAAGGCGGGGTCGACGGCGCGGACGCCGCAGCCGGCCTGGTTGGCGAACCAGGCGGCGCCTTCGGTGTGATCAGGGTGCTGGTGGGTGAGCAGTACGACGGCTACGTCGCCGGCTGCGTCCAGTACGGCGCGGAGGTGGTCCTCGAGAAGGGGGCCGGGATCGACCACCACGGATTGGGTGGCACCCGGAGCGCGGAGGATCCAGGTGTTTGTGCCCTCGAGCGTCATGGGCCCCGGGTTCGGCGCCAGGACGCGGGTTGCGTAGTCGGTGACTCGTTCGGCGGTCACGGCATCTCCAGGGCGGTGTTCTCGAGGTACGCGAGGTCGGCTTCGATCCGCAGGGTCGGCATGATCACGGGGATTTCACGGTCGCCGACTGCGGCCAGGGCGGATGCGACGTCGCCGTACGGCGTGAGGTCGGCACAGCTGAGGTACGTCGGGGGAAGCATCAGGACCGAGCCCGCATCGGCGGCCGCGACCGCGTCGGCGGGGCGGAGCCAGGCGACCTGGTCGGACTCGCTGGTGACGTCGCGGGTGATCTGGCCGGGCGGGAGGGCGGCGACGAAGAAGGCGGTGTCGTAGCGCTTCGGTTCGAACTCGGGGGTGATCCAGTGCGCCCAGGCGCCGAGCAGGTCGGCGCGCAGGACCAGGCCGCGGCGGTGCAGGAAGTCCGCGAAGCCGAGCGAGCGGGTCTCCAGGGCGACCCGGTCGGCCTCCCAGTCGTCCCCGCTGGTGTCTGCGACCACGGTCTTGTCGGACGGGCCGGCCAGGAGTACGCCGGACTCCTCGAAGGTCTCGCGTACGGCGGCAGCGACGTACGCGGAGGCTGTTTCCGGGGAGCACCCGAGCCGGGCCGCGAACCACGATGGCGGCGGACCGGACCACGAGTCGGCGACGGTCGCGTCGGTCGGGTCGACCCGGCCGCCCGGAAAGACCGTCATACCGGCCGCGAAGGCCATCGACAGCTGCCGGCGGAGCAGGTAGACCTCCGGCCCGGCGGGGGTGTCGCGGAGCAGGATCACGGTCGAGGCAGGGCGTGGTTCGGACGGAGTTCGCGCTTCCCGGACGTGGGTCAGAGCCGCCTCGGCCATCCGGCCGGTCAGCGGCTCTGACCTCAGATCGCGGACCACGTGCTCAGCCTCCAACTACTCAGCCCTCATTTCACTGGCCGGCCACCGAAATTGGGGGTTCTACACCGTTAACCACGGTGGAGAACCCCCAAACTCAGTGCCTAGCCAGCCAAATTGCGGTGGTGGGGCGGGGTCAGACCTCGACGATGAGTTCTACCTCGACGGGGGCGTCGAGGGGGAGGACCGGTACGCCGACGGCGCTCCGGGCGTGCTGACCGATCTCACCGAAGACGGCGCCGAACAGTTCCGAGGCGCCGTTGGCGACCTGGGGCTGGCCGGTGAACTCCGGGGTGGAGGCGATGAAGGCGACGGCCTTGACGATCCGCTTGATGTTCGCCAGGTCGCCGATCTCGGCCTTGACCGCGGCCAGGGCGTTCAGCGCGCACTGCTGCGCGCATTCGCTCGCGACCTCGGGGGTGACGGCGTCGCCGACCTTGCCGGTGGCGATCAGGGTGCCGTCCCGCAGCGGCAGCTGACCGGACGTGTAGACCAGGTTGCCGGTCCGGACGGCCGGGACGTAGGCGGCGACCGGCTTGGCCACCTCCGGCAGCTTCAGGCCGAGTTCGGCCAGCTTCTCCTCGGGGTGGCTCACTTGGACTCGATCTCCCGCTTGAAATAGGCGACCAGGTTCTCCGGGTTCATCCCGGGGACGACCTGGACCAGCTCCCAGCCGTCCTGGCCGAAGTTGTCCAGGATCTCCTTGGTCGAGTGGACCAGCAGCGGCGCGGTGAAGTACTCGAACTTCTTCATGAGGGCGACTCTAACGGCAGCGGGAGCGGTGTGCCGTGGGCCACGTCCTACTCTGGTCTCTATGGCGCGACTCCATGTGGTCACCGGCAAAGGAGGCACCGGGAAGACGACCGTTGCCGCCGCCATGGCGCTCGCGCTGGCCGGACAGGGTCAGCGGGTGCTGCTGGTCGAGGTCGAGGGCCGCCAGGGCATCGCCCAGCTCTTCGACGTACCGCCCCTCCCGTACGTCGAACGCAAGATCGCGACCGGGGTCGGGGGCGGCGAGGTGTTCGCGCTCGCGGTGGATGCCGAGGCCGCGCTGCTCGAGTACCTCGACATGTACTACCACCTGGGTCGCGCCGGGAAGGCGCTCGACAAGGTGGGGGCGATCGACTTCGTGACCACGATCGCGCCCGGGCTGCGGGACGTACTGCTGACCGGGAAGGTCTACGAGGCGACCCGGCGCAAGGCGCACGGGAAGCTCGCGTACGACGCGGTCGTGCTGGACGCTCCGCCGACCGGGCGGATCGGGTCGTTCCTGAACGTGAACCACGAGGTCGCCAACCTGGCCAAGGTCGGGCCGATCCGGAACCAGGCGGACGCGATCATGGGGATGCTGCGGTCGGACGTGACGCGTATCCACCTGGTCACGCTGCTGGAGGAGATGCCGGTCCAGGAAACGCTGGACGCGGTCGAGCAGCTGGAGGCGCTGGATCTGCGGATCGGTTCTGTAGTCGTCAACATGGTTCGGAACAGTCCGTTGGACGATGAGGCGCTTGCCCTTGCGGTGAAGGAGAAAATCCCCGCCACCGAGCTGAGCAAGGGACTGCGGTCGGCGGGTGTTGCCGTGCGCAAGGAGTTGGTGGCGACGCTGGCGGCAGAGGCGCGGGATCACGCAGTGCGGGTCGGGCTGGAGCGCGAGAACCGCGACCGGATAGATGCCTTAGGCAAGCAGGTCACCGAGCTGATGCTGCAGCCGGAAGGAATCGATCACGGGACGTTGATCGACATCGCCGAGGAGTTCCGCGCATGAGCGGGGGCGGAGGGGTTTCGAGCGCCGACCGGACGAGCACCAGGAGCGCGAGCTGGATGCGTGGAGCCGGGCGGATCGTCCCCCCACCCACCACCCCCGAGGGGATCGCGCGATGAGTGCACTGGATCTGGATGCGTTGATCGACGACCCCGGTACGCGGATTATCGTCACCTGCGGGTCCGGTGGGGTCGGGAAGACTACGACCGCGGCGGCGCTTGGGTTGCGGGCGGCGGAGCGGGGGCGGAAGGTCGTCGTACTGACGATTGATCCGGCTCGGCGGTTGGCGCAGTCGCTCGGGCTCACCGAGTTGGACAACACGCCTCGGGCGGTCGCCGGGGTGGGGGGTGACGGGCGGCTGGACGCGATGATGCTGGACATGAAGCGGACCTTCGACGAGGTCGTGCTCGCGCATGCGACGCCGGAGAAGGCCGAGCAGATCCTGGCGAACCCGTTCTACCTGGCGTTGTCGTCGTCGTTCGCGGGGACGCAGGAGTACATGGCGATGGAGAAGCTCGGTCAGCTGCACAAGCAGGCCGAGGCGTCCGGCGACTGGGACCTGATCGTCGTGGACACCCCGCCGTCGCGGTCCGCGCTGGACTTCCTGGATGCGCCGGAGCGGCTCGCGTCGCTGCTCGAGGGCCGCTTCCTGCGGCTGCTGCTGGCGCCGGCCAAGGGACCGTTCCGGCTGATGTCGACGGCGGTGAACATGGCGATGTCGGTGATGAACAAGGTCCTCGGCGCGCAGGTGCTGACCGACGTGCAGACGTTCGTGGCCGCCTTCGACACGCTCTTCGGCGGGTTCCGGGCGCGTGCCGACAAGACGGTCGCGCTGCTCCGGGAGCCGCACACGGCCTTCCTCGTGGTCGCGGCTCCGCAGAACGACGCGCTCCGGGAGGCGTCGTACTTCACCGAGCGGTTGCGCGCGGAGAACATGCCGCTGGCCGGCGTCGTACTGAATCGGGTGACGAACTCGGACGCCACGGATCTGTCGGCCGAGCGGTCGCTGGCGGCCGCAGAGAAGCTGGAGGAGGCGGACAAGTCGCCGCTGACAGCCGCGCTGCTCCGGCTGCACGCGGACAAGATGCAGCAGGTGGTCGCCGACCACAAACGCGCCGACCGCTTCAAGCGCGGCCACCGCTCGATCCCGACCGTCGAGGTACCGGCCCTGGCCGACGACGTCCACGATCTCACCGGTCTACGCCAGATCGGCGACCTGCTCACAGCCTGATTTCACCGTCAGCGAACGGCGGGAATGCCCAGGTGGGGCCACTGGTTGAGCCTGTCAGACTCAATCTTTGGATAAGGGTGTGACAGCGTGACCGATACGTTGAATCTTCCGGTTCTGCCGCTGGACGACATCGTCGTTCTCCCGGGAATGGTCGTGCCGGTCCGCCTCGCCGACAGCGAGGCGCGAGCGGCCATCGATGCCGCACAGGCCTCGGGCCAGGACCAGGTGTTGCTGGTACCGCGGCTGGACGGGAAATATGCCAAGGCCGGGACGCTCGGCGAGATCGAGCAGATCGGCCGGCTGCCGGGCGGAGCCCAGGCAGCAGTGATCCGCGGTACGGCGCGGGTCCTGATCGGCGCCGGGACCACCGGTCCAGGTGCCGCCCTCTGGGTCGGCGCGACCCAGCTGCACGAGATCACCGACGCGCGGTCGGCCGAGCTGGCCCGCGACTACAAGTCCCTCACTACCTCCGTGCTGGAGCGCCGTGGCGCCTGGCAGGTCATCGACTCGGTGAAGCAGGTGAACGACCCTGCGGAGCTGTCCGACCTGGCCGGCTACGCGTCGTACCTGAGCAACGAGCAGAAGTCCGAGCTGCTGGAGAACGCCAACGTCTCCGAGCGGCTGGAGAAGCTGATCGGCTGGGTGAAGGACCACCTGGCCGAGCTCGAGGTCTCCGAGACGATCCAGAAGGACGTCCAGGAGGGCATGGAGAAGCAGCAGCGGGAGTTCCTGCTGCGCCAGCAGATGGCCGCCATCCGCAAGGAGCTGGCCGAGCTGGACGGCAAGGCCGAGTCGGAGGAAGAGGACTACCGGGCCCGCGTCGAGGCCGCTGACCTGCCGGAGCACGTGGCCAAGGCCGCGCTGGCTGAGGTCGACAAGCTCGAGCGGACGTCGGACCAGTCCCCGGAGGTCGGCTGGATCCGCACGTGGCTCGACACCGTGCTCGAGGTTCCGTGGAACGAGCGGACCGAGGACGGATACGACCTGCGCGAGGCACGCGCCGTGCTGGATGCGGACCACGCTGGTCTGGACGACGTCAAGGAGCGCATCACCGAGTACCTGGCTGTACGGCGTCGCCGTGCGGACCGCGGTCTGGGTGTCGTCGGCGGTCGCCGCAGTGGCGCCGTGCTGGCGCTGGTCGGGCCTCCTGGTGTGGGTAAGACCTCGCTGGGTGAGTCCGTGGCGCGAGCCATGGGCCGCAAGTTCGTCCGGGTCGCGCTGGGTGGCGTCCGGGACGAGGCCGAGATCCGCGGGCACCGGCGGACGTACGTCGGCGCGCTGCCGGGCCGGATCGTCCGGGCCATCACCGAGGCCGGTTCGATGAACCCCGTGGTGCTGCTGGACGAGATCGACAAGGTGGGTGCGGACTACCGGGGCGACCCGACCGCTGCCCTGCTGGAGGTCCTCGACCCGGCGCAGAACCACACCTTCCGGGATCACTACCTGGAGGTCGAGCTGGACCTGTCCGACGTGGTCTTCCTGGCCACGGCGAACGTGCTGGACTCGATCCCCGGTCCGCTGCTGGACCGGATGGAGCTGGTGCAGCTCGACGGGTACACCGAGGAGGAGAAGGTCACCATCGCCCGTGACCACCTGCTTCCGCGACAGCTGGAGCGGGCGGGCCTGACGGCGGACGAGGTCTCCCTGGAGGAGTCGGCGCTGCGGTTGCTGGCCGGCGAGTACACGCGAGAGGCCGGCGTACGGCAGCTCGAGCGGTCCATTGCTCGGGTACTGCGGAAGGTGACCTCGAAGATCGCTCTCGGAGAAGAGGTCGGTGCGCTGACCATCGCCGACAAGGATCTGAAGGGCTACCTGGGCTCACCGCGGTTCACACCGGAGTCTGCGGAGCGTACGTCGCTCCCCGGCGTCGCGACTGGATTGGCGGTGACCGGTGCGGGTGGTGACGTGCTCTTCGTGGAGGCGTCGCTGGCCGACAAGGAGACCGGCGCGACCGGAGTCACGTTGACCGGGCAGTTGGGTGACGTGATGAAGGAGTCGGCGCAGATCGCTCTGTCGTACCTGCGCTCGCACGGTGCGGAGCTGGGGCTGCCGGTCGGCGATCTGGCCGAGCGGAACGCCCACATCCACGTACCGGCCGGTGCAGTCCCGAAGGATGGACCTTCGGCCGGTGTGACGATGACGACGGCGCTGGCCTCGCTGCTCTCCGGACGGCCGGTCCGGTCGGAGGTCGCGATGACCGGTGAGGTGTCGCTGACCGGGCGGGTCCTCCCGATCGGTGGCGTGAAGCAGAAGCTGCTCGCCGCACACCGGGCCGGGTTGACCACGATCCTGATCCCGAAGCGCAACGAGCCCGACCTGGACGACGTCCCGGAGTCGGTGCTGGCGGAGCTGACCGTGCACCCGGTGAGCGACGTACGGGAAGTGCTGGATCTGGCGCTGGAACCGGCACAGGTGAACGCGCGGCAGTACGCCGCCTGAGACCGCCGTACCGATGAGGGCCCGAGCAGCTGCTCGGGCCCTCCTTCTTTAGGATGAACTTTGTCCAGAGACAGTGATGCAATTCACATCGCCAGCGGTAATCCGAAATGCCGGTCACGTAGTCTCTATAACCATGCGCGTCAGGGAGAAGGGCGACCGTGGGGTCGTCCAGTCGGTGGTTCTGTTCCTCGGAGTGAGTGTGCTGTCGGGCGCGCTGGCAGCAGGTCTGGCAATGCCGTTGGCGGGGCTGGCCGGGTTCACGACGGAGAAGACGTCGGAGACCCTGCAGGACCTGCCGCAGCAGTTCGACGAGGTGCCGCTCAAGCAGAAGAGCACCATCCGGGCAGCCGACGGGTCCGTGATCGCGACCCTCGCGGACAAGAACCGGGTCCCGGTCAAACTCAGCCAGATCGCGCCGATCATGCAGAAGGCGATCGTCGCGATCGAGGACGACCGCTACTTCGAGCACGGCGCCCTCGACCTCAAGGGCACCCTGCGCGCCCTCGCGGTGAACCAGACCGAGGGCTCGGTCCAGCAGGGTGGTTCGAGTATCACCCAGCAGTTCATCAAGATGAGCCTGATCGAGAAGGCGAACACCCCGGCCGAGGTCGAGGCCGCCACCGCCGCCACCCCGCAGCGCAAGATCGCCGAGCTCCGGTACGCGATCGCCGCCGAGAAGGAGTTCTCGAAGAACGAGATCCTCGAGAAGTACCTGAACCTGGCGAACTTCGGTGACGGCGCCTGGGGCATCCAGTCGGCCGCGCAGCACTACTTCCGCGTCGACGCCAAGGACCTGAACCTGGCCCAGGCCGCGATGCTGGCCGGCATGGTGAAGAGCCCCACCGCCTACGACCCGACCAACAACATGAAGCGCTCCAAGGACCGCCGCGACGTGGTCATCCGCCGGATGCTCGAGCTCAAGGTCATCTCCGTCAACCAGGCCAACCTGGCCCTGAAGACCCCAGTGATCAACCCGGCCATCGTCCGGAAGAACCAGATCGGCTGCGGCAACTCGCCGTACCCGTTCTACTGCGAGTACATCGTCGCGCAGCTCAAGGAGAACCCGGCCTTCGGCAAGACCCCGAAGGACCGCGCCAACTACCTGAAGACCGCCGGCCTGACGATCCGGACGTCACTCGACCCGAAGATCCAGGCCGCCGCGCAGAAGTCGATCGACGAGCACACCAAGCCGGACGACCAGGCGATCGCCGCGATCACGATCGTCGAGCCGGGCACCGGTCTGGTGAAGGCGATGGTGCAGAGCAAGAAGTACGGCAACGGCAAGAACCGGACGTCGTACAACTACAACGTCGAGAAGTCGTACGCCGGTGGGTTCGGTGGTTTCCAGAACGGTTCGACGATGAAGGCCTTCACGATCGCCGCGGCGATCCAGAAGGGCTACTCGATCAACTACAAGATCAACTCGCCGAGCCCGCTGCACATGGGCGGCCAGAAGTTCAGCACCTGTAACGGCACCGCCGGGGTCGAGGACAGCTACAGCCCGACGAACTCCACGCAGAACGTGCCGGACCCGACCATGATCCAGGCGGCGCAGAAGTCGACCAACACCTACTTCCTGCAGCTGTCCCAGAAGGTCGGCCTGTGCCCGATCGCGACCCTGCTGAAGTCCCTGGGGATGTACAACGCCCAGGACGGCGAGCCGCTGGAGCAGGTCCCGTCGATGACACTCGGCGTCGGCTACATCACCCCGCTGCAGCTCTCGAGCGCGTACGCCGCCTTCGCGGCCCGCGGCAAGTACTGCACGCCGTGGCTGGTCACCTCGGTCCGCGACGCGGCCGGCAAGTCGCTGAAGGTCCCGGTCCAGGACTGCAAGCAGGTCCTGCCCGAGACGGTGGCCGACGGGGTCAACGAGGTGCTGCACCAGGTCATGGAGCCGGGCGGTACCGGTAACCGGCTGAAGTTCGGCAACAGCGACCTCGCCGGTAAGACCGGAACCATCCAGGAGGCCAAGGCCGTCTGGTACGCCGGTTACTCCAGCAGGCTCGCCAGCGCGGCCGTGGTGGCCGACGCGAACCCGCCGTACAAGCGCCTGTCCGGTCAGACCCTGGACGGTCGCGACATCAGCGACGCCTCGGGTTCGCAGACCGCGGGTCCGCTGTGGAAGACCGCGATGCAGAACGCACTGAGGGGCTACCCGACCACGCGCTTCACCGCACCGGACGAGAAGACCCAGCGCGGTAACAACGAAGAGCTCCCGTACGTCAACGGTATGAACCCCGACGACGCCGCGAACAAGCTCCGTCAGGCCGGCTTCGAGGCCCAGATCAGCCCCGAGCAGGTCAACTCCGAGGAAGCGGCCGGCACCGTCGCCTACACCGACCCGCGGCGCCGCGACGGCGCCCCGGCCGGTTCCACCGTCACCGTCTTCGTCTCGAACGGCAGCCGGGGTAACAACAACCAGGGCAACAACGAGAACGAGAACAACAACGAAGACCAGGGCCCAGGGAACAACCAGCCTGGCGGTGGCGGTACCCCGGGGTGCCAGCCCTGGGATCCCAAGTTCCCCAACTGCTAGGCGCCGAGCTGGCGCTTCACCTCGCTGGAGACGGCGCCGCCGTCGGCCTTGCCTTTGACCTTGGGCTGGAGGGCGCCCATCACCTTGCCGATACCGCGCGGGCCGAGCTCGGCGGCACCCGTGGCGGCGATGGTTTCGGTCACCAGGGCGGCGATCTCTTCGGCGGTGAGCTGCTCGGGGAGGTACTCGGCCAGGATGTCCGCCTCGGCCTGCTCCTTCTCGGCCAGTTCGGTGCGGCCGGCGTCGCGGTAGGCGATCACGGACTCGCGGCGCTTCTTGGCCTCGGAACCGAGGACGTCGAGGATCTCGGCGTCGGAGAGCTCGCGGGCCTCCTTACCGGCGACCTCGGCCTTGGTGACCGCGGTGAGCGCCATCCGCAGGGTGGACTTGCGGATCTCGTCGCGCGCCTTGAGAGCGGCGGTCATGTCGTCGTGCAGGCGCTGTTTCATTCCGGAGTTGGACATAGCAGAGATTGTGGCAGGCTGGGTAAATGAGTTTGCGCAGGATTGCCGGTACGACGCTGAAGGCCACGGCTGCGGTGGGGGCTGTGGGGGCTGTGGGGGCGGCGTGTGTGGCGTATGCGGCGCTGGTCGAGGTGCGGTGGTTCACGCTGCGCAGGGTGACGGTTCCGGTGCTGGCCGAAGGTGCGGCGCCGTTGAAGGTGCTGCATCTGTCGGACCTGCACCTGATGCCGACGCAGGCGAAGAAGATCGGCTGGGTGAACGACCTGGCCGCGCTCGAGCCGGATCTGATCGTGAACACCGGCGACAACCTGTCGCATGAGGATTCGGTGCCGCCGCTGCTGCGTGCGCTCGGTGATCTGCTCGATCTTCCTGGTGTCTTCGTGTTCGGCTCCAACGACTACTGGAAGCCGCACTTCAAGAACCCGGGCAAGTATCTGCTGCCCGCCAACAAGCAGCGCCACAAGCCGCATGGCCCCGATCTCCCGTTCGAGGAGATGCGCCGCGCGTTCACCGACGCCGGCTGGGCCGACCTGAACAACGCGAAGACCAGCCTCAAGGTGAACGGTCTGCGCCTCGACTTCGCCGGCACCGACGACCCACACATCAAGCGCGATCGGTACGGCGTGATCGCGGGCGAGGTGGACCCGTCGGCCGACCTCTCGATCGGGGTCACGCACGCGCCGTACCAGCGGGTGCTGAACGCGTTCGTCGACGACGGCTATCCCCTGGTGCTCGCCGGTCACACCCACGGCGGTCAGCTCGCGGTGCCGTTCTACGGCGCCCTGGTGACGAACTGCGACCTCGACGCCTCCCGTGTCAAAGGCCTGTCCACCTGGGGCAGCAGCGACCGCCAAGCGGCTCTCCACGTGTCGGCCGGGCTCGGGACTTCGCCGTACGCGCCGGTCCGGTTCGCCTGCCGTCCGGAAGCGACATTGCTCACGTTGGTCCCGCGGGTAAACCCGATTTCGTCCAGCCGCCCGGCGCATGTAAGCTAACGGCGATTCGGGCTGTGGCGCAGCTTGGTAGCGCGCTTCGTTCGGGACGAAGAGGTCGCAGGTTCAAATCCTGTCAGCCCGACCACGAGATTCAGGGTCAGTCACTCCGGTGACTGGCCCTCAGTCTTTTCTGCGGAGGTGCCGGTCGTGAAACCAAGGGTCGTCGGGCCGATCGTGCTCGGGCTCTGGGTGGCGTGGATCGTCGTACCGATCCTGCTGAGCTTCCTCGACGACTGGAGTGCCTTCCGCATCGTGATGCTGCTGTTCGCTCCGTGGGCGGCGGTGCCGGCACATTGGCGCCGGCGGGTGCCGCTCGGCCCGGCGCTGCAGATCTTCGGCATCCTTCTGCTGCTGCTCCTCCCCCTCGGCGGCATCCTCGGGCAGGTGCCGATCCTGGCGTACGTGAAGCTCGTCGCGCCGGTCGCCGTCCTGCCCCTGGTCTGGCTGTCGAACCGGCGCTGGGCCGCCGACCTACGCTTGCAGGGTGCAGCGAGTTGATCTGGGTGAGGTCGAGTACGACGTCGCGGGCAAGCAAATGCAGGAGTGGGTCGAGGAGCGGCAGACCGGAGCAGCCGAGGACCGGCTGTTCCTGCTGAGTCATCCGCCGGTGATCACATATGGCTCGCGGACAGTGCCGAGTGATCTGCCCGTTCAGGGGATTCAGACGGTGGCGGTCGATCGCGGCGGGTTTGCGACGTACCACGGACCCGGACAGCTGGTCGGTTACCTGGTGATCGACGTGAAGCGGCGTGGTGTCGTGGATGTCGTGCGCTGGGTGGAGGACGGGCTGGTCGAGGCACTCGGGTCGCTCGGCTTCCCGCTGGTACGGCGGGAGACGCCGAAGGGGGCGAGCAGCCTCGTCGGGGTGTGGACCGCGGACGGGCGGAAGTTGTGCTCGATCGGGATGCGGATCCGCAAGGGTGTGACCAGCCACGGGTTCTCGGTGAACGTCGCCCCGGACATGTCGGTGTTTCACACGTTCACGACCTGTGGGCTGCACGACGTGACGATGGTTTCGCTGGCCGAGCTCGCCGCGGAGAACGGCGTACCGGTGCCGAGCGACGCGGCGGTGCGGGATGCCATCGCACACTCCCTCGGGGCGGCCTGAGCCCGCTACTGTGCGGCTATGGACGACAAGCCACCGTTGCCGCCGCCCTTGATCCTGGCGGTCGTCGGGCTGCTCTGCGGCTTCGCGACGATCGGCCTGGTGTGGGCCAGTGAGCGGGGCTGTGAGCGCTTCCGCGACAGCGCGAACTGCGGTGCGCTCGGGCTGCCCCTGCTGCTGGTGATCGTCGTCGTGACGATCGTGCTCAGCGGGATCGCGTTGAGCCGGCTCGCGATGCCGCATCCGCGGCTGGTCGCGTTCCTCGGCGTCGCGTTCATGCTGGCCGTTGTCCTGGCCTTCCTGACCGGCAGCCTGTCCTCGCCGTGGACGCTCGCCGTCATCCCGGTGCTCACCGCCGTCACGTTCCTGCTCGCCAACCTGGTCGCCCACCTCCTGGAGCGCGCTGATGCCTGATCTGCCCGTCTACGACTGCCCGCGGACGCCGACCGCCCCGAACCTCGACGGCACGCTGACCGATCCCGCCTGGGAGCTCGCGCCGTGGACGACCGACTTCGTCCAGATCCTCGGCGAGGGCCCGGGCCCGCGGTTCCGGACCCAGGCGAAGCTGATGTACGACGACGACTACCTGTACGTCGGCGGCAAGCTCGAGGAGCCGCACCTCTGGGCGACGATGAGCGAGCACAACAGCCGGCTGTACTTCGAGAACAACTTCGAGATCTTCCTCGACCCCGACGGTGACGGCGCGAACTACTACGAGTTCGAGATCAACCCGCTCGGCACGATCTGGGAGCTCACCCTCACCAAGCCGTACGACGAGGGCGGTGAGGCGATCGATCCGACCAACCTGCCGGGTCTGCGCACCGCGATCCACCTCGACGGCACGCTGAACGACCCGTCCGACACCGACATGGGCTGGACGGTGGAGATCGCCGTACCGTGGGTGGACCTCGCCGAGTGGACGAAGACCAAGCCGGCCGCGCCGGAGCCCGGCGACGAGTGGCGGATGAACCTGATGCGTTGCCAGTGGCCGCATGCGATCGCCGGCAACAGCTACGTGAAGGGCGCCGAGAGCGAGTTCTGGGTCTGGTCACCGCAGTACGTCGCCAACATGCACTACCCACCGCGGTGGGGCGTCCTGCGCTTCTGACACACCCGGCTGTGCGTCACTTGGGCGCAGCGGTAACAATGAGCTACGTGGAGTTCGGGGGCGGGGTCGTCAGCGCGGTCGAACGCGCCTGCGACACAGATCTGAGAACGGCACTTCGCTTGGTGGCCCGTTACTCGCGGTACTGGTGGTCACGCGGTCTGGAGGACGAGGCGGCCGCAGCGGCCGAGCGGGTCCTCAGCATGCTCGGCCGGACGGTCCCGGTCGGGCTGGACGAGGAGTACCTGCTCGCCGTCATCCACGGCGCCGCGTCGGCGGAGCAGGAGCAGATCGAGCTGGCACAGCAGATCGTGGACGCCACGGCAGGACCGTTCCGGTACTCCGCGACCGTGCTGCTGTGGTGTCTCGTCTTCGGCCCGTTCGAGCCGGCTGAGGTCGTCGAGGACGTGCTGAAGCGCAACGAGAGCGGTGAAGCCTGGGCGCGGGCCGCCGTCGAGCTGTGCCGCGGCTACCCCGGACTGACCCGAGCTACCGAGGAGGAGGCCGCACAAGCCCTCCGTACGGCGCTGGGCCGGTTCCGGATGCTTGAGGACGACTGGGGGACGTTCCTGGCGCTCAGCGCGCTCCAGCAGTCGGTAGGTGCGCCGCTGGAGCTGACCACCGAGGCGCTCGAGCTGGCGGAACGACTCGGGCTCGACGAACAGGTCGGCGTACTGCTGTGCCGGCGTGGTGACCTGTACCGAGTGCAGGGGAAGCTGGACGCTGCCCGCCACGACTACAGCATGGCGCTGGTGCTCGGCGAGCGCGCTGAGCTGCCAGAGACCGTTGCGGCGGCGCACCTCGGGCTGGCCCGCGCTGCCCGGTGCTGCGGGCATCCGCAGACCGCGCAGGCGCACCTGAGCGCCGTACTGGAACTGCCTGACTTGGAAGACGCTCACTATGAGGCGCGTCACGAGCTAGCGGCACTAGAGCAGGTGTCGGCGACCGCTTAGAGTCGTCGGCATGGACAAGACCTACGAGTCGCCGCAGGCCGCGGTCGCCGACATCGAGGACGGCGCGAGCCTCGCGGTCGGCGGTTTCGGGCTGTGTGGCAATCCCATGCACCTGATCAGCGCCCTGCACGACAAGGGGGTGAGCGGGCTCAGCGTGGTGTCGAACAACTGCGGTGTCGACGACTGGGGCCTGGGCATCCTGCTCGCGGACAAGCGGATCGCGAAGATGACCTCGTCGTACGTCGGGGAGAACAAGGAGTTCGCCCGGCAGTTCCTGTCCGGTGAGCTGGAGGTCGAGCTGACCCCGCAGGGCACGCTGGCCGAGAAGCTCCGGGCCGGCGGCTGCGGGATCGCGGCGTTCTTCACGCTGGCCGGGGTCGGCACCCAGGTCGCGGAGGGCGGGCTGCCGCAGAAGTACAACACCGACGGCACGGTGGCGAAAGCCTCGGCGCCGAAGGAGACCCGCGAGATCAACGGGACGACGTACGTGCTGGAGGACTCGATCACCACGGACTTCGGGCTGGTGCACGCACTGCGCGGTGACACCCACGGGAACCTGGTCTTCGACCGGAGTGCGCGGAACTTCAACCCGCTGGCCGCAATGGCCGGAAGAGTGACGATCGCGACTGTTGAAGAACTGGTCCAGCCTGGTGAGCTGGACCCGGACTCGATCCACCTGCCGGGTGTCTACGTCCAGCGAGTGGTTGCCGTCGGCAAGGACATTGAGAAGCGGATCGAGAAGCGCACCGTTCAACCTCGTAAGGAGGCGTGACCATGCCGTTGACGCGTGAGCAGATGGCGGCGCGGGCCGCGGCCGAGCTCGAGGACGGTTCGTACGTGAACCTCGGGATCGGGCTGCCGACCTTGGTGCCGAACTACATCCCGGACGGCGTCACCGTCGTACTGCAGTCGGAGAACGGGATCCTCGGTGTCGGGCCGTATCCGGCCGACGGGGATGAGGACCCGGACCTGATCAACGCCGGCAAGGAAACCGTGACGACGTTGCCGGGGGCCAGCTTCTTCGACTCGTCGCTGTCGTTCGGGATGATCCGCGGCGGCGCGATCGACGCGGCGATCCTGGGCGCGATGCAGGTCTCGGCTACCGGCGACCTGTCGAACTGGATGATCCCCGGCAAGATGGTCAAGGGGATGGGCGGCGCGATGGACCTGGTGCACGGTGCCAAGAAGGTGATCGTGCTGATGGAGCACGTCGCCAAGGACGGTTCGCACAAGATCCTGACCGAGTGCGACCTGCCCTACACCGGGCGCGGAGTCGTCGACCGGATCATCACGGATCTCGCCGTACTGGATGTCACCGAGGACGGGCTCCGGCTGGTCGAGCTGGCCGACGGTGTGACTTTTGAGGAGCTGCAGGAGAAGACCGGGGCTCCGATCAAGCAGTAGAAGTCATTAGATCTGGGGACGCGACGGAGGAGTCGACACGGCGAACCTTGAACTCGTCAGCGAGTTCAAGGAGGCCGGATCGTGAAGTACCTGGATCGAGCACTGCGCAGCATGCGGCACCTGGAGGTACGGCGCTCTGTGCTGCCGACGGACGGGCCTTATGCCGAGGCCAAGGAGTACTGCCTGAGCTCAGCTGACAAAGGTGGTCTCGGGGAGGGCGTGACGCCACACCCCGTACTGCGGGCGCTGCCGCAGGTGCTGGTCGAAGAACGCGGGGATGTAGGTGCGGAGTGCGCGTAGGACGGCGTCGGGGTCGGCGGAGCCGATCGTGTTCGCGATCAGCTCCGGCGGGACGGTGAAGAAGCGCTGGAACCACGGGATCAGTACCTGGTAGTCGACGAAGCTGTAGTGCCGCCCGTCGGGGAAGTTGAGGTCGCGCTGCCAGCCGGTCGAGTTCTCCCAGAACATCCGCCAGGACGGCTCGGTGTGGTGGTTCATCGGCCCACCGCCCGGCCCGGTCCCGCCGGTGCCGAACAGCAGGAACGGTCGGTCGGTGCCGTGCTTGACGGTCGGTGCTGATACCGGGTCGGGGTAGCCGTAACCGAGCTCGCCGTCGAGGTCGATCCCCGCGCCCACCCGCCGGTCGACGTCCATCACGTCAGCCGCGGTGATCCCGCCGGCCGAGTGCCCGAAGGCGCCGATGTGGCGGAGGTCGAGGATCTGGCCGAGCCCGTCGGGGAGCCGTCGCTGCTCGGCGTCCGGGTTGTGTCCGTTGGCGAGCTTCGTGAGTTGGTCGAGCACGAACCGTACGTCGGCCACTCGGGTCGTGCGGGCGGTGAGCGCGTACCCGGTGGCGGGCAGGGTCTGCACCGCCAACCGTCCGCCGGGGAACTCGACAGCCGCCACCTCATACGTGTGGTCGACGGTCACGACGACGTACCCCCGGCTCGCCAGCTCGGCAACCATCACCGAGGCCAGCCCCCTGGGTACGCCGAACCCCGGTGAGAACACGACCACGGGGTAGCGCCCCCGCCGTACCGGAGCCATCAGCAGCCCGTGACTGCGAGCCCCCACCCAGTCCACCCTCCCCACCGGCTGCCGCAACGCACCCGCCGCCCCCTCCCCAAAAACCTCAGCCGTCCCGCGCGGCAGATACACGGCCCGCTCCCCCACCCCACGCGCCGGATACCAAACACTCACCATCAACTCCCGCCGCCGCCCCGAAACCCACGGATCCGCCCGCCCAGAATCCACCAGATGCAGCTCCGTGGTGCCGACCCGGAACGGCCCGCTCGGCCGTGGAAACCGCAGGGGGATCGACTGGGCAACCGCCGTACTGGGAGTTGCGATAGGGGCGAGGAGGACGGCGCCACCGACGCCGAAAAGAGTTCGTCTGGTCAGCATGTATCCAGGCTCTCGCCGTACCCCTCTGCGCTTCGAGTGGCGGAAGGCATCTGTTGGGGTGGACGAAAGTCGGGTATGACGGGTGGGGTGGAGCTGGAAGTGTTGGTGGTGGGCGGTGCTGGGGTCGACACGATCGTGCGGGTGCCTGGGTTGGCTCTGGGTGACCGGGAGACGGTGTGGGTCGAACCGATCGAGACGTATGTGGGGCACACGGGGCATGGGGTTGCGCTGGGGTGTCAGCTGCTGGGGGTGCCGGCGGGGCTGGCGGATGTGATCGGGGACGACGACGAGGGGTTCCGGATCCGGCAGTTGTACTGGGATCTGCAGATGCCGCTGTACTTCGTGCAGCATCCGAACGGGACCCGGCGGTCGGTCAACCTGGTCACCCCGGACGGGGAGCGGCTGGCGTTCTACGACGGGCGGCATCCGGCGGGGATGCGGGTGGATCCGGAGCTGTGGCGGCCGGGGATGTCGCATGCCCGGCACGTGCATGTGTCGATCATGGATTTCGCTCGGCACGCGCTACCGGACGCGCTCGCCGCGGAGCGGACGATCTCGACCGACCTGCACGACTGGGACGGGCGCAACGACTACCACCGGGATTTCGCGACCGCAGCGGACATCGTGTTCGTGTCGGCCAGTGCGTTACCGGACGACGCGGTGAGTTGGATCTTTGGGCACGGCCGCGCGCAGGTGGTCGTCGTACTGGCCGGAGCTGATGGGAGTTATCTGCATCTCCCCGGTGAGCCGCCGAAGCACATCCCGGCACTCGAACTCCCGGACCGGCCGGTCGTCGACACGAACGGCGCCGGGGATGCCTATGTCGCGGCGTTCCTGGCGCGCTGGCTGGACGGAGTCAGCTGGTACGACGCCGCCCGGGCCGGCGCGATCGCCGGGGCCTGGGCCTGCGGCTCACCCGGCACCCACACCGACCTCATCACCGCCGAGGAGCTCGCCAAGCGCGCCTAGGCCGCACGAAGGACAGGAGGTCCTGGCCTCATCCGGGGAGGTGGCGCTGTGCGTGAGCGGCGCCGGAGGGGGTGAGGGCGACTACCTGCTGTCGTTAGTGCGGGTCATTGGTGGGTGGAGGGTGGTGGCGGGGCCGCGGTGGAAGAGTTGGGCGGGGCGGCCGCCGTCTCGGGTTGTGGTGGTGCCGACAGGTTCTACGAAGCCGGGGGTTTTCGTCACCTTGCGGTGGAAGTTGCGGGGGTCGAGCGGGGTGCCCCAGACGGCTTCGTAGATGGTGCGGAGTTCGGAGATGGTGAACTCACCGGGACAGAAGGCGGCGGCCAGCGGGGAGTACTCGAGTTTGGCTCGGGCCCGTTCGACGGCGTCGGTGAGGATCTGGTGGTGGTCGAAGGCCAGGTGGGCCGGGTCGGCGAGCAGGTCCGAAGCGGGGACCCAGCTGGCGGATTCGGCGTCGGTGCCGGCGACCGGAGTGGGTAGGTCGGGGACGAGGGCCAGGTAAGCGACGCTGACGACTCGGCCGCGGGGGTCCCGGCGAGGGGCGCCGTACGTCGCTATCTGTTCGAGGTGGATGCGGTCGGTCGCCAGGCCGGTTTCCTCGGTCAGTTCGCGGCGGGCGGTCTCTTCCAGGTCCTCGTTCTCCCGGACGAAGCCGCCCGGGAGGGCCCAGCGGCCCCGGTACGGCGCGATGCCGCGGCGGATCAGCAGCACCTGCAGGGCGCCGTCGCGGACGGTCAGGATGACCAGGTCGGTGGCGAGGCCCAGCGGCACGAAGTCCATGACGAACCACTCTAATCGTCACCTTGACGAGAAGTCACGCACCCCTTATCGTCAAAGTGACGACAAGGGAGAGACATGGCAGACATCACGCGGTTCCGCTTCATCAGTCACCTGCGGGCCAACCCGACCACCCACGTGCGGCACCTGCGCAACGGGAAGGTCGCCCACGACGGCGCCGGCCAGGCGTTCTGGTTCCGGGCGCTGAACTCCTCGCTGAGCGAGATCCCGGTCGACGACCGCGAGCAGCCGCTGCTGTTCCACGGGCGGACGCAGGACTTCCAGGACGTGGCAGTCCAGGCGACCGTCACCTACCGCGTGGTCGATCCGGGACTGGCCGCAACCCGGCTGGACTTCGGGATCGACCCCGACACCGGCCTGTGGCGGTCCACGCCGCTTGAGCAGCTCGGTGGACTACTCACCGAGCTCGCGCAGCAGACCGCGCTCGACCTGCTCGCCCGGATGAGCCTGACCGAGGCGCTCTCCGAGGGCATGACCCAGCTGCGGCGAGCGGTCGGCGCCGGGCTGCGGGAGGACCAGCGGCTCACCGGGCTCGGGATCGGTGTCGAGGATGTGCGGGTGGTCGCGGTCCGGGCCGAGCGGGATGTCGAGAAGGCCCTGCAGACACCCACTCGGGAGATGGTCCAGCAGGCTGCGGACAAGGCGACGTACGAACGGCGCGCGATGGCCGTCGAGCGCGAGCGTTCGATCGCGGAGAACGAACTGCAGAACCAGATCGAGCTCGCCCGTCGCGAGGAGCAGCTGGTCAACCAGCGCGGGCAGAACGAGCGCATGCGCGCCACCGAGGCGGCGGCTGCCGGTCAGATCGAGACGCAGGCGGCCGCGAGCCGGCAGCGTGCGCTGGCCGAGTCCGAGGCGGACGCCAAGCGGGTGATCGGCGCGGCCGAGGCTGCAGCGGAGAAGGCGATGCTCGAGGCGTACGCGGAGCTGGACCAGGGCACGATCCTGGCGCTGGCGATCAAGCAGGGCGCACTGCCGGAGATCGGCACCCTGAACCTGACACCAGACCTGCTCACCCCGCTGCTGACCAAGCTGACGGCCTGACATGCCACTGCCACCACGGGCGGTGATCGTGCACCGGGCGACCGAGCTCACCGAGCTGATCGCCCGGCACGGGACCCGGCAGCAGGCCGGCTTCTTCCTGGCCGGCCGCGGCCGGGACCTGGCCGAGCTGGACGCACGGCACCAGGCCCAGACGGACGCACTAGCCAAGGTTTCCGCCGCCATTCCGCTGGACTGGCGCCGTACTGTTGCCGAGCGCAACGATCTGGACCGGTTCGTCTTCGGACCGGAGGACGTGGTGATCGCGGTCGGCCAGGACGGGCTGGTCGCCAATGTGGCCAAGTACCTGGACAGCCAACCGGTCATCGGCATCAACCCGGAGCCGGCCCGCAACCCCGGCGTCCTCGTCCCGCACGAACCAACCGCGATCACCGAACTCCTCGCCGTACGGGAGATCGCGGAGCGCACCATGGTCGCCGCGACCACCGACGACGGGCAGCAGCTGATCGCCCTCAACGAGGTGTACGTCGGCCATCGGACGCACCAGTCCGCGCGGTACTGGCTGGGTTCGGAGCGGCAGTCGTCGTCCGGGATCCTGGTCGGTACCGGAACCGGCTCGACCGGCTGGTGCCGCTCGGCCTGGCAGGAACGCCGCAGCCCGCTCGCACTGCCGGGACCGATCGATCCCGCCCTGTGCTGGTTCGTCCGCGAGGCCTGGCCGTCACCGGCGACCGGCACCGACAACACCGAGGGCCTCCTGAAAGCGCCCGACACGTTGACCATCACCGCCGAGTCCGACCTGGTCGTCTTCGGTGACGGCATGGAGTCCGACACCCTGACGATCAGCTGGGGCCAACGGCTGGAGATCGGGGTCGCCGCCGTCAAACTGCACCTGGTCGTGTGATCGGGCCGAAGTATTACCCGTGCGTGCAAGCCCGGTGACCGACTGAGATGAAGTCTGTACTGACAACGATGGTCATCTGTGCTTAAGGTGCAGACCGATACCACGGCCCTTTCGAGGGGAGGGCCGTCGTGGATTCGACCCACCGCCCAAAGGGGAGAGACACGCATGCGCAGAACTCCGTTCCGGACCGGAACGATCCTGCTCGCAGCGGCCGCACTGATTCCGGCCGCCACCATCACAGCGACCGCGAAACCTGACAAGCCGTTCGTTCAGGGGACGCAGACCGTCGCCGCCTATGACTACGACAACGCGATCCACGAGCGGATCGCGGTCGACGTCCCGAACACGGACAACGACGAGAACGGCGTCACCGACCAGATCACCGTGGACATCATCCGTCCGGGTGAGGCCGCGCAGGCCGGGATCGACGTACCGGTCATCATCCAGGCGTCGCCGTACTACGCCGGTGACCCGGCCACCTACTTCGACGCCAACGGGATCCGGCAGGTGTACGGCACCTGGCTGGACAACTACTTCGTGCCGCGCGGGTACGCCGTCGCGTTCGTCGACATGCCGGGGACGAACCGGTCCACCGGCTGTACCGACGTCGGCGGTGACTTCGAGGTGCTCGGCACCAAGGCCGTCATCGACTGGCTGAACAACCGGGTTCCCGGCTACAACCCGGACGGCAGCAAGGCGAAGGCCGACTGGTCCACCGGCAAGGCCGGCATGATCGGTACGTCGTGGAACGGAACGATCGCGAACTCCGTGGCCAGCACCGGCGTCCGTGGCCTGGAGACGATCGTCCCGATCGCGGCGATCTCCAGCTGGTACGACTACACCCGCAGCTTCGGGGTGCCGTTCTACGACGCGTACATGGAATTCCTGTACGACTACGTCAGCAACGACAAGACGCCGCGCTGTGTCGCGCTGACCGACGAAGTCGAGCAGGACTCCGACACCCGGACCGGTAGCTACAGCAAGTTCTGGGACCCGCGGAACTACCGGCTGGACGCGAGTAAGGTGCACGCCTCCGTCTTCGCGATCCACGGTCTGGACGACGAGAACGTGAAGACCCGGCACTACGGCGAGTGGTGGGACGAGATCGCCAAGCGCAACGTGCCGCGGAAGATCTTCCTGCACCAGGGCGTGCACCTGGACGGGTTCAGCTTCCGGGACGCGTACGTGAACCAGTTGCACCCGTGGTTCGACTACTGGCTGCAGGGCCTGAAGAACGACGTGATGAAGCAACCGCAGGCCACCATCATGCGGGAGGACGGCAGCTACACGACCGAGGCCAAGTGGCCGGCGGCCGGTGTCCGGCAGACCAAGCTGAACCTCGGCAAGGCGGCCGGTGCCAAGGCCGGCGGACTGTCGATCGCGGCCGCCTCGGGCGACCCGATCAGCTTCACCGGGACGGCCGACGAGTCCACGGACGCCGTCGTACTGGACCCGACCACGCCGAAGCCCAACCGTGCCGTGTTCCTCAGCGACACGCTGGACAAGGCGGTCCGGATCAGCGGGACCGGCAAGGTGACGGTCCGGGTCCAGTCGAACCGGGCCGCGGCCGGCATCAAGGCGAGGATCGTCGACTACGGTACGGCGACCCGGTTCAGGAACGTCACGAACGTGCCGAACACCCGCGTCTGCTGGGGTGACGGCAATACCCTCGACACCGGTTGCTACGCCCAGACCCAGGTGAACACCGCGGTCTCGGACGCGGCCGTCGTCGTCCGGACGCTCGCCGACGTCGGGCACTACAAGTCACTGAACCGCAAGGAGTCGCTGAAGTCGGGCAAGTGGTACGACCTGACGTTCGAGCTGAACGCCGACGACGTCGTCTTCGGCGCCGGTCACCGCCTCGGCCTCGTCCTGACGGTCGAGCCGGACAACCCCTCGATCCCGTTCACGGGTGCCACCCTCACCCTGGACCCGACCCGCTCGTACCTGACCCTCCCGCTCACCGGCTACACCCAGTCGCTGGCGACCCCGGGAGCCCCGCAGGCCCGAGTCCAGGCCAGTGATCTGGCCCAGCCGGAGCCGGAGAAGGACCCGGTCAAGCTGATGGAGCAGATGGTGGAAGCCTCCCGCTGACCCCCATTTGGCTGGCTAGGCACTGAAATCGGGGGTTCTACACCGTTAACCACGGTGTAGAACCCCCGATTTGCCTGGCTAGGCAGCGAAATTGCGGACTAGAGCTCCGAGTAGGCCTTCACGAGGACTTCGGAGTCGTGTTCCCAGTTGAGTTCGTCGGCGGCTTCGCGGATGCCGCCGGTGTAGACGGGGTAGGTCTCGATCAGGGCCCGTACGGCGGCCGTCAGGGAAACGGGGTCGCCGGGCGTGTAGAGGGTGCCGAGTTTGTGCGCGGTGACGACAGCACGCAGTTCGGGGAGGTCGGCGGCGACGACCGGTACGCCGGCCCGGACGGCGTGGAAGAGTTTGTTGGGGAGCGCAAGGCGGTGGTTCTCGCAGGTGTTGGTCAGCGTGACCAGCGAGATCCCGTACGAGCGCAACGTGTCGTCGACCTCGTCGATGGAACGCTCGGCCACGACCTCGACCGGGCCCAGATCCAAGCGGTAGTTGGGATCCACCGACCCCATCAGCACGGTCCGGAACGGCGCCAGCTGCCGAGCTGCACCGACCACCGTCGGAAGGTCACGGCCCGCGCCCACGCGACCGGCGTACAGGAGCCCCTCGGGACGCTCGAGCGGCGGCGGGACGAAGTCGGCCTTCGGGAAGGTGTTCCGGATGACACGGACGTCCTTCAGGCCGCGGTCGCGCAGCCGTACGGCGATGCCGTCGGAGACCGTGAAGACGAGGCGCGCCTTCGCGGCCAGCTCGCCCTCGAACTTGCGGCCACGCGCTCGCCAGAACGGCGTCGGGCGGCCAGGCAGGGCGCGATCGAACCACAACTCGTGGCTGTCGTAGACCAGCACGGCCTGCCAGCGCTCGGCGTACTCGGCGGCAAGCTCGAGGGTGTTGAAGTCATGAGCGTGTACGACGTCGAACGGTCCGGCCTCGGCCACCCGGGGTGCCGCAGCGAGCCGCCACTGCTTCTCGGTGCGCAACCGGTGCTCGGGGAGCAGCAGCCAGCGCCCGAAGCGCTTGGCCAGCACCTTCGGCCCACGCCGCCCGTGGCCGACCGCCAGCCCGCCTCCACCGGCGCGCAGGCCGGAGGAACGCGACACCGACTCGACCGTGATGCCGGGGCCGATCTCGAAGCCGTCGGGGACGTCCCGCCCGATGATGTGAATCGTGTGCCCAGCATCCGCCAGCGCGGTCGCCTCGCGAAGGATTCGCGAGTCCCCGGCAATCGGAGACTGCGCAATCATCAATACCCGCATGTCACCTGCCACCGAGGAAAGGTAGCAGCGCCGCGACCGCACTGCGGCCATCGTGCAGGTCACGAACGTACTGCGGTCCGCGATCGGCCAGCTTCCGCGACGTCTCCCGCTCAGTCACCAGACGCTCGATCACCGCACCGAGATCGCCTGGGGTGGCCTCGGCAATCGGCAGCTCGGCCGGCAGCTGCGCCCGCACCCGGTCCGCGATGTGCCCCACGGTGACCCGCCCGGCGGCCATCGCCTCACACGCCAGTACGCCGTACGAGCCGAGCATCAGCTGGTCGACCACCAGATCGGCGTCCTTCACCAGCGCGGACAGCTCGGCGTGCCGCACACCCTCGACCCGCTGGTACTTGATCAGCCCGCGGGCATCCAGCTCGGTCAACACCGGGTCGACGTACGCAGAACCCTTCAGAGCGCTGCTAGACGGCGCATGCAGCACCACCGGCACCTCACGCTCCAGCACGGGACGGTCCGACGCCAGTGCGTCCACATCGACCGTCAGGGGCAACCAGGTGCCGTTGTCGACGAACTCCAGCAGGTCCGGCGTCGTCACGAACACAGGACCCTCGTACGACGCCAGGTGGCGCCGCAGCGCGTCATTCGCCGCCTGCAACCGCTTGGTGAAGTCGTCGTCGGCGTTCTGGAACGGCGAATACGCGAAAAGCTCGCGGTGCTTGGCCGGATCGCGGATCTCCGAGCCATGGAAGATCACACCGTGCTTGATACCGGCCCGGTCCAGCGCTGGCGCGTCACTCGTCCACGGCTGCCCGGGGCGCTGGCCGAACAACGGCTTACCGGCCTCGAACAACACATGGGTGACCTCAGCCAGCACGTACGCCGTGAGCTCCCACTGCCAGCGCAGATCCGACTTGTACTGCTCAGCCGTCGCACTGCGGTGCACAGCGAACTCGAACTTCGCATCAGTCGTGTTGAGCGCCTCTGCGGCCAGCCCTGGCACCGCACGCTCCAAAGCGTTCGCCCACAGCCAGGCCTGACCGGCACTGTTCACCGGGCCGATCAGCAAACGCCGGGCATGTGTCCGGACGCGAGCGGGTGCCCGCTTCACATCAGCGTCTCGGGAGACCTTCAGCGTGCGCTTCTGCAGCTTCGCGCGGTCGGCAGCACGGGTGGCGACGGCCAGCATCGCCGGGTCCTGTGCGTACAAGACATCCGGCTGCAGACGGTCGATCAGCCCACCGAAGGTGAGTTCCAGCTGCTGTGCCTGGGAGGCACGCGGCCGTCCATCGAACTTCAGCACCTTCAACCAGGCGCGTCGGAGCAACTGCCGGGCACGGCCGACGCGGCCGTGGGCCACATCTGCCTTGAACTCCATCAGTGCGACCTTGTGCCGGTCTCCGGCCTGCGGCTCGCGCAGCGGGACATGCACGACCAGGGCGCCGTCGACGAACTCCTTCGAGGGCTCCCTGGTGGCCGAAGGCCGGAGCACAGTCACCTGTGCACCGGCCTCGGAATGTACTACTGCCCAAAGGTCGGGCTGGGTCACTGCCGGACGGACCTTCCGATCACGATCCGACGGACGCCGGCCCACTTGGCGGCGTCGGTCTTGTCGCGACCGTCCACCAGCACCGTGACACCGGGCAGGTCGGCCGGCGACAGCTCGGCGTACTCGGCGTGGTCGGCCTGCAGCACGGCCGCGTCCACCGGCGTGCCCAGCGCGTACGGCGTGAAGCCGAGCTTGGTGAGCTCCTCGTCGGTGTACATCGGGTCGTGCACGAAGACCTCGGCGCCGCGGCCCTTGAGCGCGTCGACGGCCGGGAAGACACCGGAGAACGCGGTCTCCTTGACGCCACCACGGTACGACGCACCGAGGACGACCACCTTGGCGCCCTTGAGCTCGCCGTACGCGCCCTCGAGCAGGCCGATGGTGTAGTCCGGCATGCCGGCGTTCGCCTCGCGGGCGGCGCGGACGACGGTCGCCTCCGGGTCGGTCCACAGGTAGAGCCGCGGGTAGACCGGGATGCAGTGGCCGCCGACGGCGATGCCGGGACGGTGGATGTGGCTGTAGGGCTGCGAGTTCGACGCGTCGATCACCTGGGTGACGTCGATACCGTTCTGGCCGGCGAACCGGGCGAACTGGTTCGCGAGGCCGATGTTGACGTCGCGGTAGGTGGTCTCGGCCAGCTTCGCCAGCTCGGCGGCCTCGGCGGAACCGAGGTCCCAGACGCCGTTGCCCCGCTCGAGATCCGGACGCTCGTCGAAGTCCAGGACGGCCTCGTAGAACTCGGTGGCGCGCTTCGCACCCTCGTCGGACAGACCGCCGACCAGCTTCGGGTACTTGCGCAGGTCCGCGAAGACGCGGCCGGTGAGGACGCGCTCCGGGGAGAACACCAGGTGGAAGTCGGTGCCCTCGGTCAGGCCGGAGATCTCCTCCAGCATCGGCTTCCAGCGGTTCCGGGTGGTACCGACCGGCAGCGTGGTCTCGTAGGAGACCAGGGTGCCCGGGGTGAGGTGCTCGGCCAGCGAACGGGTCGCGTTCTCCATCCAGCCGAACTCCGGCTCACCGGTCTTCTCGTCCACGAACAGCGGCACCACGATCACGACGGCGTCGCTGTTCGGGATCGCGTCCGCGTAGTCGGTGGTCGCCCGCAGGCGGCCGTCGGCCACGGTCTCGGCGAGCAGCTCCTGCAGGTGGTCCTCACCCGGGAACGGCTCCTGGCCGGCGTTCACCAGCTCGACGAACTTCTCGTTGATGTCGACACCGACGACCTGGTGGCCCTTCGAAGCGAACTGGACCGCCAACGGCAGACCGATCTTGCCCAAGGCAATTACACTGACGCGCACACTGACTCCACTAGATAGTGATTCTTCAACGGGAGCCTCGTAGCTTGAGTTCCAGCGGGTGCTCGACGAACTTGTAGAGCAGCCACGAGGCAAGGATCGATACGGCGCCGACGCCGGCGTACCAGGTCAGGTTCAACCACGAAACAGGCTCGCTGCTTCCATGGAGTTCCCTGATCCCGTACAGCACGGTGGCATGCACCAGATAGAAGGAGTACGACCACTGGCCGAGTGCGACCAATGGCTTGCTCCGAAGGAGGGACCGGCCCCCGCGCAGGTCCCGGGCAGCGACGACCAGGATCAGGAAGCCGTAGAGGAGAGTGAGAATCTCCTTCTGCAGCAGGCTGATCTCGGTACCGAACGGCACCTTGCCCGGGTGCCGGAAGGTGTAGGTGAGGACGACCAGACCGATAGCGATCGCTGCATACCCTGTCCAGGCGGGCAGCCGGGTGGTCCAGCCGGAGCGCAAGGCGATCGCGACCGCGACACCGACCACGAAGGCCACCGCGTGCAGTAGCGGCGGGGGGAGCGTCGGCAGATCCACCCAGTTGTACTGCGTCAGCCGGTAGCCGCCGGCGATGACGACGGCAGCCGCCGCGAGGACGAGCGCTCCGGTCAGCTTCAGCTTGGCCGTGACCCGGTGCAGGAACGGGAAGAACGCGTAGAAGAACGCCTCGATCGACAACGTCCAGGACGCCGGATTGCCGCCGTACAGGATGCCGGGGTTGTTCGACCAGCCGTTCAGCAGGAACAGCGAGAGCACGATCGCGGTGACCGAGACCGGCTTGATCCAGAACATGTTGTCCGGCGGATCGAACCGGTAGAACACGAACAGCGCCGGAATCAGCGCGACCACATGGGCCGGGACGATCCGGGCGAACCGGCGGCGGTAGAACGTGCCGGCCGTCGTACCGGGCCGGGCCGACCAGGTCAGGACGAACCCCGAGAGCACGAAGAAGAACGTCACCCCGGAGGTGCCGAGCTTCAGGAACTCGCGGATCGGCAGCGGGGCCAGATAGCCCATGTGGTGGGTGAAGACGAAGAACGCCGCCCACCAGCGCAGGCCGGTAAGCGACTCAATACGAGCAACTGCCGAGGGCGAGGCCGCCGCCGGCTCAGAAGTTTTCTGGGCGGGCGGCTGCACCACGTCCTCGGCAGCCATCGACATGTTCTACTCGGCGAGCGTGGCGACCACGCGACCGGCCGCGTGACCGTCGCCGTACGGCATCGGGCGCTCGCCCGTCGGCGCCGTCCGAGCAGCCAGCTCGGGCAGCTTGCTCACGTCGGAGGTCAGCACGTTCCAGCCGGACTCGACGGTCTCGACCCACTCGGTCTCGGGGCGCAGCGTGGTGCACACGCGGCCGAGCAGGAAGGCCTCCTTCTGCAGACCACCGGAGTCGGTGACCACACCGGCCGAACCGATGACGGCCTGGACCATCTCCGGGTAGGCCAGCGGCTCGCGGACGTGCAGCGAACCGTCCGGACGCTCCAGCTTGATGCCGTGCTCGGCACACTTCGCGACCAGCCGCGGGTGCGCCAGCAGCACCACCGGGTGCCCGGCGTTCGCCAGGCCCTCGATGATGCCGGACAGGTGCTCCGGGTCGTCGGTGTTGTCGGGCCGGTGGATCGTCGCGACCAGGTACTCACCCTGCTTGAACGGCAGGTCGAGCGGCTTGTCCTGTACGGCGTCGCGCACGCGGAAGCAGACGTCGGTCATGACGTCGCCGACCAGGCGCGACTTGTCCTTCAGACCCTCGTTGGCCAGGTGGTCCATCGCCACCTGGGTCGGGGCCAGCAGGATGTCGGACGCGTGGTCGGTCAGCACGCGGTTGTGCTCCTCCGGCATCCGCCGGTTGAACGACCGCAGACCGGCCTCCAGGTGCGCGACCGGGAGATGCATCTTCACTGCCGACAGCGCACCGGCCAGCGTCGAGTTGGTGTCGCCGTAGACGAGCACCCAGTCCGGCTTGTGCTCGTCCAGTACGGCGTCCATCGCGGACAGCATCGCGCCGGTCTGCACACCGTGGCTGCCGGACCCGATGCCCAGGTGGACATCCGGAGCCGGGATCCGCAGATCGGCGAAGAACACGTCGGACATGTTCTTGTCGTAGTGCTGACCGGTGTGGACGATCACGTGCTCGTGGTCGGTCGCCGCGAACGCCTCGGCGATCGGGGCGAGCTTCACGAACTGGGGACGCGCCCCGACAACGCTCAGGACCTTCACGACGCGGCGACCTTGATGGTGCGGTCCTCGGCGGCCGACTGGATGACAGCCTCGGCGACGGCGACGGTCGTCAGACCCTGCTGCAACGTGACGATGTCGGCTTCCTTGCCCAGGACGGCGTCCCGGAAGGCCTCGTGCTCGGTACGCAGCGGCTCGGGCTTGCTGATCGCGTAGCGGATCATGTCGCCCTCGCTGACGCCACGGAAGTGCGCGACGTCGTCCCACGCCGTGGCGACCGTGCCGTTGGCGTGGAAGGTCAGGTCGGCGGTCAGGGTGTCGGCGATGAAGGCGCCCTTCTCACCGGTGACGACGGTGAGCCGCTCCTTCATCGGGGACAGCCAGTTGACCAGGTGGCTGGTGACGGTGCCGTCGGCCAGCTTGCCGGTGACGGCGATCAGGTCCTCGTACTCACGGCCGGACTTGTGCGCGCTCTGCGCGGACACCGTGACGAACGGGGACTGCGTCACCCACGCGGTCAGGTCGATGTCGTGCGTGGCCAGGTCCAGGACGACGCCGACGTCGGCGATGCGGGCCGGGAACGGGCCCTGCCGGCGGGTGGTGATCTGGTAGATGTCGCCCAGCTCGCCGGCCTCGAGGCGGACCCGGAGCGCCTGCAGCGCCGGGTTGTACCGCTCGATGTGACCGACCGCGCCGACCAGGCCGGCGGTCTCGAACGCCTTGGCAATCTCGGTCGCCTCGGCCGACGAACCGGCCAGCGGCTTCTCGATCATCGCGTGCACGCCGGCCTCGGCCAGCGCCTTGGCGATCTCGGCGTGGTACTGGGTCGGGACCGCGACCATGCAGTAGTCGATGCCTTCGGCAATCAACTGCTCGATGCTCTCGTGCACCGGACGACCGCCGGCGACACCGAACTTGTCACCGCCCGGGTCCGCGACGGCGACCAGGTCGACACCGTCCAGGGAAGCCAGCACGCGGGCGTGGTGACGCCCCATCATGCCGAGGCCGATCAGGCCTGCCTTCAGGTTCGCCATCTCACGCACCAGCCTTCGCCACGGTGTTCACCGCGGCCACGATCCGGTTCAGGTCGTCCTCGGACAGCGACGGGTGGACCGGCAGCGAGAGCACCTCGGCCGCGGCCTTCTCGGTCTCCGGCAGGTCCAGCTCACGCTGGAACGACGGGAGCCGGTGGTTCGGGATCGGGTAGTACACGCCGCAGCCGACGCCGTACTCGGTGCGCAGCGCGTTCGCGAAACCGTCGCGGTCCTCGGTGACGCGGATCGTGTACTGGTGGTACACGTGGCTGGCCTCGTCGGCCACCGCCGGGACGCCGACACCGGCCAGGTTCGCGTCCAGGAAGGCCGCGTTCTCCTGCCGCTGCTTGGTCCAGCCGCCGACCTTGGTCAGCTGCACGCGGCCGATGGCGGCGTGCAGGTCGGTCATCCGGTTGTTCAGGCCGACGACCTCGTTCTCGTACTGCTTGAGCATGCCCTGGTTGCGGTACAGGCGCATCTGCCGCTCGAGGTGCTCGTTGGCGACCGAGTTCATGCCGCCCTCACCCGACGTCATGTTCTTGGTCGGGTAGAGGCTGAACATCGCGAAGTCGCCGAAGGTGCCGACCGGGGCGCCGTTCCAGGTCGCGCCGTGGGCCTGCGCGGCGTCCTCGTAGATCGCGATGCCGTGCTTGTCGGCGATGGCCTGCAGCGCGGTCATGTTGGCCGGGTGACCGAACAGGTGCACCGGCATGACGGCCTTGGTCTTCTCGGTGATCGCGGCCTCGACCGCGGCCGGGTCCAGGCAGAAGTACGTCGGCTCGATGTCGACGAAGACCGGGGTCGCCCCGGTCAGCGCGACGCTGTTGGCGGTCGCGGCGAAGGTGAAGGACGGGACGATGACCTCGTCACCCGGTCCGACCCCCGCGGCCAGCAGGCCCAGGTGCAGGCCCGAGGTGCCGGAGTTCGTCGCGACGCACGCCCGGCCGGAGACCAGCGCTGCGCCGAACTCCTGCTCGAACGCCGCCACCTCAGGACCCTGGGCGAGCATGCCGGACTGCATGACACGGTCGACAGCCTCGCGCTCCTCCTTCCCGATGATCGGCTTCGCGGCCGGAATCGGCTGCACCATCAGTTCTCCTCCTGTGCTTCATCGGCCGGCCGCAGCCGCCCGTCGGTTTCGATGTAGAGCTCGCCCGTGTTCGGGCACTTCCACTCGCCGTCCCCGACAGCGAGCAGCGGTACGCCGGCCTTGCCGACCCACTTGAGATGGCGTGCCGGAACCCCGGCGACCAGCGAGAAGTCCGGAACGTCCTTGACCACCACAGCACCGGCGGCGACAGTCGCCCAGCGGCCGACGGTGACCGGCGCCACACAGGTGCTGCGCGCACCGAGCGAGCAGCCTTCCTTCAGTGTCACGCCGACCGGCTCCCAGTCGTGCCCGGACTTCGGCGTACCGTCCGGGTTCACCGCGCGCGGGAAGTAGTCGTTGGTCAGCACTACGGCCGGGCCGATGAACACGCCGTCCTCGAGCGAGGCCGGCTCGTACACCAGGGCGTAGTTCTGGATCTTGCAGTTGTCGCCGATCTGGACCCCGGTCCCGACATAGGCGCCGCGGCCAACGATGCAGTTCTTCCCCAGCACCGCGTTCTCGCGGACCTGGGCCAGGTGCCAGACCGACGATCCGTCGCCGATCTGGGCGCGCTCGTCGACGTCGGCCGACGGGGCGATGCGGGTGGTCACAGGGTCTCCTTAACAGTCAGCCACTGGCTGAGGACTTCGGCTGCGCGACGACCGTCGTGCAGCTCCGCCGCGAACTCGGGCCCGGCCGCCGCCTGCGCGGCGGCGGTCTCCCGGTCGGCGACGAGATCGCTGACGACGTCACTCAGCGTGTCGTCGTCCGCCTCCACGATCGGTACCTCTCGCCCAGTCAGACTACGCACCCGCGAGCGCAGGTCCGAACCGACGTACGAGACGACGATCCTCCCGGCCGCGAGGGCCTCGGCCGCGGCAACGCCGTACAGGCCGATTCCCAGCTGGTCTACAACGATGTCAGCGGCGCCGATCACGCTCGGCATCTCCGCATGCGGAACGTCGGTGATGCGCCGGTACTCGATCAGTCCGCGCTCGTGCAGCCCGGTCAGGACCTCGTCGATCCGGGCCGTGCCCTTGAGCTTCGCGCTGGACGGGACGTGCACGACGACCGGGCGCTCGCCGGTGAAGAGCGGGCGCGCCGCCTGGGCCCACGGCGCCGGGTCGATGACCACCGGCAACCACTGGGCCTGCGGGACGTCGATGAGCAGATCCGGGGTGGAGACGAAGACCGGTACGCCGAGGCTCTCGACCAGCTCGGCATGCCGCTTGGCCTGGATCTCGAGCTTGCCGGTGAGCTCGTCACCTGGGGTGAACGGCGAAAACCGCTCGCGGGCCGCGTGCCGGCTGGGCAGCCGGATGTCGGACCCGTGGAACAGCAGAGCGACGTTGACCCCGGCCTCCCGCAGTACGGCGATATCCGCGGCTGCGTCGGGATGGCCGCCGTACCCGAGGAGAGGCCGCAGGGACTCCACCAGGACGTGGGTGTAGCTGCCCAGAACGTGCTCGCGCTGGGCACGAGCCCAGCGCGACTGGTTCCACCAGGCCTGCGGTACGCCGTAGTCGTCGGCGAACCGGAAGGCCGCCGAGCGATGCAGGGCGAACGCATCGGCCGCGACCCCGGGGATCGTGCGGGCCGCGCGGGCCCACTGATAGCCCTGACCGGCGGAGTTGGTCGGTCCGACCAGCAGCCGCACCGGGGTCGTGGCCACCGGCGGAAAGGCCGGCAGTGTTGCGTAGGTGTAGCGCAGACCACGCAGACGTGCCCGAACCGCCTTCGCGGTCCGGGCAACTGGCGTCGGCAGATGGCCCGTCATGGTCATGACCTCAGTGACCTGCCGGGACCTTGAGCTGGTCGAGCTCGCGGCGAGCGGCCGGCAGACCGAGCACGACCGGCCGGTCCGGCCGCTCCTGCCCGAGGTGCCAGCCGGCCCAGATCGCGTTCGCGTCCAGGGCGATGACCACATCGGCCTGCGCCAGGAACTCGCGCACGTCGGGACGGCTCTGGACCCGCTTCCAGTAGGCCTTGCTGAGGTTCTTGCTGGTCCGCGAGGTCCGCACGAACTTCACCGGACCGATCTTGTTCGCGGCCCGGCCGACCTTGCGGCGGACCTTCCGGTAGCGCCAGCGCACCGCCTGCTTGACCCGGGCCGTCCCCCACGGCATCGGCTCCGGGCGCTTCTTCGGGAGGTGTCCGTGCCCATGACCATGGCCGTGACCGCGGTCGTGGCTGTGCTCGGCCTCTCCGTCGTGCGGCTCGGCCGCGGCCGGCGTCACGGTGTCACCGGTAACGGACTTCGGATCCGAGACCGACTCCGGCGCGATCACCGCGTCCGGCGACTCGTCGAACTCGTCGCCGTCGTCCTCGCCGTCGGTGTCGTCCTCGTCGTCGTACTCGTCCTCGTCGTACTCGTCGTACGCGTCCTCGGGGGTCGGCATCCGGCCCGGGCCGATCAGCGTGAACGTGTTGACCTTGTCGTCGACGACGTCGATCGGCGGCAGCCAGCCGATCACGTCCAGGACGAGGTCGTCACCGCCCCCGAGGTCCTCGCGGATGGTGTCGAAGTAGTCCGGCTTCAGCCGCTTGGTGCTCATCAGCACAACCTTCTGCTGACTCATGCGTGCACCTCGCTCTTCTTCTTGACTGCGTCGGCGAGTGCTTCGATCCGCGGGTCCATGACCAGGTCCCGCCGGTAGCCGGCGCCGAACTCGCGCGCCTTCTGGCGGATCCCCTCGTCGGCCGTCCGGGCCGCGTGGGCGGCCTCGATCAGCGCCGCCGCGATGGCCTCCGGCGTCACGTCGGTGACCGGGAACCAGAGCGGATGACCACGCAGTACGTCGGACGCCGCGTTCTCGGGGTCGTGGACGGAGACGACCGGCAACCCGGTCGCCAGGTACTCGAAGACCTTGCCGCTGGTCACGTACTTGCCCTTGCCCAGCATCAGCAGCTGGACGTCGAACTCGTCGTACGCCTTGGCGATCTCGGCCTTGCCGACCGGGCCCTCGTAGCTGACGCCCTCGTCGGCACCCGAGTTGATCGCGGCCAGCATGTCCGGCCGCGGCACCGCGTAGTACCCGAGGTAGCCGTGGATCTTGGCCTTCGCGCCGGCCAGCTCCTCGGACTGCTCGACGGCGATCTTCCAGCCGTCGACGAAGTCCTGCAGCGGCACCTTCGGCGACACCGTGCCGACGTATCCGAAGGTCAGCGGGCGGTCGGTGACCGGGCCGCGGTCGTGCGTGTCCGGCACCAGCTCCGGGTCGAAGCCGTTGGCCACGACGTGCATCTTGTCCGCCTGCTCCGGGTAGAGCTCGACGTGCCACTCCTTGATCGGGTCGTTGACGAACCAGACCTCCTGAGCGGCGTCGACCAGCTTCTTCTCCCACTTCGCGGCCCGGCTGTTCGGTTCGTGCAGCCGGTTACCGCTGAAGACGTCGAGCAGCCACGCGTCGCGGTAGTCCATCACGTAAGGCACATTCGCCTTCTCGTGCAGGTGGTACGCCGCCGTGAACGCGACATGCGGGTTCGCCGTCGCGACCGTGAGGTCGACCGGGTTCTCCGCGTGGATGCGGTCCGCCGCCTCCTCGATCACCGAACGCCACGGGCCGTAGCCGTGCTCCGGGAACGGGATCAGGTCCTGCTTGTTGCGCCACTTGCTCCACAGTCGTGGATTGCGGGCCCGGGCCTTGGGCCAGCGACGCAGGTCGGTCTCCATGACCGGCCAGTCGAACGGCACCCGGACCACCTCCACGGAGGGGTCGACCCGGTCCTCAAGGGTCTTGTCGGCACCGGTGAAGCGGTAGAAGGTCTCGCGCTCGGCCGTCAGCACCGTCACCTTCCAGCCGAGCGCGGCGAACCGGTTCGCGGTTGCCAGCGCCCGGTACACACCGCCACCCCGGCACGGGGGGAACCCCCAGGCGACGTACAACATGTGTGGGCGGTCCGTCATGCCCGTCCTCTCAGAAGTCATGCTCTCAGCAGATTGAGTATCGCGTCGGCCAATTCGTCGTACGGCGTCGTGGTGGGCAGATTGGCGGCTGCCCACTCGATCGCGTGATCACGCAGTTTCTCCAGCTCGCCGGGATCCGCGGACCAGCGCCGCAGAGTGTCCGACGCCTCGGCCACCGAGTCCACCAGGACTCCGCCACCGGACTCCTCGATCACCCGGGTCTGCCGCGGCAGCCGGGTGGACAGCACTGGGAGACCGCTGGCCAGGTACTCGTAGATCTTCGACGGCATCGCTTCCACGAACGCCGGGGTCGGCTGCAGCATGGCCAGGCTGGCCCAGGCACCCTGGGTCAGCCGCCAGGCGTCAGCCGGTGGCTGGCGGCCGTGCAGGCGAACCCGCCCGGCCAGATCGGCCCGGTTGATCCGGACCTCGAGCTCGTCGCGGTCGCTCGGGGCCACCGGACCGATCAGGTCCAGCGACCAGTCCGGGGCCGCGGCGACCGTCTCGACCATGTCGAACAGTCCACGGCTGGCGCGCAGGTCCCCGACGTACACCGCGCGCGGCGTGCCCGTGGGCGGCGTCGGCGCGAGGAAGGGGACATAGGGAAAGTTCTGCACGACCAGGCGTTGTTTCGCCTCGTGCGGGGCAAGATGGGAATCGGCGACAACCGTCAGGTCGGCGCCGGCCGCCAGCTTCGAGCTGGCCCGGACGATCATCCGGGCCGGCAGTCCGGCCGGCCCCTTCGCCCAGGCCCGGTCGGCCAGCAGGCGGGTGTAGTCCTCGTGGATGTCGGCGACCATCTTGCGGCGCCGCAACGTGGTGACGAGCCGGGTGATCGGGATCATGTCCGGATCGACCGTCATCACCACCTTGGCCTTGGTCCGCCACGGCAGCACCGCTGTCCGGGCCAGCCGCTGGACCAGGTTGCCCCGCGGACCGGCGTGCACGACAGCGCCTGCCGGACCACCCTCGGGCTCACCGAGGCCCCACAGCTCGACACTGAGGTCGCGGTGCTGCAGGGCCGCGGTGATCTTGTGCAGACGCGCATCGGCGACGTCGTGGCCGGTCGTGATGATGCCCACGTCCGGCGCTGTCCTGCGAGACATCGTCAGAGGTCCTCGCGCGAAACAGCCTTGGTGGCATCGACCTTGAGGAACCGGGTGTACTCGTCGATGACCTCCTTGGGCTCGCCGCGCATCATCACCTTGCCCTTGTCGATCCAGATGCAGTCGTTGCAGAGCTCGCGGACACTGCTCATCGCGTGGCTGACCAGGAACATGGTCCGGCTGTTGGTCGCCAGTTCCTTCATCTTGTCGGCGGCCTTGGTCTTGAACTTGGCGTCACCGGCCGACAGCGCCTCGTCGATCATCAGGATGTCGGGGTCCATGTGCACGGCGACCGCGAAGGCGACCCGCGCGAACATGCCGGACGAGTACGTCCGCATCGGCATCTCCATGAACCCTTTTTCGAGCTCGGCGAAGGCCTCGATGTCCTCGAATCGCTCCTGGACCTGCTTGCGGGTCAGACCCGCCGCGAGCCCACCGAGGGTGACGTTCTCCTTGCCGGACAGCTGGGCGTTGAAGCCCACCCCCAGCGACAGCAGCGTGCTGACCCGGCCGTGCACCTCGATCCGGCCCGAGGTCGGCGGCAGGATGCCGGCGATCGCCCGCAGCAGCGTCGACTTACCGGCGCCGTTGGCCCCGATGATGCCGATCGCGCTGCCGTGTGCGACGTCGAAGGAGACGTTCTGAACGGCCTTGACCTCGCGGACCGCACGCTCGCCACGGCCGAACCGGACGATCGCGGTCTTGAAGGTCGGCACCCGCTCGAACGTGGTCCGGTAGGTGATGGAGACGTCCTGGACCTTGACGGCGGGACTTGCGTCGACGTTTGACATGGTCTTCTTCTCGGCTTCAGAGACGGACAGCGAACTCACGCTCCCTCGACATGAAGAACAACGAACCGACCAGGAACGCTGCCACGGCCCAGATCACGGCGCCGATCCACAGCTTGAGGTCCGGCATCTCGGCGCGGACCAGCAGGTCGGTCCAGCCGCCCAGGAGGGAGTACAAGGGGTTGTACTGGATGTAGGCCTCCAGCTTCTTCGGCGCCTGCTCGGCGAACCAGAGCACCGGGGACAGGTACAGCCAGATCCGCATGAAGTACGGCAGGAAGCTGGCGGTGTCGCGGAAGTACACCTGCAGTGCCGCGAAGATCATGCTCATCCCGGCCGCGAACATCGTCAGCAGAATCAGGAACACCGGCGCCAGCAGCATCACCCAGTGCAGCGGCTGCCGGGTGAGCAGGTGGATGACGGCGTACACGCCCATCGTCGGCAGGAAGCGGAAGAACGCCGTCCGCAAGGCCGACAGCGGGAGCAGCATCCGGGGGAAGGCCATGTTCATCAGCAGCTTGCCGCCGCCGACGACACTCCCGGCGCCGGTCGTGACCGCACCCTGGAAGTAGTAGAAGGCGAACAGACCGCCACACATATGCGCGAAGACCGCGCCGGAATCAGCGCGGCCGGCATTGCCCGCGATGATGTCGGTGAGCAGGTAGTAGACCCCCGCGAGCAGCAGCGGGTTGATGACCAGCCAGATCTGCCCGAAGAAGGTGTTGGTGTTGGCCGCCCGGATTCCGCTCCGCGACATCTCTGCCGCGAAGACCCGGCGTTCCCAGAGTGCCTTGAAGTACGGGCGCAAGGGCGGCAAGCCGGCCTTGTGTGGTTCGTACACATGCACCGACGGGTTGAATGCCTCGTCGACGCTAGTCGCGTTCATTCAGGCGACGCCTCTCTCTGCCATGAAGTCCTGTCCACGTTTCAGCCGCTGGTGTTCGTTTGACCGGGCCACGCAGACCGGGAAGAGAGTAGCGGATCGGCTCCGGCGCCGATGACACAACGGTCCTCCAGTGTGAGCAACGACGTACGCACGGCTACCGACGTCGCGCCCGATCGAACCGGCCATCCAGGCTGCGGCCGGCGTCGATCGTTATCCGGAATATACATTTGACGGCTCACCGGCACCAAAACGCCTTCCAGCGCATGGAAATGACGCGCACCCGATGCTCGTCAGCAGCTGTGGCGAACACCAGTGAACAAGGTCAAATCCGTGTCAATTCACACGGTACGACGTCCGGCGCGGCCGGGAAGTTGGCCACCCGCCCGGTGGCGGGGTCCCAGGGGTGCCTTGTGGCCGGGGCGAGCCGGGCGGTGGACACTGGGTCCCCGCTTCGCCATGGACAGCCTCACCATCCACGGAGCACCGCTCGGCACCACCTGGGACCTCACACAGGGCACGATGACCAGGGCGGCGGTCATCGCGCCAGAGGCCACACAGGACGGAGATGCTGATCGCATGGGACTCCCGTTCTCATCGGCCTCACGATGGGGATGCACAGTTTGTACACCCGTCGGCACAGCCGGTGATGGCACGGGAGTGCGAGGGCACCGATACGCCGGGATCGAGACCCAACCGAAACGGGCTCCGCTGACGGAACAGCGAACAACCGCCAGAATTGGAACAGCAGCCCGGCGGCGCTCAGGTGGTCCGTCGCCGGGCTGCTGGACCTCAATTCTCGCTCACAACTGCGCGGAAATGGTGGCCGGATGGTGACACGGCACAAGAATGCTGACAGGACAACAAATATCGCTGCCTGCATTCAACAGGACACGGACAGTGCGGACCGCACTGAGGTGCCCATCTCGGACTGGAGAGGCGGTAGCGGACGGTGACGGCTTTCGGAAGGGAGGGACGAGTCGTGGGCAGCTCGGACACGGAGCGTGCCGACCACTTGCGGGTGCTCGGACTCAGCGACGACGAGATCAAGGTCTACCAGCATCTGCTGCGGACCGGCCCCTCGTCGGTCACCGAGCTGGACGACGGCGTCCCGGACCGCTCGGCGGCGATCGACACCGTGCTCGGTGGGCTGGTCCAGGCGGGCCTGGCCCGCCGGTCCGGGTCCGACCACTCCCGCTTCCTGCCCGTGCCTCCGGACGCCGGTCTGGAGGCCATGACGCTGCGCCGGGAGTCCGAGCTGAAGCAGGCCCGGATCGAGGTCCTGAACGCGTACGACGAGTTCCGCCGTACCGTGCACAACGAGTCGACCACGCACCTGATCGAGGTGGTCACCGGCAGCGCGATCGTCGAGCGGATCCACCAGATCAAGGGCAGCGCGCAGCGCGAGATCCTGGCCATCGACTCCCCGCCGTACTACATCGGCGGACCGAACCAGGAGGAGATCGAGCAGCTCAGCCGCGGGGTCGCCTACCGGGTCGTGTACTCACCGGAGTCGGTCGAGGTGCCCGGCTACCTGACCGAGAACATCCTGCCGTGTGTCGAAGCCGGCGAGCAGGCCCGCGTGCTGCCCGACGTACCGGCCAAGCTGACCATCATCGACGGCTCGATGGCGTTCGTGTCGATGTCGGTGCGCGACACCGACGTGAACCGGTCGCTGCTGATCATCCGGCCGAGCAGCCTGCTGACCGCACTGATCGGCATGTTCGAGTTGTGCTGGCGCAACGCCCTGCCGCTGCACGCCTCGGTGGGCACGGAGGACGACCGGCTGGAGCCGATCGAACGCCGGCTGCTGGCCCTGCTCGCAACCGGCGCTGCCGACGACACCATCGCCCGCACGCTCGGGATCAGCCGCCGCACGTTCTTCCGCTACCTGGAGAGGCTGATGAACCGCACCGGCGCCAGCACGCGCTTCCAGCTCGCCCTGCACGCCGCCCGGGAGAACTGGCTATGACGCCGAGATAGCCAGCGCAAGCTTGAGACGGGCCTGCTCGTAGGCGTTGCCCTGCTGGGGGAACAAGACGCGTGGCCCGGCCTCGTCCAGGACGGCCGGGACGATCTGCTCAACGACGTGATCGACGAGCAGGTCGAGACCACGTTCGCGCGCCATCGTGAGGTACAGGTGGTCCTGGATCCCGCGGCGGAAGTTGGCGAGCTGGATGGTGGAGATCGGCCCGGCGATCCCCCGGTCCTGGTCGGGGTAGATGCGGTCCTCCCCCGGATACATCAGGACGCCGTCGCCGTTGGCCCACCAGCCGCGCCTGTTGTGGAACGTGACCGGATCCACCCAGACGTTCTGGTTCCGCTCGCGACCCGGCAGCACCTGCCGGTTGTGCCGCCAGTGGTTGGTGTGCCAGTAGAAGTACGTCGGGACGTCGTGCTTGAACGCCGCCCAGAGGTTGGCGCGCGGGTCAGTGGCCGGCGATTCGATCACCACCGAGCCGATATTCGGTCGCTGGCCGTTGTAGAACCACATGTCCCGGCCCTCGGCGCGAAGCACCTTCGCCACGGCACCGTCGTACAGGTCGGCAACCGTCGCCCAGATGTCGATCGCCTTGTCGGGACCGTCCAGTACGGCGTCGTAGGCGTGCGTGGTGAAGATCGGCAGCGGCGCTCCCGATGCCCGCACTGCCGCGGACAAGGAGCGGATGTACTCGAACTCTTCGGCGCCGGGCTCATCAGGCATGTAGAGGAAGGTCTGCTTGCCTGGCAGGTTCTGCGCCAGCCAGTCGGTCCACAGCGGCGCGCTGGCCTGCGCCTTCTCCGGAGTGTCGAAGTCAGGCCCCGGGCCGTAGAAAGTGCGTGGGAGAAGGTTGTTCCCGACGCCTTCACCAGGGCCCTCGTAGCCGTTCGCCCTGGTGAAGTCCGTGCCGGTGAATCGCGAGCGGGCGGCAGTGGCCTTCGCAATGTCGTAGCCGTCCACGAACTCGACCCGATGGCGATGGGCGAAGCGATGGAACACCGGGTCGAGATTGCGGCCGTACCGCAGTTCGACCTGTGAGCCCTCGTAGTAGAACATCGCGTTGATGCTGTTCTGATCGGGCAGCGTGAACGGAAAGACCGTCAGCTCGACCGGCACCACCCGGAGCTGACGGTCGGCCTCGACCTCGATCTGACCGCGGTAGATCCCCGCCGGCGCCCGTCGCGGAATGTAGATGTCGAACCAGAAGGCCTGGTTCGTCGCGGCCGGTACGGCGAGCGGGAAACCACCCTGCGCCGCATTCTCCGGGACGAGCTGCACCGGCTTGTTGCCCAGCACATCCGGCGGTTCGGCCGGGGAGTCGCGCAGGTAGATCCAGTCCGCGTTGGACTTCTCGCGAATGCTCATACAGCGCTCGGAGAAGACCTGGATCTGACGACCGATCGTGTACGTCGGATCCGCGGCCGGCGGCGCGTACCGGATCACGCCGGGGCCACCCACCTGCCGCAGTACCGGCAGCCGAACCGACAGCGCACCGATACCAGCCGCGCCGGCCTCCGCAACAAGCTGGAACGCAACCACCTCGTTGCGCGCACCGAAAACCCGGGCAGTGCGACCATCCCAAGCGCTGTTGCCCTGCTTGTTCGGATTCGCAAGGTCGTCGGCCTCAACCTTCTCGCCGTCGTTCACCGCCCACAACGCAGCAAGCGGCTCAGCGGCCGGCTTCACTGTCAGAGGCACGACCGCGGACAGACTCCCCGCAAGCAGCGACCGACGGGAGAAGGTCACGTCCTTAACCCTTCGCGGGAGCGAACTCCTTGGCGACTACCTCGGCGATCTGGGCGGTGTTCAGGGCGGCACCCTTGCGCAGGTTGTCGCCGCAGACGAACAGCTCCAGGGCGTTCGGGTCGTCGAGCGACTTGCGCACCCGGCCGACCCAGGTCGGGTCGGTGCCGACGACATCGGCCGGGGTCGGGAACTCACCCTCGGCCGGGTTGTCGAACAGCAGCACGCCGGGCGCGTCCCGCAGGACCTCGCGGGCCTCGTCGGCGTCGACCTCGTGGGCGAACCGTGCGTGCACCGACAACGAGTGCGTGGTCACCACCGGCACCCGGACACAGGTCGCGGAGACCTTGAGGTCGGGCAGGCCGAGGATCTTGCGGGACTCGTTGCGGACCTTCAGCTCCTCCGAGCTCCAGCCGCCGTCCTTGAGCGACCCGGCGAACGGCACCACGTTCAGCGCCAGCGGCGCCGGGAACGGGCCGAGGCCGTTGCCGACAACCCGCCGTACGTCGCCTGGTGTCTTGCCCAGCTCGCGATTGCCGGCCACCTTGGTCAGCTGGTCGTAGAGGGTGTCGATGCCCTCCTGACCGGCTCCGGAGGCCGCCTGGTACGACGCGACCACCAGCTGCTCGAGCTCGTAGCGGTGGTGCAGTGCGCCCATCGCGACGATCATCGACAGCGTCGTGCAGTTCGGGTTCGAGATGATGCCCTTGGGGCGGTTGCGGGCCGCCTCGGCGTTCACCTCGGGGACCACCAGCGGGACGTCCGGGTCCATCCGGAACGCGCCCGAGTTGTCCACCACCACGGCACCGGCCGCGGCCGCGATCGGTGCCCAGTGCGCCGACACCTCGTCCGGTACGTCGAACATCGCGACGTCGATCCCGTCGAAGGCGGCCTCGCTGATCGCGACCACCTCGACCTCTTCGCCGCGGACCAACAGCTGCTTACCTGCGGAGCGCTCGGAGGCGATCAGCCGGATCTCACCCCAGACGTTCTCCCGGGTCGAGAGCAGGGTCAGCATCACCGTGCCGACGGCGCCGGTCGCACCGACCACCGCCAGCGATGGCAGACCCGTCCGGTCCTCGATCGTGTTCTCCACAGCGCTCACAGGGGTCACCGTCCAGTTCCTCCGTACACGACAGCCTGGGTGTGCTCGTCGTCCAGATCGAATGCAGTGTGCGCCGCGGTCACGGCAGCGTCCACCAGGTTCTCGTCCACCACCACCGAGATCCGGATCTCCGAGGTGGAGATCATCTCGATGTTCACGCCCGCGTCGGCGAGCGCGGAGAAGAACTTCGCGGAAACGCCCGGGTGCGACCGCATGCCGACCCCGACCACCGAGACCTTGCCGATCTGGTCGTCGTACAGCAGCTGCTCGTAGCCGACCTCGTCCTTCATCCGGGCCAGCGCGGACATCGCCCGGGCGCCGTCGACCCGCGGCAGCGTGAAGGAGATGTCGGTGCGGTTGGTCGCGACCGCCGAGACGTTCTGCACGATCATGTCGATGTTGGTCTCGGCACCGGCGACGGTCTGGAAGATCCGGGCCGCCTCACCCGGCTTGTCCGGTACGCCGACCACCGTGATCTTGGCCTCGTTGCGGTCCTGGACCACGCCGGAGATGATCGCCTGTTCCATCTGTTCGAGTTCCTTCGCATCGACAACCCAGGTGCCTTCCTTCTGCGAGAAGGAGGAACGCACATGAACGGGGACGTTGTAGCGCCGCGCGTACTCCACGCAGCGCAGGTGCAGCACCTTCGCGCCACACGCGGCCATCTCGAGCATCTCCTCGTAGGAGATCTTCGGGATGTGCTTGGCGGCCGGCACGATCCGCGGATCCGCGGTGAAGATGCCGTCGACGTCGGTGTAGATCTCGCAGTAGTCGGCCTCCAGCGCGGCGGCCAGCGCGACCGCGGTGGTGTCGGAGGCACCGCGGCCCATCGTGGTGACGTCCTTGGTGTCCTGCGCCACTCCCTGGAACCCGGCCACGATCGCGACGTGTCCTTCGCCCAGGGCCTCCTCGATCCGGCCCGGGGTGATGTCGATGATCCGGGCGTTCCCGTGCGCGGACGTGGTGATCACGCCGGCCTGCGAGCCGGTGAAACTGCGCGCCTCGTACCCGAGGTTCGCGATCGCCATCGCCAGCAGGGCGGCCGAGATCCGCTCACCCGAGGTGAGCAGCATGTCGAGCTCGCGCGGCGGCGGCAGTGGCGAGACCTGCTTGGCCAGGTCCATCAGCTCGTCGGTGGTGTCCCCCATGGCCGAGATGACGACGACCACGTCGTTGCCGGCCTTCTTCGTAGCGACGATTCTCTGCGCCACACGCTTGATGCAATCGGCGTCGGCGACCGAAGAACCGCCGTACTTGTGCACGACGCGTCCCACAGCTGTGTCTCCTCAAAACCACTGGTTGCGGTACGCCGTGCGGCACTGCACGAGGCGTAGTCTCAGGCGTCATTCTAGCCGTGACCTCGCCGTTGCCTACCGGCTGACCAGACCTCGGGCCGATGCTACGGGCAATCGCCGGGGTACCGGGAGGTTCGGCGGCGCAGACCCGGAGCCGCCGGAAGGCCTCCCGCCGAGTGGACCACTTGTTCATATAAGTCATCACTGAAACAATGGCCGGCGTGCACGCGTTCGACATCCTCGGCGACCCGGTCCGGCGCCGCATCCTGGAGCTGCTGGCCGACGGCGAACTGCCGGCCGGCAGCATCGCCGCGACCATCAACGCGGAGTTCGGGATCAGCCAGCCGGCCGTGTCCCAGCATCTGCGGGTGCTGCGCGACAACGGATTCGCCACCGTGACAGTGGCCGGGACCCGGCGCCTGTACGCCGTCGCCCCCGAACCGCTGCGCGAGATCGACGGCTGGCTGGACCGCTACCGGAAGTTCTGGGACAACCGGCTGGACGCCCTGGAGACCGAGATCCGTCGCGGCCGCCGCTGAAGGTGTCCGCCGCTGAAGCGCAAGAAAACCGAAACCTTCCGCCCGCTGTCTGCATCGAGGATGTAGACGACCAAGGAGGGGGCACGGATGCGAGCGATCATTGCCAACCTGTGCATGTCGGAGGACGGGATCGTGGACCGGCCGGAGCGCTGGCTACCAGCACCGGCACTCGGGGGTGTGATCGACGAACTGACTGCCGGCGCGAACACCGTGCTGCTCGGCCGCCGTACCTATGAGCAGTACGCCGGATCGGTCGCGGGACTGCGGTCGGTCCGCAAGCTCGTGCTCGCGTCGACCCCGGTGGCGTACCAGCCGCACAGCGAAGTTCTGAAGGGCGATCCGCGCCGGGTGCTGGCCGCACTCAAGCAGGTGCCGGGTCCGGACCTGCATGTGATCGGCAGCCTCAGTCTGATCCGCTCACTGCTGCGGTGGCGGCTGCTGGACGATGTGACGTTGCAGATCCACCCGGTCCGGGCCGGGCAGGGCACTGCGCTGGACCGGCGCTCCTTCAAGCTCATCTCTCTGTGCGCGGGACTCTCCGGCACCCTCGAGGCGGGCTACAAGGTGCACTACGCGGCGACCGGAGCGCTCTCGAGCGTGGAGTCGGCCGGCCGATGGGGAGGTACCCGCAGGACCGCGACAGTGCCGAGCACCCCGAGGACTGCCATCAGGGCCCACGCGTAACGGACACCGAAGGTCTCCACGACCACACCGCCGACGGCCGAACCGGCCGCGGAGCCGAGCATCCCGCCGCTGAGCACCCAGCCGAACATCTCGGTCCGGGCAGCGGCCGGGGTGATCGCGCCGAGCCGCTCGTACAGCGCACCGACCGTCGGCGCGATCAGGCAGCCGGACGCGAACAGCCCGATCGCGAGCGCGACCACCGAGGCAGTCGCGAAGAAACAGCCGGCGATGAGCACGGTGAAGACCAGCATCCGCTTCCAGACGTAGGAATCGCGCCCGCCTGGTAGCGCACCGCCGACGAGTCCGCCGATCAGGCTGCCGAGCGCGGCCACGGTCTCGAGAATGCCGGCGATCAGCCGATTGCCGTGCTCGTCCGCGAAGGCGACGATGCCGAGTGACATCGCCGCGAAGCCCGTCACCATGCAGGCGAACGCGATCACCAATGGCAGCCGGTGGCGATGCCACAGCAGCTCCCGGGCCGTGACTCGCTTACTCCCGACCGCCACTTCGGTGGCCGTGGATTGCTGCTTCAGCCCGAACCACCAGATCGCTGCGGCAGCCAGAACCGCACAGGACAGCAGACCGGCTCGCGGACTCGCGATGCTGACGATGACTGCGCCGAGCATCGGCCCGACGACGAACAGCAGCTCAGTGGCTGACGCATCGAGGGCGTAGAGCACCCGGAGCCGGCCGCCTTGCACCAACCGCGGCCAGGCGGCCCGAGAGGTCGACGCAACCGGGGCCACGCAGAGTCCGGCCAGGGCAGCGGCCACCGGCAGCACCCGGAACCAGCTGTAGGGCAGCAGGGCGGTCACCGCCATCATCAGTGCCCACGCCATCCCGGTGATGATGACGACCCTGCGCGCGCCCCTGCGGTCGGCCATCCGGGCCCACACGACGCTGGCGACCGCCGTACCGATGGAGTAGGCACCTGCGACCACACCGGCCCAGCCGAAGTTGCCGGAGGCGTCCTTGGCCAGGAACGCCAGCGGGACCATCGTCGCCATCACCGGCATCCGGGCAGTCAGCGCTGCGGCGAGCAGCGTCATCACACCAGGGGTTCGCCAGAGGTCGCGGTACGCGGTCAGGTCCATAGGGATGATTCTGTCCTGACATAGTCGTCCGGCGCGTCGGGATTTCTCCCTATCTTGATCCTCGGAGAGTATGCGAACATATGTTCGTGACGGCGGATGCGGCGACGATCCTGCATGCCGACCTCGACGCCTTCTACGCGTCGGTCGAGCAGCGGGACGACCCGCGCCTGCGCGGCCGGCCGGTGATCGTCGGCGCCGGGGTCGTGCTCGCCTGCAGCTACGAGGCCAAGGCGCTCGGTGTGCGGACGGCGATGAACGGCGGCCAGGCGCTCCGGCGCTGCCCGCACGCGATCGTCGTCGAGCCGCGGATGTCGGCGTACTCGGAGGCCAGCAAGGCGGTCTTCAAGGTGTTCGAGGACACCACCCCGCTGGTCGAAGGGCTGTCGATCGACGAGGCGTTCCTCGACGTCGGCGGCCTGGCGAAGATCTCCGGTACGCCGATGGAGATCGCGCGCCGGCTGCGTGCCGAGGTGCTTTCGCGGGTCGGGCTGCCGATCACGGTCGGAGTGGCGCGGACGAAGTTCCTGGCGAAGGTGGCGAGTGGGGTCGCCAAACCGGACGGGCTGCTCGTGGTGCCCCCGGCGTACGAGCTGGAGTTCCTGCATCCGCTGGATGTTTCGCGGTTGTGGGGTGTGGGCGAGGTGACCGCGGAGAAGCTGCGGACGCGCGGTCTGACGAAGGTCGGTGACGTGGCCCAACTACCGGAGGCCGCGCTGGTCGCGATGCTCGGGCGGGCCTCCGGGCGGCACCTGCATGCGCTCGCCCACAACCGCGATCCGCGGCCGATCGAGGTCGGGCGACGACGACGATCGATCGGTTCGCAACGCGCACTCGGGCGATCGCGGAAGTCGCCGGCCACACTGGACGCCGTACTGGCCGGGCTCGTCGATCGAGTGACCCGCCGGATGCGGTCGGCCGGCCGGTCCGGGCGCACCGTCACCCTTCGGCTCCGCTTCGACGACTTCACCCGCGCCACCCGGTCCCACACGTTGCCTCAGGCAACAGACCAGACCCGCGCCGTCCTCGTCACCGCCCGCGCCCTGCTCGCCGCCGCCCAGCCTCTGATCAGCACCCAGGGCCTCACCATGATCGGCATCTCGGTCGGCAACCTCGAGAACGAAGCAGCCCAGCAACTCGCCCTCCCCTTCGACAAAGCCGCCAACAACGAACTGGACACCGCCCTGGACCAGGTGAAGGACAAGTTCGGCACCAACGCCATCACCCGCGGCGTCCTCCTCGGCCGGGACCAAGGCCTCACCATGCCGATGCTGCCGGACTGATCAGGAGCGGGGGTAGCCGATTTCGGCGATGCCTTCGGCCAGGTCGGGGAGGCGGCGTTCGCGGTTGAGGGAGGTGACGACGTACTCGGTCAGGGGCATCAGGGCGTAGATGTGGCGGATGGGCTCGATGTCGAGCTCGACGCCGAAGTAGTCCTCGGCGAAGGACAGGTATGCCTCCGGGCGGCCGTCGGCCAGGAGCTCGAACAGGTAGTTCGCGCCATCGCTGTTCGCCTCCACCGGGCCGGATTGCCAGGCGTCGTCGGTAGTCGTCCGCCAGAAACACACGGTCGCGCGCGGGACGCCCTCGTCGCAGAACGCCGGTTCGTCGCGGGCCGCATGGAAGACGTCGGGGACGCCGTCCAACAGGCCCGGCCAGACCTTCATGCCGTTGGCGTACGGCGACATCGGCGACTCGTGGTCGAACCCGTACGCGAAGGCGCCCTCGGGGGAGAACACGATCGAGTACTCGTTCCCCGAGCCGTCCCGCATCAAGGCGGCTTCCTCGGTCTCCGACCAGCGCGCGTCGAACGCGAAGAACGGCAGGATGTCGTCGTCACCGCCGAGCACCAGATCGAGGACGGCGAGCGCGCGACTGACCCGGCGGACCGCCCCGATATCGGGCAGTCGCCGGATCACTTCGTAGACGGACATCCGGTCATTGTTCCCGATGTCCCGCGGATTACCGGCGCTGAACGGCTTCCTCGGCGACCTCGACCAGCTCGCGGTCGGTGGCCTCGGTCTCCGGGTCGTGGGCCGGCTCCAGCCGGTCGTGCGCGATCAGCGACTGGATCGCCCGCAGGACGGCACTCGCGGCCGCACCCCAGGTGGAGACGTAGGAGAACTGCCACCACCACAGCGCCTCGACGATCCGGCCCTCTTCGTAGTGCGCCAGGCCGTGCACGAGGTCGGTCGCGATCGCGGTCAGGTCGTCGGAGAGCCGGTTCACCGTGATCTCCGGCGGTGCGGCGTACGGGTCGAAGACCTCGGCGTACTCGTCGAGGCCCTCGAAGAGCACCGCCAGCCGGTCCCGCATCGCGTCCAGGTCCGGATCCGGGCCTGCGTCGGACTCGAAGCGCTCCTCCGGGACGAAGTCCTCGAAGGCACCCAGCCGGCCGCCGGCCAGCAGCAGCTGGCTGACCTCGAGCAGCAGGTACGGCAACGAGGCGAGCCCCTCGTCCACACCGTCCTCGTCCGGCTGCGCGGCGATGTCGCGCACCGAGATCAGGAAGCTCTGCACCTGGTCGGCGATCTGCTCCGCGAACTCGGTCAGGTCGTCCGAGCCGATGCTCAGCGTGCGCTCTGCCATATCGGTTGATTCAGTCATCGATCGATCGTCGCCCTTCAAACGCCCGTCCGAGTGTGACCTCGTCGGCGTACTCGAGGTCACCGCCTACTGGAAGTCCACTAGCCAATCGGGTCACGCGCAAGCCCATGGGCCGCAGCAACCGGCTCAGGTACGTCGCCGTCGCCTCACCCTCGAGGTTCGGATCGGTGGCGAGGATGATCTCCATGATCTCCCCACCGGCCAGCCGCTGCAGCAGTTCCTTGATCCGCAGCTCGTCCGGCCCGATCCCCTCGATCGGCGAGATCGCCCCGCCGAGCACGTGGTAGCGGCCGCGGAACTCCCGGGTCCGCTCGATCGCGACCACGTCCTTGGCCTCTTCGACCACGCAGATCAGACTCAGGTCGCGGCGCGGGTCCCGGCAGATCCGGCACTGCGGCTCCTCCGCGACATTGCCGCAGATCTCGCAGAACTTGACCTTCTCCTTCACCTGCACCAGCACATGCGCCAGCCGCCGTACGTCGGTCTCGTCGGACGCCAGCAGGTGGAACGCGATCCGCTGGGCGGACTTAGGACCGACTCCCGGCAACCGGCCGAGCTCGTCGATGAGGTCCTGAACGGCCCCCTCGTACACGTCAGGCCGGGTTCTGGCCGGGCGGACCGGACGGGTGGCTGAAGCCGATGCTGCCGCCCGGGAGCTGCGGGCCTGCCGTGTCACCAGGCACCGTGTCGCCGCCAAAACCGGGCAGGCCACCGGCCAGCGGGCCCATCGCCTGGGCGGCGGCGGCCTTCGCGTTCTCCGAGGCGTCCCGGACCGCGGCCACGATCAGATCGGCCAGCGTCTCGGTGTCTTCGGGGTCGACGGCTTCCTTCTTGATGTCCAGACGGAGCAGCTCACCCGTCCCCGACACCACGGCAGCCACCAGACCGCCACCCGCGGACCCCTCGACCTCCTGGGTTTCCAGGTCGGCCTGGGCCTTCATCAGCTGGTCCTGCATGGCCTGAGCCTGCGCAAGCAGGTTGGACATGTCGAAACCGCCAGCACCGCCACCGTCGAACACGCGATCTCCTCGTCGAGCCGCCACCGAATTCCCACCAACCCTAGCCGGTCGCCCCGACAACCCTTGGATCCCCCGGAAACCGACCAGTCTCCCCAAGTTTTCCACAGGGGTGTGAACATCTCCGTCCACACCCCTGTGGAACTTGTGAAAACCCGCGCTGGTTATCCACAGATGCTGTGCACACCCGGTGGACAATCAGCGCTGCAGCGCCAGCCGGGCACCGAGTCCGATGAACAATCCACCCGTGGTCGCATCGAGCCGCCGCCGGGCCTTCTCCCGGGTCCGCAGCCAGCCTCCGATCCGCCCGGCGGTCACCCCGACCGCCCCGTCCACCAGGAACTCGAGCGCGACCAGCACCGCCCCGAGGATCGCGAACTGCACCCACAGTGCCCCACGCGCCGGGTCCACGAACTGCGGCAGGAACGCCAGCGTGAACGTCACCATCTTCGGGTTGATCAGATTGGTCAGCAGCCCCATCGAGTACGCCCGCCGACCGGACACCCCGGCCCGCTCCGCACTCTCGTCGAAGCCCTTGCCCCGATTGCGGATCATCTGGATCCCCATGAACACCAGATAGGCGCCACCCACGATCCGCGTCACCGTGAAGGCAGCCGGCACCGCGGCGAACAACGCGACCAGCCCGGCCGCCGCCAACGCCACATGAATGATCTCGCTGGTGGCAACCCCAGCCGTGGCCAGCACCCCGGCCCGAGCACCACCCCGGATCCCACACCCCAGCACGAACAACATGTCCGGCCCCGGAACCACCATCGCCAGCAACGTGGTCAGAACGAACGCAACAAAGACCTGCTCATCGATAGGCACCCCACGATGCTCACACGACGAGGTGTCGCCTCACCTGGATCCGTTGGTCTCCTCGAGGATGATCTCTGCGCCCAGCGTGTCCCGCAGCAGATCGGTGTGCGAACGCGAGTCCTCCTCGAGCACCACATCGTCCTCACCAATAGCGTCCGCCTCTTCCTCCGGCGTCAACGCCTTCACCTCAGCCACCGGCGCAGCCGCACTGCGCCGAGCCTGCTCAGCCGCCACCGCAGCCACAGCCGCCCGCCGCTTACTAGCAGCCTGCTGTGCCCGATCCCCCTCGCCAGCAGCCGCCGCTTCAGCCGGTGCCTGTGCCGGTGCCGCCGATGTGCTCTGCTCCCACGCCTCGGGCTCCGGTACGTCGTACTCCGGGTCCGGCGGCGGCTCCTGCAAAGCAACAGCGCCCGCCTCGTCCCCCCAGCTCCCCGAACGAGCAGCACCAGCTCCGACGCCACCCGCCGGCCGGGCCACAACCTCCGCAGTTCCACTCTTCGCAGCTACTGCTGCGGGGGCCGATGAGACACCGCTGCCGGGTCTCCCGACCGATCCGCCAGCAGGCGAACTGCCGACAGCATCAACCGGAGCGCTTGGCCCAGGAGCGCTGCCACCGCTTGCTCCAGCCGCTGGGGCACCGGCCGACGCGCCGGATCCGCCACTGGGCGGGGCACCGGTTCCACCAGGCGCAGGCGAATTCGCTCCACCCTGCGGCCCACCAGCACGCGGCGCCGCGACGCCACCACCGCCCGCACCGGGATCAGCGGACGGGTCAACCACAGCCTCGATCCGCCGGTTCAGCCCGATCGTGTCGATCATGGCCTCCCGCAGAATCTCGTCACTCCCGGACCGCGCAAAACTCTCCCGCGCCCCGGCATTCACCATCCCCAGCGTCAACGTCTGATCGTCGACCGCGATGACCTGCGAATTCTGGCTCAGCATGATCCACGCGAACCGCCGCTTGGCCTTCACAGCCTCCAGCACCTGAGGCCACAACCGCCGAACATCCGCCAGCCCCACAGCCCCCACCGAAGGCGACCCCACCGGCGCACTAGGCCCAGCAGCCGGAGCCGCCACCGGCGGCGGACTCACCCCCGCCGACTCATCCCCCCAAGCCCCCTGCCGCCCACCGGCCACACCACCCGCAGCCGCAGCACCGCGCGAAGCCCCGCCCCCACCAGCACCGCCAACCGCTCCACCCGCAGAACCACCGTCAGCGCCACCAACCGCGCCCGGCGCACCACCCGCAGCACCTGTCCCGCCGCCAGCACCGCCCGCAGCACCCGATCCACTGCCACCAGCACCTGGGGCACCACCCACGGCGTCTGCTCCGCCTGAGACACCGCCAGCACCAGCCGGTGCCCCACCCCCAGCACCTACTCCACCGCCAACACCGCCCGCGGCACCCGCCGCAGCGTCTGCCCCACCTGGCGCACCGCCTGCGGCACCTGCGACACCGCCAGCACCAGCCGGTGCCCCACCCCCAGCACCTACTCCACCGCCACCACCGCCCGCGGCACCCGCCGAACCGCCTGCGGCACCTGCCGCTCCGCCCGCGGCGTCAGCCGCGCGACCCATGTCACTCCCCGCACCCGTTCCAGCTGCACCAGGCCCACTCACCGAACTCCCGGCGGCAGCGGCGGGACGTGGCACCGCAGCACCCGCCGCATGGCCGCCCGCCGGACCACCGGCTACCTGACCACGGTCACCCGTGCCAGCGTCCGCCGTACCGGAGGTTGCCTGCCCACCGGCCGCCGCGCGAGCGGCAGCTCGGCTAGCGGCAGCGTCGGGGGCCGGGTCAGACCCGACATACCCACCGCCGTCCGCCGCAGCAGGGACCCCCATGGACAGACGGCGCTCCATACGATCGAGGCGAGCCTGAATCCCGTTCGTAGAGTCATCCGCCCCCGGCAGCAGCACCTTCGCGCAGATCAGCTCAAGCTGCAGCCGCGGAGCCGTCGCCCCACGCATCTCCAACAGCCCCGCCGCAACAATGTCCGCAGCGCGCGTCAGCTCAGCAGCGCCGATCCCAGCAGCCTGCGTCTGGAGACGCTCGCCCTGATCCTCAGCAGCCTCGATCAGCCCGGAGAGCACCGCATTCGGCACCGCGGACAGCACCACAAGATCCCGCAACCGCCGCAACAGATCCTCGGCGAACCGCTTCGGATCCTGCCCGGTCTCGATCACCTTCTCGACCGTCTCGAACACGGCCCTGCTGTCATGCGCCGCAAACCCGTCAACACACGCATCCAGCAGCGAATCCGGCGTGAACCCGAGCAGCGCAACCGCCAACTCGTACGTCACCCCATCCGGCCCCGCCCCACCGATCAACTGATCAAGCACACTCAGCGAGTCACGCACCGACCCCGCCCCCGCACGCACCACCAGCGGCAGCGCGGCGGCCTCGATCGCGACCCCCTCGGCCTCGCACAGTGTCGCCATGTAGTCGCCGAGCGCCTTCGGCGGCACCAACCGGAACGGATAGTGGTGCGTCCGGGACCGGATCGTCCCGATCACCTTGTCGGGCTCGGTGGTGGCGAAGATGAACTTCAGGTGCGGCGGTGGCTCCTCGACCAGCTTCAGCAGGGCGTTGAAGCCCTGCGTGGTCACCATGTGCGCCTCGTCGATGATGTAGATCTTGTAGCGGCTCTCGACCGGCGCGAAGAACGCCCGCTCGCGCAGATCCCGCGCGTCGTCGACACCACCGTGCGACGCGGCGTCGATCTCGATCACGTCGATACTGCCCGGCCCGCCGCGAGCCAGGTCGGTGCAGGACTTGCAGACCCCGCACGGCTCGGCGATCGGGCCCTTCTCGCAGTTGATCGCACGAGCCAGGATCCGGGCGCTGGTGGTCTTGCCACACCCGCGCGGCCCGGAGAACAAGTAGGCGTGGTTGACCCGGTTGTTGCTCAGCGCGTTCCGCAGTGGCGCGGTGACGTGATCCTGGCCGATGACCTCGGCGAACGTCTCCGGGCGATACCGGCGGTACAACGCAAGGGGTGCTTCCACGCCGCAACCCTAGCGCCGCCCGCCGACAAAACCACCGCCGCCCGGATCGGATCCGCGCGCCGGTGCCGGCCCGCCTAGGGTGAGCGGATGGGCTCCGGCGACGAGCGGTACGACGTGATGATCCAGCGCGCCCAGGAGCGCCTCCCGGCCGACGACCGGGTCCTGGCCGTCTACCTGATCGGCAGTTACGGCACCGGCACCGAGGACCGCTTCAGCGACCTGGACGTACACCTGGTGGTGACGGACGCGAGCATCAGCTGGTTCGAGCAGCACTGGGACGACGTACTGCACGAGATCGCCGGCCCGACCGTCTTCACCGACCGCCTCCCCGGACTCGCCGGCGGTCTCGGCATCACGCCGGACTGGCTGCACGTGGACCTGATCGCGCACCCACTCGCCTCGTTCGACCGCTTCCAGTACGACGGCGTCCGGGTACTGTTCGACCGCGACGGCACCCTGTTCCCCGACGGCGATCAGCCGGCCGAGCACGGTCGCCCGGGAACGCCGTACTGGCCCGAACACGTGGTCCCGATGTTCTTCTACTTCCTCGGCAACCTGGTCACCGTCCTCGGCCGCGACGAACGCGTCGTCGCCAACCAAGGCATCGGCGTGGTCCGCGACCTCCTGATCCGGCTGATGCTCGCCGAGCGCGGAGTCCGCCGTACCAGCGGCGCCAAACGCCTCAACGCCCTGCTCTCCACCGAACAACGCACAACCCTGGAAGCCGTCCCACCAGCCGGCTACCACCCAGCCGACATCATCGCCGCCAACCAGTACCTCTGCCGCGAAATGCTCCACCGCGGCCAAGCCCTGGCCCAGCTAACCGGCACCCCCTGGCCCACCGACTTCATCGACGCCACCCTCACCCACCTCCACCACCACCTCGGCGTCCCCTTCACCTGACCCAGTACGACGCTGAGCACGCCTCAACCACTTGCCCAGCCACCAGGTAGTCGACGGGTGCTCAAGGTGCCGCCCGCGAGGAGGCCTATCAGCTGACCTGCCGCGGTGGTGAAAGACAGCAGCAGTCGCCTCCAACTGGAGAGCGAAACCTCCCGAAGGCTCCAGCTAGCCGCCCACGGCCGAGTCGCACGCACAACTGCCGATCATCGAGTGAAGCCACCGTGCGGAGGCGAGCATGGTGAGCGAGGCGGGCCGCCGACACCGTCCAACTCCGGGCGGGTGGTCCGGTTCACGCTCAGCCGGTCCTGCCTGACCGGCCCGGGAGCAGGTTGATCAGTGGCACAGGTCCGCCCCGGCCACGGTCCCCACCAGGACCACCAGGTGCACCAGGCGCACGGGGCGCAGCAGGCGCGGGCGAAGCCACCGTGGCGAGTGCGGGGAGTGTGCGGTCGACTGGAACCTGCGTGTCGTGGGCAATCGATTGCCAGCAGCACGGTCCGCACAGTCGGCGACGGACCAGCCGCCGGCTGGGCGCGAGCGAAGCCGCCGTGCCCGGCGACCACGTACCACCCACACGTCGAGCAGGGCGTAATACCCACATCGAGCAGGAGAGTTCCCGTTCGGCGGGTGGACCTATCGCGTGGCGGGTGGGCTAGGTGCATGCGGTTGGCACACCCACCGCCAGGTGGGCCAGCCCATCAGATGGGTGCAAGCGGAGAGCACGGTGCGCGGAAAGCACGGTGCGCGGAAAGCACGGTGCGCGGAAAGCACCGTGGGCGAAGAGCACCGTGGGCGGAAAGCACCGTGGGCGGAAAGCACCGTGGGCGGAAAGCACCGTGGGCGGAAAGCACCGTGGGCGGAAAGCACCGTGGGCGGAGAGGGCGGTGGGCGGAGAGGGCGGTGGGCTGATTGGAGCCGGCCCACAGCTACTGGTCCGCCCTGACCCGCTGGCACTGGTCGGGCCTGACCCGCTGGCACTGGTCGGGCCTGACCCGCTGGCACTGGTCGGGCCTGACCCGCAGGCACCGGTCGGGACTGGCCCGCTGGTAGTGGTCGGGATTGCGCCGCAGGCAGATGGGGCTCCCGCTGTTCGCGGGAGCCCTTGCTGGGATGGGGTGTTACTCGAGGTGGTAGTTGGCGAAGCGGGTTCGGAGGTCTTTCTTGGAGAACTTGCCGACTGAGGTCTTGGGGACCTCTTCGATGAACTCGACCGCGTCCGGGAGCCACCACTTGGCGACCTGGGGGCGGAGGTAGTCGAGGATCTCGTCGCCGGTGACCGAGGCGCCCTCCTGCAGGACTACGCAGGCCAAGGGGCGCTCGTCCCACTTCGGGTGGGGGACGCCGATGACGGCGGCTTCCTTGACGTCGGGGTGGGCCATCAGTAGGTTCTCCAGCTCGACGGAGCTGATCCACTCGCCGCCGGACTTCACCAGGTCCTTGGTCCGGTCGACCAGCCGGACCGATCCGAACTTGTCGATCGCCGCCACGTCGCCGGTCTTCATCCAGCCGTCCTCGGTGTTGAGGACGACGCCGGCGTCGGGCCGGTAGTAGTCGGCCGCGATCCAGGGGCCGCGGACCTGCAGCTCACCGGTGGCTTCGTCGTCCCAGGGCAGTGGGGTGATCGAGCCGGGCTCGACGATCCGCACCTCGACGCCGGGGATCGGGACGCCTTGCCGGGCGCGCAAGTGGGCCTGCTCCTCCTCGGGGAGGTGTGCATATCGCGGGGGCACGTGAGCGGCGGTCGCGACCGGACTGGTCTCGGTCATCCCCCAGGCCTGCAGGATCGGCTTGCCGAGCTTGGCCCGGAACGCCTCGGACAGCGCCAGCGGCACCGCGGAACCACCGCACGGGATCCGGCGCAGCTTGGGCAGCTCGACCCCGTCCAGCAGCGGCAGCAACCCCTGCCAGATGGTCGGAACCCCGGCCGCCAGCGTGACGTCCTGCTCCTTCATCAACTTGAGGATCCCTGCCGGGCTCATGTCCGGCCCCGGGAAGACCAGGCTCGCGCCGGCCATCGGCGCCGCGTGCGCCAGACCCCAGGCGTTCGCGTGGAACATCGGCACGACCGGCATCACGGTGTCCGTCTCGGCCAGGCCGATCGCGGAGTTCGTCAGGACGCCGATCGAGTGCAGCCAGGTCGAGCGGTGCGAATAGACGACACCCTTCGGATTCCCCGTCGTACCGCTCGTGTAGCACATGGCGGCTGCCTGGTTCTCGTCCTCGACGTGGAACTCGACCGGCTCGGCCGCGGCCAGCAGCTCCTCGTAGTCGTGGAACCGCGGGTCGTCCGGTAGCTCCACACCGGGTGCACCGGCGGGCAGATCGTCCATCACGACGATGTGTCTGAGCAGTGGGAGACGGTCGAGCAGCGGCAGGAACAACCCCAGCAGCGAGCGGTCGACGAAGACGACCTCATCCTCGGCATGATTGGCGATGTACACGATCTGGTCGGGGAAGAGTCTGATGTTGAGCGTGTGCAGCACCCGGCCGGTGCACGGGGCCGCGAAGTACAGCTCGAGGTGGCGCCCGGAATTCCAGGCGAAGGTGCCGACCCGGCCGTCCGCGGTGATCCCGAGCGTGTCCAGCACCCCGCCCAGGCGTCTGGTCCGCGCGGCCCACTCGCCGTACGTCGTTGTCGTCGGCGCCGGCCCGCCGGTGTGCACGGTCCGGTCCGGGTAGAACTGCTCGGCCCGGAGAAAAATGGTGTCCAGGGACAGCTGGTAGTCCTGCATCAGACCCTTCATGCAGACACTGTGCCAGTCCCGATGTCGCGTTGACCATGACCTCAGCAGGACTTTTTCCGGCACTCTTCCTGCATCCAGATAGATGACATGACATACGTGTCGTGTAATCTATTAAGCATGAAGGTTCTGGAGGAGCTGCGTTATCTCGTGCTGGCGATCCAGCGCGAGGGCAACCGGCTGCTCGCCGCGGAGCTGCGCCCGCTGGGGATCACGCCCTCACAGGCCGAGGTTCTACGGGTCCTGCGCGACCACGGTCCACTCACGCTGAACGCACTGGGCGGACTGCTGGTCTGCGAGACAGGCAACAGTCCCAGTCGTCTCGTGGACCGCCTCGTTGCCCAGGGCCTGGTGCAGCGCAGCGTCGACAAGGTGGACCGGCGCTACCTCGCGCTGAGCCTGACCGCCCAGGGCCGCGCGCTGCACCGCCGCATCGTCACCGCGGAGAACCGGCTGCACCGGACCATCGACAGCCTGGTCGCCGACCGCGAGCTCAGCGAGACGATCGCTACCCTCCGCGCCGTCGCCGACGGCTTCCCCGCCGGCGCCGCCCTGGCCCGTCGGCGCGACCCCGCCCACGCACTCGCCCAGGAGAGATAGACATGGAGCAAGCCACCGACACCATCCCAGCCGGGCCGACCGCCATCCGGCACCTCCTCCTGGACGCCCTGACCCTCCCGGAGTGGAACGAGGCCTTCCTCGCCATCGACGGCCCGCCCTCGGCAGCACAGGGCGCCCACTACGCGCTGCGCGTGCGCCCCGGCCTGTCCGGCGAGCTGCACTACACGGCCGTCGAGGCGGACCGGATCGAGATCACCTGGCAGGTCCCCGGCTTCCGCGAGGTCGGCACCTGGACCATCGGCCCGGACAGCAAGGTCACCCACACCTTCGAGCAGACGGGCCCACTCGCCACGGTCCTGCGCCCGGCGTACCGCAACATCGCCACCATCCGCCTGGCCCGCCTCGCCAACCGCCTCCGCGAGCTCGCCCACAGCGCCTAGGCTCCGCACATGCTCATCGAGGTCCGCGGAACCAGGCTGTACGTCGACCGCCGCGGTGCCGCGGATGCGCCACCACTGCTCTTCCTGCACGGCGGCCCGGGATCCGGCTCGTACGACTTCCTCTTCTTCCAGGGCGACCGGCTGGCCGAGCGGCTGCAGGTGATCGGCGTGGACCAGCGCGGCGTCCAGCAGTCCGACCCACTCACCGCACCGATCACCGAGCTCGATCTGCTCGCGGACTTCGAGGCCCTCCGCGAGACACTCGGCGTGGAGAGCTGGTCGATTCTCGGCCACTCGTTTGGCGGCCGCCTGGCACTCCGGTACGCCGTTGCACACCCGGACACCGTCACGAAGGTCGTCTTCGAAAACCCGGCCTGGGACGTGCGGCTGAACTCCGAGACGTTGATCCGCGCAGCACAGCGCATCGCGCCCGCCGTACAGCTTCTGCCGCATGAAGGCCCCGCGACCAAGCAGATGCGGGACGACCGGATCGCGCTCCTGCATGAGCTGGGCGACCGCCGGATGGAGATCTACCTCGGCCCCGACACCAAGGAGCTGGTCCTCCCCGCCGACACCGAGATCCCTGACGAGCTGCACGCTCGCTCCGGCCGCTTCTCCGAGGTCATCACCCAGACTCCGGAGTTCCTCGAGTCGTTGTTGCCACTACTCGCGCAGATCACCCAGCCGGCTTTGCTGATCAAGGGCGCGCATGACCCGGTCACCAGCCCGGAGGAGATCGCCCGGTACCAGGCCGACGTACCGGACGGGACCTATTACTCCGCGGCGACTGCCGGGCATTTCGTGCATGCCGAGGCGGCGGACGCCTACACGCGAGTGGTGACGGACTTCGTCCTCAGCTGAAAGCGAGCGGTACGACGCGCTTGTGCGCCGTCCGGCGGTGGGTCGCGATGATCGTGCTCGCGGCCTTCTCGTCAACCTCACGACCCTCGAGGAAGTCGTCGATCTGGTCGTACGTAACGCCGAGAACCAGCTCGTCGGGGACACCCGGGTTGTTGGTCTCGAGGTCCGCGGTCGGCACCTTGCCGGTGATCTCCGGGGCCGCGCCGAGACGCGCGCCGACCTCGCGCACGCGGCGCTTGGTCAGCCCCGAGAGCGGCGTCAGGTCGCACGCGCCATCGCCGTACTTGGTGAAGAAGCCCATCACGGCCTCGGCCGCGTGGTCCGTCCCGACCACCAGACCGCCGCGCGCGCCGGCCACCGTGTACTGCGCGATCATCCGCTGCCGCGCCTTGACGTTGCCGACGTGGAAGTCCTCGCGCTCCCCGAACCCGGCGTGCCGCACCGACTCGACCATGGCATCGGTGGCCGGCTTCACGTCGACCACGAGCGTCTCGTCGGGCCGGATGAACTCCAGTGAGCGCTGTGCATCCGCCTCGTCGGCCTGAACGCCGTACGGAAGCCGCATCGCGATGAAAGTCGCCTGACCACCCTCACCGCGGACCCGCTCGACCGCGAGCTGGCACAGCCGCCCCGCGGTCGCGGAGTCGACGCCGCCGCTGATGCCCAGCACGTACGACGTCGCGCCCGTCCGGCGGAGCTGGTCGGCGAGAAACTCGACCCGGCGCTCGATCTCGGTCTCCGGATCGAACGACGCCGGCACACCCAGCTCGGCGATGATCAGTTCCTGCAGGTAGCGGCGCTCGTCGCTCATCGGGGCTCCCTCACGGGCCTGGTGTGATCGGGCCTGGACATGAGGATTCCCCGCGCACCCGGAAGAGCTCACTTACCCTTGCTGCCTTCCGGCCCTGGGGGAGTTGGGCGAGATACCGCCACGCGGGGAACCGTCAACGAGTGTACGGGATGCCGTCCCCCGACCGGGAATCGGGCCGCCGGTTCCACGCTGTCAGCGAACACCCTCGCGCTCCGGGCCGGGACCACCCCAAGCTGAGTACGTGACAGATCATCAATTCGGCCGGTTCGGGATCTCGACCGGCCTGGACAGCAGCCCGTCCTCGCTCGCCGCCGCCCGGACCGCCGAGGAACTCGGCTACCCGGCGATCTGGCTGTCCGGCGGTCCGCTGCCCGGACTGCAGACGGTCGCCGATCTGATCGCCGCCACGAACTCGATCAAGTTCATCACCGGTGTCCTGGCGGTCGTGAAGTACCCAGCCGCCGAGGTGGCAGCGACGTACGCCGCCCTGGAATCGACCGGCCGCTTCACCGTCGGCCTGGGCGGAGCGCACGGACCACGTCCGATCGAACGACTCACGGCGTACCTGGAGGAGCTCGAGGTCCCCGTCGAGCACCGGGTCCTCGCCGCCCTCGGCCCACGGATGCTGGAGCTCGCCCGCGACCACTCCGCCGGCGCGTTCCCGTTCCTCATCACCCCTGCGTACACCGCCGAGGCACGCAAGACGCTCGGGCCGGACAAGCTGCTCGCCGTGAGCCATCTCGTCGTACTGGAGTCAGACCCGGACAAGGCGCGGGCGATCGCCCGGGACACGATCAGCTTCTTCCCGACGATTCCCGCGTACGCCGCCTCGTTCGAACGCCAGGGGTTCAGCCAGGCCGACCAAGCCGAGCTACCGGACCACATGGTCGACGCCCTGGCCGCCTGGGGCACCCCCGCCGACATCAAGGCCAAGCTCTCCGAACACCTGGCCGCCGGCGCGGACCACGTCGCCATCAACGTGATCACCGGCATCACCGGCCCCCAGCCCACCGACCAGTGGCGAGCCCTGGCCCCCGCCCTGCTCGCCCCCTGATTTCCACAACTCCCGTCCCCTCGCGTATCCTCTCCGCTTGGAGGATTCGCCTAGAGGCCTAGGGCGCACGCTTGGAAAGCGTGTTGGGGGCAACCCCTCACGAGTTCGAATCTCGTATCCTCCGCCACTCTGAGAAGTGGCCACCCGACTGGTGTTTCCGCTGGTCAGCGCACTATGTGGTCACCCCCAGGGGCTGAACAAGGGAAGGGCCGGTCACCTAGGTGACCGGCCCTTCTTCAGTGCAGGGCCTCTCGGCAGTCGATATTCGGTACGGGTGCGGTACGGGCAGAGAGATGCCAGCGACAACCTCTACCGTTCGGGACGCATTCAGCGGACGGGCGCAAGCCTGCTCGGGGGACATCTCCTTGGAGGAGTATCGATGAAGGCCGGCATTCTGAGGGCAGCGGTAGGAGTCGTAGCGGTGGGGACGGGGCGCTGATGGCGGCCCGCTGTCTGAACAATCTGACCAGCCGTCAGACTGGGCACCATGTCTGACCAGCAGCCGACCCAGATGCCCAATGTGCCTCAGGGGTACGTGCCACCGCAGGCCCAGGAGCTCACTGTCGGCTACCGGCGAGGGGCCGTCATTCTCCTCTGGCTCGCGATCATCATCGCGGTCTTCATGGTGGTTGCGTTCGTGACGAGCGTTGTCTTCCTTGTCCAAGCGGACGCGGACACGAGCAAGGCCGCCTTGGGCTACATCGCCATCGTTCTCTGGGTCGCGATCGGCGCCGCGGTCCCGGTCCTGCTCGCGGTCGGCATCCCCGGCGTGGTCATGACGAGGCGTGTGCGGCGGCATCGCCAGGCGGGGATCACAACTTGGTAAGACCCGCTTGACCTGCTGTAAGTAGCGGTGTCAGCGGCACAGGCAGAAGGGGTTGCCGGCAGGGTCGAGCATGACCCGGACGTGCTCCTGCGGCTGATCCTCGGCGAGAGTCGCGCCTGCCTCGAGCGCCCACGCGACGGCCTCGTCGAGGTCGTCCACTCCGATGTCGAGGTGCACCGTCGCGCGCTGGCCGCCCGGCCTACTCGGCCAGACCGGCCGCTCGTACTCCTCGTCGGACTCGATGTTGATGCCCAGCAGCGTTCTGTCCGGATCGCCCTCGGGCGGATGGAGCTGGACCCAACCGCCCTTCGGCCCCTCATCGGCGATCCGCCAGCCGAGCAGGCGCTCGTAGAACCTGGCCAACTCCCGGGCATGCGGAGCCGGTGCCGCCGTGATCGTGACGGCCCCAATCCGCATCCGCGGTCGCGTCATACGAAGACCATACCGGTCAGCTGTTGAAGGACTTGATGGCCGAGCAGTGGCGCCAGTCGGAGCCCCAGCGGAAACAGAGCTTGCCCTTCAGCGGGACGTCCTCCGCCCAGATCAGCGCGCAACTCGAAGCACCGTCACCGGTGCCATAGTCGTTGCAGAGGATGTGGTCCCCGCCTGGATTGCCCTCCCGCCAGACGTCGAGCACGGCGGTGTAGTTGTCGTTGAACCTGTCGGTGACGTAGACGTGGTTCGCAGCATCGCTGAAGCTCGCCTCGCCACCGTTGTGCCCGTTGTAGAACACCGGCCCCCAGGACATGTTGTTCGCGAACGCCAGCACCGGCGTGCCGACGACCAGGCCCAGCGCGCCAACGATCGCGACCGTCATGCGCGCGATGGACTTCCTCATCCGGTGCTCCCTATGTCAACCCGTCAAATGATCCCCGGCATGCTAGGCCCCGCAGCCCGGCACGTCGAGACCCTCAGCACTTGCCTGCTAGGTGGTCGGCGAAGGTGATGCCGCCGTACGGCGGGCCTGGGACCTGCGCGGCGCCGGCGGCGAACGCACGGAAGGCCTTGCCGGGGACACGGACCCGGACGATCGGCCGGCGGGAGCTGCGAGCAGCCTTCCAGAGGCGGGCCAGGTCGGGTACGGCGTGGGATTCGGGACCGCCGATGTCGGGGGCGCGGCCGGGGATGGGGTTGGCGACCAGTTCGGTGAGGCGGGTGGCGACGTCCTCGGTGGCTATCGGCTGCAGCGGGACTGCCGGGGCGAAGAGGGCTGGGAGTTTCAAGGCGAAGACTTGTTCCACGAGGTCGTGGAACTGGGTGGCACGCAGGATCGTGTGCGCGGGGTGGGCCTCGACCAGGTGCTCGGCCTCGAGTTTGTAGCGGTAGTAGGAGAGCGGGATCTGGTCGATGCCGACGATCGACATGTAGATCACGTGCGTGGTGGGTGGTGTGGCGTTGAGAAGGTTGCGGGTCTGCTGCACGTCCCGGCGCCCTTGACCGGTGGCCAGGTGGAGCACGAGGTCAACCCCGTCGATGGCGGCCGCAACGCCGTCGCCGGTGGTCAGGTCGCCGGTCACCACCCCGGGGCCGGTACGGCGGCTCAGCACACGGACCGTGTTGCCGGCAGCACGAAGCTGGTCGACCGTCGGCCGGCCGAGCCGCCCGGTGCCGCCGGTGACGAGGAGCGTCTTCATTCGGATGTCCTTTCCTTGACCAACCCTGATGAACGTATAGACCCGCGAGAGCCCAGCCGTGTGACATCGCTGTTAGGTTCGCAGGTATGGGCGATCGGGTAACGGCCGGCGAGTTCCATTCGGCCGAAGGGGTTGAGGACTGGCGGTCGGTCTATCACTTGGTTTCGGCGCACTTCCCGACCGAGTCGCTGACGGACGGTACGGCGTTCGTAGGCGCGATCGAGCGGGTTGCCGGGGAAGGTGCCGAGTACCTCGCGGTCGACCTGCGGGCCGCGGGGGTGACGGTCTCGTTGGGGCGGCGGGATGCTGGGTTGGCACGACGGATCTCCGGGGCGGCCGCGGAGCTTGGGCTACGGGCCGACCCGACGGTCGTGCAGGTCGTCAATGTGAACGCGGATGCGTTGGTGGGTGCCGAGGTGCTGCCGTTCTGGCGGGCGGTGCTGGGGTACGGACAGATCGGGGACGACTATCTGTTCGACCCGTTGCGCCGCGGGCCTGCGGTGGGGTTCCAGCAGATGGATGTCGCGCGGGTCGGGCGCAATCGGATTCACGTGGATGTGGCGGTAGGGCACGACCAGGCTGAGACACGGGTGACGGCGGCCCTGGCTGCGGGTGGGCGGCTGGTCTCGGATGCACATGCGCCGAAGTGGTGGGTCCTGGCCGATGCCGAGGGCAACGAAGTGTGCGTGGCTACGTGGATGGGGCGCGACTAGGCGGACCTGCAGGCCATCACAATTGCTCGTCGTCGGGGTGCCCAGGCGGGGTTGCGTCAGGGTGAAAGGGATTGTGATGGCCTGGCGGTCCGTCTAAGGTGTACGACGTGACTACCGGGTCGGCTCTACGCCATGCACGAGTTGGGTTCCCGGTCGCTCTCTGAGCGCCGAAGGGGCCGCCCGCGGGCCGCCCTCATCTTTTCTCTCACCGCACCAGCGCAGTATCCCCAACCGAGAGAAGAGAATGCCGAACCCTTTTACCGATGCACTGATCACTGAGTTCCGCGCGAACGACGGCAAGCTGAGCGGGCCGTTCCCCGACGGAAGAATGTTGCTCCTGACAACGACCGGGCGTCGGTCCGGGCGCGAGCACACCGCCGTCATCGGGTATTACCCGGACGGCGATCGCGTCCTGGTCGTCGGCTCGGCCGGCGGCTCCGACAAACACCCCGACTGGTACCTCAACCTGCTCGCCAACCCCGAGGTCACCGTCGAGACCGGCCTGTTCACCTACCAGGCAGACGCCGTACCGCTCGCCGGGACCGAGCGGGACGACGTGTTCGCCCGGCTCGTCGAGGCGGACCAGGGCTGGGGTGAGTACCAGGCCGGTACGACGCGGACGATCCCCGTGGTCGCCCTTACCCAGAAGCAGATCGGGCCGCCGCGCGGGGGCGGTTCGTTCGCGGATCTGCTGGTCCGGATCCATACCGCGTTCCGGCGGGAGCTCGCGTTGATCCGCGAGGAGGTTGCAACGTCCGGTACGGCGGGGATCGGTGCGCAGCTTCGGGTCAACTGCCTCACGCTGTGCCAGGGCCTGCACCATCACCACACCGGCGAATCCGGCGGCATCTTCCCGGGACTGCTTCAGCAGCACCCCGAGCTGGCGGACGAGATCGCCGTACTGCAGGCAGAACACGACCAACTCGCCGTACACCTGGAGGAGTTGGAGAAGCTCCTCACCACACCGCAGCCCAACCTGCTCCCCGAGATCGACCGCATCGTGGCTCTCCTCACGGCCCACCTCGACCGTGAGGAGGCCGCGCTGCTGTCCTACTTGTGAGCCAGCAGGGCATAGGCGTTCGGCAAGCGACCCGACCAGGCAGCAGCCGTGTGCCCGTCGCCCGGTCGCCAGAACGGCTCGGCGTACTCCTCCAGTACGTCGAGCCGCAGCCCGGCGCGCGTGATCGCGGTGACGATCTGACCCAGCGTCCACTGCCATTCGCGCGCGCCATTGCCGGGGAACGTGTCGTTCACATGGGACTCCGCGAAGTAGCTGCGGTCCGAACGAACCCGCGGCTCGTCCTCGTCCCACGACCACAGCGGCACCGCCGGATGCGCCTCATACACGAACAGGCTGCCCCCAGGCCGCAGCACCCGCGCCGCATCCCGCGCCCACGCGTCCAGATCGCGCATCCAGATCACCGCGCCCTTGCCGGTGTAAACCAGGTCCGCACACCCATCCCGCACCGGCACGCCGGGAACCTCAGCAGCAACGTACCGACACGGTACGCCGACCTCCACCGCCCGCCGCTGCGCCGCCCCCGCCGCCACCACGCTGTAGTCGATCCCAACCACAGCCCGCGCCCCCGCACGCACAAGCGCAGGATCGTCCACCCCATGCCCACTCTGAAAGTGCACAACAGTCGGACCGCCGGCCAGCACCGCCCCCAACAACTCAAGCTCCCGCGGAAACAGCTCCCACCCACCACGCGCCCCTTCGAGCAGCTCGTCGTACTCCCGAACATGCTTCTCCGAAGCCCGCTCCCAGACCGCCCGGTTACCCCGCACCGCCTCATCCATCCGAAGAGTCTGTCAGCGCATCAAACACCTCGCGAACGAAATACGTATCCGCCAACGCATCGTGGATCGCATAGGCGGACTGGTCGACCCCGACCAGCGCCGCCATCTCCTCCACCGACGAGGTCACCGGCATCCGCGTCCGCCCGAGCAGCTGGCTGATCACACAAACCAGCCGAAAGTCCCACGGCACATCAGCCGCATCCAGGGGAACCAGCCCGTGCAGATGCATCAGATGCAGTACGTCGTTCGCATCCATCCAGGGCGCCGCGCCAACCCACACCGGCTGATCCGCGGTGAGCTCGACCATCAACTCGGCAATCTCGCGCCCGGTCGCGACGTCCTGCGAGGATCCGTGTGACTCCGGGTGCCGATCGAAACGGCTGATCGTCAACGCCTGCTCGGTGGCGCCCGAGAGATCCAGCTCGGCCAGCGGGACGAAGCGGTTGTACGCCGTCTCGCGGCCGTCGTCCTCGCGGCGGATCACCGCGAGCTGCCAGATCTGGCGCCCACCCGGCAGCCACGGCTCACGAACGCTGGTGGTCTCGAGATCTACGAAGAGGATCGGCATGCGACCAGTCTGACGAGCCGTTCCGACAGGTTTCACTACTCAGCGTCATCGTGACGCTGCGTGACGTGACGATTTCTGGAAGATCGGCTCGTGTGGAAGAAATCGTTCGGGGAAACGGCGAAAAAACCGTACGGAGGTGTAACGGACGGCGGACTGTGACGATAAACGGGTGAGCGTGCCGGTGGGGGGCCAGCGGAACGCTCCGGTGCTTCTTCGGGATCGCCGGATTGTGGGGGGAACTCACAGGTGCTCACCCGGGGCGGGGTGAGCACCTGTTTGAGTTTTACCTAGCCCTTGATGCCGACGTTCGCCATGCCTTCGATGAAGCGCTTCTGGGCGAAGACGAACAGAACGATCATCGGCAGGGTCGCGAGCGCCGTACCGGCCATCAGGTAGGGCCACTGGATCTCGCCCGGGTTCTGGGCGAAGATCGCCAGCCCCAGCTGGAGTGGGCGCATCTCGTCCGAGGTGGTGATCATCAGTGGCCAGAGGAAGCCGTTCCAGGCGGCCTCGATCTGGAAGACCGCGATGGTGATCAGGGCCGGCTTGATCAGCGGCGTCATGATCCGCCAGAAGATGCCGAACTCACCGAGACCGTCGACGCGGGCCGCCTGGGCGAGCTCGTCCGGCAGCGAGACGAAGAACTGCCGGGCCAGGAAGGTGAAGAACGGCGCGGCGCCGAGCGGGATGATGAGTCCCCACCAGGAGTTCAGCCAGCCGATACCGCCCTGGCCGAGGATGTTGTTGCCACCGAACAGCGGGACCGACTTCACGATCATGAACAGCGGTACCAGGATGATCTGGAACGGCACCAGCAGCAGCACGATGAAGTAGCCGAGCATGAACTTGCCGCCCTTCAGCGGCAGCTTCGCCAGCGCGTATCCGGCCGTCGTACAGACCACCAGGGTGAACGCCGTCTCGCCGATGGCGATCAGCGCGCTGTTGCGGAAGTAGCGCAGGAACGGCGCGGTCTGCATCGCCTCGGTGAAGTTGCTCCACCGCAGCTCACCAGGCAGCCACGAGAACTTGCTGATCTCCAGTTCGCTCTTGAACGCCGTCAGCACCATCCACAGGAACGGCGTGATCATCAGCACCGCACCGATGACCAGAACGACGTACAGGAGAATCCGGCCGGGCCCCACCGAGGACGGCTTTCTGGACGAGGCGACGGCCGGCAACGTGGCGCTAGTCATTGGTGTCCGCCTTCTGCAGGACGCGCCCGGCCGTGATGAAGATCGCGATGACGATCATCATGATCACGGTCTCAGCAGACGCGTAGCCAAGTTTGAGGTCCTGGAATGCGTTCTGATAAATGTCGAGCACCAGTACGCGCGTCTCACTACCGGGCCCGCCACGCGTCATCACGTAGACCAGGTCGAAGACCTGGAAGGTGCCGACGATCGAGGTGATCAGCACGAAGAACTGCACCGGGCCCAGCGCCGGCAGCGTCACGTTGCGGAACTTCTGCCACCGCGAGGCGCCGTCGATGTCCGCAGACTCCAGCAGGTCACGGGAAACCCCCTGCAACGCGGCCAGGTAGATGATGATCTTGGTGCCGAGGCCCTGCCAGATACCGACCACCATCAGCGACCCCAGCGCTGTACCGGGGTCGGCCAGCCAGCGGTTCGGCGCGAAGCCGAACAGGCTGAGGAATCCGTTCGCCAGACCGGAGCCCGGGTTGTAGATCCACAGCCAGATGGTCGCCACCGCGACCGTCGCGGTGACGGTCGGGATGTAGAACGCGGTCCGGAAGAAGCCGATCCCGCGGATCTTCTGGTTCAGCCCGATCGCGACCGCGAGCGAGATCGCCATCGAGATCGGGATCACCACCAGCGCGTACAGCACGGTGTGCCACAGCGAGGCCAGGAAGTCGACGTCGCGGAACAGCTCGGTGTAGTTGCCGAATCCGACCCACGACCAGGTGTCACCGAAGCTGTAGTCGGTCAGGCTCAGTACCAGTACGGCGATCACCGGAATGACGATGAAGATGCCGGAATGCAACAGCGCCGGCGCCAGCAGGGTCCAACCGGTCCGGACCTGGCTGCGGGTCAGTGTGCCCTTGTCCTTGGCGACAACAGGCTTGGCCGAGGTGGCCGGCGCCGGGCGCTCGAGGGTTGTGCTCATCGGCTCTGTCCTGCCAGGTTGTGCAGCACTTTGGCGGGGTCCTTCTGACCGAGGACCGCCTGGGTGAGCTGGATGTCGAAGTTGCCTCGCATCTCCAGCCAGTTGGAGGGGACCTCGTTCTCGTTCGCGGCCTTGTCCAGTCCCTCGGCGACGAACTTGCTCAGCGGGTTCGACTTCGCCTGCGGCGAGTTGGCCGCGTCCTTGTACGCCGGGAGCTTCCGGTTCAGCTTGGCCATCGCGTCCAGCGTCTCCGGCTTGGTCAGCGACTGGATGAACGACCAGGCCGCCTGCTTGTGCCGGCTGCGGGAACCGATGGAGGCCAGATCGCCACCCATGTACTCGATCTCCTTGCCGCTGTTGAAGCGGAAGAACTTCAGGTCGTCGCAGTTCTTCTGTCCGATCCCCTTGCCACCGTCCGAACAGTCGACCGCGCCCTTGACGATGCCCATCGCCGCTTCACCGCTGAAGACCAGCGGCTGCTGCGCAGGGTTCTGCTGGCCGTACGGCTGAACGTTGTTGATCATCGACTTGATCCAGGTCAGGGTTTCCAGACCGGCCGGGTTGTCGAAGTTCGGCTCACCGCCGATGTAGAGCGGCGTACCGGTGGAGGCCAGGAACGTGGTGAAGGACTGCCGGAAGCCGGGCGCGGTGTCCATGTCGAAGCCGCTGCGCACGATCGTGCCGTTCTTGTCCCGCTTGGTCAGCTTCTCGGCCGCAGCTTTGAGTTCTGACATCGAAGCAGGCGGCTTCTCGGGATCCAGCCCCGCCTCGATGAACGCGCTCTTGCGCAGGGCGGCCGCACGGGCGTCCGCGAGCAGCGGGTAGCCGTACATCCGGCCGTCGTAGGTGACCGCCGGGATCAGCGCGGCCAGGCTCTTCTCCCGGATCACGTCCGGGGTCAGGCCGAAGTCGCCGAGGTCGGCGAAGATCCGCTTGGACGCGAACGGCTGGATCCAGCCGACGCCGGTGACCATCACGTCGTACGGGTAACCCGCCGCGATCGAGGTCGACATCTTCTCGTTGAGGTTGTTGTACGTCGCGAAGTCCGGCTCGACCTTCATCTTCGGATAGGCCTTGTGGAAGTCGTCGATGACCTTCTGGAACTGTTGCCGCCCCTCGTTGCTGGGCGGGAACGACGGGAGCAGCACCCGCAGCGTCCCAGTGGCCTCGGCCGGCGGAACGCCGTCCGTGCTCTTGTCGATCACCCCGCTGCCACAACTGCTGACCACGACGGCAAGGGCCGTGACCAGCAACGTCAGTCCCACGGAACGTCTCACAGGGGAACTCCTTCGCATCAAGTGCAGCGAAAGTATGGGAAAGGGCTTTCCTCGTCAAGACCTCAGGCTTCGAATGATCACTATCGATCAGTTCCGGAACCAGAGCGATCACAGTTCCGTGCGGTGAACCGAATCAGCGCTGGATTTCCGGGCTGCGTTCCGGCGTCGAATCGGTCCCCGAGCGCCGCGAACCCATCTGGTCCTCGCTCAACCGGCTCACCGAACCGAGCGGCTCGGACCCGGAACGACTGGCATGTACGGCGGTCGCCAGATCGGACGGGAGTTCGGCCTGACCGTTCGATCGCCCCTGCTCGGTTGCCACCCCACGCTCCACCCGAGCCTCCGGCGCCGGCTGCCCCCACTCACGGCTGAGCGCCCTGACCTCGTCGATACCGGCCTGGGCCCCGGCGCCACCCGCCAGCGCGGACTCCCGCCGCCGCTTCTCCTTGTCGGGCTCGGCCTTCAGATCCTTCAGACCGGAGAACGACGGCTTCATCGCCGCCTCGATCCGCCCGATCGCCGCTTCCCGTTCTTGTTCCGGGATCTTGCCCGGCAGATCGGAGTTCTCGTAGAGCATCTCGGCCGCGGTCCGAAACTTCTCCGCCGGGTTGACCACGGCAAGCCGGCGGACAACTTCGGACGGCTCGACACCGGTGTTCCGCCCGATCCCTTCGGTGAAGCGGCGTGCGGCGGGCGTGTAGTGGTCGTACGACGAGTGCGCCTCGGCGGTCTTGATCCCGGGAGCGATCTCCTCGAGCCCGAGCTCGTCGATGTACTCGTTGAGATTGTCGTAACTGTGGACCTCGGTGATGCCCTCTTCGAGAGCCTGCTCCGGGAGATTCTGGAACGCCTTCTTGCCGTCGGCGTGCTCGGTCCCCTCGGCGGCGAGCGCGTGCGTGTTCTCGTGATGAACGGTCTTGATCGCTTCACGATAGGAGCGAAGCGTCGCCGGATCCTGATTGTGGACCCGGGCGTTCTGGAACATGTCCTTGAGCGGGGCCGTCACCAACCGGTCGGAGTAGTTGATGGTGTGGTCCCAGCTGACCGACCCGCGAATCTTCCTGCTCGGATCGGTAGCACCGACCTTGCCGTTCCACGAGGAGTGGTGGGCACCGGAGACTCTGACGGCAGCCCGGGCCTGCTCCGCCATCAGCTCCGAGTAGGTCGTGACCTTCATTCGGCGTCGGGCTCCAGCGCCTCGGCCAGCATCAGCAGCGAGCCGTTCAGCTCGATGATGGCGTTCCGCTCGCGCTCGGGTGCGGTGTCGGCGATCCGGCCGATGGCTTCGATCCCGGCGTGCGCTCGCGCGATCCGCTCGGCCGGCGTACCGCTGTCGTCACTGGCCTCGAGGTGGACGCGGATCGCCTCGTTCATGGCGTCCGACCAGGGCTCCTCGTCCCTCGCACTGTGGCTCTCCTGCACGATCGACTCGATCGACGCGACCATATTGTCGGCGTCGCGCCGGTCGGCCGGATCGTCGATCGTGGCGGCCAGCTCCTTCAGGCGAGCGATGTCGCTCGGCAGGCTCGGCGGCAGGGTCGCCTCGTGGAGGAGGGCCCACACCTTGTCCCGCTCAGCTCTGAACTGCTCGTAGTCCATGCGCTGAATCTACCGTTTGCGCACCGCACGAGGACCGGAGATTGAGCGCCGGAAGTAGTGACAAATGCTGCACCGGACCCTGGCTGGACTGCAGTTTGCGCAGCAGCAGGTCGCAGGCGGTCTCACCGAGGGCGAACTTGGGTGGGCAGACGGCAGTCAGCGGCACGACCGCGAGCGCCGCGGTGACATCGTTGTACACGACAACGGCCAGGTCCTCGGGGACGCGGAGGCCGCGCTCCATGGCCCGTTCGACCAGGCGGGCGGCGTGTTCGTCGGAGTGGATCAGGACGGCGCGGGAGCCGAAGGCTTCGCATTCGATCAGGAAGGCGTCGAGCTGGGCAAGGGAGTGCGGGTCGTCGCCGGTCTGCGGGAGCTCGCGCTCCGACACGTAGATGTCGACACCCAGCGTGTCGACTGCCTCTTCGAGCCCGCGCCGCAGCCAGTACGCCGTCACTGTCGGCTGCAGGCTGACCGCGATCCGGCGGTGGCCGAGCTGGGCGAAATGGCGCAGGGCGAGCATGGCGCCGTACGCGTGATCGGTGCGCACGTGGTCGTACTCGCGACCCACCTCCGGGAATCCGAAGGCCCGCTCCATCAGCACCAGTGGTACGTCGATCTCGTCCAGGCGGGTGCCGATCCGGTGCGCGTCAGCGTCGCCGTACGCGGTGCTGAGCAGCAGGCCGGCGACGCCGATACCGAGCACCTTCTCGATCCGCTCGAGCTCGACGTCGGCGTCGTAGCCGGAGACGCCGAGGACCAGGCGCGCGCCGTACCGGGCCGCGGTCGCCTCGGCGCCGCGGATCACGTCGGTGTAGTACGTCGAGGCGCTCGGGACCACGATGCCGATCGTCAGGCGGTCGCCGGCCGAGGTCTGGTCGGCGGGGCCGGCGCCGATCGCGCCACCGTGCACCCGGCGGAGCAGCCCGGCTCCGTCGAGCTCGGCGAGATCCCGGCGTACTGTGATCGCGGAAACGCCCAGCTCGGCGACCAGCTCGGCCACCCGGAGCCTGCCGTGGCGGCGCAGGCTCCGCAGGATCAGCTCATGGCGCTCCTGTGCAAGCATGCGGCCCCCTTTGATCTCGGATGATTGTTTGTGATCATACGATCAAATGGGGCCTATCCCGAACGCGCGGTGAAACGAGAGGCGAACCAGTGGAACAGGCCGGCGGCCGGACCAACGCAGTGTTGGCGAAACTGACAGTGGTCGGCGATCTGCTCCTGCTGCAGCTGACCTTCCTGGTGCTGAGCGCCGGAATCATCACCCTGTTCCCGGCGGCGTTCGCGCTGCAGCGGGTGCTGCCCGAGGCGATCAGCCAGGAGCGGACCGGGCTGATGCGGTTGTACTTCCGTGAGTTCCGCTGGGCCTTCAAGCGGTTCTGGATGTCCGGATTCGGCCTGTACGTCGGCGGTGTGATGCTCGCCTTCGGTCTGGCGTTCTGGGCGAATTCCAGCGGACCGGTGCGGATTTTCGCGCTCGCGATCCTGATCCCGCTGACCGGAATGATCATCGGGCTCTATCTGAGCGGGCTGGCGGTACTGCGCGATGCCGGCACCGACGCGACCATGAAGACCGTGTTCCGGCAGGCCAACCTGTTCCTGCTCCGGCGGTCACTGGCGGTGGCCGGCGGTGTGGTCGGCCTGCTCACCTGGTTCGCGCTGGCGTCACAGGTGCCGACACTGCTCGTGATCGGGTCCGGACTGGTCCCGGCGCTCATCGCCTACTGGCTGGGTGGCGGGCAGCGCCGTACGGAGTCTGAAGAAAAAGATTCGGGCGACGTGTCAATCTGAGCCCCTCCGGTTCGACGTAAGGGTGTAAAGGCCCTCTCGAAGACCTCAAGGAGACTCAGATGTACGCGACGACCGACACCCTGGCGACCACGCCGGCCACGCAGGGCGGCCGCTCGCGTTGGCTCGCTCTCTACACGCTGTGCGCGGGCATGTTGATGATCGTGCTCGACGTCACCGTGGTGAACGTGGCGCTGCCGGCCATCCAGGACGACCTCGGCTTCACCAGCTCCTCGCTGGCGTGGGTGGTGAACGCCTACCTGATCGCGTTCGGCGGACTGCTACTGCTGGCCGGGCGGCTGGGTGACCTGCTCGGGCGCCGGAACATCTTCATCGCCGGACTGGTCGTTTTCACCGTCGCCTCCGTGCTGTGCGGGCTGGCGTCCTCGCAGGAGGTGCTGGTGATCGCACGGTTCATCCAGGGCATCGGTGGCGCGCTCACCTCCGCGGTCATCCTCGGGATGATCGTCACGCTGTTCCCCGAGCCGCGTGAGCAGGCCAAGGCGATCGGGATGTACGCCTTCGTCGCCTCGGCCGGTGGCTCGATCGGTCTGCTCGCGGGTGGCGTCCTGACCCAGGCGATCAGCTGGCACTGGATCTTCTTCGTGAACCTGCCGATCGGCATCCTGACCGTCGCACTGGCCGTGAAGCTGATCGAGAAGGACCAGGGCCTCGGCATGGGCCGCGGAACCGACGTACCGGGCGCTGTCCTGATCACTGCGGCGCTGATGCTCGGTGTGTTCACCATCGTGAAGCCGGCCGCGGAGCTGGGCTGGACGGCCGGTCGGACCGTCGCACTGGGTCTGCTGACGATCACTCTGCTGATCTGCTTCGTGGTCCGTGAGGCGACCGCAGCCAACCCGCTGGTGCCGCTGCGCATCTTCCGCTCCCGCAACCTCTCCGGCGCCAACCTGGTGCAGGCACTCTCCGCCTCCGGGATGTTCGGCATCTTCTTCCTCGGCTCGCTCTACCTGCAGCGAGTGCTCGGGTACGACGCTCTGGAGATCGGACTGGCGTTCCTGCCGACCACCGTGGTGATGGGCCTGCTCTCGGTCCGCTACTCCGAGAAGCTGGTCACCCGCTTCGGCCCCCGCCGCCCCCTGATCGCCGGGCTGCTGCTCGTCACCGCCGGACTCGTCCTCTTCACCCAGGCCCCGGTCGACGGCAACTACGTCGTACACGTCCTGCCCGTACTCACCCTGCTCGGCCTCGGCGGCGGCATCGCCTTCCCCGCCCTGATGGGCCTGTCGATGGCCGACGTACAGCCCGAGGACGCCGGCCTGGCCTCCGGCCTCATCGGCACCATGGGCGAAGTAGGCGCCGCCCTCGGCCTGGCCGTCCTCGCCACCCTCGCCGCCACCCACACCACCGGCAGCACCCCGCTCGACGCCCTCACCAACGGCTACCGCTTCTCCTTCGCCGTAGCCGCCGGCATCGTCGCCGTCTCAGTCCTCATCGCCTACTTCTTCATGCGCCCCGCCAAGACCAAGTAAGCACGACTCAACCAGCCGGCGCACCCGCTCACGGGTGCGTCGGCTGCGGCCTATCAGAGACACAACTACGGCGACTACGGCCAGGGCTGCGGCGATGAGCGCGCTCGGGGTGCGGTCGAGGAAGAAGCGCAGCAGGAGGAAGGCGGCGCAGCCGACGAGGAGGATGACCAGGGCGCTGCCGAGCACGGGGCGATCACGTTCGATCGCGCTCGCCCAGGGGCGGTATCGCGTGGGAGCGATGACGTCGGGGAGCAACAGGACGAGGAACAGCGCCGCGGTCAGGATGCTCTCCAGGTCCGGGCGCACGATGGCCCGGAGCGTGAAGACCGCGATCATGCAGAGCAGGAAGACGCGCATCGCCGTCGAAGGTGGTCGCAGGCTGCGTTCGCTGGTACTCACAGGTTCCTCCCAAGCCGATGATCGCACGGGGTTGTCCACAGGGTGGGGTGGCGGGTTTCGGGGTGGGGGGTGGGATGGGGAAGGATATGGGGGTGCGGGTCTTGGGCTCGCTGGTTCGGTTGTCGGTGAAGGGGAAGCAACGTGGTGGTGCAGTCGATCGAGCAGCGGATCGCCGAAGAGCTGGAGGTCCGCGAGAACCAGGTGCGGGCAGCGGTGGCGCTGCTGGACGAGGGCTCGACGGTCCCGTTCATCGCGCGGTACCGCAAGGAGGTCACCGGGGAGCTCGACGATGCGCAGCTGCGCACGCTCGAGGAGCGCCTGCGGTACTTGCGGGAGCTGGAGGAGCGCCGGCAGACCGTGCTGGAGTCGATCGAGAGCCAGGGCAAGCTGGACGACGCGCTGAAGGCGTCGATCCTGGCGGCGGACACGAAGTCGCGGCTCGAGGACATCTACCTGCCGTTCAAGCCGAAACGCCGGACGAAGGCGATGATCGCCCGGGAGAACGGCCTCGAGCCGCTCGCCGACGGGCTGATGGCCGACCCGACCGTCGAGCCGGTTGCGGCCGCGGCAGTGTTTGTGACGGCCGACGTACCGGATGCGCAGGCCGCGCTGGACGGTGCGCGGGCGATCCTGGTCGAGCGGTTCGCGGAGGACGCCGACCTGATCGGTGCGCTGCGCGAGCGGCTGTGGACGCAGGGCCGGCTGGCGTCGGTCGTGCGCGAGGGCAAGGAGACCGAAGGGGCGAAGTTCTCGGACTACTTCGAGTTCGACGAGCCGTTCACGAAGATGCCGTCGCACCGGATTCTCGCCATGTTCCGTGGTGAGAAGGAGGACGTGCTGACGCTGAACATCGAGCCCCTGCCGGCCGGCGTCGAGGCGGACGGCCCGACCGAGTACGAGACCACCATCGCCCGCAAGGTCGGCGTGGAGAACGCGGGCCGCGCGGCCGACAAGTGGCTGATCGAGACGGTCCGCTGGGCCTGGCGGACCAAGATCCTCGTGCACCTCGGCATCGACCTGCGGATGCGGCTGCGCCAGCTCGCCGAGGAAGAGGCGATCCGGGTCTTCGCGTCCAACCTGCGCGACCTGCTGCTGGCCGCCCCGGCCGGCACCCGCGCGACGATGGGCCTCGACCCCGGCTTCCGGACCGGCGTGAAGGTCGCCGTCGTCGACGCGACCGGCAAGGTCGTGAACACCGGCGTCATCTACCCGCACGTCCCGCAGAACCAGTGGGACAAGTCGATCGCCACCCTGGCCGCGCTGGCCGCCGCGCACAACGTCGAGTTGATTGCCATCGGCAACGGTACGGCGTCACGCGAGACCGACAAGCTGGCCGCGGAGCTGATCGCCAAGCACCCGGAGCTCAAGCTCACCAAGGCCGTCGTCTCCGAGGCCGGCGCGTCGGTCTACTCGGCCTCGGCGTTCGCGTCGGCGGAGCTGCCCGGGATGGACGTGTCGCTGCGTGGCGCGGTCTCGATCGCGCGCCGCCTGCAGGACCCGCTGGCCGAGCTGGTGAAGATCGACCCGAAGTCGATCGGCGTCGGGCAGTACCAGCACGACCTCGCCGAGAACGCCTTGTCCCGTTCGCTGGACGCGGTCGTCGAGGACTGTGTGAACGCGGTCGGCGTCGACCTCAACACCGCGTCCGCGCCGCTGCTCACCAGGGTCTCCGGAATCACCCAGGGCCTGGCCGACAACATCGTCCAGCACCGCGACGTACACGGTCCGTTCGCCTCCCGAACCGCGTTGAAGGATGTCGCGCGACTCGGCCCGAAGGCGTTCGAGCAGGCGGCCGGCTTCCTCCGGATCCCCGGCGGCGACGACCCGCTGGACTCCTCCAGCGTGCACCCCGAGGCCTACCCCGTCGTACGGCGAATCCTGGACGCGACCGGTACCGACGTGAAGTCGCTGATCGGGTCGGCCGAATTGAAGCGGCTGAACGCGGCGGACTTCGTCGACGACATGTTCGGGCTGCCGACGGTCACCGACATCCTCGCTGAGCTGGAGAAGCCCGGCCGAGACCCGCGGCCGGCGTTCAAGACCGCCGTCTTCGCCGAGGGTGTCGACAAGATCGCCGACCTGAAGCCCGGGATGAAGCTGGAGGGTCAGGTCACCAACGTGGCCGCCTTCGGCGCGTTCATCGACATCGGCGTCCACCAGGACGGCCTGGCACACGTCTCGGCGCTGTCGAAGAACTTCGTCAAGGACCCGAGCGAGGTGGTGAAGGTCGGCGACATCGTCACCGTCAAGGTGCTCGAGGTCGACATCCCCCGCCAGCGCATCTCCCTCACCCTCCGCCTCGACGACGAGGTAGGCGGCGCCCGCACCTCCGGCGGCGGCCAGGGCCAGAACCGCGGCGGCGGACAAGGCGGCGGCCGAGGCCCCAGCGGTGGTGGCGGCCGAGGCCCGGGCAGTGGCGGCAGTGGCGGTCGCGGACCCGGCGGCGGTCAGGGTGGCGGCGGTCGCGGCCCGGGTGGACGCGGTGGCCAAGGCGGCCGCGGCCCGGCCCAAGGCGCCCCGAAGGCCGACACCCCGATGGACGAAGGCTCCCTCGCCGACGCCTTCCGCAAGGCCGGCTTCACCGTCCGCTGACCTCGACCAACAGTCGGGGGTTGACCCACCAGGCCGTGGGCTTGAACAGGTAATGCCTTGTTCAAGCCCACGAGATCCTGTTCAAGCCCACGGTTGCCGGCGGTTGCGGGTGGCTAGGCTGCAGGAATGGCGCGGATCGGATATGCGGACCCTGACGACCTGACCGGCGAACTGAAGGACTGGTACGACCGGTTGCCGCCGAATCCGCGGATGTTCCTCACACTGGCACTGGCCCCAGGCACCGCAGACCTGTTCATGAAGCTCGGTACGGCGATCCACGACACTCTCGAACTCCCGGAACGACTGGTCGAGATCGACGCGGCCGTGGTCACCCAGGTAGCCGGATCGGCGTACCTGCTCAAACGCCATCACCCACCCGCCAACACCCTGACCACCGTCGAGCGCAACGCCCTCCTGGCCGGCGCCGGCCCAGACGACATCGAGTCGTTCGACGACCGGGACCGCGCTGTCCACCGGTTCGTCAAAGCCCTCATCGACAGCCCCCGCGTCGACGACACCACCTTCGCCGACGCCCAACTCGAACTGTCGGATCGCGAACTGGTCGAACTCATCCAAACGCACGGCTACTACTGGATGCTCGCCCAACTCGACTGCACCCTACGACTAGCCGACAACCCCTAACCACCCCGCCCGCACGCCACGCGCTCAGCAACTGCGGTCTGTGCGGTACTGCTCCGGTGACTGAAGGCGTGGTTGCTGCGCGCAACCAACTGCCCGGCGTCTGAGGGTTTGACGGGCCATGGTTGCGGCCCGGGGCATTTGACTCGTGGGCATGCGGCTCGTGGCAGAGAAGTCGTCGTGGTTACCGGCCTGGGGTTCTGCGGGGTGGGGCGGACCTGTCGTTGTCCGTGCAACTTGCCCACATGTTAGCCCGGGATGGTTTGGGGTGGGGGGTTCGAGGTGCGGCGGGCCCAGGGGAGGTAGAGGGCGGTGGTGATGAGGAGGCCGACGATCCAGGAGATGTCGGCGCCGCCCAGCAGGTTGGTTACTGGGCCGGTGTAGAGCTTTTGGGCGAGGAAAGGGATCTGGGCGACGATCCCCGCGCAGTAGGAGACGAGGGCGACGGCGTTCCAGGCGCCGTAGCGGGCGGTGGGGTCGTAGAGGGCTGGGATGTCTACTCGTTCGCGGGAGATCAGGTAGTAGTCGGTCAGGTTGATGGCGCTCCAGGGGGTGAAGACCATCAGCAGGACCAGGACGAAGTTCTTGAAGTTGTCGAGGAAGTCCTTCGAGGCGAAGAGCGCGATCAGGACCGAGACGAGCAGAAAGCCGACTGTGTACGCCGATCGCGCGGCGGGGCCGATGCGGGTGGCTCGGTTGAAGGCGGTGACTGTGGTGAGCAGGGTCATCGAACCGCCGTAGGCGTTGAGGCAGTTGACGGCTAGTTTGCCGATGACGATGACCAGGTAGATGAGGATGGCGACGGGGCCGGCCAGCGAGCCGAGGTAGCCGACCTGGTTGGCGAGGAAGCCGGCGCCGCCCGCAGCGACCAGGGCGCCCAAAGTCATCGACCACTGCGAACCGATCACGCTGCCCAGAAAGGTCGCGAGGAAGGTATGGCGTTCCGGCGTGTCCGCCGGCAGGTAGCGGGAGTAGTCGGCGACATAAGGGCCGAAGGTCAGCTGCCAGCCGGCGCCGAGGGAGATCGCGAGCAGGAACGACACCCAGTCGAACGGCTTGGCTCCGAACAACGCGCCGACATCAACCGTCACCAGCAACCGGATGCCCAGGTAGGTGAAGCCGAGGACCCCGCACACAGTCGCGATCCGGCCCAGCAGGTGGATCCAGCGATAGCCGAGGGTCGCAACCACTGCGGTCAAACAGCCGAAGAGCACGATGCCGACAGCGGCCGGGCCGACGTGCAGGATCTTGTTGATCGCCTGCCCGGCGAGTACGGTCCCGGTCGCGGCAAACCCGAGGTACATCACCACGACGAGCACCAGCGGTACGACGGCGCCGTACACGCCGAATTGCGCACGGCTGGAGATCATTTGTGGCAACCCGAGCCGTGGGCCCTGCGCGGAGTGCAGGGCCATCACGATGCCGCCGAACACGTTGCCGAGCAGCAGGCCGACGATCGCCCACAGTGCGTCGGCGCCGAAGACCACCGCCAGCGCACCGTCGACAACCGCCGTGACCTGCATGTTCGCGCCGAACCACAAGGTGAACTGGCTGATCGGTGTCCCGTGCCGCTCGGCGGCTGGGACGACATCGATACTCCGCTGCTCGATCACCGAACCCGTCATACCGAGATGCTAGCTAGAAAGAACCTCGACGCTGCCGTCCTTGTGGTGAGCCTGGATCTTCAGGCCGAGTCCGGAGGGCATGGTGTTCAGCCAGGCCACTGCGTACCAGCTGTCGCGGACCGGGACCTCGTGCCGAAGGGTGCCGGTAGTGCCGACCTGTTCGAAGGTGACTCGGACGATGTCGGACGACAGGCGGCCGGCGGAACTGTAGAGCTGGGTGCACTTGCCACCCGAGCAGCTCCCGCTCATGCCGGACCGGAAGGCCTCCTGGAAGCTGAGCTGCTTGACGGGCCCCCGGACGATGGTGGAGTTGAGATGCACGCCCGCCTCGCGGTGCGGCTCCTCCGGCACCGCGGTGCACTTGACGGTGCTGCGGCCGGAGGGCGACATCGCCAGCACGGAGCTCGCCCGTCCGGGGTCCACGTCCGAGGCCAGGACCCGCCACTTGGTCAGGTCGGTCCAGAAGCCCACCGAGCAGTTGCGCAGCAGACCAGCGGGCGTGGTCGGAACCGGATCGCGCCGTGCGGCCGCGACCAGTGCCGCCGACGGCTTGTCGCCGCCGGGAACCATGCAGACCGCCGCCTGATCGCCCCGCTTCAGGTCGAACAGAGCAATCCGGCCGGCCCACCACCTCGGGTTGGGCCTGAGCGGTCGCTTGACCTCCGGGTAGCGCAGGGCGCATCGGCGGTTCGCCTCCGCAATGGACAGCTCGACGCCAGTACCGGCCTCACCGCGCGGTACGCCGGGCACTGCGGAGAAGTCGGCGCTGGTCTCGCCCGCAACCTCCGGAGCCGGATCGGAGGCCGCCGGGCCAGGCAGCAGGGTCGCACCGAGCGCCACCACAGCCACGGCGGCGATCGCGCCGCCACCGCCCAAGAGACGGCGGGTACGGCGGCTGCGGCGGCCGCGGGTGAGCATGGCGTGCGGGTCGATCGGGGCCAGTGGGTCGTTGGCGGCGAGGCGTTCGAGCTCGGCGCCGACGACGCGTTCGTCGTCCATGGGGTTCTCCTTCACGCAGGCCTGCCGATCCGGCGGACCTGGTCGATGGCGGTTCGGAGAGTGTCGAGACCACGCGCCGCCTGGCTCTTCACGGTGCCCTCCGAGCAGCCCAGGATCTGGGCGGTCTGCTCGACGGACAGGTCCTCGTAGTACCTCAGGACCACGCAGGCACGCTGCCGCGGGGCGAGCGTCGCAAGGGCCGTGAGGACCTCGTCGCGATCGGCGTGCCCGACGGCCGGGTCGTCGTACGACGAACTCCGGTCGGTCGGCAGGTCAGCGGTCGGCACTTCCCGGCGCCAGGGGCGCCGGCCGCTGTCCAGGGCCGCGTTGACGACCGTACGGCGAGCGTAGGCGAGCGGGTTCCCGTCGCGATCGACCTTGGCCCACGACCGGTACAGCTTGCACAAAGCGTCCTGTACGACGTCGTCGGCGCGATGCCAGTCGCCACACACCAGGAACGCGGTCCGCCGCAGCGACGCACTCGCCGCCGCCACGAACTCGACGTACTCCTGATCCCGGTCCACCATCGGCCCTCCACTCTCCTCTGTCCCCCTCAATACGAGAAGGCAGGAGAACGAGGTTGCACCTCAGCGCAGGTCGGCGAGGTGCCCGCCCGGATCACCGAGATGTACGGCGGTCGCCTGCGGCGCATAGCCCACCCGGCGGTAGACCCGATCGGCCCCGTCGTCGCCCGGAGTCAGCCAGGCGAGCGTGGCCCCGGCCTGCTCGAAGGCGAACTGGGTCGCGTACGCCGTCGCAATCCCGGCAAGGCCCTGCTGACGGTGACTGTGGATCGTGCCGACCCCCGCTACCTCGGTCACTCCGTCGGCCACCGCGGTCCACGCAGCCGTGGCAGCCGGCACCCCGTTCACCCGGACAAGCACCGCACCGCCGTCACCGAGCACCGGCTGATAGGTGAAGCCGACACCCTCAGCCTCATAAGCATCCGCGGAGACTGCGTTCGCGTCGGCCTGATCCGCGCCGGAGCTCACCAACTGAACCGTCACCCCGGCAGGCAGGTCCGGCTGCACCAGATCCTCAGGCTCGACGACCAGCAGCGGCGGCCGGGAGACGATCGTCATCCCGTTGGTCTCCAGCTCCTCGGCGAGTCCCGGGTTCGCCTCCTCGATCAGCTCGGCGCTCAACCAGCGTCCCTCAGCCGCGAACGCCTTCCGCAGGATCGTCACCGATTCCCGGACCTCGTCCGGATCGAACGGCGTACCGGGCTCGGCCGCGACCATCGTCGACAGGTACCACGCGTCCTCGTCGTGCAAGAGCCCCACCAACGGCCCGACGACGATCTGCCGGCGCGACCTGCCCAAGCCGCTCAACTGTGCTCGCGCGATCCGCGCCCCGATCTGCATACCGTCGACCCTAGTGCGTCGGTCCGACAGCACTCGACCGCATTTCGGCCAGCAGAACCAGCCCGAGCAGGTTTCCCGGTACGTTCTCCAGGTTGGCGATATAGGCTTTCCGGTTTGTGAACAGCGACTTCCGGCGGTTGTGGATCAGCAGCGGGGTCTCCGGCATCGGTTCCTGGCTGCTCGTGGTCGCCCTGCCGGTCCAGGTGTTCACGTTGACCGGCTCGGCGGCCGCCACCGGGCTGACCTTGGCCCTGGAAGCCCTGCCCCCACTCCTGCTCGGCCCCTGGGCCGGATCCCTGCTGGACCGATGGGACCTGTCCCGGGCCCTGTGGATCGCCGACCTGGTCAGCGCGGTCGCCGTCGCAGCGATCCTCTTCGCAGACAAAGACCGAATCTGGCTGATCTACGCAGCCATCCTGGTCGAGAGCGCAGCCGTCACAGTGTTTCGCCCAGCCTCCCGTGCGCTGATCCCCGCAGTCGTCGGAACCGGCCCAGAACTGGCCAAAGCCAACGCGATCACGGCCACGACCGCCAGCACCATCCGCCTGGCCGCACCACCCCTCGGCGCCCTCCTCCTGGCCGGCCCCGGCATGACCACGGTCCTACTCATCGACATCGCCAGCTATTTGTTGTCAGCGGCAATCATCTCGACAGTCCGCGCCTACCCGCGAACCTCCAGCGGCGGCGTGCGCCAAGGCATCCGGTACGTCGTTCGGCACCGGGCCCTGCGCGGAGTTCTGCTCGGCCAAACGCTCTTCCTGACCGCGAACGCCGGCCTGACCGCTCTCCTGGTCCCGTTCACCGTGGAGCGACTCCACGCCCCCGGCGCGACGATCGGCTACCTCATCTCTGGCCTCGGCGCCGGCTACCTGCTCGGCGCCGCACTCAGCTCGAAAGCCCAGTCCTGGCTAGGAATCCGCGAACTCCTGGCTGCAACCCAACTCGCCACCGCCACCGCATTCTTCCTGCTCGTCAACGCACCGAACGTCACCTCAGCGATCGGCGCCGCAGTCCTGATCGGCCTCCCCGGCAGCATCCTGCTGATCACCGCCGAGACCGCCATCCAGCGGACCGCGCCGGCCGAGATGCTCGCCCGGATCGGCGCTCTCTTCTTCGCGGCCGACTCGCTCGCCCTCATCATCGGCGCCCTCGCCGCCCCGGCCGTCACGCTGCTGATCGGACTACCGTTGACACTCAACGCGGTTGCGGGGTTCGCCGTGATTGCGGGCGCGCTGACACTGCTCGCCGTACCGGGTCATCCCGCCGCGTTCACTCGGAGGCCGCAGCCGCGTCGTACCGGGCTCGGGACGTAGCGATCTCGACCTGGTGCGTCTCGGTCCACGTGACCAACGACTGGATGGTGGCGTGCAAGGTGACGCCGAGCGGCGTGAGCTCGTAGTCGACGCGTGGCGGCACGACCGGATAGACGGTCCGCTTGACCAGACCGTCGCGCTCCAACTGGCGCAGGGTGACGGTCAGCATCCGCTGGCTGATCCCGTCGATCGTCTTCTTCAGTTCGGTGAACCGCATCGACTGGTCGTCGAGCAGCGCGATCACCAGCAGCGACCACTTGTCGCCGATCCGGTCCAGGATCTGCCGGACGTCGCAGTCCTCCCGGGTGTCCCACTGGAAGGCCTCCTCGGTGCAGCAGGAGTGCCTCGGTTCCTTTGAAGTGCCTTCTTCCATAGTTCCCGATAGTTCCTGATGATGGGGTCAGTTACAAGAGAGAACCGTCAATCACCTGGGAGTTTTCGTGTCGTCAACCGTCACCCCGGACCGGCTCACCGGCCGGTCCTGGGCCGTTCTGTTCGTGCTCTGCGGCGCGATCTTCCTCGAGGGCATCGACGTCTCGATGATGGGTGTCGCGCTGCCCTCCATCCGCGCCGAGCTCGGCCTGAGCACCGGCGAACTGCAGTGGGTCGTCAGCGCCTACGCGCTCAGCTACGGCGGGTTCGTCCTGCTCGGCGGCCGCGCCGCCGACCTCCTCGGACGCCGCCGGATGTTCGTCGGCTGGCTCGTCGTGTTCCTACTGTTCAGCGGCCTCGGCGGGTTCGCCACCGAAGGCTGGGTGCTGATCCTGGCCCGCTTCGCCACCGGCGTCGCGGCGGCCTTCATGACCCCGGCCGGCCTGTCGATCATCACGACCACCTATCCGGAAGGACCGCAACGCAACAAGGCACTGCTCGTGTACGCCGGTACGGCGGCCGGCGGCTTCTCGCTCGGCATGGTCACCGGCGGACTGCTCACCACGATCGACTGGCGCTGGGTCTTCTTCGCGCCAGTACTGGTCTCAGCGGTGATCCTGGCCGCAGCCATCGCCCTGATCCCACGGGACGCCCAACGGCCGGCCAAGCGCGGCGGCTTCGACCTGGCCGGTGCCTTCACGCTGACCGGCGCGATGCTGCTTCTCGTCGCCGCCGTCGTCCGCGCACCGGACGTGGCCATGGCCCAGACCTTGGTGACTGCAGTCGCCGGTACGGCGCTCCTGGCCGCCTTCATCGCCATTGAGCGGCGAGTGTCCAGCCCGCTCGTCCGGCTGGGCCTGCTCCGCAACGGCTCGCTGATCCGGGCCAACCTCGGCGCGATCCTGCTGGTCGGCTCGTTCGTCGGCTTCCAGTTCATCACCGTCCTCTACCTGCAGGAGCTGCGCGGGTGGTCGGAGTGGAAGACCGGGCTGGCGCTGATGATCATCGGGATCGACGCCGTCCTGGCCCCGACCCTGACGCCCTGGCTGGTCAATCGCTTCGGGAACGCGCGAGTGGTGCTCGGCGGCTTCGCGCTCGCCACCCTCGCCTACGTGGCCTTCCTGCCCCTGGGTACGACGTTCGCCGCGATGCTGCCGACGTTCCTGCTGCTCGGTCTCGGGTTCGCGCTGGCGTACGGGCCGTTGACGATCGCGGCCACCGACCGGGTCGCCGAGGACGAGCAAGGACTGGCCAGTGGCGTGCTGACCACCTCCTTCCAGTTCGGGGCCGCACTCGGGCTCGCCGTGGTGGCCGCCGTACTGGCTGCATCGGACGACCTGACGATCGATGCCTTCCGCAACGGTCTGCTGGTGCCACTGGGCGCAGCCGCGCTCGGGGCGCTGGTCGCGCTCGGCGGATTGCGGCCAGCGGTGCGTAATCAATTGGCCGCGAAGGGTTAGCAGGAGGTACGACATTTCTACCTGGTTCGAAACGTCGGCCCGGCTGCCGAATCGTTATTGGTAAATCCGTGCAAACATTCTTGACAGGTCATTACCAACCGCCGATAAGCAGCCGGGCGGACCGCTCTGACCAGGGGATTCGTAGGGTTTCCCTACTCTCCGTCAAGGCTCTGTAAAGGTCCCTGCGGAAGTATTCCTGCGGCGGCGCCCATGAGGTGTTCTTTACTCAGCACCGGACAAAGCCGTCCGGGGCGCCGACCGAGACTGCCGAAGGACCGCTGATGACCGAGACGCTGGAATCCCCCACCACCCACTTCCGGGTGCGGGTCTGGTTCGGCGCTCACCCGATCGCGGACCACACCGCCACAGCGGAGCAGGCAGCGCAGTACGAGGAAGCCATGCAGCGGCGTTTCGCCTCCCTCCGGGTGACGAGCGAGCCGGTGCCGGCGGACGTTGTGGCAGGGCCGGGTCAATGACGACCCGGCCGACGCTGCTCGGATATGTGCGGGCCGACGCGCTGAGTTGCGCGGAGGAGCTGGCCGCGGCGACGGATTCCCTCGCCGCCTTCGCCAGCGCCGAGGGATTCACCCTCGGCACGGTCTACACCGAGCGCGACACGGCCGAATCCGCGGCGTTCCACGCACTGCTCGAGGAGGTGAAGCGGTCCGACGTACGGGCGGTTGTCGTGCCCGCGATGCACCACCTCGGATCGGTCGGCACCCCGGCTGCCATGCGGCAGCACCTCGAGTTCCACCAGGCACATGTCTGGGCCGTGGATTCGAAGGCATAACTGCACACAGACAAGCGGAGCTGACGTCTTGACCCCTGCATCGGCGTCGGTTCCGCTCTCCACCTCCACAGCTGCACCGGGAATGCCCGGGCGGTAGTGGACCACCAAGGCCCCACCGGCTGCTACCGGTGGGGCCTTGTCGATGTCGGCGAAGGTTCGATCGGCGTCAAGTTTTTTCGGCCTTCCGCGTGGGTCGAGGTGTGCTCGCGGCCGGAGTGGGGTACCACTAGGGGCGTCCCGCGGTTCAGTCAGTGTCATTCGGGCATGGGTGAGACTCACCGAGCCGCGAGTTCTCCCACTGAGGGGCGGGAGAACGACCGGCCCCGGCGGGCGCATCCCAGGTGCGCCCGCCGAGCTCGGGTCGGACGAAAATAGCCTGCTCAGTGGGAGCCTGCCGCCTACGCTGCACGCATGATCAAGGTCCCGGACGGCTTCCGCCAGATGCCACGGTGGTGGCATGAGGGCACGACCTGGCTGGATGCGCTCCCAAACCTGGTGAGCACGCAGTGCGCGACCTGGGACCTGCAACCCGACGGTCCGCTCGCCTGGGGCTCGAACGCGCTGGTCATCCCTGTACGCCGCGGCTCCGACGAGTTCGCCCTCCGCATGACACCACCCGGGCCCGGGATCGACGAGCACGTGCAGGCGCTGCGCTGGTGGGACGGCCGCGGGATGGTCCTCCTGTACGACGCCGCCCCCGCCGCGGGCGCGATGCTGCTGGAGCGGCTGTCGACGCCGCTCTCGACCCGACCGCTCGACGAGGCGATGGCCGTACTCGGCCGGATGATGCGGCGACTCGCCGTACCGCCGCACCCCGAGGCGCTCTCCACCGGCGAGATCATGCGGCAGCGGCCGGCCGTCATGGAGAGGCAGTGGGAGGAGCTCGGCCGGCCGTTCGATGTCGGCTTCCTGCGCGCGGCACTGGAGATCGCGCCCCAGCTGACCGAGCCGGCAATGGATCTCTCGGTCAACGGCGACCTCCATGTCCACCAGGTGCTCGCCGGCACGCGCGAGCCGTGGGTGACGGTCGATCCGATGCTGTACCGCGGTGACATCGAGTACGACCTCGGCCGGGTGCTGTGGACGCAACTCGACGAGATGGCCGAGATCCCGCCGTACTTCGAACTCGTCGTCCAGGAGGCGGGCCTGGTCCGGGACCGGGCCCGCCACTGGACGATCTTCCGTGCGGTCGACTACTGGCTCTGGGGCCTGAACAACGGTCTCACCGAAGACCCCGTCCGCTGCGAGCGGCTCCTCAAAGCGCTCTAGTCAGCGGCAGGCGTTCTTCGCGGGCAGGGTGCCCTTGAGGAAGTACGCCGTGATGTGGGTGCGGGCGCATTCGGAGTTGAGGTACGCCGTGTGGCCGTGGGCCTCGGCGATGAACAGGTGGCTGTTGTCGATCTGACGGGCCAGGCCGCGGGCGGCCGAGACCGGCGTGGACGGGTCGTTGGTCGACGACGCGATCAGGATCGGCTGTACTCCGCGCACCGGGGTGCGCTGCCACGGGTTGCTCGGCGGGATCGGCCAGCCGGAGCAGGCGGCCGCCATGATCCAGCCCTCGACGGCAGCACCGACGCGCGGAGCGACGGCCTTGGCGAGAGCCATCCGGGCGCGGGCGTCGGCGTACCCCTTGAGCTCGCCGGGCAGGTCCATGCAGGACACGGCCGCGTACGCCGTCTCCTGGTAGCCGATGTAGCTGGAGCCGAAGCCGGAGCCGTCACCCTTGGCCGCCTTGGCGAGCGCGCCGGCGAGGCCGGTCCAGTCGGCGCCGAACATCTCGAGCTTCGGCAGCAGCGCGGGCAGCGCCATCCGCATCACGTCGCCGTTGACCGGTCCGGTCGGGCTGGTCAGCGGGGTCTTGTCGGCCTTCACGACCGTCTTGTCCCAGAGCGCGCCGACGTCCTGCCCGTGCAGCTCACAGGCCGCGTCCGCGGCACACCAGTCGATGAACGCGTTGAACTCGCTCTCCATCGACTTGGCCTCTTCGAGCATGAACCGCCGCGACCCCTGCGAGTGGTCGATGATCCCATCGATCAGCATCCGGTCGACCCGGTGCGGGAACATCTGCGCATACATCGTGCCGAGGAACGAGCCGTACGACATCCCGAAGAAGCTGAGTTTGCGCTCCCCCAGCGCAGCCCGGATCGCGTCGATGTCGCGCGCCACGGTCCGGGTGTCCAGGTTCCGCATCAGATCGCCGTGCTGCTTGAGGCACTGCTCACCGGTAGCCCGGCTGGACGCGACCATCGCGTCGTACTGCGCCTGGTTCTTCGGGAACACCGGTACGCCGGGGCGCAGTACCGGGCCGCAGTTCAGCTGGCTGCTCTGCCCGGTACCGCGGGGGTCGAAGCTGACCAGGTCGTAGTTGTCCCGCAGCGGACCGAGGAACGCGTCGGCCAGCCCGGCCTCGAAGATCGAGCCACCGGCGCCGCCCGGGCCGCCCGGATTGAAGACGAGCGACCCGCGCTTGTGCGCCTGGTCCTTGGCCGGCACCTTCACGACGAAGACGTTCGTCATCGGGCCGGACGGCTTCGACCAGTTCAGCGGCACCTTCAGCGTCGCGCACTGCTCGACCGCCCCCGGCTTGCATTCCTTCCACTGCAGCCCCACCGCGGCCGCCGTACCCGCCGGAACGACCCCGGCGAGCAGCACCCCCGCACCAAGCACCCCACTCAGCTTTTTCCACATGTGCGCAACTTACGACGCTCCAGGTTCAGTGCTCCGGAGCGAAGTCGTGGAAGCCGATCAGATGGGTGATCAGGCCGTCGTCGTCGACCCGGACGATGTCGGTACCGCCTGCAACCGGGTCCTGACCCTCCGCCTTCAGATGCCAGGTCCAGCGCCGGTAAATGTGGTGGTCGTCGATCTCGCCGACCCGGACGAAGGACAGGCCGGGGAACATCTGCTGGGCGGCACCGATCAGCTTGTTGAGCTCGTCATGGCCGTGCGTCTCGAAGCTCGGGTCGACGAAGGTCGAGGTCTCGGTCCAGGTCGCCGCGATCAGTTCGGCCCGGCGATCGGCGTCGGGCTCGTTCCAAGTGGCGAAGTACTGGTCGGCGAGAGTCTGGGTGGTCATCGTTTCCTCCTGGTTGGTTCGGATGACCAGAACTTTGCCGCGACCGACGGCGTACTGGCGATGACGTCGGAGGTAATGGCGTGCGCTACGCCGCCAGCTACCGTCGGGGTATGACAGAGACGTTCCAGCGCCCGGTCGGTGAGTTGCTGCGCGGCTGGCGCGAGCATCGGCGGCTGAGTCAGCTCGATCTCGCGAACCGGGTCGAGGTGTCCACCCGGCACGTCAGCTTCGTCGAGACCGGGCGGTCGCAGCCGAGCCGGGAGATGGTGCTGCGGCTGGCGGAGCATCTCGACGTACCGCTGCGGGACCGCAACCAGCTCCTGCTGGCCGGTGGATACGCGCCGATCTACAGCGAGTCGTCACTGCACTCGCCGGCCATGCTGGCGATCCGGACCACGTTGCGCCGGCTGCTCGAGGCGCATCAGCCCTATCCCGCACTCGTGGTCGACCGCTGGTGGAACATCGTCGAGGCCAACACCGGGATCAAGATCTTCACCACCGACGTCGACGAAACGTTGCTCAAGGCACCAATCAACGCCCTCCGGCTGGTCCTGCATCCAGATGGACTGGCGAGCCGGATCACCAACCTGGCCGACGTCCGCGCCTCCGCACTGGCCAGCCTACAACGCCAGATCGTCAGCACCGCCGACCCCGAACTCCAGGACCTGTACGACGAACTGCGCGGCTACTCGACCGACGATCAGCCGGCGCACCCCGGGCCGGCCGAGGTCGTCGTACCGTTCGATCTGACCTATCAAGGCGAGCGCCTCTCGCTGCTCACCACAATCGCAACCTTCGGCACCCCACTCGACGTCACCGTCTCCGAACTGATGATCGAGTCGTTCTACCCCGCCGACGAAGCCACCGCCAACCTACTGCGGGAGCTGGCATAGCAAAACGGCCTCGCTCCGGCAGCGGGGGGAGGGTGCCGGAGCGAGGCCGCTCGGTGGAGCCGGCCGTGAGCTGGCCGACAAATTGCTGGTCACCGGCGAGGAGGGGGTTCCGCCCACCACCTGCTCGCCGGTGACCGGCTGCCCTACCGGCCTGAGGAGGGGTGGCCGGTCGGGAAGGTGGTCGGGAAGCTCGGCGTCGGGACGCTGGGCTTCGGGGTCGGGAAGGTCGGCTTGGTGGTCGGGATCGACGGCTTGCTCTGCGGGTACTTGCCCGGGTCGACCGTGATCTTGACGCCACCGGAGACCTTGACGGTCGGGACGGCCGGCTTCGGCGCGTTCGGCTTCGGCGCGGGCACCGACGGCTTACCCGGCTTCGACGGCAGCGACGGAGCGGTGGTCGGGACGCCGTGCACACAGTCCGGCAGGCTCGGCTTGCCCGGCAGCGACGGCTTGCTCGTCGGGAGCGTGGGCTTACCCGGCAGCGACGGCTTCGTCGTCGGCAGGGTCGGCTTGCTCGGCAGCGAGGGCTTGCTCGTCGGCAGCGTCGGCTTGCCCGGCAACGACGGCTTCGTCGTCGGGAGCGTCGGCTTGGTGGTCGGGAGCGTCGGCTTCGTCGTCGGGAAGGACGGCTTACCACCCGGCAGCGACGGCTTGGCCGTCGGGATGCTGGGCTTGGCCGGCAGGGTCGGCTTGGCCGGGAGCGTGGGCTTGCTCGGCAGCGTCGGCTTGGTGGTCGGCACCGAGGGCTGCTGGTTCGGGTCGATCGTCTTGCTGACCGTCACCACTGGCAGCTTCGGCTTGGCCGGCAGGTTGGGCTTGCTGGGCAGGCAAGTGGGGTCCACCGTCGGCTTCGGGGTGTCGACCGGCACCGCGACCGGCGGCGGCTTCGGTGCACCGGTGAACAGGTTCTTGACCGGGGCCGGTCCCCCGACCGCGGCGGACACCGTTGCCACGGTTCCGGCCAGGGCGGTGACACCCGCCGCGGCCAGACCGCGCCGTACCCACGCGAGCCGCTTGCCGCGCCGCATCAGGTCACCCGCGTTCGGGGTGAACGGGTCCACGTCGTACTCGAGAGCGCTGCGTACCCGCTGCTCGTCACTCATCAGTTTCCTCCACTTACGCTGTCGATCAGGTCGGGTGCCAGACGCAACTTGGCCAGCGCCCGGGAGGACGTCGACTTGACGGTCCCGGGAGCCATACCGAGCAGCTCGGCAGTCTCGGCCTCGGAGAGATCCTGCGAGTAGCGCAGCGCGACGACGGCTCTCTCCCGAACAGTCAGACCGGCCAAGGCCGAGAGCACGGCCTCTCTGGTCTGCACCTGCTGGGCGAAGTCCGCTACCGCTCGCTGGTCCCAATCGTTCTCAACCGGATCACTGGGTACTTCGTTGTTCCAGCGCCGGCGGGCCTGGGTGAGGAACCGGTTGACCAGCACCCGACGGACATAGCGCAGTTGATCGCCGTCCAATCGGTGCCATTTCGGATACGACCGCATCAACGCCTGCTGCACCAGGTCCTCGGCGTTGTGCCGATCGCCGCAGAGCATCTCCGCGAAGCGGAGCAGCGGGGTTGACTGGGTCTGCACGAAGCGCTCGAAATCGGCGTCCGCGGTCCGGGTCATCGAATCTCCTCTGCCTCTGTCACACCGGTCCAAACCCTCTGAGTGACCGACTAGGTTCTGTTCGTCACCAACTTCTTCGAAGGAATTTATTCACAGGCTGTACAGAGGAGAGGTTTCTTTGTCACATTGGAGCCGTCTGCAGTGACTTCACCGCCCCGGAGGTCTCGCGCCATGCGTATCACTCGAAGGACGAAGCTCGCAGCTTGTCTCGTCACAGCTGTCACACTCTTGACGATCAGCCTCCCGAGCTCGGCCGCCCCAGAGCCCATCAGCAACTCCAGCAACGTCCGGTACGACGGCAACCGGATCATCCTCGGCGACGCACCGGCCGCGATCGGTTCCGCCGAGATCAAGCAGCGCTCGGGCCTCGCCGAGCTCACCCCGGTCCGGTTCGCCGCACCGACCTCAGCAGTCGTCGCCAACTACAGCACCGGTACGCCGGACGGCTCGTCGGCAGAGGTCGACGTACGGGCTTGGGTCAACGACCGCTGGTCGGAGTGGACCCCAGCCACAGCCGGTACGCCGACCGCACTGCCTGGCGCGAGCGACCAGGTGCAGCTGCGGATCATCGTCAGCGCACCCCCGACCGGCGCGCAGCCGTGGGTCGCCGACGCGACGGTGCTGCCGACCGACAAGGTCGCGCCCAGCGGGATGGCCATCCAGGCCGCGCCTCTCAAGTCGCGCGTCTTCGCAACCCGCGAAGGACTCGTCGGCGGGACGACGGCCAACGGGCACGTGATCGTCAACCGCGACCACTTCGTCGCGCTGCCCTCACGTCGCGGCCTGGCCAGCAACGGTTCCGGCAACTACTCGGTCAAGGTCTGTACGGCGTCGCGATGCGCGTTCGAGCCGGTGTGGGACGTCGGCCCGTGGAACACCAAGGACGACTACTGGAACCCGAGCGCCACTCGCGAGATGTGGAAGGACCTGCCGCAGGGCAAGCCCGAGGCGCAGGCTGCGTACCAGGACGGGTACAACGGCGGGAAGGACCAGTTCGGCCGCACGGTCGCGAACCCGGCCGGCATCGACCTCGCCGACGGCACCTTCTGGGACGCGCTCGCGTTGACCAACAACGCCTGGGTCGACGTCACCTATCTGTGGACCGGCGACGGCGGCCGCGGCACGGTGTCGATCACGTCCGGCTACCTGAACATCCGCAACTCGGCCAGCTCCACCGGAGCGGTCGTCGGCATGGCCGGCAAGTCGGCGCAGGTCACTGTCGAGTGCCAGACCACCGGGCAGAGCGTCACCGGTTCCCAGGGCACCAGCAATGTCTGGCTCCGCGTCCACCCCGGCATGTACGTCGCCAAGGCATGGGTCTCGGCCGGAACCTTCGGCGCCTGCTAAACGCACTGAGGCGCCGGGCATCCGCTCTCGGATCGCCCGGCGCTTCGTTGTTCCGGCTTACTTGCCGGGTGACTGACTCGGTCGCGGCGCCTTGGACGGCGTCGGGTAGGACGGCGGCGAGCTCGGCGTCTCGGTCGGGGTCACCTGGCCCGGTCGCGGCGCCTTGGACGGCGTCGGCGCCATGGTCGGCGTCCGCGGCGGCTCGAGCGGACTCGGTGTCGGCCAGCTGCTCGGCGTCCTTGTCGGAGTCGGCGTCGGCGCGTAGCTCGGCCCCTTGCTCGGCGTCCGCGCCGGGTCGGCCGGGCTGGGCGTCGGCGCGTTGCTCGGCGTTGCCGTCGGGTACGGCGTCGACGGGACGCTCGGACTCGGCGTCGGCGCGTAGCTCGGCGTCGGGGGCGGTGTCGGCGTACCGCCACCGTCGCCACCACCGCTGCGTGCCATCGCCGTCCCGCCGACCGCCAGCAGCACCACCACTGCGGCAGCCACTCCGCCGAGCACGATCCGAGTCGTCCGCCGCTTCCGACCTACTTCGTCCATTAGTTGCCCTCCACCACCATTTCGTCGTTCGGTCGGGCTGAAGGACGCGACCGGGTGCCGAAAAGGTTCTGCTCAGGCAGGACTTCCCGACGGCGACGGCGGCGTGGGCACCTTGCTGGGCGTGTTGACGGGGATTTTGGACGGCGTCCGCTGGGGTGTCGGCGGCGGCGTGTGCGGTGATCCCAGCGTGGGTCCGCCCCCCGGTGTCTGCGTTGGCGTAGCCGTCGGCGTCGGCATCGGCGGCGACGACGGCGTGGCCTTCGGTGTCGGGCTCGGCGTCACCACCGGCGCCGGTGGCCCAGCAGGCTCCGGCGCGGCGCCGGGCGCGAGCCCGATCATGATTCCCGCGGTGGCCAGGCCGGCGACGGCAACCGCCACCACGCCACCCGCCATCCCGCGAACCGTCCGTCGCCGACGCGCCCCCGCGATCACCCGCGCCGGGTCGAGCGGCGCGACACCACCATCCGGGGCCAGCACGACCCGGAGCTCTTCTTCGGTCACCGACCGGTCGTCGTTCATCGCGTCACCCCACTCAGTTCCGGCGCAGCTCGCAGCTTGTCGAGAGCCCGGGCATTCGCACTCTTCACCGTGCCGAGCGCGATCCCGAGCACCGAGGCCGTCTCCCGCTCGGTCAGATCCTCGACATAACGCAGTACGACGATCGCCCGCTCCCGACGGGTCAACGTGGCCAGCGCAGCCCCGACCGTCACCCGCCGATCGACCGCCCCGGACTGATCCTCCACTGGCGTGTCGACGAACAGCAGGTCGAGCTCGGCCGTGGCCCCGCTCGGCCGCTCGCGCCACGGGCGACGCCGTACCCAGGACAGGTGCTGGTTGACCACCGCCTGCCGGACATACGCGAACGGATCGGCGAGCTCGATCCGCTCCCACCGCAGGTAGGCCTTCTCCAACGCGTTCTGCACCAGGTCCTCGGCCAGAGTCGCATCACCACACAGCATCCGGGCGAAGTGCACCAACCGCCCCGACCTGGCCAGCACAAACGCCGTGAAGTCGTCATCACGACTCATGAGCTCTCCGTCCACAGTGGTCACCCCTGAGGACGCCCTCCCACCCCAAAAGGTTCTGCCACCTCCCCAAGAACTTCGAGCCCGCCCCCCAGAGCAGCGGACCCACCTTTGGGCGCGAAGGGATGGTGAGTGGGCCGCCCTCATCAACGGATATCCGTTCCTGTTGCCCCTTCTCAGGTCGTATACGGGGAGAGAACGGGCAACGCGAGGGGATATCAGTCCGTGTTGTCGCCGGTACGGCGGGGGCGGATCGGGGTGGGATGGGGTTGGGTTAAGTGCGGTCGGTGGGGGCGGCTGCGCCGGTGGCGACTGGGCGGGGGTGGGGCTTGGGGGTGGTGAGGACCGAGAGGTCGGCGGCGAGGCGGACGCGGTTGCGGCCGGCGGCCTTGGCGGCGTACATGGCGCGGTCGGCTTGCAGCAGGAGGTCGTGGACGGTGGTGCCGTCGGCGGGGTAGACCGAGACGCCGATGGAGACCGTCAGGTGGAAGGTGTCCGGATCCAGGTCGGGGTCGTCGAGGACGCCGGCACACATCGCGGCCAGCGGGCTCCCCGCCACCGCATTGCGCAGCCGGTCTGCCGTCACCGTGGCCTCGTCGATCCCGGTGTCGGGCAGCGCGATCACGAACTCCTCGCCACCGAACCGGCCGATCACGTCCTTGGCCCGGATCGCACTGCGCAGGATCGTCGCGACCGCCCGCAGCGCCTCGTCGCCGACCAGGTGACCGTGCCGGTCGTTGACCTGCTTGAAGTGGTCGATGTCGATCAGCAGCACGGCCATGTGCTCGCCCTGGGTGCGGGCGCCGCGCAGCATCTCCTCGGTCTGCCGTCGCCACCAGTCGACCCGGGTCAGACTGGTCTTCGGATCGGTCTGTGCCTCCGACTCCAGCTGGCCGAGCAGCAGCGCGCGCTGCGCGGTCAACGTGATCGGGATGGCCACGAACGCGAACCATGGGCTGATCAAACAGGCCCCGGCCAGCAGACAGCCGAACATCGCAGCGGTCGCGTCGATACAGAGGTCGTCGATCCCGCCGACCGTCTCCTGGCGGCTGCTGCCCGGCACGATCAGCGAGATGGCCAGACCGCAGAGCAGCGTGTCGGTGGCGACGAACGTGATCGCGGTCAGCACCATCGCCGCGACCAGCGCCAACTCACTCCCGCCGAACAGGTCGCGGCCCGAACCGAACACCTCATGTGCGGCGCCGACGGCGAGCACGTGCACCGAGGTCGAGAAGGCCCACCGGTACGGGATGCACTTACCGGCCCGGATCCGCCACCAGATCCGCAGCAGCACCACGACCAGGATCGCCAGCGCCGGATGCAGGATGATCGCGGCCGCGATCATCCAGGCCGGGGCGAGGTCCTTGTGCAGGGCGCCACCACGCCGGCGCCGGTTCTCCACCCGGCGAGCACCCTCGACCGCGATCAGGGCCGACAGCGTCACCGCGGCCACCACGTCCAGCCCGTGCCAGCTCGGCAACTCGGTGAACGTCTGAACGCCGTACCCGAGGGCGCCGAAGTCGACGAGCACGACGACAACGAACGCCGGGACCGACAGGGTCCACAGCGCCCATTTCCGTACCGATCGCCTACTCTGCGCAACCATTACCCCCACGGTACGACGAGTGAGCGTCTCGTCCCAATCCGCGACGGAGCGGCCTGGATGACAATGTGGAAACGATGATCAGTGCCGACCGATTCAGTCGTTTGATCAATCATCAAACGCGAAAAACCTTTATATCGCTCGGTTTTCCGGCGGACCGGAAGGTCTCGAAAAGGTTTCCGGGCTGAACCTGGAAGGACCGCAGGATCGGCGGCCGGGTCCGCTCAGCGGACCCGGCTCATTGCGTGAGACTGATTACCGCCGGCGACGAGCGGCACCGAACAGGCCGCGCACGATCTCCCGGCCCGCCGTCCGCGCGAACTGCTTGAAGGCCGACGAACCGATGACCTGCTCGACCATCGACTTCTCCGGCTTCGGCGCCCGGCCGCGCGGGGCCGGCTGCTCCTGCGGCTGCTGCTTGGCCTGCTCCTCGGCCTCGGCTTGCTCGGCGCCGGCCTGGACCTTCTTGGCGAGGACCTCGTACGCCGACTCCCGGTCGAGCACCTGCGAGTACTTCGCGTTGTTCGGTGAAGCCTGGACGGATGCGGTCAGCTGGTCGGCGGCAGCCGGCGCCATCAGCGACAGCGGTGCGCGCAACCGGGTCCAGGCGACCGGCGTCGGCGCGCCCTTCTCGTTCATCACCGTCACGATCGCCTCGCCGATCCCGAGCTGGGTGAGCACCTCGCCGAGGTCGTATGCCGAGTTCGGGAACGTCGACACGGTCGCCTTCAACGCCTTGGCGTCGTTCGGCGTGTGTGCGCGCAGCTGGTGCTGGACCCGCGAACCGAGCTGGGCGAGGACGTCGTCCGGCACGTCCTTCGGGGTCTGGGTGACGAAGAAGACGCCGACACCCTTCGAGCGGATCAGCCGGACGGTCTGCGCGATCGAGTCCAGGAACGCCTTCGAGGCGTCGTTGAACAGCAGGTGCGCCTCGTCGAAGAAGAAGACCAGCTTCGGCTTGTCCACGTCGCCGACCTCGGGCAGGTCGTGGAACAGGTCGGCCAGCAGCCACATCAGGAACGTCGAGAACAACGCCGGCCGGTCCTGCAGGTTCGGCAGCTCGAGCAGCGAGATCAGGCCCTTGCCGTCGCGCTGCTGCAGCAGGTCGGCGGTGTCGAACTCGGGCTCCCCGAAGAACGCCTCGGCGCCTTGGTCCGCGAACCCGATCAGCGCCCGCAGGATCACCCCGGCGGTCGCGGCCGACAGCCCGCCCAGGTCCTTCAGGTCGGCCTTGCCCTCGTCACTGGTCAGGTGCGTGATGACCGCCCGCAGGTCCTTCAGGTCGAGGAGCGTCAGGCCCTGCTTGTCGGCGTAGTGGAAGATCAGCCCGAGCGACGACTCCTGGACGTCGTTCAGCCCGAGCACCTTCGACAGCAACACCGGCCCGAACGACGTGACGGTCGCCCGGATCGGGATCCCGGTGCCCTGACCGCCGAGTGCGTAGAACTCGGTCGGGAAGCCGGTCGCGGTCCACTCCTGACCGATGGTCTGCGTCCGGGCCAGCAACTTCTCGTTGCTCTCACCCGGCTGCGAGATCCCGGACAGGTCGCCCTTGATGTCCGCGGCGAACACCGCGACCCCGGCCGCCGACAACTGCTCGGCCATCAGCTGCAGCGTCTTTGTCTTACCGGTACCGGTCGCACCGGCCACCAGACCGTGCCGGTTCACCATCGACAACGGGATGCGGACTGCTGACTCCGGTTTCGGTTCCCCGTCGACCAGCAGCGCACCGAGCTCGATCGCCGCCCCCTCGAACGCGTACCCCTGCTTGACGGTCTCGGCGACGTCGCCTGTCTCGGTCATGGCCGCATGCTATTACCTCAGGATCTACAACCTGGGTATGACGTACAACTCATCCAAAAGGTTGATCCTCGGTTCCGGACTGTTCCGGTGACGTTGCCGACCTCTCACTCGGCCCCTGACAACGCTAGACTTCGGGGGGTGATCTTCAAGCGTGTCGGGGAGGAAAGGCCGTACCCGGAGCACGGGCTCAAGCCGAAGGACTGGTCGTCGCTGCCACCACGGCAGGTGCGGCTGGACCAGCTGGTGACGACCAAGGGCACGCTCGACCTCAATGCACTGCTCGACGAGGACTCGACGTTCTACGGCGATCTGTTCGCCCACGTCGTCGAATGGAGGGGTGAGATGTTCCTCGAGGACGGTTTGCACCGCGCGCTGCGAGCGGCACTGCAGCAGCGGCTGGTTCTGCACGCCCGGGTTCTGGTCGTGGACTGATCACGATGACCGCCCTCTACCCCCAGCCGCGCCCGCACGCGCGGATCCACTGGCGCACGCCCATCACCATGGTCGTCCTGCTGGCGATCCTGGTCGGCGGCGCCTGGTGGGGCTGGAACTCGCTGATCAACACCAGCGCCGGCCCGACCTGCGTCGAGCAGCAGCTCGAGAACAACCGCCTGGTCCCCAAGCAGGTCTCGGTGAACGTCTACAACGGCGGCGCCAAGGCCGGCACCGCGGCCAAGGTCGCCGACCTCCTGCGCAAGCGCGGCTTCCACGTCGCCAAGGTCGCCAACGAGCCCAAGGGCGACAAGGTCGACACCGTGGAGCTCCGCGGCCACGCCACCAACTCCCCCGAGCTCCAACTGGTAGCCGGCCAACTCGCCCAGAAGGCCGCCCCCGTGGCCGACAGCCGCGACAGCCACACCGTCGACCTGGTCGTAGGCACCAAGTACACCAAGCTCAACGCCAAGGGCCTGGCCTCGATCACCGTCCCCGCCGGCACCTCCGTCTGCCTCCCCGTCATCTACACCCCCCAGCCCATCCCCAAGGGCCAAAACCCGAACTGACCCCGGCGACGGGCACTCGACCGGCTGACCGCATCCCGCTCGGGGTGCGGTCAGTGGTTTTCGCGGCCTCGTTCGCCGAACCAGCCGGCTAGGCGGCCGGCTCGGGAGATGGCTCGGAGGCGGCGGGCGGTTTGGTCGCGGAGGGGGCTGGGGGCGACGACGAGGAGGGCGTCGCCGGCGCGGAGGACGGTGCGGCGGTCGGGGACGAAGGCTTCGTCGCCGCGGATGATCAGGGAGACCGAGACGCCGGCGGGGAGGCGGAGTTCGGCGATCTCGACGCCGGCCAGGCGGGATTCGCTGGGGACGTGGACCTGGAGCATGTCGGCGCCGAGGGACTCCAGCGGGGCGACGTCGATCTCGACCTCGAAGGAGGCGTTCTCGTCGAGGACGCGGAGTTTGCGGGCCAGCCAGGGCAGGGAGGGGCCTTGGAGGAGGGTGAAGAACAGGACCAGGACGAAGACGATGTCGAAGATCCTGGTGGCCTGCGGGACACCTTCGGCCAGTGGGATGGTGGCCAGGACGATCGGTACGGCGCCGCGCAGGCCGGCCCAGGAGATGAAGGCCTGCTCTCGCCAGGGCACTTTGAACGGGGTTGCCGACACGACGACCGCGAGCAGGCGGCCGACGACCGTGACAGCGGTCCCGATCACGAGGGCGACCAGGACGTCGTTCAGGCTGATGCGGCCGGGTGAGGCGAGCAGGCCGAGCATGACGAACAGGCCGATCTGTGCCAGCCAGGCCAGGCCGTCGACGAACGAGCGGGTCGCCATCCGGTGCGGGAGCTCGGCCTTCCCGAGGACGAGCGAGGTCACGTAGACCGCGGCGAACCCCGAGACGTGGAGCAGGACGGTGCCACCGGCGTACGAGATGATCGCGAGCGAGACGACCGCGAGCGGGTACAGACCGGCGGAGCCGAGGGCGACCCGGCGGATCAGGCCGACGCTGATCCAGCCGATCACGAACCCGAACAGCGCGCCGACCACCAACTCGTAGAACACCAGGCCGGTGAAGTACAGCCAGCCGTGCTCGCTCGTGGCGCCCGTGCTGACCAAGGTGACGAGCAGGACGGTCGGGGCGTCGTTCAGCCCGGATTCCGCCTCCAGAGCGCCCCTCAACCGCGGTCTGATCGGAACCCGACGCAGTACCGAGAAGACCGCGGCCGCGTCGGTCGGCGACGTGACAGCACCGATCAGTACGGCGATCTGCCAGTCCAGCCCGAGGACGTAGTGCGCGATGCAGGCCACGACGCCGACGCTGATCGCGACCCCGACCGTGGCCAGTACGAGCCCGAGTGGCATCACCGGGCGGACTTCGTTCCACCGGGTGGTCAGGCCACCCTCGATCAGGATGATCACCAGCGCCGCGAACCCGAGCGCATGGGCGAGCTGGGCGTCCTCGAAGTGGATGTGCCCCGGCCCGGACTCACCGAGCAGCAGGCCCATCCCGAGGTAGATGAGCAGCGACGGGAGGCCCAGCCGCCCGGACAGGCGGACAGCGACCACCGCAACCAGGAGCACCACGGCTCCGGCCAACAGGATCTGGTCGAGCTCTGCCACGTCCACGGATGGGGGCCTTTCAGTCGATCTCAGGTCCCGAGAGACGAAAACCCTGACGCATCACACAGCATCAGGGTCTTCGGTCCTACGTCCATCCCGGAAGATGGTTGGCGGTGGCGGAGGGATTTGAACCCTCGGATGGGGGGTACCCATCACGCGCTTTCGAGGCGCGCTCCTTCGGCCGCTCGGACACGCCACCGCCGCAGAGGCTATCAAGACCTGTGCCCGGAAAAGAAATCGCGGAGCCGGGCACCGGCCACATCGGCCATCACGCCGCCGAAGACCTCGGGCCGGTGGTTGAGCCGGCGGTCCCGGACGACGTCCCACAACGACCCCACGGCACCCGCCTTCTCGTCGTACGCCGCGAAGATCAGCCGCTCGACCCGGGACAGCACGATCGCGCCCGCGCACATCGTGCAGGGCTCGAGGGTGACCACGAGCGTGCAGCCGGTCAGCCGCCATTCGCCGACGTGCCGGGCGGCCGCGCGCAGCGCCAGCACCTCGGCATGCGCGGTCGGGTCCCCGGTGGTCTCGCGCTCGTTGTGCCCGCGACCGATCACCTCACCTGAAGCGTCGACCACCAGAGCACCGATCGGTACGTCGGGCAGCGCGAGCTCGGCCTCGTCCAGGGCGACCGCCATCAGCCGGGACCACTCGCGCTGCAGTGCCGGGCTAACCAAGAGCTTCGATCGCCTCGTGGAACTGGTTGCCGAACCCCAGCGCATCCGCGACTTCCTCGAGCATCTCCTCGGGGAGGAGGTCGATGTCGTCGCACAGGGCCCCGAGATCCATCGCGCTCATCCCGAGATCCGCGACGATCGTCAGGTCACCGGCCGGGACCTGCTCGTCGTCGTCATCGGCCAGCGGGATGTCCAGCTCGTCGACGACCTGCTTGGCCAGTGGCCACTCGGTCGCCGCGGTCACGTCGGAGATCAGGAACCGCGCCCGGCCGCTGTCCAGCCGGATCAGGACGAAGAAGTCCTCGTCGACCGAGATCATCCCGAGGACACCGGCCTCCCCTGGGTACCGGCGCAGCCCGGAAACCACCGCGGACAGGTCGGGCTCCCCGCGCAGCACCAGCGGGGTGACGGTCCATACGCCGTCCTCGGTGTAGGCGGCGACAGCGAAGTCGAGGTCGGTGGTTATTGGTCCTGCGGTGGCGTCGGACACGGTGTCATGGTGACAGACTCCCGCGGTCGGTGGGAGAAAATTCGGGGAACACGCCCACTTCAGTGGTGGTACGTCGCTCTCCGCATCGCCTCGCGGAGCCGCCGGACGCGTGCTCGCCGGGGTGCGATCCGGTCCCGCAGGGCCTTCGCCTCCTCGAGCTCCCGCAGGAACTCGGCCCGCCGATGCAGCCGATCCAGATCGGCGCGCGGCACCACCAGCCGCGGCTTCGGCGGCTCGGGCGGTTCAGCACTCTCGGTCATCGGCACTCCCTCGGGGCGAAGGGCACAAACCAATGCAGTTCCCAGGGTAGGCCCGGGCAACCGCATTTGCCTGGCTAGCCAGCGTGGTTGGGGGTTCTACACCCATAACCACGGTGCTTAACCCCCAACGGGAGTGCCTAGGCAGCCAAATGGTGGTTTCGCGTCGGGAAGGGGCGGCGGTAGCGTTCCGGGTTATGCAGATCCTTGTCGTGGACCACCCGCTCGTCGCCCACAAGCTGACCACGCTGCGGGACGAGGCCACGGACTCGCCCACGTTCCGCCGGCTGACCGAGGAGCTCGTCACGCTGCTCGCCTACGAGGCGACCCGGGACGTGCGGACCGGTCCGCACACCGTGCAGACCCCGGTGGCCGAGGCCGAGGGTGTGAAGCTGACGTCGCCGAAGCCGCTGGTGGTGCCGATCCTGCGGGCCGGCCTGGGCATGCTCGAGGGGATGACGCGGCTGCTGCCGACCGCCGAGGTCGGGTTCCTCGGGATGATCCGCAACGAGGAGACCCTGGACGCCTCGACGTACGCCGAGCGCCTGCCGGAGGACCTGTCCGGCCGTCAGTGCTACGTCCTGGACCCGATGCTGGCGACCGGGGGCACGCTGGCCGCGGCGATCCAGTTCCTGGTCGACCGCGGCGCCGACCACATCACCGCGATCTGCCTGCTCGCGGCCCCGGAGGGTGTCGAGCGGATCGAGCGCGAGCTCACCCACCTCAACATCCCCTGCAACCTCGTCGTAGCCGCCATGGACAGCCACCTCAACGAGAAGGGCTACATCGTCCCCGGCCTGGGCGACGCCGGTGACCGCTTGTACGGCGTCGCCCAGTAGCGCTCAGACGAGTTCGTTGCGGTAGAAGAGGTTGGCCCGGCGGTCGCCACTGACACCCGACGCGAAGCCGAAGTACAGGCGGGCGGTCGCGTCGGTGGAGCCGTAGACGGCCATCCCCTCGGCCTCACGGTAGGTCAGGCTGTTCCCGGCCAGGGTCAGGAAGGAGTCCACGATCTTCCCGGCATTGATGTCGTAGCACCACAACTTCGAGTTGGCTTTCGCCGGATCGGGGTCGCCGGGATAGGCCGTGCCCTCCCAGAAGTAGCAGTACGAGCCGTAGAGCGCCCAGCCCTGGAAGGCGACTCCCGCGGTCAAGGTGGGCTGCACGAAGGACGCGAGCACGGTCGAGTAGTCCCCGGCGGACGCCTTCGCGAGGTCGTACACGGTGATGCGCATGCCGTCGGGTGAGGCGTGCCGGACGCCGAGCCGTCCGTACCGCTGGTCCACCGCGGGTGTCAGGACGCCACCCGTGACCGGCTTCCACTTCGTCACCGAGGCCGAGGTCAAGGTGGTGCCGCTCTTCCACGGGAACCGGCAGATCTGGCGGCCCCGCCCGTTCGTGGTGTCGACATCGGTCTCGGTCCAGATGTACGTCGTACTGCCGACCGCCTGGGCGCCGATCGAGACGGCATGACCGAAGCCGTTCAGGTACATGTGGCCGAGCACGGTGCCGGTCAGACTCAGCTGAGTCAGCGTGAGGTCACCACTGTTGGCCCCGCGGCCGGCTCTGAGCTGGCCGGTGAAGAGCCGGTTGTTCGGGGTGTCGAACGCGAACGACTGCATCACGGTCACATCCGCCAGCTTCTTGTGGCGGAAGATCTCGTCGCCGTCGCCACCCATGGCGAAGCGTTTGGTGGTGGGCAGGGCAAGGCTCCGGGCGGAGGCGGTGGGGACCCCGAGAGCACCGGCAGCAACTACTGCTCCGGCACCCGTCAGCAACCCACGGCGGGAAATGTTGTCCATATCGCACGATAACTTGTGTTAACTACTCACGAATAGATGTTAGAACGACTCCGGAAGATCAGGAACCTCAAGCGAGACCAGCTGGGCCGGCGTCGGCGTCCTGAGCTCCGACATCCGGTGCGCCTGCCGCTCGGTCATCGCCTGGAAGATCTGCCGTGCCGACCGCCCGTTCCCGAAGCCCTCGCCGCGCGGCAGCTGCTCGAACAACGTGTTCAGCGCCACCCGCGCGTCGACGGTCAGCTCGTACTGGTGACCGCGCGCCTGGTGTTCGACGATCGCGACCAGCTCAGCCGCGGTGTAGTCCTCGAACTGCAGCGTCCGGGTGAACCGCGAGGAGAGCCCCGGGTTCGACCCGATGAAGCGGGACATGTCGTTGACGTACCCGGCCACGATCACGACCAGGTCGTTGCGGTGGTCCTCCATCAGCTTCACCAGCGTGGCGATCGCCTCGGCGCCGAAGTCGTTGCCGATCCCGATCGGTGCCAGCGAGTAGGCCTCGTCGATGAACAGCACACCGCCCAGGGCCTGCGTAACCGCGGCCTGCGTCTTCGGACCGGTATGACCGACGTACTCGCCGACGAGCGCCGTCCGGTCGACCTCGACCAGGTGGCCCTTCCGCAGCAGCCCGAGCGCCTTCAGGATCCGCCCGTACAGCCGTGCGACCGTCGTCTTACCGGTACCAGGGTTGCCCGCGAACACCAGGTGCCGGCTGAGCGGCGGTGCCGGCAGGCCGGCCTCCTCGCGCATCCGGACCGTCTGCATCAGCTTCACCATCGACTGGACGTCGCGCTTCACCCGGTCCAGCCCGACCTGCTCCTCGAGCTCGGCCAGGACGTCCTCGAGCGTCTCGTCGTCCGGCGGCATGCTCTCGTCGAGCGCCCCCGGCACATGCACGTCAGGCGTCGAGGAAGCTCCCGCCACAGCCGCAACCGGCGTCTCGCGGATCATCGCGACACCGTCGACAGTGCAGTCCTCGAAGACCGGTACGGCGCCATCCTCCTGACCGACCGCCTCCGAACAGTCCCGGATCCGCAGATGCTTGAACGTCGGTGCCGCCGTCTTCGCCAAGTGCAGTGCCGGGTACTTCGTCCCGGTGACATCGCAGTCCGTGTAGGTCCCACCGGCCTTCTCGGCCACGTAGATCCCGTTCTTCGCCACTGCGCTCACCCGCAGCCCGTTCACCGTCGGAGTCGCCTCCGACCAGATCACCAGCCCGGATCCCGCGCAGTTCTCGATCGTGCTCGCGTCGATCGTCGCGGCCGCACCCGTGCCGACCACGATGCCGGCCGCCTTGGTCCCGCTGACCCGCACCGCATCCAGCGTCGCCAGCCCAGCACCGGCCAGCTCGACACCGGTACCGACAGTCCCGGTCACCGACGATGTCCGCACACTCGTCGCCGTGGTGGACTCCAACCGGATACCCGTCCCACCACCGACGATCCGGCAGTCCTCCGCATCAGCAAACCCAGCGTCCACAGCCGACAGCCCGGTCAGCCCGACGTCCTGGATCCCACACCGGATGAGTTCGACTCGCGCCGACGCGGTCACGTGGACGCCGTGCTCAACACCCTCGCGAACCTGACAATCGGTGAGCTTCACAGTCGCCGTACCGGTCAAATGCACCGCGCTGTACGCCGGCCTGTCGAACCGGGTCGCGGTCACAGTCGCCGTCGCGGAATCCGAGACCAGCAAGCCGTTCGCGCCCGCGTCGGTCACCGCACAGTCGGTCGCAATCAGCTCCGCACTGTCCTGAGCAACGAGTCCGCTGGCCCGCGCCTCGCGAACCCGGCAGTCGGTCAGCTCACTCCGCGCCGATCCGGTCGCATGCACACCCGGACCACCGGGCTTCTCGATCCGGATATCGCTGAGCGTCGCCGTCGATCCGTCCTCGAGCAGTACGCCGGCCATCCCCGTCTGCCGGATCGTCCCGTCGGTCGACACCAGCTTGCTGGTCCCGCGCAACCGGAACCCGTAGCCCGACGTCTGGTTCAGCCGCAACCGCGACGCGTCCAGATACGCAGGTCCGGACAGTACGACGCCGATCCCGTCGACCGTGTCGATGACGGAGTCCTCGATCTTCGCCTGGACCCGGCCGGACAGGTGGATCGCGGCCAGCCGCCCCTGCTCCAGTCGCGAACCACGGATCATCAACGTGGTCACGCCGTACCCGGTCAGGTCGGAACCCTGCCCGGTGTTTTCGTTGCCGCGGGCATGGATCCGGCCACCGGAGACAGTGCAGTCCTCGATCATCAGCCCGGCACCACCGGCCACCCCGACCGCCGGCGCACCGGCATCGTCGGCCGGTGCCTTGATGGTCATCCCGCGCACCGTGCATTCGAGGCCCTCGGCAACGACCGTCGGCTCACCACCCGGTACGCCGGTCACCGTCACCTGCCCGCCGCCGGGCTCGGCGACGACCGCGATCGAGCGGTCCAGGCGGAGCTGTTCGGCGTACTCGCCACCGGCGACCACGATCACGTCACCAGGACCGGCGGCCCGCAGGGCGTCGCCGATCCGGCGGAAACTGCCACGCCCCTTCGGGCCCACATAGCGAGTCGTCACGGTGTTCCTTGGGTGCCGGAGACGGGAGGTACGGAGGTGACGCCAGGCGGCAGAATCACGCCACCCGGAGTGATCGTAGGCGGCGGTTGCGGGGCGATGTTCGACCAGGGCGGATCGATCGCGCCGCGGATGGCGGGCGTCAGCAGCGAGGCCATGCCCTTCTCCCAGAGCCGCAGCGGCATGTTCAGCGCCATCTCGCCGATGCCGCCCTTCTGGACGTACCGGCCGATCGAGTACTGACCGATGCCGGTCCGCAGCAGACCGATGCTGTTCGCCGCGACCAGGCTGGCCACGGCCGTGATACCGCCCTCGGCGACGGCCTGCCAGCCGGACACCTTGTGGGTCTTGCCGTCCGAGCCCGGTACGCCGAAGATCGCGGCGTTCATCGTGCCGTTCACGAACGCGGTGAACGGCAGCAACAACATGCCGAAGCTGTAGTCGAAGACACCGGCCCGCCACTTCACCGCGCCCGTGTTCGCAGCCCACTCCGCACCCCAGGTGGAGGTGTGGTTGATCGGCCGGTTCGTGATCAGCTTGCCGCCGTCGAGGTTGCTCATGTTCTGCTTGAGGTTCCGGAACAGGCCCAGCGTCTTGGTGTCGGTCAGCGCCGCGCCGGCCACGCCCTTGATCACCGTGCCGACCGCGGCGTTCATCAGGGCCTTGAGCGCGTCGTTCCCGGTGAACGGCTTGTTCTGCGCCTCGGCGATGATCCCGGCGATCATCAACGATGCCGCGTAGTCGAGCAGGAAGTCGAACGTCATCGTGATCGCGAGCTTCTGGGTCAGCAGCCGGGAGAACGGCGCGTAGTTCGCCTCCCGCAGTACGGCGCTTCCTCCCGGCAGCAGAGTCTTGTCGGCGAACGTCCACTCGGACTGCATCAACCACGGCTGCCGCTGAACGTCTCCGAGCCGGGTATTCCAGCCGCGGAACTCGGTCAACTGCCCGCGGAAGTCGAACTCGTTGCCGCTCAGTCGTAGCTGCCCGTCCCGGAACTCGAAGACCAGACCGTTGTCCGAGCGCTCACCGATCACCCGGCCGGTGTTGTCGTACAGCTTCCACTGGCCGTGGATCTTGTCGGTCTCGAGGTAGTTGTTCCCCGACAGCGCCCGCTCCCGGACGACCTTGTCGAAGTCGAACTCCTTCCACTGCCGGAAGTCCGTGTTCCCGTTGCCGTCCATCGTGTACTCGCGGACCCGCGTCGGCCGGCCGTCGCCGATGTGAGTCGGCGTCTCCCGCACAATCTGCGCCGGCGTCCCAGGGGTGCTGTCGCGGAAGTGGCTGGAACCGGCTGTCCAGTTCTGCTGCCAAGTCCCGTCCGCGGCCAGCCACTGCCGGTTGAGCTGCGTCGACCCGACCACCTCGGCACCAGCCGCGTCGAACTCCTTGACCACCCAGCGACCACCGTCGTTCCACGACTCGATGAACCGCCGGTCGTCGAGCATCCGCCGGTCGCGAACCAGGTTGCCGGCATTATCGAAGTCCCGGAACGAGTTGTCGAAGCTGATGCTCTCGTCCCGCGAACCCTTGAAGTGGAACCGGTCGCCCTCGCGCCCGGCGATCGCGACACCGTTGCGATCCAGCTCGTGCCACCGCCAGGACGACGAATCCGCCGGCCCGGTGCTGACGACGTACTTGTGCCCGCCGACGTTGCCTGGGTCGTCGACCTTGTGCGCCATTCCGACGAGGTTGCCGTGCGCATCCCGGTTGACCCAGATCCGTACGTCGGCAGGGTCGGGGTACTCCCGGACGAGTCCACCCGGCTGACTCTCGCGAACCATCCGCCAGCCTTGGGCGTCCTCGGCGAAGTCCTGCCAGGCGTTGCCGTTGTTCACCCGCCAGCCGTTCACATCACCCGCAGTCCACGGTACGTCGGCCTGCGCGCCCGGCCGTGGGTTCGCATGCGGGTAGGGAGTGCCCGGCGCGGTCGCGTGGTCGCCGACCTTCAGCTCGGTGCCGTCGTGCAGCTTGCCCTTCGAGCGGACGAAGGCGCCGTTCATGTCCACATCGACGATCGCCTCGTCGGCACCGACGTACCGGACGCCTCGGCCACCCGTGCTGGTCTCCCAGCGGAAGATCTGGAAGCGGTTGTCGGTGGCGATGTGCGCGACGCTGCCGGTGGTTGGCGGGTTGTCCAGGAAGTTCTTCCGGATCCAGATCGGCGGTCGCTGGTCGCCCTGCCGGGCCGCGGACAGCAGCGTGCCGTCGGGCAGCAGCTCACCTTTACCGACCGGCTTCAACTGCGGCGAAAGCACCTCGAACGAACCGTCCCGGGTCGGGTGCGTGGCACCCGGCTCCAGCGTGAACTCCTTGTACTGGCGAGCGGTATCAGGCCCGTGCCAGGTGCCGAACTTCTGCTGCGCGACCCGACTGACCTCGTTACCGCCGTCCATCACGCGAACAGTGTCGGTCCACCCTTCGCCGATGCGCTCGAACGTACGGTTGCCCTGGGCAACGTACACGAAGTCGGCCTGGTACCGGTGCCAGGTCCAGTTGTCGCCGTTCCGGATCGCCAGCACGTGGCCGGTGATCTTCTCCTCGGCCTTGGCCAGCGGACCCATTTGGTCGGCGATCGGGTTGTCGTACTTCTGCAGGCCCTGCTGGTAGTCGCGGACCGTCCGCCAGTTGTGGTCGATGTCCTGCCAGGCGTTCCCGGCCGTGGCGTGATGCCGCTTACCCCAGTTGGTCAGGTTCCCATTGCCGTCGTACGTCGCCCAAGTGGTACGGCGGTTGGTCGAACCGAACCCGAGCGTGTCGGTCTTGCGGAAGCTGTCCAGGATCTCGTCGGTCGGCAGCCACCGGCGTTCGAAGACCTCGACCTCCTTGGCGGTCGAGCTCTGCAACCGGATCCGGCCGTTCTCCAGGCCGACGATGTCGACCTTGCCCTTTTGGAACCCGAGGTCGCCGACAGTGCCGTTGTCGCGCACGCGCTGCCACGTGTTGTCGGTCCGGTTGACGACGTACTTGAACTCGGTCGGCTGGTTGTCGCGGACCACCCGGAAGCCCTGCTCGGTGACCACGCCGTCCCGGTTGAACACGTGGTGCTCGCCGTTCCGCGGCCGGCCCGGCAGGTTGAGCTCGATCCGGATGTTGCCCGCGTTGTCGATCGTCGGCGGGTGGTGCGGTGTCGGCATCGCCGTACCGGCATTGTCGGTCCAGTGCACGACGCCGTTGTTGTCCCGCGTGATCCGGCTACCGCCGAGCACCGCACCGTTGCCAGGCAGGTCGGTGACCTCGCGCACCAGACCGCCGTTCAGGTCGAAGACATCGTGACCGTTGGTCCGCGCGACATGGATCTCGTTGCCGTGGATGACGGCGTTGCGGCCGGCCACCGGCTGGAAGGTGTTGTCGAGCCACTGCGGGTTCGCGCCGCCGATGTGCAGCCAGCCGGTCTCACCGGGGAGCTGGATCTGGCGGCCGAAGCTCTGGAACGCACCGTTGCCGTCGAACTGGTCGAACCGCGCGTTGTCGACGACCCGGTAGCCGCCCTGCACGTGGGTGACGGTCGCGGTGTCTCCGGTCGGACCGCGGAGGACGAGGGCGTTGTTGACATCGTGTACGACGACCCGCGTGGTGCCGGCGAGTGGCACATGGCGTTCGAGGTAGTTCCCGGCGTTGTCGAAGTGCCGACTGACACCGTTCGCCTCTACGACCTGGAAGGTGTTCGTCCCGTCCTGCGACAGGTGCACCGCGCCGGGCCGCGGGGTCGCGGCATCGTCGACAAAGCTGGCCTGCCCATCCGGCGTCCGATACAGGTACGTGTTACCCGTGTACGCCGGATCCTGGACCCGAATGCCGTGCGCGCGGCCCATCCCGGCTTCGTCGAACCACCGGACTGTGGCCGTCGAGTCGTCGAACATCCGGAACTGCCCGTTCGCCAGCAACTCCACCCGGTGCTGCGCAACCGGCGTACCGTGCACGTCGACCGCGCGTAGCCCACCAGCACCATCAGCCTCGGTGAAGACCGAGCCCCGCGGATACATGTTGTCGGCCAGCGCCCGGCCACCACCGTGCAGGGCGCCATCCGCGCCGTACCGGTAGGTCTCGCCGCGAGGTCCGAGGACGCGGAAGCCGCCATCGTTCGTGTTGAACACGCTGAACAGCGGACCGTCCGTCCCCGCCACATGCGGATGACCCTGCACCGGCCGGACCACCCACCGATCACCGAACTGCCCGTTCAGCTGCAGACGGTCGGCGATCTGTACGCCGTTCGCGCCGTACCGCTGGGTCTGGCCGTTCGGACCGATCACGCGGAAGCCGTCGTCGCCGAAGTCGTGTACGGCGAACTGGTTCGCCTGCGGGCCGGTGACATGCGGCTGGCCACCGTGCGGAAGGACCACCTGGTGCCCGTTGAACGCGCCGCCGAGCGGGTGATGTTGCACCTGCGGCATGTGCATCATGTTGACGACGACCGGCTCCTGCGCCCAGGCGCCCGGCTGCGGCAACCGCATGAACAGATCGCTGTCGTGCAAGACGTTTCCGCGCAGTTGCGCAGCCAGGTCCGCCAGGTCGGTGCCCTTCCACGGACCCTTGCTGAACGCGCTCTCGCCGCCGTCGATCTTGACCGAGACCGTGCCGCCGTCGACGTCCTTGCTGATCAGAACATCCAGCTTGTCGCCGTAGCCCGGCTTGCTCAGGGTGTGCGTGGTGAGGTTGCCGTCAGCACTCTTCGTGGTCGTCACGGTGACGTCCTGGAAGCCCTCCCAGCGGTTCACCGACCCCTCGTCGAAGGCGCGCACGAAATCGTCGTACGCCGTGTCCAGGTTCATCCCCGGCCACTTCTCCTGGAGCAGGTCCGCGATCCGGCCCGGCGGGATCTGCTCGGCCTTGACCGGGATGATCCGCATCCCGTCCTCGATCCGGTCCGGCCCGGTCCGGGTCAGCGTGGTCGGCGCGAGCGTGACCTCCCACTGGCTCTGGTTCCACGCCTTGGCGGCGTCGTCACCGGCCTGGTATCCCTTCGGATACGCCATCGACAGCTTGCCATGCCCCGCCGGTACGTCGATCTCGAAGACGAACCGGTTGCCCGCGGCACCGTTCTTCGCCCACTCCTCCTGGAAGCCGAGGTTGTTCGAGGTCGAACTCGGCAACCGATCCACGAACTCGTCGGCCTGCGCGGCATGCGGGTCCATCGACACCCCGCGGTACAAGGTCATCCGGTCGTCCGGGCCCTTGAGCAGCAGATCCCGGGTGACGTTGTTGAAGTCGTTCACCTTGCCGGCCAGCGTCCCGTCGGTCAGCGCGGACGGCTTCACGAAGCCCTCGTAGCCGCGCTTGGACGTGAACGAACCGCCCATCACGTCCTTCATCAGGTTCTCGACGGCCTTGTTGTTCATCGCCTCGGTGAGGTGCGTCCGCGAGGAGTCGACCTGCGCGGTCCAGCGCGCCAGACCATCCGGGTCGTTCACCAAGTGCGGCGGCGGTGTCGCCGGGCCGAGGTCGCGGGTCGCTGTCTGGACCGGGCCACGGAAGTTGCCGTCCCGCGTGTAGTGCAGCGGACCGGTCGGCGTCGCGACGAACAGATCATCGCCGGACAGGTGCCGCGGCCAGACACCGGCATCCCCGAGCGAGCCGTCGAGCTGACCCGCTATACCGCGCAGGTTGATCAGCTCGCCGGCCAACGGCCCGTCGGTCAGCGTCATCGTCCGGCCGATCAGACTCGGCCGGAAGCCCATCCGGAACGTCCAGGTGTCCCCGACGACGCCCCCGCCTCCGGTGCCGATCCGCGTCACGACGACGGTGTTGCCGTCCACCACACCGCTGAAATCGTCGGCCAGAGAGCCGGCGAAACCGACCTGGCCCCGCTCGACCTGGAACGACATGTTGCCGCCCGGTACGTCGAACAGCCGCCCGGCACCCGGCAGTTTCATCTTCTTGGCGGCGCTGACCTCGGCCTGGAGGTCGTCGTAGTCCATCTCGTGCTTGCGCTTGAACGCGGCCTTGCCGGCGTCGAAGTCGACCTGCGCCGCGTCGAGCTCCATCTTGACCTGCTGCCCGATCGCCGAATCCACCGACGTGCTGTCGTTGCGGCCACCGTGCAGATTGACGTTGAGCTCAGCCTGCTGCAGGTTGTACCGCGACTGCTGGATCCGGCCGAAGTCCTCCATCCGGACGCCGGCCAGCGCATCGGCGTCGAAGGCCGCGCGAGGCGCCGTGGTCTTCGCGGCCAGGTCCACGTCCATCGGCGAGGCGACCGCTTTACCCTTCGAGCTCCAGGCGGCCGGCTTCGAGATCGAGAGGAACAGGTCGTTGTCGTGCAGCGTCCCGGCCTTGAGATCGGTCGCGATGTTCGCGAACCCGTCCCGGCTCCAGGTCTGGCTGAACGACGTCTTGCCGTCGGCGGTCGCGGTCACCGTGACCGAGTCGGCATCGACATCCCGGGTCACGACGATCTTCAGGTCGTCGCCCGCGAACCCGGCCTTGCCGACGGTGATCTCGTTGACCGTGCCGACCGTCTTCGACGTGACCGTGACGTCGGACATCCCGGTGAACTTCTGCATCCCCGCGGTGTCGAAGGCCTTCGCGAAGTCGTCGAACGCCTCGGCCGAGTCCAGCCCGCTCCACCGCTCGGTGAGGAAGTGGCCGATCTGGTCGTCGGTCATCTGCCGGGCCCGCACCGGGATGACCGTCAGGCCGTCCTTGGTGAAGATCGGCTCGCTGGTCCGCTCCAGGATCGTGGGTGACAGCGTCACCTCGAACTGTGCCTGGTTCTTCGGCATGGCCTCGTCGAGCCCACGCACATAGTCGTCCGGGTAGGCCATCGCGAGCTTGCCGTGGGTCTCCGGTACGTCGATCTTGAACACGACCCGCTTGTCGGGATCGGCACCCTTGGCCCACTGCGGCTGGAACTTCCACTCGCTCGACGTGGAGACCGGCAGCCGCTCGATGAACGTGTCGGCCTGCGCGGCGGCCTTGTCCATGGCGACACCGCGGTAGACCGTGGTCCGGCCGATCTTGCCGTCGACCATCAACGAGTTCGCGACCGTGTTGAACTCCAGCACCCGCTCCTCGAGGTTCCCGTTGCGGAACGCCGGGTCGATGTAGCCGCCGTACCCACGCTTGGAGGTGAAGGCGCCCTGCGCGATCGAGTCCATCATCTTGCCGACGTCGTCCAGTTGGCCGGCCGCGGTCAGGTGGGTTCGGGAGATCTCGACCTGAGCCATCCAGCGGGCCAGGTCGTCGCCGACCAGGCCGGCCGGCGGGTTCACCGGGGGTAGATGGTCGGTTCGGGTCGCGCCGATCCCGACGAAGTTGCCTTCGCGCGTGTACTTCGCCGGGCCGAGCCTGGACGGGACGTGGAACTCACCCGACAGGTACTGGACCGGGACGTTGCCTCCGGCATCGTCGATCAGCTGCGACTGCCCCGGCAGACCGATCTCGATCTCGGCGCCGATCCGCCTGCCTTCGAACGGACCACCTGCCAGCGTGAACTCGTCGCGGTTCAGCATCGGCATGTTCGTGCGCTGGTTGATCGAGTACTCGAGCTGACGCGTCATCGTGCCGTCGAAGGAGGTCTGGGTGACCTTCAGCACCGGGCCGTCGAAACTGCCGGTGAAGGCGTTCGCGTTCGGGCCGGTGAAGGTGACGGCACCGTCGTCGACCTTGAAGAACACCGAGCTGTTCGGGATCGCCGCCGGACGCGGTTGGGTGCCGCCGGCAACGAGACGCGGACGATCGCGGAGCGAGTCGACCAGCAGTTCGTCGAGCTGGTGCTGAACACTCTCGACGTTCATGCCCGGGTACTTCGACTCGAAGATCTCCTTGACCTTGACGAACTCGCCGTGGGCGGTCTGCAGGTCGACGCGGGCCAGATCGCCTAGGGACGGTCCGGACGACGGGCCCTCGATGCGGTTGCCGTTGACGGTGAAGTTGTCCAGCGCCTTGCCGAGATCGTTCTGCGCCTTCTGGACCGTGGTGAAGTCGTTGGCCTTCTGGACCACGAGCGAATCCGCGTCGCCCGGCTGCCGGAACACATTCGTCCGGGCCAGGCTGTCGGCGTCCCACGCGTCCGCGATCTGCTTGCCGGTGGCCCGCGAGACGTTCCACTCGGCGGGCTTGGCCAGGTTCGCGAACTGCTCGTTGTTGAACAGCACGTTGCCGCGCAGATCCGTGGCCAGGTTGCGGAAGTCGGTCGTCGACCAGGTCTGGTTGAAGGCGGTCTTGCCATCGGCAACCATCGTGACGCGGACCGAGTCGGCCTGCTCGTTGCGCATGATCGTGATCGTGAGTTCGTCCTTGAACCCCGGCCGCTGCACGTGGATCGTGTGCATCAGGTTGTCGGTGCTCGTCGTCGACCGGGTGATCGCGTCGTCGAAACCCTCGAAGTTGCGCAGGTTCGTCTGGCTGAAGGACTTCGCGAAGTCGTCGAACGCGGTCGCCGAATCCAGGCCCTTCCACTGCTCGGTGATCAGCGACTCGAGCCGGCCCGGCGGGATCTGCTCGGCCTTGACCGAGATGACCCGCATCCCGTTCTCGAAGCGATCCGGCTTACCTGTCCGTACCAGGGTCGTCGGCGCGAGGGTGAACTCGGACTGGTCCTGGTTCCACGCACGGGCCTCACCGCCGCCGGGCGTGTAGTGATCCGGATACGACATCGCGAGCTTGCCGTGACTCGGTGGTACGTCGATCTCGAACACCGCGCGGTTGGACAGTACGCCGTTCTTCGCCCACTCGTCCTGGAACTTCATCGACGTGGAGGTCGAGATCGGCAGGCGCTCGGTGAAGCTGTTGGCGCCGGCCGCATGGGGGTCCATCGAGACACCGCGGTAGACGGTGATGTTGTCGGCCGGACCCTTGAACAGCAGGTCGTCGGTGATCGCGTTGAACGCCCGCGCCTTGCCGACCAGGGTGCCGTCGGCGAGGGCGGTCGGGTTGACGTAACCGCCGTACCCGCGCTTGGAGGTGAAGGAACCGCCCATGACGTCCTTCATCAGCGTCTCGACGCCCTTGTCCGACGCGGCCACGGTCAGGTGGGTGCGGGAGAGGTCGACCTGCGACTCCCAGCGGGCGAGAGCGGCCGGGTCGTCGAGGAGGTGCGGGGGTGGGACGGGCTTGGGGAGGTCACCGGCGATGTTCGGGCCGGCGCCGGTGAAGCTGCCGTTGCGGTCGTAGGTCAGCGGGCCGTGTGGCGAACCGACCACGATCGTGTCGTCGGTGACCTTCACCGGGAAGGTCTTTCCGTCGCTGGTCAGCAGGCCGCGGTCGAACTGGCCGAGCTTGCCTTCCAGCGCGACCGGCTGGCCGTTGAAGTGACCGCCGTTCAGCGGGAAGGATTCGCCGACGAGGTTGACGCGGTTACCGAAGCCGAGGTTGTACGTCCAGGAGTGGCCGGTCGAGTCTTGCGTGATCTTCAGCGTGGTGCCGGTGACCTCGGAGCTGTAGCCATCGCCGTGCAGGGTGATTCGCTTGCCGTCAGCAACATCGAACTTCACACCGGTGTTGCCTGGTAGGTCGAAGGTCTGCGTCCGGCCGCCGCCCAGCAGTCGCGGTCGCTCGTTCAGCGACTGCCTGGTGATGTCGTCCAGCTGCTGGGTAAGGCCGTCGGCGTTGAGGTGGTGCTTGTCCTGGAACGCGGCCTTGGCGTTGTCGAGATCCCGCTGCGCGCCGCGCAGGTCAAGGTGCACCTGCTCTCCAACCGACGGCCCGGTGGACGGCCCATCCGCCCGCTGGCCGTGCATCTCGACGTTGTCGTTCGCGATGTCGAGGTTCTTCTGCGCGTTCTGGACCGACCGGAAGTCGTCCATCTTCTGCGTGACGGCAAGGTCGGAGTCACCGGCCTTCTGGAAGACGCCGGCCTTGGCAGCCAGATCGTTCTGCCAGTGCGCGGTGACGTTCTGGCCCTCGAGCTTGCCCGTGGCGCTGTAGTTCCACGAAGCGCCGTCCTTACCAAGCACCTGTACGCCGCCCGTGTCGAGCGCCCGAACCTTCAGACCATCCGGCACAAGCTTCCCGTCCAGCCCCGTCACCTGGAAGCTGCCGTCGGCCCCCTTGACCACGATCTGATCAGTAGGACGCAGTACGCCGTCCGTCTTCGTCAGCCGGATGCCCTGGTCAATCACGATGCCATCACTGCTGAACCGCGTAGTCGCCCCGGTCGACGTATCGGTGAACCGCAGATGCCCACCGTTCAGCACATCAAGCCGCCCGTTCGCCCCACCCCCATGCAGGTTGAACTGCGTCATCCCCCCTTCGAACCGCTCCACCTTGATCACCGCGCCCGGATGATCCGGCAACCCACTCAGCGGAATCTCCGACTTCCCAGGAGAGAACGAGTGCCCACCCCCGGGCACCCCAACGTTGCCCGGCGTACCTACGTGGGCGGGGGTGGTGGGGACCAGGGAGGTTTGGAGGGGGACGTCGGAGCGGGGGAGGTTGACTGGCTGGACGTGGGTTGTGGCGGGTGGGGAGGCTAGGTTCTGGGTGCCTGCGAGGCCTGGGTTGTCGACCTTGACCGGGGCGCCGAGCTTGAGGTCTGCGCCGCCGCCGTGCAGGAGGTTGAGGGCGCTGTTCACGCGGTCGACGGTTGGCGGGGCTACCGAGGTCAGATTGCTGTTCGTGGCGGCCGGCGAGTGCAGGATCTCGTCGATCGACGTCCGGATGTGCGCGGCCTGGAAGCCTTGCCCGGCGCCGTCACCGATCGTGGTGGCGAAGTTCGGGGAGACGGTCGGGGTGTTGTTCCGGATGCCGGAGTTGACCAGGTCACCGATACCACTCGACTGCGGTGCCGACACGTGCAGGGAGCTGACGTTCACGTTCGGCTGGACAGCGTTCCCCGTCAGCTGACTGAAGTTCCCCGTACCGGCGCCCTGCGTACCGTGCACCACCCCGTTGGCCGGCAACGCGGGCAGGGCGACGTGGTTCGCGTTCGGCATGCCCTGGACGAGCCCCTCGATGCCGTTCACCCCGTGCACCGACGGCGTACCGGCATGCATCGCCGGGATGTTCGTGGAGATACTCCCGACGCCACCCAGCGACGGCGTACCGGCATGCATGGCGGGGATGTTCGTGGAGACGCTGCCGACGTTGCCCATCGACGGCGTACCGACGTGCAGGGACCCCACGTTGGTCGACACGTTGCCGACGTTCGTGGTGACCGGCACGTGCAGGCCGCTGGCCGTCGTCACGGTCGGGGGGTTCACTGCGCTGACACCGACGTTGCTCGGCGGCAGCGGCGCCATCGGCGCAAGGTGGATCTCGTCGATCGCGGTGAACGCCTTACCGGCGCCGAACCCGGAGTCGGTGGCCAGACCGAAGTTGTTGATGTGTACGGCGGGAACCAGCTTCGGCGGCTCCATCATCTGGTTGAAGAACGACTTCAGGTTGTCGGCGAACCCCAGGTTGCCGGTCGGGATCGGAGCCGCGCTGATCCCCCGCCCGATCGCCGCCATCGTCGGCATCCCGAACACGTTCTGCGCGAACACCCCGCGCCCGACCACACCGACCTTCAACGCCTGCGTGAACGACGCCCAGTTGCTCATCCCCAGCGCCTGGAACGCGCGGATGTCGTCCGCCGCGACCGGCAGGAAGATCCGGGTCCACTGCAGATTGCCGAAGTGCGCCGAGATGAACTTGCCGGTCCCCGTCCAGAGCGCCCCGATACCCCGGCCGATCGCGCCGATCCCGTTGCCGACCGCGGACAGTCCGGCCGAGAAGGTGAGCTTGAGCTTGCTGAAGGCACCGAGCGAGATGGTGCCGAAGTTGTTCACGAAACTGGCCGCGTTGACCGGGAAGTTCCGCAGGTTCTTGATCACGAACAGGCCGGTCTCGCGGATCGACAGGTTGACCAGGCTGCCGAGCCCGCGCAGACCGGTCAGGCCCGACATCAGGAAGTTCTTGCTGAAGATGTTCCGGAAGGTGTTCGCGATCCCCTTCACACCCGCGGCGATCCCGCTGGCGACACCCTTGATGATGCTGAAGATCGGCAGCGCCTTGGTGGTCGGCGCGATCAGGCCCAGCCCGGCCAGGAACAGATCGAGGAAGCTCGCGTCACCCTTGGCTACGTCGACGATGGTCTTGATGAACAGCGCCAGATTCACCCCGAGCGCGATCAGCGCGATCGGGCCGCCGAAGATCAGCGCCGGGATGATCAGGATGATCGCCAGCCACTTGAACGCCTCCCAGAACGCCTCGCAGTCCGAGATCGGCAACTGGATGTTGGAGACGCCGTTGATCCGGCCGGCATACCCACCGGCGGCGCTGGACTGCTCCCGTCCGGCCTGCTCGGCGACACCCTTCTGCCGCTCCCGCTCCGGGTCGTCCTCCTTCAGGCCACGACCCGCCGCGAGCGCGGCATCCGCCGTACGCTGATAGCCCTCGACCGCGGTCCGCCACTCGCGCAGGGCAGTGGCGGCGGTCTCGAAGGCGTTCGCCACGTCCTCGACGTGGCCGCGCAGCCGGCCGTCCACCTTGCCGCGCAGGGCGTCCGCGGTGGCGCCGACGAAGACGCTGTCGTCGTTCTTGTTCATCACCGAGTCGACGGCGGACATGATCTCGCGCGCCTTGCCGCCGACCTTCTGCAGTACTTCGGCCAGCTGACCGATGGTCTCCGGCTCCCCGGGAGTGGGGTCCCCGCCCAGCCCGATCGCGTCCCAGTCGCCCGGCCGTGGCATTGATCCCCTCCTCACACGTCGCGAAACGCCTCCGTACCGACCACGCACGAGCGGGCGCGGAAGTTCATTCAGGATCTGAATGAACCTCGACGGGCCTTCCCGCGTGGTCAGTACGAACGCGTGCGAAGTCAGGAGGGGTTGTGCCGGACAAACTCAAGATGAACTACAACCTGCTCAACGACGCCAAGAAGGATCTCGAGGAGCTGGCCGGCAACATCAAGCCGACGCTGAACGACAGCCTGTTCAGCACGCTGGCCGGTCAGGACAGCTCGAGCATCCTCGGCAGCAGCGAGATCGACACCGCGATCACGGCGCTGCACACGAACGCCCAGGGCACGATGACCAAGGCCGAGGACGGCCTGAAGAAGCTGGCCGGTTCGTTCGGCTCGGTCGGCGAGGCGTTCCTCCAGTTCGACGCCGAGATCGCCCAGGGCATGAACGTCACCAACAGCAACCTGGCACTGTCGAACTACTACCGGGACAAGTCGCAGTGGGACTACTACCAGGCCCACAAGAGCGAGTGCGAGAACCTCCCGGCCGGCACCGAGGCACCGGACTTCTGCAGTGCCAAGAACCCCGGTGACCACCCGCCGCTGGATCAGACCATCCAGACGGACCGCGGCAACATCCAGACGCACCTGACCCTTGACGACAAGGGGAACGTGATCAAGGAAGAGACCACGGTCACCTACGACGGCAAGACCTACCACTCGGTGACGACGTACAGCGACGACAAGCACACGATGATCACCGACAGCGACTACCCCGACGGTTCGAAGGTCCACGACGAGACCAGGATCAACTCCGACGGGAGCAGCACGTCGACCGCGACCAGCACGGACGCCGACGGCAAGAAGGACGTCACCGTCACCGATCTGAAGGGTGACGGCAGCGGCACCAAGAAGGTCACCGACAACGACGGCGAAGTGACCGAGTACACCCGCGGTGCGGACAACGACGACGGTACGTCGGCCGACTGGGTCGAGGTCCCGAAGCCTGAGGACGATTACTACTACTACCCGTACGGCGTCTAGCCCACGGACTGCACGCCCACCCCCGAAAGGACCACCAGCAATGGCGTACGACGGCATCAACCTCGACTACGGCAAGATCGTCGATGTCACCAACCTGATGAAGAACGCGCACGACCAGATCGTCCCGCTGGTGGAGAACCTGCGGACCCGGGTGAACACCCTCGTCGACGACGGCATGGTGTTCAAGCAGTCCAGCGAGGTCATCCGCAACACCTACAACAACTTCGACACCAGCCTGAAGGCCGCGGTCAAGGGCATCGAGGACTTCCGCGAGATGTTCAACAGCATCAAGAAGAACGCCGAAGACTTCGACCAGGGCATCAGCAACAGCCTCAACCAGGCCAAGTAGTCCACAGCAGGGGCCCCAGGCAACAAGCCTGGGGCCCTTTGCTGTCCCTACTGCGGCCGCAGAACTGTCAGGGGTACCTGGACGGTGATGGGTTGGGAGGCGGGGCCGGTGGTCCAGGCTCGGCCGAGGCGGGGGGTGGCTCGGGTGATGTTGGAGCCGATGCGGACGCCGATGAGTTCGCCGTCGCTCATCGAACGGGCCTCGAGGAGGAGGCCGCGGCGGGCCCGGCGGGCGGCCGAGGACCAGCCGCTGAGGCCGGACTGGAAGCCGTCGGTGGTGGCGGCGAAGATCAGGCCGACGCCTTGGTCGCGGCCCGAGACCACGATGTCCTTCAGGATCTTGTCCGCGGCCGCTGTCATCAGCAGGTCTGCGTCGTCGATCACGACGACCTTCGGACCGGGCAGCCCGTCCAGCGTGGCCCGCAGGACGTCCTCGGCCGGATCGGACTGACTCATCAGCGCGACCTGCGGGTGCCGTTGCAGCATCCGCAGCGGCGACTCGCGCGGTGTGATGACGACCAGCGACGTCCCCGCGGCGAGCAGGGAAACCGCCAGACACGACAGCGCATTACTGCGCCCCGACCCCGGTGACCCCAGGACGGCGTACGACGAACTGACGCCGCCGAGGTCGACGCCGATCGCACCGCCTTCGTCGCCGCCGAGGCCGACCAGGCCCCATTGCGGACGCCGGTCCGCCGCAGCGACCCGTTCGTACGCCTCGGCGAACTCGACCGAGGTCGGCAGCTCCGCGATCGTGAACGGCCGCCGCGCCTCCGAGACCTTGAAGTCGCGCTTCTTCGCCTCGGCCGCAATAGCGCGGATCGCCTCGACCTGAGCCGAACCGCCACCCTCAGCCAGTACGGCGACCTGTGTCTCGGTGCCGGTCAACACATGCCAACCTCGCCCCGGCGCAACCATCGCCGGTACCTTCGCCAGCCGCAGACCCGCCGCCTGGTAGTCGGTCCGGTCCGCCTGCCGGAGCAGAAGCTTGTGGTCGTTGTGCGACGAGAGCCGCCCACCGAGCAGCGACCGCTCCGACGTAGCGATCAGGTGGATCCCCAGACCACCACCTTCGCGGAGCAGACGCAGTACCTCACCGAAGAGGTTGCCGCTGTCGTGGTCGTCCAGCATCGTCGACAGCGCATCCCAGCCGTCGATCAGCACCATGATGTGCGCCGGCCGCTTGGCCTTCGGCAACGCCTTGCGCAGCTCGTTCAGCCCGGTCGCGTTGTGCTGCCCGGCCAGCTCCTGCCGCTCGGTCAGCTCCTGGTTCAGCCTGCGCAGCAACCGGGTCAGCCGCTCCATGTCGTGCCGAGACACGACCGCTCCACAATGCGGCAGCGTCTCGAGCGGCGCCAACGCCCCGCCAGCCGCATCGATGCCATAGATGTGCACATCCGCAACGCTCAGACTCTTGGCCGCCGAAGCCGCCATCGTCCGCAGCACCTGCGTACGCCCGGACCGCGGCGCGCCGATCACATACAGATGCCCGAAGCTGTCGAAGTCGATCCCCGCGACCCGCTGCTGCTGCAGCGCCGGAATGTCCTCCAACGCATACGGCACGAACATCTCGGTCTCGCTGGTATCCGGCAGATCTTCCAGCAGCAACTGCGCCCCCAACGCAGGCTGCCACGGCTTCGGCTGTACGACGAAGTCCGGCAGCTCGGCCGCCGCCTCGCGCAACGCCTCGACCAGCACATGCAGGTCGGTCAGCGGAACAGTCAGAGCGGCCTCCTCGACCTCCGCCTCGGCCGCACGCTCGATCGGCCGGCCAAGGGACTCCCACGGCAGCTCAGTCACCGTCACACCGGCCGGATCGACCGGCCCGCTCGGCTCGACGTCTTCCTTGCGCTCCGCACCGACCCACGCCGTCTGGAACAGATCTGCAAGTCGCGGACCACGCCGAATCAGCGCCCGCCCCGGGATCCCGGTACTGATCGAGGCCGCCTCGTTCACATCGACGACGTCCTGGCTCTCGGACTGATCGGTGACGCGAAGCGCGATCCGCAGGTTGGTGTTCGCCCGGATGTCACCGGTGACCACACCAGCCGGTCGCTGGGTGGCCAGGATCAGGTGGATCCCGAGCGATCGGCCGCGCTGGGCGAGGCTGATCAGACCGGGAACGAAATCGGGGATCTCGGCAACCATCGCGGCGAACTCGTCGATCACCAGCAGCAGCCGCGGCAACCGCGCGATCGACGGATCGGCAGCACGCTTCAGCTGGTAGTCGACCAGATCCTTGGCATCGGCCGCGGCCAGGATCCGCTCCCGGCGGCGCAGCTCGGCGTCCAGCGACACCAGCACGCGCTCGACGAGATGTGAGTCGAGGTCGGTGACCATGCCCAGCGTGTGCGGCAGTCCGGCGCATTCCTTGAAGGCACTACCGCCCTTGTAGTCGACCAGGACGAACGTCAGCTCGTCCGGCCGGTTCGCGACCGCGAGGGACGCGACCATCGTCTGCAACAACTCGGACTTGCCGGATCCCGTCGTACCGGCGATCAGGCCGTGCGGCCCATCGGCGACCAGGTCGACCGAGAAGCGGCCGTCGAAGTCGGTGCCCAGGACGAACGACGTACTGGCCGGGCGACGGCGCCAGCGCTCGACGATCGGCGCGGCCGACGGTGGTTCCAGCTCGAGCTCGTCGAGCAGCTTGACCAGCTTCGGCAGCCCGGCGTCGTGGTCGGGGCTGATGTCGCGCACCGGCGCGAGCGCCCGCGCGATCTGCTCGCACCACTGCGGTGTGACCAGGTCGGCGCGGACATCCTCCTGGTCGGGGATACCCGGCCGGCGGATCGTCAGCGTCTCCTCCTCGGCCGCGATCACCGCGCCGCACTCCTCAGGCAGCAGACGCTCGTCACGGTCCAGGCAGACCGAGTACACGCCGACCGCCGGTCCCTCGGTCAGCACCTGGATGAACCCCGGTACGTCACGCAGCCGGCGCGAGCCGTCCGCGATCACCACGACCTCGGTCTCCGGCAGCCGGTTCTGCGCCGACTGTCCTTCGGCCGCGATCCGGCGGTGCCGGCCCTGCACCTGCGCGACCAGCTCGCTGATCCGCGCGTAGGTGGTGGACTCGTCGTTAGCGATCAGGATCGCCGCCGAGTCCGCCTTGTCCGGCCGCAGCTGGGGCAGCCAGCGCACCCAGTTCCACTCGTCGATGGTCTCTTCGTCAGCCAGTACGACGATGCGCAGCGCCTGCGGCGAGTGCAGCACGGCGGCCTGAATCGCGAGCCACCGGGAAACCCCACGGATGGTCGGTGCGGGACCGGCAATGCCCAGTACGCCGTGCTGGCGCATCGGCAGCGCGATCGGTGCGTCCGGGATGGTCCAGCGGATCGTCCGGTGGTTCTCCTCGCGGCCCTGGTCGTCGACCTCTTTCAGCGAGGCCTGGTCGGCCGTGCCGAGCCGGAGCAGCAGATAGTCGGGATCAGTACGGCGACGCTCCCACAACCGGCTGCCCGGGCGGGTCGCCAGCTGCGCGATCCGGACCGGGTCGGGCGCGGTCAGGTTGCGGATCAACCGCTCCCGCGTGACCGCGGCCTCGATCTCCTGCTCGAGGGCGGCCATCCGGGCGAAGTAGCGCTGCCGGGCCTCGATGTGATCAGCGCGGTTGGTCTTCCGGGCGCTGAAGAAGTTCATCCCCATCATCATTGGGCTGAGCATCGTGAAGACGAGGAAGTAGTAGGAGTTGAACAGGCCGACCATGACGAGGCCGAGCACGACCGGAGCCATCACGACCGGCCACGGGAACGGCCGCTTCTGCGGCGGCGCCGGGGGCGTTGGCAGCCGGATCTTCTCGTCGTCCAGGTGCGGCGCGAGTCGCGGCGGCCGGTTGTAGTCCAAGGTGAAGCCGTCGTCGGCGAGCCGCACAGCAGCCTGCGGCTCAAGCGCACCGCTGCACCGAAGCAGCACCGTCCCGGCCGCGAGGTCCTCGTCCGGCTGCCACTCCCGCACCTCGCCGACCGCGGCGTGACCGGGATCGACCACCCGCTGCGACTTGGCCGGATCGCCCGCATGCTCTTCGTCCTCGACCCGGATCGCCGTGGTCGCGGCATCGTCCTCCGGCGGCCCGATCTGCCGGCTGGCCACTTCACCGGTCAGATCGTCGGTGCGATGCCAGAACGCTTCACCGGCCGGTCCGACGGTCACCCACAGACCACCCTGCGGTACGTCGTTCCCGTCCAGCTGAATCGTGCAGAGCGGATCCGAACCGATTTCGTGGCTGCCCGGTCCGACCCGCCAGACCCGACCCGCCTCCGGGCCGGAGACGGCGTGCAGCTCGACCACGACCGGCGCCGGGCCGGTCGGTCGTCCCTGCAGCAGATCCGGTACGTCGATCGGCCCGCCCAGCCCGAGCACACCACCGGTCCGAACCCCGGAACCAGCCAGGTCGGCCGTGGGATCGAGCAGCCTGCGGCCGAGGAAGAGCGGCGTACCGGGTTTGCCGAGTCCTTCGGCCAGACCGGCGACCGACAGGCCGCGCGGGACGCGGACGATCCGGTCGGAACGCTCACCCGAGCGGGCTTCGACGGTGGTGAGGTTCAGCTCCATGAAGCAGCCTTCCGAGAGGGCTCGCCAGCGGTGGCTGAGACTCCGATCGGACCCTCCGGCAGGCTCAGGTCATCGAGATCGTCGAGCGGCTCGTTCGCGAGCGCGGCGGTCTCGGTCCCGAAGTCGTGCGGTGGCAGCCGGCGGATCGAGCGCGCAACCGCCATTGCCAACGGCAACGGATCGATCCGGAGCCAGTCGGCCGCGCCGTGCAGCCGCAGGGTCTGGTCGGGTAGCGCCTCGACCAATCGGCAGCTACCGCGTGCCGGTCCGAGGCTGAGCAACCGGCGACCGGCCGGAAGCGGCACCTGCAGCGGTTCGGCACCGACCACGAACCAGGCGCCGAGTCGGGTCAACGCGTCTGCGAGCGGCAGTCCGTCGTGGCGCGAATGGATGCCCTCGGCAACTTCGATCGCCCCGACCGGCAGCCGGACGTCGAGCTGGGCAGCGATCGCCTGGACGACCGAGCGGGCGATCCGGTCCACGCCGTACACGGCCAGCGTGCGTGGTCCGGACAGGACATCGATCATCAGCACGGTGGTACCGCCGCTGTCGGTGCCGAGGCAGACCAGCAGCGGTGTCTCGGTCGGGCGGGCGGTCGGCTCGGGCAGGCTGTCCCGGTCGATCCACCACAACCGCGGGTCCTGCTCGTCATGCTGCCACGGCGCAGGCAGGTCGACATCCGCCTCGGGACCTGCCACCAGTACGCCGACTCGCTTGCGGGTGAGTGCGACGGCGTACGGCGCAGTCCCGGGGACAAGGTTGGCCGCGGCAACGATCACCTGCTCGGCAGCGGTCCAGGCAGCCTGGTCCCGCAGTACCTGGGTCAGCAGGCGAAGCCGGCGGCGGTAGCGACGGCGAGCCGCGATCGGCTCGGTGAACGCGTGAACGGTGCGACGGGTCTCCCGCTTGATCCAGCGTCCTAGCCGCTTCCAGCCACCCAGCTTCCGGACCAGCAGGTTGACCAGGATGATGACGAGCAGCGCCACACCGACGTACCCGAGGAAGGCGCGCACACCGCTGCTACCGAACCCTGTCATGCAGCAGCACCGGCCCAATCTCCGCGGCTGAGCTCGGCGCGAATCTGCCGAACAGCGTTGTGGGCCCTTGATTTCACCGTCCCGAGCGGGACGCCGAGCACAGCCGCGACCTCTTCGCCGGGGTGCCCGAGCAGGTGGATCCGGGCCACGACCTCGCGGTGCGCAGGAGACAACCGGCGCAGCACCTCGACCAGCATGCGGCGGTCGATCACCTGCTCCGCCTCGTCGGGCCGGCGGTCGGTCTCGAAGTCCGGCGCGTCCAGACCGACCGGTACGGCGCGGCCGTCGCGGCGATGCAGGTCGACGACGAGGTTGTGGGCGACCCGGAACAACCACATCCGGACCGGGCGGTCATGCCAGTCGATCCGCTCGGCCAGCTGCCAGGCCCGCAACAGGGTCTCCTGGACGACGTCCTCGACCGCATGACTGTCACGGCCCAGGATGCTCGTCACGTACCTGCGCAGGCTGTCTCGTTCGGCCAGACACAGGTCGATGACGATGGTCCGGCGCGCGCACTCGTCGATGATGGATCTCCCTCGTGGCGGCTCGGTGGAGGACCCCCAGATCAGTCGCCAAAGTAGACTGAGAACGCTCTCATGGCAACAACTCTGTGTGAACAGATCGCAACAAAGCGGTCTCATGCGACGACCGGTCGGTTCTGCGCGGTGACCGGCATCACAAACCCGCCGTCGTTTGACGGCAGGGCGGTAGGCGGGTGATCCTGTGCCCGAAAACCCTTGCAGGCATGAGCTCTGCCGCTCATATGAGCGGACCGCCCTACCGTCCCAGAGCACCAGGAGCTGACGTGAGGTCACCTCGAACCCGCGGCAAGCCGGCGAAACCCTCGTCGTCACGCTTCGCGGACACCTTCGCCCAGCGGCCCGATCTGCCGCGGGTGAGCCGGATGCCGGACCGGCGCGCCTGGTCCGCCACCCTGCTGGTGACCGGATTCGTCGCCGGGATCGCGTTCGCCGTGCCGGCGCTGATGCACTCGGGCGGTGGAAATTCACCTGTGTACGCAGCCGACGTGCCAGTGCTTGACCAGCGCACCACGCCGACCGGTGCAGTCCCGGCTCCGGGCAAGTCCATCACCACGGTACTCAAGCCGGGCGTGACCGTAACGTTGCCACCGGCAACAGTGACGGTCCCGGGCAAGAACACCACGATGGTCGTCACCGTCCCGGGAAAGAACCTGACCGCGACCGTGACGCTGCCGCCGAACGTCACCACCGCCACCACCACGGCGACCGCGACCACGACGGCTACCAAAACCACCAACACGACCACGACGGTCAAGGTCCCGGACGGTGACAAGACCGCTGAGGGCAGCAAACCCGATTCGCCGCAAGCGATGGCGCTGAAGAGCGACGACTCCCAGCGCTGTATCGACATCAAGGACGCCGGCGACGGCGACGGCCGCGACGGCACGCCGCTCATTGCCTGGGAGTGCACCGGAAACGCCAACCAGAGCTGGAGATTCCAGCCCGACGGCACGATCCGCTCGCTGGGTCTGTGCATGGACGTGGCGAATGCCCAGAGCACCGACGGCACTCGGATTCAGGTCGCCAACTGCAACGGTGGGTGGGCGCAGAAGTTCCAGCTCAACGACAAGCGCGAGCTGGTCAACCCGACCACCCACAAGTGCGTCACCGCCGAGTCCGGCGACAAGGGCGCCGGCCTCGTCCTCCGCTCCTGCACCGGCGCCCCGGTGCAGAAGTGGCACAAGCCTTAGAACGCGTAGGGGAACGGCGACCAGTCGGCGGGGCGCTTTTCCAGGAAGGAATCGCGGCCTTCGGCGGCCTCGTCGGTGCCGTAGGCCAGTCGCGTTGCTTCGCCGGCGAAGATCTGCTGCCCGACCAGGCCGTCGTCGATCATGTTGAAGGCGTACTTGAGCATCCGCTGCGCAGTCGGTGACTTCGCGCAGATCTTTTTGCCCCACTCAAGAGCGACCGCCTCGAGCTCGGCGTGCGGCACGACCTTGTTCACCATGCCCATCCGGTACGCGTCCTCGGCGGAGTACTCGTCACCGAGGAAGAAGATCTCCCGGGCGAACTTCTGCCCCACCTGCCGCGCCAGGTACGCCGATCCGAACCCGCCGTCGAACGACGCCACATCCGCGTCGGTCTGCTTGAACCGCGCGTGCTCGGCCGAGGCCAGCGTCAGATCCGCGACGACGTGCAGGCTGTGCCCACCACCGGCGGCCCAGCCCGGGACCACGCAGATCACGACCTTCGACATGAACCGGATCAACCGCTGTACTTCGAGGATGTGCAGCCGCCCGGCCTTGGCCGGGTCGATGCTCTCCGCGGTCGTCCCCTCGGCGTACTTGTAACCGTCCTTGCCCCGGATCCGCTGGTCGCCACCGGAGCAGAACGCCCAGCCGCCGTCCCGCGGCGACGGGCCGTTGCCGGTGAGCAGCACGCAGCCGACGTCGGACGACATCCGTGCGTGGTCGAGCACCCGGTACAACTCGTCGACGGTGTGCGGACGGAACGCGTTGCGCACCTCGGGCCGGTTGAACGCGATCCGGACGACGCCTGCGTCGACCGCGCGGTGATAGGTGATGTCGGTCAGCTCGAAGCCGTCGACCTGCTTCCAGGCGGACGGGTCGAAGATCTCGGAAACGGTCACATCGGCGAGCCTAGTTCAGGCTCTTGCAGTGCTCTCGCGCAGGACGACCTCGGCCTTGAAGGTCTCGGTGGTCGGGTCGCCGCCCTCGATGGCCAGCTCGAGCGCACGCCGGCCCATCTGCTCCAGCGGCAACCGCACGGTGGTCAGGCCCGGCCAGACGTCCCGCAGCGTCGCGATGTCGTCGAACCCGGCCACACCGAACTGTCCCGGTACGTCGATGCCGCGCGCCCGGAGCGCGGACATGGCACCGACCGCCATCACGTCGTTCACCGCGAACAGGCAGTCCACGTCGGCGCCGCGATCCAGCAGCTCCTCGACCGCAGCGTGCCCGCCGTCCCGCGTGAAGTCGCCGGTCTCGATGGCGACCGGCTCGAGGCCGGAATCGGCCAAACCTGCGACGAACCCATCGCGCCGATCCCGTGCCGTCGCGAGCGCATCGGGCCCACCGAGGATGCCGAACTTGCGCCAGCCCAGCCCGGCCAGCGAGCGCGCCAGCTCGGCCGCGCCGGCCCGGTTGTCGGGCTCGATCGTGTGGGCCGGCATCCCGGACTGACTGACCAGCGCGAGCCCCGCGCCGGAGTTCAGGAACGAGGACACCTCGCTCGCCGTCCGGGCCAGACTCTCCGCATCGGTCCGGCGGCTACCGATCATCACCGCGGCCCGGGCGCGCTGGGCCCGCAAGGAGGCCAGGTAAGCAATCTCACGCTCGGCGTCGCGGAAGGTGCTGGCCATCATCACCAGCAGGTTGCGCTCGTCGGCGGCCCGCATCACGCCGTTCGCGATCGCGGCGAAGTACGGGTCCTCGATGTCGTGGACCAGGATGCCGACCACGTTCGTCGACGACTTGGCCAGCGCCTGGGCCTGCGCGTTCGGCGTGTAGCCGAGCTCGTCGGCGGCTGCCTTGACCCGTTCCTGCAGCTCCGGGCGGGGTACGCGGTCCCCACCGTTGAGCACCCGGGAAGCGGTCGCGACCGACACTCCCGCGCGCTGCGCGACGTCCAGCAATGTCACCGGTGCTCGCAGATTCACTGGACCAACCCTTCTGTGCCTTCCCCAGGAGCGGTGGCGGTCACACTATCGGAAAGCCTCATCCCAGGCCTCCGGCCGTGACCGTGCGTACCTGGCAAGTCCCGGGCAATCTCCCCAGAACCTGGCTTTGCGGCCCGCGAGTGACTAGCCTTCCCAGCCATGACGACCGTCCGCACCAGGGTGACGATCCTGGTCTCGTCCACCGCGCTCTGTTTCGGTGCTGCCATCGGTTCTGCCGCGGCCGCACCGCTTCCGGACGGGTCCGACCGAGGTGCTCCCGCCCCGCCCACCGAACCGTCGAACATCGACCAGCGCACCCACAGCACCAAGCCGGTCTACGACTACGCGAACGCGATCCGCGAGTCGGTGTACGTCGACACCGCGATGGACTCCGACTCCGACGGCAAGAACGACACCATCGCGGTCGACATCGTCCGGCCGAGCGAGACCGCACTGACCGGCCGCAAGATCCCGGTGATCATGGACGCCTCGCCGTACTACTCCTGCTGCGGCCGCGGCAACGAGAGCGAGAAGAAGACGTACGACGAGAACGGCGTCATCCAGAAGATGCCGCTGTTCTACGACAACTACTTCGTCCCCCGCGGGTATGCGATGGTCGGCGTCGACATCGTCGGCACGAACCGCTCGACCGGCTGCGGTGACGTCGGCGGCAAGGACGAGATCGACTCCGTCGTCGCGGTGATCGACTGGCTGAACGGCCGCAACAGCGCGCACACCTCGGACGGTTCGCCGGTGACGGCGTCCTGGACGACCGGCGCGGTCGGCATGATCGGCAAGTCGTACGACGGCACCCTGGCCAACGGGGTGGCGGCGACCGGTGTCCGCGGCCTGAAGACGATCGTGCCGATCTCGGCGATTTCGTCGTGGTACGACTACACCCGCTCCGGCGGCGTCCCGTACTCCGACGACTACATGCCATGGCTCGCCAGTCACATCGGCCACGACACCCCGGCCTGTGAGGCGGTCCGCGCCGACCTCGGTGACAACGACGACGACGAGACCGGCGACTACACGAAGTTCTGGGCCGAGCGCGACTACGTGAAGGACGCGCGCAAGGTGAAGGCGTCCGTCTTCATGACGCACGGCCTGAGCGACTACAACGTGCAGACCAACCACTTCTCGCAGTGGTGGGACGCACTCGCCAAGAACAAGGTGCCGCGCAAGCTGTGGCTGGGTCTCGAGGACCACGTGGACCCGTTCGAGTTCCGCCGCCAGGACTGGGTGGACGAGCTGCACAAGTGGTTCGACTACTGGCTGCAGGGCCTGCCGAACGGCGTGATGCGCGAGCCGATGGCCTCGGTGGAGACCGCGCCGGACAAGTGGAACGACTACCAGACCTGGCCGGCCGCGAAGCACACAACGCCGATCCCGCTGGCCGCCGGCAAACTAGGTGCCGCAGGCAAGGGAACGGTCACCGTCACCGACGACCCGGAGCTGACCGAGGACGACATCGTCGCCACGCCGTCCGAGGAGATCGCCGGCCGCCAGATGTTCGTGTCCGCACCACTGCCGACCGCGATCCGCGTCAGCGGCACCCCGACCGTGACGCTCCGGATCAAGGCCGACTCGACCACCACGCCGATCACCGCCCGCCTCGTCGAGTACGGCGACGCCCAGCGGTACTCCGGCATTGCCACCACCAAGGATGAGAGCTGCCACGGCCAGCAGACGAGCTACGACGACGGCTGCTACTTCCTGATCAAGAAGCTCACCGCGAAGTCGGACCACGGCATCGTCAGCCGCGGCTGGATCGACGCGGCGCACAGCGGTTCGCTGTCCAAGCCGAAGCCGCTGACCCCCGGCAAGTGGACGACGGTCACCGTGCCGCTCCGCGCCCAGGACGAGATCATCCCGAAGGGCCGCGTCCTCGGCCTGGCCGTCACCCTGTCCGACGTCGAATGGACCAGCCCGAACGACACCGGCGCCTCCATCGACATCGACCTGGCCGGCAGCCGCCTGAACCTCCCCCTCACCACCGGCAAACTCACCGCCCCCGCCAAGGTCGCCCCCATCGACGTGGACATCACCACCCCCACCGAACGCCCAGACCTCCGCGACCCCAAGAACTAACCCTCAGCAGTTCACACCCAGGCGTCCCGGGCTCCCCGGGGCGCCTGTGCTGCGTTCCGGGTGTGGTCATTGCGGAGTACTCCGCAGTGTGTAGTAGTGTGGAGTGCAGATGAGGAGGTTGGGGATGGATACGAGCCAGTTGCTCAAAGGGGTGCTCGACCTGGCGGTGCTCGCGGTTCTGCGCGATGCCGACGGTTATGGGTACGACGTGTTGCGCCGGCTGCGTGCTGCCGGGCTGCACGATGTCGCCGACGCTTCGGTGTACGGGACGCTCCGGCGGTTGTTCGCGGCCGGCGCGCTGACGTCGTACGTGCAGCCCAGCGAGGAGGGCCCGCACCGCAAGTACTACGGGCTGAACAAGACCGGCCACGACCTGCTCGACCAGTCCACCCGGACCTGGACCCATTTCGCCGACATCATGTCGGTTCTGCTGCTGACCAAGGAGGCCGCGTGAACAGCACCCTGACCGGAGCGGTCGCGAGTTATCTCGCCCAGGTGCGGGCCGAGCTGAGCGACTTGCCACCCGGCGAGCTGGCCGATGTGCTCGACGACGTCACCGGTCACCTCACCGAGGTCGCGGCCGAGTTCGAGGGTGAGCCGACGGGTATCGCCCTGCAGGAGCGCCTCGGCACCCCGCACGAGTACGCCGCCGAGCTGCGTACCGCGGCCGGCTACCCGCCGCGGACCCAGCCGGTCACCGACCAGAACCCGGGCAACCGGGCACTCCGCTGGGGCCTGATCGCCACCCTCGTCGGCCCGTTCTTCGTCGCCGTCGCGGTCTTCGCCGGTGGTCAGGGAGCGAGCGCGTTCTTCGGGTTCGTCGGTTTCGTGATCCTGTTCGGCGCGGCCTACCTCGGCGTCCGGGCGCTCCGCGGCAACGACCCCCGGGTCGTCCTCGATACCCCGCGCGGTCAGCGTGGTGAGCGCCAGATCCGCGACCTGATCGAGCAGATCCCGCCGAATGTCCGCAAGGAGCTCGTCACCATCGGCCAGCCGGTCTGGTGGGTGCTGCGCGGCGCGGTCGGTGGCGGCGGGTTCTTCCTGCTGTTCGGTGCCGGCGCGGTCGCCGTCGTCGGCGCGATCGGCGGCGCCGTACTGTCGGTCTGGGTCGCCCGCCGGACCCAGCAGGATCGCCGCTGGCTCTGGTACGTCATCCCGCTCAACGTGGTCGCCGCCGTCGCCGTACCGGCCTTCCTGTCCGCGGCCTTCCTCGGTGCGTACAGCGGTGTCTTCGACCGGAGCGACTACAACAACTCCAGCAACTACAACCCGCCGAGTGACGGACTGCGCTGGAACGGCTCCGAGGTGACGAACGTCTACCCGTTCGATGCCCAGGGCAAGCAGGTTTCGGTGGCGCTGTACACGCAGGACGGCGAGGCGATCACGCTCCCGCTGCAGGGCTGTGCCACAGACAACAACAACTCGGGCACCAAGAACAGCAACATTCTCCCGCACGCGGTCGCCACCTACGTGCCGAACGAGAAGCCCACCGAAGCCAACCCGGACGAGTCGGTCTGCAAGGACGAGATCAAGGCGCCGTTCACCCCGCCGCAGTTCCCGACCACGGGCCCGACCTCGAACCCGACGCCGACCCCGAACCCGACGCCGTCGGCCAAGGTGACGCCGCCTCCCGCGAAGCCGACTCCGGGAGCGACGTTAACCGTGCAGCCAACGCGTTAGTCAGAAGTGCGCCGCGGCGACGCGACGGTAGGTGTAACCCAGGCGGTGGTAGACCGCGATCGCGGCGGGGTTGTCGCGGTCGACCATCAGCCCGGCGCGCCCGTGCTCTTTGACCAGCTCCGCGGTGACGAACCCGCAGACCTGCCGGGACAGTCCCTTGCCCCGGGCAACTTCACGCGTCGTCACCCCGGCCAGGAACCCGACCTCCGGCGCACTCCACGCATCGGCCGCGATACTCAGCAGCTCCCCGTCAGCACCCGAGATCGCCGCCCAGCGCCGTACCCCAGGAAGCCCGGGCCACGCGTACGACGAAGGTGACGCCTCGGCAAGCAATGCCTCCACCCCGTCGTCACCTTCCAGCCACCCTGCAGTCGTGGTGACCGGCGGAATCTCGGCCGTCTCCATCCAGCCGAACGCAGCCGAGAACTCCAGCCCAGGCACCCGATCCGCAAGCTCGCGGATCAGATCCTCGTCCCCGAACGGCCGGTACGACGTACCGACCTCGCCCGCGACCGCCGTGACCAACCGAGCCACCTCTGCAGGCGGTCCGGCCACAGCCAGCCGATCACGCTTCGAGAGCTCCGGCGAAGCGACGGCGACCGCACTCCCGTCGTACCAGGCTCGGACGCCAGGCCCGAACCCTTGCCCAGCCCAAACGATGAGCGGATCCCCAGTCAGGTCAGCGGCGGTGTGGATCTCATGCACACAGTCATTCTGTCTCAGCCCTTTGCAGGGCGTACGGGACGAGGTGGTGATAGCCACGGACCGAGACGCGGCGGAGTTTGCGGAGCCGGTACGCCGGATGCCCGTCGAGGGCGGCGGCGAGTTCGCGATCGGCCAGCACGCGGCCGGGTTTGCACTCGGAGGTGAGGCGGGCGGCGATGTTCACGACCTCGCCGTACACGTCTCCGAGGCGGATCAGGATGCTGCCGTAGCAGAGCCCGATCCGCAGGTCAGGCAGGTCGTCGACGGCCTCGACGGCATCCTGGAGGGCCAGGGCTACTGCTGCGCCCTCAGCCGCGGTGTCGGTGACGAAGAGGACCTCGTCGCCCATCGACTTGATCACCCGGCCGCCGTTCAGCGCGACGACATCGGCGGCCATGCCTTCGAACCGCTCGATCAGCTGACCGAGCTCGTTCTCGGTCATCCGCCGGGTCAGCCGGGTGTAGCTGACGATGTCGGCGAACCCGACCGCACGGATCCCACGCGCCAGCTCGTCGGAGCCTGCTACCGCCCGGCCAGCCGCGGCGGCCAGGTGCCGGCGCCAGACGTAGGTCTGCAGCTTCTCCATCGCCGGCAGCAGCTGCCCGGCCACCTCGATCGCCTCGTCAGCCTCCAGGGGTGCGGTGGCGAGGAACTCGAGGAACATCGCGGACTGCCAGGAAGCGAGTCGCGACTGCGTCTGCCCGAGTTTGCGAGCCAGTGAGGACTCCATCGACGGGTCGATGAAGTTGTCGTCCTCGAGCGCCGCGACCAGCCGCAGCGCCTCGACGTCTCCGTCGGTGAAGGCGATCTCGTCGTCCGGCACCGTCGCGAACCCGAGCGCGTGCCACATCCGCTCGGCGCGCTGGATCGAGATCCCGGCGCGCTCGGAGACCTCGATCCGGGTGAACTTCCGGTCCCCGCCCAGTAGCGTGCGCTCGAACTCGGCCTGCAGTGCCGCTAGATCCGGCTGCCCGTTCGGTGCGCCCGGATCAGGATCCACCGCGGCGCTCGGCGATGGTGGCGTCGATGGCCTCCCGGAAGTCGGGCAGCCGCCGGGTCAGGTCGTCGAACTTCTCCCGGGTGAAGTGCAGCAGCTGCAACCGCGACTTCGCCGTCACGGTTGCCGTCCGCAACGTGTTCTTCCGGACCCCGACCTCACCGGCGATATCACCCGGGCCGAGCTCGGCGATCTCCTCGCCCTTGACCCGGACCGCCGCCGTACCGCTCAGGATCAGGTACGCCGCGTCCGGCGGGGTCTGCTCGAGAATGAGCGACCACCCGGCCGGCACCGACACCTCTTCACCGGCCCTGAAGATGTCCCGGATGTCCTTCCCGGACAGATCCGCGAACAGCGGCAGGTCCCGCGGGGACGTTCTACCCAGTGCCACGTCGAGCCTCCGATATCGCCGATGTTCCCCGCCGGTAACTCTAAACCCTCGCGCCCCCACCGCCCACCGTCCCTGCCAATTTCGCTGGCTGGCCACCGAAATTGGGGGTTCCGCACCGTGGTTAAGGGTGCAGAACCCCCAACGTGACTGCCTAGCCAGCGAAATGGGGCTGGAGATTGACCGGGGTTGGTTGGGGGTTTACGGTGGCGGGAAATCGATTTCTCTCCCCGCCTGAGGAGATCCGGATGCGGAACCGATGGTTGTTCGTCCTGCCCGCCCTGGTCGGCGTCGCGCTCGTGCCGGCCGGACACACCGGGCCCGCCGCCCAGGCGGCCCCGGTGCCGTCGCCGGCCGAACGGGTCGCCAAACTGACCGGTCCGGAGTCGATCAACGACACCGAGGCCCGGTTCGCGCTGAAGGCGACCGACCTCGGAATCCTGTGGGACAACGGATCCGGCGAGATCCTGACCGCGTTCGGCGACAGCTACGGCGGCGGGTGGACCGGCCCGGGCGGCGGCGTCGGCGATCCGGCCACCATCGACTGGCGGTGCAACCTGCTGCTGCGGAGCAAGGACCGGAATCTGGCCGACGGGATGACGCTGGACTCCGCGGCCGAGGACCGGCCCGGGCACGCCAAGGAGTTCCTGGGCTGCAAGAAGATCGACCGCGACGAGCACACCGTCATCCCGACCGGCGGCATCTCGGTCGGGAAGCGCCAGTACGTGCAGTACATGTCGGTCAACTACTGGGGTCCGGCGGGTTCGTGGTTCACGAACTACTCCGGTTTCGCCTACTCCGACGACAACGGCGAGAACTGGACGAAGTCGCCGACCGCACGCTGGCAGAACACACCGTCATGGGACAACAACTTCCAGATGGTCGCGTTGGTGCGCTCGTCCGGGTACGTGTACATGATCGGTACGCCGAACGGGCGGTTCGGGAACGCTTACCTGGCTCGCGTTCCGGAGGCTCGGGTGCTCGACAAGGGCGCTTGGCGGTACTGGGACGGACGTGTGTGGTCGCCGGTGGAGCGGTCGGCAGTACCGATTGCGGTAGGCCCGGTCTCCGAGGTGTCGGTGCAGTGGAACGCGCACCTGGGTAAGTGGCTGATGATGTACCTCGACGAGCAGCGGGCATCCGTCGTACTGCGGACTTCCGCGTCACTGACCGGACCATGGAGTGGCGAGCAGATCGTTGTCCGCGGCACCGACTTCCCGGGTCTGTACGGAACGTACATGCATCCTTGGTCGACTGGGTCGGACCTGTACTTCACGATGTCGCAGTGGGATCCGTACAACGTGTTCCTGATGCACACCAAGCTCACCGATGACGGGCAGATCACCAACCTGGTCACGGATCCCGGCTTCGAAGGGCAGACCGGCAGTACGCCGTCCGCGCCGTGGCAGCTGAACGGCCGTGGCGGAATCGACCGCTCGAACCTGGGCCACTCGGGGGTCAACAATGCCTATCTGCGAGATTCGATCGGATCACACGCGGTGCAGCAGAACGTTGCTGTGCGCCCCTATCACCGCTATCGGCTGTCGGCCTGGATCCGGACCGCGGCGAACAACTCCGAGACGATGCTCGGCGTCCGGAGTTTGCGCGGGCGGACCATCGCCGAGCGGACGGGCGGCGCGCATCCGGCGTACACGAAGGTCAGCGTCGACTTCAACTCCGGTCCGGAGTCGTTGGTTCAGCTGTACGCCGGCTTCTTCGGACACGGTCAGGACGTCTGGATGCAGGTGGACGACGTCGAACTACGGGAGCCGTAACCCACGCATCTGTGGTGAGGCATAGACGTTGGTGATGCGCACACCATCCAGCCACTCGGTGAGCCGCTCCGCCTCAGCTTCGAGTGCCGCGTGTGCCACTTTGCCGACGTCATCGTGGATGACCAGCCGGACGGGCGCGGCCGGGTCCTTGTCGTCCTGTAACCAGCAGCCGACGATCCGGCCGTCCCACCAGGCGGTGTTGCCGGCGTTGCCGTTGGTGTCGAACAGGAACGGCTTGTCCGTCGGGTCCAGGTAGAAGTCCCGCTCCTTCCACCCCATCACCGTCGGGTCCAGAGTCGGGAGGAGCGCGGCCCAGGGCTCCACATCATCCGGAGATTCGGTGTCGTCCGGCAGCACCCAGCCGGCACCTTGATCCAGTTCAACCTCGACCGCCTCGACATCCGCGAGTGCCCGCCGTACTGAGGTCTTGGTCGCGCCTAGCCACCAGACGATGTCCGCCTCGGTCCCAGGGCCGAAGGTCCGGAGCCAGCGGCGGACCAGCTCCGCGTAGGCAGCCGGCTCCTCCAGCGGCTCCGGGACACTCCCGAGCCAGTGCTCGGCGGACGTCCAGGCGGGCTTGTTGAGTCGCCAGTGCCCGGCATTCACTCCGCGGAGCACGCGGCCTTCTGCGCTCAGGAGCGCCATCACGACCGGCCCGACCGGCAACTCACCGGGACCGGACGGGCGCATCCAGCCGAGCTCCGGAACCTCGCCGCGAAGCTCACTCGTGGTCCGAGCAGTGCCATCCGCCAGCACCTTCTGCACCTTGGACACGGTCTCGGCGATCCACTCCTCGGGCTTCGTGATCCCGCTGGCGATCAGGTCCTTCGTCAGCTGACCCCGCTGCTGACCGGCCACCCGCCGAGCCGCGCTCCCCAACGCGGCCGGCAGGAGATCCCGCGGGAACACGAACAGCGTGCGCCGCATCGCCAACTGCTTCACCACGCTGCGCTCGTCGTACAAGGCGCGGTCCACCGCATCGACCGTCACCCCAGCCACCCGCGCCCACAGAGACAGGTGCACGGTGGCCGCCTCGGTCGCATGCAGCACGGTCATCCCCCGCACCGCATCCTCGATCGAGTCGAACCGCCGTACCAGCCCGTGGCGGGTCGCCAGCCGACGGCGGCGATCAGCGTCTGTGATGTGCAGCATGCGGCAATCTTGTCAGGCACTAAGGACAGGAGGTGTCCGCTTTTTCCCGCGGCGATCGCCGCTCGGCTCAGGCGTGCGGCGCGATATACGTAGACGCCTACGTCCTGTCCTTAGTGCGGTACGCGGCGGCTGCGGCGGGACGGGCGGGTGCGGCGGCGGATTGGGCGGCGGGGGCCGATCAGGCGCGGACCGGCCAGGCGGTCCTCGAGGCGGCGAGCCTCGCGGCGGATCGGCTGGGCGATGTACTCGCCGAGGATCACGCCCGATGCGATAGCGATCGCGATCGCGACCGCCGTGGCCAGGCTGACGATCCCGATCAGGTTGCCGAGCCCGGTCAGCTCGTACAAACCCTTGTAGATGGTGAGCCCCGGCAGCAACGGGACCGTGCCGGAGACGACCACCACCAGCGGCGGTACGCCGGACCTCCGGCCGAGCGAGTAGCTCCCGAACCCGACCGTGAACGCGGCCGCCGCAGTTGACCAGGCCGGCCCGAACTCGGCCCGCGTCATCAACGTGAACACCAGCGAACCCGCACCGCCGATCACCGCGATCGGCAGCAACGCCCGCAGCGGCGCGTACGACGCGTAGGCGAACGCGACCGCCATCAGCGCGCCGGCGCCGACCATGATCGGCAGGTTCGAGAGCTGGATCGTCTGCGCCTCGATGCCGACGTGGAACCCCAGTTTGATCCCGATCGCGAGACCGAGGCTGACCCCCGCGATGATGCCGCCGGTGAGCAGCATCGCCTCGAGACTGCGTGCCGCTGCGGTCACGTAGTACCCGGTGATCGCGTCCTGGACCGCACCGGTCAACGCGATCCCGGCCAGCAACATAATGATGCCTGCGGCAACAACCAGCGACGGTTTCACCGGCGCATGCACGGCGTACAGAACGAGCGCGACCGCGGTCGCGACGAACGCCCCGGCCACCTGCTGATAGAACGCGGGCAGCCGCTGGCGGTTGAACCACCGATTGCTCAGATCGATCACGATCGCCGTGACGACCGCAACCAGCGTGATCAGCCAGCCACCACCGAGCAACAGCGTCGCGCCACCCGCCATCACACCCCACGCGACGACCGCAGTCCACCGTGGGTACGGCGGTCCGGCCGACGTCAGGCGGGCGAGTTCGCGGCTCGCCTCGTCACGGGTGACTTCGCCGCGCGAGTACCGCCGTACCAGGCGATCGACCTCGGTCAGCCGGGAGAAGTCCTGCGACCGGTACCGGACGACCCGCATATGCGTCTCGGGCGCGGTATCCGGCGACGCCTGGTACGAGATCGCGATCGACGTGAACGTGATGTCGACCTCACAACCCCGCAGCGCACCTGCCGCCGTCACCCCGAGAATGGTCGCCGTGGCATCCGCCGTACCGGCCCCACTGGACAGCAACACCTCGCCGATCCGCAGCGCCAGATCCAGCGTCCGGTAAACCTCCCGCTGCTCGTCCAGATCCGTCACCCCACCAGCACATCACACGACCCCGCCGAGCCGGTTGAGCGCATCCCGCAGGAAGGCGTCGCGTCGCTCGGTTGCGCCGGCCCAGTCCAGCACTGTCGGCGTGTTGAGGGCGGCAACCACGTCCCAGTACGCGCTGCCGCCGGTTGCCCGCAGCCCGTAAGTGATGGCCATCTGCTTCCGCAGTTCCCCGAAGTCCACGCCTGGATCGCCAACCCCCGCCGTCTTCCAGTCGATCAACACACACTCGGACGCGCTGACCCACGCCACGTTCCCCGGCCAGACATCCCCATGCAGAAACACAATCGGTCCCTCCGGCCGCTCCATCCCCCGTACGACGTCATCCGCCAACCGCAGCAGTGGCGTCGTCGGCATCGCCCCCACCCGCCGATCCCGCGCGAAGTCGTCCACCGCGATCGGCCGTATCCGAAGCGGCAACTCCGGGGTCGCCTCCAGCGGCACATGCACCCGGTCCAACGCAGCTCGCACCCGTCCGAGGTCCGGTTTCGCCGGCCACGTCGTACTGCCGATCATCGTCTCCACCGACGCCGGCACGTCGAGGTCCACCCCCAACAACCGAGGCGCCGGTACGCCGTACTCCTCCGCCACCGCCAGGGCCGCAGCCCCGGTCGCGATCATCGCCGCATCGATCCGCGGAGTCACAGCCCGCAGTACGACGGCCTGCCGCCTGCCGCCGACCTCGACCGTCACCCGCCACGGCCCCTGCTCCCCATGCAACGGCCGCACAGACACGACCACCGCCCCGCCGCCAACACACCCGGCGACCCACTCCACCACCCGCTCGGCCGGCATCCCGCCGCCTGCGCTACTACCCTTCCCGCACTCAGCGAGAGTGCCATACCCCCGGGTACCCCACAAGTAGGCCGTGGGCCAGTCGGGGCGGGTCGGGGATATCGCTTTCCGGTTTCGGGTTGACTCGCCGTTTGCGCTCTCCTATGGTTGCGGAACACGCCTTGGAAAGCCCTTTCCAAGGGTTGGCGAGGGAGGCGCGGGGAACTGTGAGCGAGCGACGCATCGGGATCGTGATGAACGGGGTCACCGGCCGGATGGGGCTGCGGCAGCATCTGGAGCGCTCGATCGTGGCGATCCGGGAGCAGGGCGGGATCCAGGCCGCGGACGGGACGATGATCATTCCGGATCCGATCCTGGTCGGGCGGAACGAGCTGAAGCTGCGGCGGATCGCGGAGACGTACGGGCTGAGCCGGTGGACCACCGACGTCGCCGAGGCGCTCGCGGAGCCGGATGTGGAGATCTACTTCGACTCGCAGCTCACGCAGTTGCGGGAGAAGGGGGTCCGCGCGGCGGTGGAGGCCGGGAAGGCGATCTACTGCGAGAAGCCGATCGCGGACAGCCTGGAGGCGGCGGTCGACCTGGCCCGGCTGGTGCGGGATTCGGGGCTGAAGAACGGCGTCGTCCAGGACAAGCTGTCGCTGCCGGGTCTGCGGAAGCTGAAGCGGCTGGTCGACGGTGGGTTCTTCGGGAAGATCCTCTCGGTGCGCGGCGAGTTCGGGTACTGGGTGTTCGAGGGCGACTGGCAGGAAGCACAGCGGCCGTCGTGGAACTACAAGTCCGAAGAGGGCGGCGGGATCATCGTCGACATGTTCTGCCACTGGCGGTACGTGCTCGACCAGATCTTCGGCGAGGTCAAGTCCGTCTACTGCCAGGGCGCGACCCATCTGCCGGCCCGCTGGGACGAGCAGGGCAACGAGTACGCCGCTACTGCCGACGACGCGGCGTACGGCGTCTTCGAGCTCGAGGGCGGGATCGTCGCGCAGCTGAACTCGTCGTGGACCACCCGGGTGTTCCGGGACGAGCTGGTCGAGTTCCAGGTGGACGGGACCGAGGGCTCGGCCGTTGCCGGGCTGCGGAACTGTCGCGTGCAGCACCGCTCCGCGACACCGAAGCCGGTGTGGAACCCGGACATCCCTGCCACGGAGAACTTCCGTGAGCAGTGGGCGACGGTTCCGGACAACGAGACGTTCGACAACGGGTTCAAGGTGCAGTGGGAGATGTTCCTGCGGCACATCGTCGACGATGCGCCGTGGTCGTGGGACTTCGTCGAGGGTGTCAAGGGTGTGCAGCTGGCCGAACTCGGACTGCAGTCGTGGCGCGAGGGCCGCAAGCTCGAGGTGCCGGCGCTCGACCTCGGAGCGAAGTGATGAAGCTGCCGCTGAACGGCGAGCTGGTCGACTACCAGCTCGCCGGTACGCCGGTTGCCCAGGGCACCTATTCGCCCGCCCGATCGCGGTTGGCCTTCGCCGCGGCGCACGTGGTCGCCGACCCGCTCGGTGACAACTCACCGGGCGCACCCGCGGTGATCGACTGGGAACACACGCTGGGTTTCCGCCGCCACCTGTGGTCGCTGGGTTTGTCGGTCGCCGAGGCGATGGACACGGCGCAACGCGGGATGGGGTTGGACTGGGCGGCCACCCAGGAGCTGATCCGACGCTCGGCCGCGGAGGCGCCTGACGGACGGATCGCGGTGGGCGTAGGCACAGACCAACTACCCACCACAGGACAACCCGCCGCCGGTTCCTACCAGTTGGACGACGTAGCAGCTGCGTACGAGGAGCAGCTGGCCGTTGCCGAGGAGGTCGAGGCGCAGCCGATCCTCATGGCGAGCCGCGCGCTTTGTGCTGCTGCTTCCGGACCTGATGACTATCGGAAGGTTTATGACCGGCTCCTTGCGCAGTCTTCGCGGCCGGTGATTTTGCATTGGCTGGGGTCGATGTTCGATCCGGCGCTGGCGGGTTACTGGGGCAGTGATTCGGTCGAGGTCGCGACGGATGTTGTGGTCGGTCTGATCGAGGACAACGTGTCGAAGGTGGACGGGATCAAGATCTCGTTGCTGGACGCCGGCAAGGAAGTTGCCCTGCGCAAGCGTCTGCCGGACGGCGTGCGGCTGTACACCGGGGACGACTTCAACTATCCCGAGCTGATCCAGGGTGACGGCGACCGCTACAGCGACGCTCTGCTGGGGATCTTCGCCGCGATCGCCCCCGCCGCGGCGGCCGCACTGAAGGCGCTCGACGACAACGACCTCGAGACCTATGAGCGCGTCTTCGCTCCGACCGTCCCACTGGCCAGGCAGATCTTCTCCAAACCGACCTACTACTACAAGACCGGAATCGCCTTCCTGGCTTGGCTGAACGGCTACCAGCCCGGCTTCACGATGGTCGGTGGGCTGCAGACCGGCCGGTCGCTACCGCATCTCGCGGACACCTTCCGGTTGGCGGATCAGGCCGGCGTACTGACCGATCCGGAGCTCGCGGTCGACCGCTTCCGGCAGCTGCTCAAGGTCGGCGGGGTCGACGCGTGAACCGCTACAGCCTCAACCAGGCAACGACGAAGTACTGGCCGCTCGAGGACGTCGTCGCGGCCAGCGCCAAAGCCGGTCTGGAGTGGATCGGGCTGTGGCGCGAGCCGATCCAGGAGTACGGCGCGGAGCGGGCCGCCAAGCTGGTTGCGGACGCCGGGCTGAAGGTGTCGTCGCTCTGCCGCGGCGGCTTCTTCACCGCCACCGACCCCCAGGAGCGCGCACAGAAGATCGATGACAACCGCCGCGCGATCGACGAGTCGGCAACTCTCGGTACGTCGGTCCTCGTGCTGGTCAGCGGCGGTCTGCCGCCGGGATCCCGGGACATCGACGGCGCTCGCGCGATGATCCGGGACGGCCTGGCCGAGTTGGCGCCGTACGCGGAAGAGCGCGGTGTGACGCTCGCCATCGAGGCGCTGCACCCGATGTTCGCGTCGGATCGCTGCGTGGTCTCGTCACTCGGCGGTGCACTCGATCTCGCCGAGCAGTTCCCCGCGAGCCAGGTCGGGGTGATCGTCGACGCCTACCACCTGTGGTGGGACGCCGATGTCTACCGGCAGATCGAGCGCGCCGGTGAGCGGATCGTCTCGTACCAGGTCAGCGACTGGACCGTACCGCTCCCCGCCGACAACCTGCTCGGCCGCGGCATGATGGGCGACGGCGTGATTGAACTGCGCCGGCTCCGGGAAGCCTGTGACGCGGCTGGGTACGACGGTCCGATCGAGGTCGAGATCTTCAACCAGGAACTGTGGGACGCGCCGGGCCAGGAGGTCTTCGACCTGGCGTACGCCCGCTACCAGGAGCACGTCGTCTAACTCTTAGGAGCTGAGAATGACCATTCCCGCCGACGGTATCGGGATGCACCTGTACACCATGCGGGACGTGCTGGCAGAGGACTATCCGGGGACGCTGAAGCGGCTGGCCGGGATCGGCTACCGCACGGTGGGTGTGAGTGGGCGGTTCGACCACAGCGCCGAGGAGATCCGCGGGTTCGCGGACGATGCGGGGCTGCGGATCGTGCTGGAGCACGTCGGATATGCGCGGATGGCGGACAACTGGTCCGGCGCGCTGGCCGACGTACAGACGCTCGGGGCGCAGTGGATCGTCGTACCGAGTATCCCGGCCGAGCAGCGGTCGATCGAAGGCTTCCGTACGGCGGCCGCCGCGTTCACCGAGGCTGGTAAGGCTGCGCGTGATGCCGGGCTGAAGCTGCTGTTCCACAACCACGGTCACGACTTCAACGAGGTCGACGGGACTGTTCTGTACGACATCCTGCTCGACGTCGACCCGGAGCTGCTCGGCTTCGAGCTCGACCTGTACTGGGCGGTTGACGGTGGTCACGACCCGGCCAAGCTCTTCCAGGAGCACCCGGGACGGTTCCCGGCGCTGCACGTGAAGGACATGGCCGCGGACGGCTCCTGGGAGGACGTCGGGGCCGGCAAGCTCGACTTCGGTGCGATGTTCGAGCACGCGGCCTCAGGTGGTGTCGAGCAGTACCTGGTCGAGCACGACAAGCCGACCGACGCCTGGGCCTCGGCGGAGCGCAGCTACCGCGGGCTGACCGAGATTTAGCGCTCCTCTGTGGATACGGCTGCTCACGGTTAGTGCATACCGCCTATTCTCGATCTGTGCTCAACGAACCTTCGGTGCCACTGACGGCGGTCCGCCGGCTGTACGAGGTGAGTGCGCGGATGGGCGCCGGGCGCAGCCTGGCCGAGACGCTGCAGGCCGTGGTCGACGGTGTCGTGGACGGTCTGGGCTTCGGGATCGCCGTGCTCAACCTCCGCCAGCCGGACGGGAAGTTCGAGGTCATCGCGGTCTCCGGGTCCCCGGAGGCCCGCGAGGCCCTGCTCGGCACGATCAGCGCGGCGGACATCTTCGACGCCGAGTTCGCGCTCGCCGACGAGTGGGGCGGGCTGCGCTTCGTGCCGCACGAGCGGCTGCCCGAAGGTGACGTGGTCGGCTGGGTGCCCGACGTACCGATGGCGAGCGGGCCGGACGCGTGGCATCCGCTCGACGCCCTGTTCGCGCCGCTGTACTCGTCGGAGAACGAGCTGGTGGGGATGCTGTCCGTGGATCTCCCCGAGGATCAGCGCCGGCCCGGGCCGATCCACCGCGAGCTGCTGGAGATCTTCGCCACCCAGGCCGGGCTCGCGATCGACAAGGCCCGCCTGACCGACCAGCTCCTCGCCGAGAAGGCCCGCCTGGAGGCGAGCGAGGCGACGTTCCGGATGGTCTTCGAAGGAGCGGGAAACGGCATGGCCACGGTCGCCCTCGGCGGCCCCGAAGCCGGCCGGATCCTCCGGGTGAACGACGCCTTCTGCCAGATCACCGGGTACGACGCGGGCCAGCTGGTGGGTGCGGCCGCGGGGGCGTTCCTGCGGGACGAGCAGCCGGAGCAGACCCGCCGTGAGCTCGCCCGGCTGGCCCGCAGCAAAACGCCGTACCGGTTCGAGCGGATCTTCTCGCAACCCAGCGGCAACGAGATCTGGCTCGGCGGTACGGCGGCCATCGTCGCCGAGAGCACCGGGCCGCGGATCCTGCTCGTCCAGATCGACGACGTCACCGCCCGCAAGGACGCCGAGCGCGAACTCCGCCATCACGCCGCCCACGACCCACTCACCGGCCTCCCGAACCGCCGCCTCCTCCAGCGCCGCTTCGACCTCGTCCTCGAACGCACCCGCAGCTCCGGCCGCCCCGGCGCCCTGCTCTTCTGCGACCTCAACCACTTCAAACTCATCAACGACGGCCACGGCCACGAAGCCGGCGACCGGGCCCTCCGCGAGATCGCCGCCCGCCTCACCACCGCAGTCCGTCACGGCGACACCGTCGCCCGCCTGGGCGGCGACGAGTTCGCCATCCTCGCCGAAGACATCGCCGACGAGGCCCTTCAAGCCCTGATCACCCGCCTCGAAGCCGCCGTCAGCCGCCCCCTCGAAGGCATCACCACCCAAGTCACCACCGCCATCGGCACCACCCCCATCACCCCCACCTCCCCCGACCTCGACACCCTCCTCCACACCGCCGACCAGGCCATGTACGCCACCAAGCACCACCGCCCCTGATCTGGCCGGGAGCTGCCAACCGCGGCCCGGCGACGCGAATCCGTCGTACGTTCACGATCTATGCCCAAGTCGCGGCGCCGTAAGAAGAAGACCTCCCGGCCCGGGTCCGACCAGCAGTCCTATCAGCCGCCCGCCCAGCCGGTGGTCCGTCCTGCTCTCGAGCCGCCCACTCCCGATCCGCCGCCTGTCAGCGATCGCGAGCGGAGAGCAAGACTCGATGCGCTCCTCCGAGGACCAGGCGCCGACCCGGATACCTGGTCAGCGGAGGTCGCCGCCCTGCTCGCGGAGTTCGAGTCCCGGCGGCAGTACCGGACGCACGAACCGCCCAACTACGATCATCTGCCGCCGCTCGAGAAGCTGGTTCACCCCAAGTACTCCCCGGAAACCACGCAACACAACGGTTCCTGGCCCATCGCGGTACAGCGGGCCACCGACGCCTACCTGGAGATCCGGGACGAAGCCGAGCGGCTGGGCCCACGGTTGCGCCACGGCCCGACGGGCCGCTACGGGTTGTCGACCCTGAACGTCGATCCCCGCGACACCTATTTCGCGACCAAGTCGGTGGCAGTCGACATCGGCGACGCGGAAGACCTCTACCGCTACGCCAAGGGAAACCTCGAGGCCCTGCAACGTGCCGAACGCCTGATGGCGAGCCGCGCCCGCCCGACGAAATGGGTAACTCCCGGCTACCGCTGGTTGATGGACAGAACGGCCGCCGACACCGGCCGCCGCGAGACCGTGGAAATCACCCTCACCGTCAACGCAGAAGGTCTCGCCCAACTCCGCTGCGGCGACCACCTCGCCCCCGCCACACCCCAGGCGTGGGCAGACCTCACCGCAGACGCCCTCCCCAGCCCTCTCGCTCCAAAGCGACCACCCCGAGAACCAACAACCGCTCCGCCCCCAGTACGCCGAACGCCCAGCATCCGGCAGGTGCTGGCAGCCGTGGTGCGGGCACTGTTCTCCCAGGACTTCTGGCTCGCCTTCTTACTACTTGCCCTCGTGGTAGCGATCGCCGTCGTCATGGTCATGGCGATCACCAAGCTGTGAACCGATCTTGTCGGCGGCCTGTGCTTGGATCCTGGCACGGAGCTGAGGTGAGGGGTGAGGATCGTGCAGACGGTCGTGAACGGTCAGGCTTTCTTGACCTTCGGGCAGATCTACGCGGAGAGCGGCAACGGCCGCGCGGATTTCGACGACTCGTTCCGAGGGCAGCACAACGGGCTGTGCGGAGCAGCCATCGCCGGCACATTGTGTTTGCTGACAGGTCTGCACACCGGCCACGTCGGCCTCGTAGTGGAGGTGCACGACGAGGCACCGACGATCGACGAAACCTGGGAAGACATCGTCGAGGTCTCCTTCCGCCCGGCAGGTGACGTTACGCTGGCCGGCCTGGACGGCGATCGGTGGAAGCTCGACCTCGAGCCGATCGATTACCGGGTGCGGTACTGCGGCCGGGCAATCGACGCCGGCCACAAGTCGGAGCGGGAGCCCGGCGACCCGCCCGTCGATCACTACCTCCTGCAGTTCTGGCCAGCACCCCCGGAGCCGGACCAGGTACTGAAGGTGACGAGCCAGCTTGCGCAGGACTGGCACGCCCGGGCGCGTCGCATGCGTCCTCCCCCGACCCCCGAGGAAGCCGCGGCAGCGAAGGCCAGTCGCGACGCGTGGGAGGCGGAGCAACGCCGGACCCGGGAGCTCGAGGCCTGGGGTGGAAGGCTCCCCAGCGAGCGGATTCGCGAGACCTACAACGCGTTCCGGCTGGTGCGGTACGACCGCCCGTTGCTGGACGACCTGGACCGGTCCGACGACGGGACGTTGGTTGCCGTGGCCCGCTGGTCGGCTCGGCAGGTCTGCACAGTCGCCGAGCTGGACCAGATGCCGTGGGTCGCCGACGCCCTCGACAGGATGGATCACGGAGTGGACGAACGCGAGGTCATCCAGGCTCCGCCTGGCACGTTCGGCCCCGAAGGCGAAAGCTTCATGATCGCGACCTTCGGCGGCTGGGACTCCGGCCAGACCAAGCCTGTGCAGGCTCTCCTGGCACTCCAATCGCCGTACGACGAACCACTCGACGCCGCGCTCTCCACCCTCTGGATGGCGATCGGCGCGTACGGCGAAGAGCGTGGCACCGAGGTGGTCGCCAAGTTGCGGGAGGCGTTTCCGCGCTTGGGTCAGCCAGATGGGGCGCGGCCGCAGAGGTAGGTGCTGCTGTCCAACAGTTCTTGGGTGATGCGGATGCCGGTGAGGTGCTCGGCTAGGGCGAAGGTGGCTTCGGTGTGGAGTGAGTAGTCGCGGTCTTCGCCACTGCGCAGATCGAACCCGGCCTGTGCCATGACATCTACGAGTGCATCCGGGTCGCTGCCCTCACGGTGGTACGGGAACAGCGGTTCGAAGCGGAGCCGGAGGTCGCCGTCCTCCAGCCAGTAGAACCAGTCCTCGGCATCGATATTGCTGAAGTGCGACACCACGCGGGTGCCCTCGGACAACGGGAGAAGGACCGGCATGCTGATGCCCAGTGTGCCGTTGGCTTCGAGCAGCATCGTCCAGCCGTCGAGTTGGGTGGCGCCGATGCCGTAGCGACCGTCACTGCGGGGATACGGCAGCGGGAAACTCTTATGGGCGAAGTCGATGAATGCGTCCAGTCCGGTGAGCTGTTCCGTCGGTCCGGCATCGACGCGGCGAAGCGCCTCCACCGGGTCGATGCCTTCGACCAGCGTCAGGCAGTAGGCGACGCTGAGAGTCGTGCCCTCGAACCAGAGGTAGTCCTGAGCGTTCATGAACCCAACTTGGCTAGGGCTTTGTCGGTGAGGCGGTAGACGGTCCATTCGTCTTGGGGGTGGGCGGCCAGGGACTTGTAGAAGTCGATGGCGGGGGTGTTCCAGTTGAGGACTGACCATTCGAGGCGTTCGTAGTTGTTGGTGACGCATTCTTGGGCCAGGGCGGTGAGGAGGGCTTTGCCTAGGCCGGTGCCTCGGGCTTCGGGGCGGACGAAGAGGTCTTCGAGGTAGATGCCGTGGACGCCGCGCCAGGTGGAGAAGCTGAGGAACCAGATGGCGCAGCCGACGATGCGGTCGTCGAGGAGGGCCACGTGGGCGAAGACTGCGGGGGATTCGCCGAAGAGGGCGGTCTCCAACTGCTCGACCGTCAGATGGCATTCGGTGGGGGCTCGTTCGTAGTCGGCCAGGGCGTGGACGAGTTCGACGATGGCGGGGACATCCTCGGGGCGTGCGCGGCGTACGGTCATGGACGCTAGATCTATCAATAGATCGCGGTAATTTCACCTCACCGACAGACCTCCGCCACCTGGCGACACAACAGTGGCAGGCGCTTTCCAACCTGAATCCGCCTCGTCCAGGAGGTATTTTTCATGACTTTTTCACGCCGCCGCTTCCTTGCCGCGGGTGGTGCGGGCTCGGCCGCCGTGCTGCTCGGCACCAGCGCCTGGGACGCCTCGACCACGTACGCCGCGCCTGCCGCGGCCGGTAATCCGTTCACCCTCGGGGTTGCTTCCGGCGACCCGCAGTACGACAGCGTCGTGCTCTGGACCCGCCTCGCCACCGACCCGTTCGCCGTCGACGGCAAGGGCGGGATGCCGGACCGCAACGTCCGCGTCGAGTACGAGGTCGCCCTCGACGAGCGCTTCCGGTACGTCGTTCGCCGCGCCGGCGTGGTTGCCACGCCCGAGCTCGGCCACTCGGTGCACCCTGAGATCCGCGGGCTGCTGCCGGATCACGTCTACTACTACCGTTTCCGCACCGGCGGCCACGTCTCCACGACGGGGCGCACCCGGACCACGCCGCACCCGTTCGCGAGCCCGCGCCAGCTCAGGTTCGCCTTCGCCTCGTGCAACGCCTGGCAGGACGGGTTCTTCACCGCCTATGACCACATGGCCGACGAGGACCTCGACCTGGTCGTCCACCTCGGCGACTACCTGTACGAGTCGGGCGTCAAGACGAACAGGCGCGGTGTCGTGACGGATCCGCGGTTCCACGGTGAGACGTTCGACCTCGCTCGCTACCGGTTGCAGTACTCGCTCTACAAGGCCGAGGCACCCCTGCAGGCTGCGCACGCCGCGCACCCGTGGATCCACACGATCGACGACCACGAGGTGGAGAACAACTGGGCCGGCGACCTCTCTCAGCAGGACACCGAGCCGGACCAGGACCCGGTGGTGTTCCGGGCCCGCCGGGCGGCCGCGTTCCAGGCGATGTACGAGAACATGCCGCTGCGGCACGACCAGATGCCGTCCGGTCCGGCGGTTCGGTTGCACCGGCGCCTTCCGTACGGGCGGCTGGCCGACATCACCATGCTGGACACCCGGCAGTACCGCTCCGACCAGCCGTGCGGCGACGGTGACTCGTCGACGTGCACCGACCGGTTCAACCCGGACAACACCATGCTCGGCGGCAAGCAGCGCGCCTGGCTGCTGGACGGTTTCAAGCGGTCGAACGCCCGCTGGCAGATCCTCGGTAACCAGGCGCCGATGGGTCAGACCGACTGGACGCCTGGCCCCGAGACGCGGGTCTGGCTGGACCCCTGGGACGGTTATGTTGCCGAGCGCAACAAGGTGCTCGGCGCCGCCCAGGACAGCGGTGTCCGCAACCTGGTCGTCATCACCGGTGACCGGCACCAGAACTACGCCCTCGAACTGAAGCGTGACTACGACTCCCCGGAGTCCGCGGCCGTCGGCACCGAGTTCGTCGGTACGTCGATCACCAGCGGCGGCGACGGCGCGGACATGACCCCTCAGGGCCAGCAGTTCCTGGCCGCCAACGAGCACCTCAAGTTCTTCAACAGCCAGCGCGGCTACGTCCGCGTCACCGTCGACCAGAAGCAGTGGCGCTCCGACTTCCGCGTCCTCCCGTACGTGCAGACCCCGGGCGCAACGATCAGCACGCGCGCGACGTACGTCGTCGAGGACCGCAACCCGCACGTCCACTCAGCCTAGGCCGCGAGGCCGCCGTCCACCGGCAGCACAGTCCCGGTCACGTACGACGACCGGTCGCTGAGCAGCCACGCGGCGGCCTGCGCGATCTCCTCGGGCTGCGCTGCGCGACGCAAGGGCGTTTGCGCGTTGAGTCCGTCGATCACCCCGGGCGTCGCGCGGTCCCAGTCGCGCAGCATCTCGGTGAGTGTCGTGCCTGGCGCGATCGCGTTCACCCGGATGTTCTCCGGTCCGTACGTCGCCGCGGCCGATGCGGTCAGGCTGTGCCCCGCACGCTTCACCGCGCCGTACCCAGGCAGTGCCGGGTTGGGGATCAGGCCACCGACGCTGGACGTGTTCACGATGCTGCCGCCACCACCACTGGCGCGCAGAGCGGCGACCTCGGCCACCATCGCGACCCACAGTCCGCGCAGATTGACGGCGTACAACTCGTCCATCACGTCGACGGACAGTTCGTCCATCGGGCCGGGTGGTTGCCCGGTCGCCCCATTGTTGAACGCACCGTCGAGCCGCCCGTACTGCGTCACTGTCCGCTCGACCGCGGTCCGGATCGCGTCGGGGTCGGCCAGATCACAGACGACGTACGACGCACCGGTCGCCGCCGCGACCCCGGCCAACTGCTCTTCGCTCCGCGCGGCAAGCATCACCTGGGCTCCTTCGGCCACGAACAGCCGGGCTGCCGCGGCACCGATCCCCCGCCCGGCTCCGGTGATGAAAATCGTCTTTCCTTCCAGCAATCTCTCCATGCGAACCACCTTGACCATCCGCTCGGCCCGCAGCCAGGCACCAGGTGTACCTGGCTGTCCGGCATCACCCGGCGCACACTGGACGACGTGGACAAACCCGAGCTGGCCGCCTTCCTCCGCAGCCGCCGAGAGCGCATCAGCCCGGCCGAAGCGGGTCTGCCCGCCGGACGACGACGCCGTACGCCGGGACTTCGCCGCGAGGAGGTCGCCCAGCTGGCGTTCATCTCGACCGAGTACTACACGCGGCTGGAGCAGGCCCGCGCGCCGCATCCGTCGAGCGACGTGCTGGCGGGGATCGCCCGGGCACTGCGACTGTCCGATGCCGAGCGCAACTACTTGTACCGGCTGGCCGACCTACCGGTGACACCTCCCGGGCCGTCCCGGGTGGTGCGGCAGAGCATCCTCGACCTGATCGAGCGGCTGCCGACCACGGTCGCGATGGTGTTGTCCGCGACGTACGAGGTGATCGCGTGGAACTCGCTCGCCGCCGCCCTGCTGGAGGACTTCTCGCAGCGGTCACGTCAGGATCGCAACCTGCTACGGCGGGAGTTTCTCGGTCCCCGCTCACCGGGCGGCAAGGTCTTCGGGGCGTCCGACGGTGACCAGTTCGCGCGGCATTCCACCAACTACCTCCGCGCGACTGCCGCGCGGTATCCGGATGATCCGGAGGTGCAGGGGCTGATCGCCGATCTGCTGGCCGGCAGCCCGCGGTTCGCCGAACTGTGGCAGGCCCACGATGTGGCCGCCGAACCAACCCTCTGCAAGACCTTCGACCATCCGCTGGTCGGTCCGATCAGCGTGAACTGCGACGCACTAGCGATCCCGGACCGCGACCAGCAGCTCGTCCTCTACACCGCGACGCCGGGCTCACCGTCCGAGGAAGCGCTTCGGCTGCTGGCGGTGATCGGCACCCAGGAGCTGATTCAGTAGCCGCAGTGCTGGGTGCATTCGGATATTCCTGTTGGAGTTCCAGGTTCGCATGCGGGAACTTGGAAGGTATGACGAACTCCACCCGCACGATCGGTGATGTCGAGGTCAGCCCGATCGGGCTCGGCGGGATGCCGATGTCGATCGAGGGCCGGCCCGACGAGGCCCGCTCGATCGCGACCATCCACGCCGCCCTCGACGCCGGTATCACGCTGATCGACACCGCCGATGCGTACCACCTGACCGCGACCGATGTCGGTCACAACGAGACCCTGATCGCCAAGGCCCTCGCGTCGTACGGCGGTGACACGTCGAACGTCCTGGTCGCCACCAAGGGCGGTCACCTCCGTCCGGGCGACGGGAGCTGGACCCTCGACGGTTCCCCGGCGTACCTGAAGCAGGCGGTCGAGGCCTCGATCAAGCGGCTCGGCGTCGAGGCGATCGGCCTGTACCAGTTCCACCGGCCCGACCCGAAGACGCCGTACGAGGAGTCGGTCGGCGCCATCCGCGACCTGCTCGACGCCGGCAAGATCCGGCAGGCCGGCATCTCGAACGCCAACCCCGAGCAGATCCGCCAGGCCAACGACATCCTCGGCGGCCGCCTGGTCTCGGTGCAGAACCAGTTCTCGCCGAAGTTCCGCTCCAGCGAGCCGGAGCTCGAGCTCTGCGACGAGCTCGGCATCGCCTTCCTGCCCTGGTCCCCACTCGGCGGCATCTCCAGCGCCGGCGACCTCGGTGCGAAGCACCCCGCCTTCCACACCCTCGCCGCCGAACTCGGTGTCAGCCCGCAGAAGCTGACCCTGGCCTGGATGCTCGCCAAGTCCCCGGTCGTCATCCCCATCCCCGGCGCCAGCCGCCCGGAGACCATCCGCGACTCCTACTCCGCCGTCGACCTCACCCTCACCCCCGACCAGGTCGCGACCCTCAACGCCGCCTGACGTCGGTAAGGACACTTAGTAGTCGCCTACTACACGGCGACCGCACGCTCAGCAGCCGGCCGCGCACCCCGCGGCCGGCTACTAGTACGTGTTCTTACCGACAACTTCGTTGGGCGGAGTACAGGTCGGGGACGGCTGGGGCCTCGCCTAGGAGGTAGGTCGCGTTCTCCAGATCGCCTTGGAAGTCTCGGGGTAGGCCGCTGCCGGCGGACGTGAGGCCTTGCAGGGCAACGGTGATGCTGCGCGGCGCCACGTCGGCCAGGTGGATCGCGTACGGGGTGCCGCCGGTGATGCGGACGTTCCAGTGCGCGATGCGGGCACCGAAGAGTGGACCGGAGGCTGCGGAGCCGCCGACTCGGCCGTTGTTGACCAGGGTGATGTCGGTGCGCACGTTCTCGAAGGGCATGGCGCGGTGGGTGTCAAAGGTGCCTTCGGCCATCCGGCCGCGGCGCCAGACATTGCCGGCCGAGAGTCCTTCGAGGTTCAGGCCGTGATGCAGGGCGCCGGCTGGCAGCGGCTCGGTGAACTGCTCGATCTCGAAACCGTCGACCAGGTTGTCGTGCGCCTGCATGCGGCACGCGAAGCTGTGATGAGCGGAGCGGCCGCCGACCGCGACGTTCGTCAAGGTCACCGCCTTCGTGGTGGTGAACCCGAAGCCGAGGTCGCAGTTCTCGACCCGGACGTCGTCCGCCCAGCAGTCGTGCACCGCCTGGAAGCACAGCCCGTTCGAACCTGGGTGCCGGTTGTGGATCGTCATCGGCCGCAGTTCGTTGCGGATCGTCAGCGACTCGATGCCGACATCATGCACAGTCGGCCCGATCTCCCGCAGCCGCGACGGCCAGCTCGGCCGCAGGTCGTACCGCAACGGTTGCGCCAACCGAACCAGCCGCTCACCAAGGACGGCCTCGATCCGCACCGGCCACTGCAGACTCGCGTACTGGATGTACTGACCACCTGAGCCGGTAGTCAGTTGCGGAGCACGCGTCGGCCAGTCGTAAGTAGACGCCCCGGCCACGTCGCCGGTCAGATGCCGCAGTACGCCGGCGTCCGCGGGATTGTCTGTTTCGAGTACGACGAGGTCGCCGGCCGCGAGGCGTTCGGTCGAGTCGACGAGCAGCGTCCGCTGACCTCGCGAAGCAGCACCGACCGAGGCCAGGGTCTCGCCGAGCAACCAGCCTTCGGAGGTGGCGTAGCCCTCCGCCTCGGACTTGGCTTTGCGCTCGGCGGACATCACCCAGATCTGCCCGCCGGTCCACGACCACCGGCTCTGCAGGCTGGGTTGGAGATTCGGCCGGTACGACTCCTCGAGCGGCTTGGTGAAGTGCAGGATCGTGCGGTTCCGCCCAGCACCCCGCAGGACGACGTTCGACCAGTGGATCCACAGTGGCGAGTCGAGGCGATAGGTCCCGGCCGGTACGACGACAGTCCCGCCACCCCGCTCACCGGCGTACCGGAGTGCGGCGGTGAAGGCCACGGCAGCGTCGACGCCGGGCTGAGCCCCGAAGTCTTTGACGTTCGCGATGACGCGCGGGCGGCGTGGGCGCTCGCCACCGCGGTAGCCGGCGTGCGAGATGTCGGGGATGAGCGGGTGCGCGCCAGGCGCCGCCGCCCACTCCTCGAGCAGCTCGCTGGAGAGATCGGTCGGTCGTGGACGGGCAGTGGCAGGAGCCGGGAGAGTGAGAAGACCGGCGGCAGGTGTTGCGGCGGCGGTACCGAGCAGCATCCGGCGACTGAAGCGGGCAGGGGAAGACATGGGCGAACTCCTCGGGCGGGAGGTTTCGTGAGGCGGAAGTCAGTTTCATCACGTGGACCCATGACTGACAAGAGCTCGCCGGTTCCGGAACCTGGAGCAGCGTGGTAGTTTAATAGTGAACTATTCGACTCGAAGGAGGACCCGATGCAGTTCGGGGTGTTCAGCGTCAGCGACGTGACCGAGAACCCGACCACCGGAACGACGGTGAGTGAGGGTGAGCGGATCAAGGCGATGGTGGCGATCGCGCTGAAGGCCGAAGAGGTCGGGCTGGACGTGTTCGCGACCGGGGAGCACCACAACCCGCCGTTCGTGGCCTCGTCCCCGACGACCATGCTCGGGTTCATCGCGGCGCAGACGTCGAAGCTCGTGCTGTCCACCGCGACCACGCTGATCACCACGAACGACCCGGTGAAGATCGCCGAGGACTACGCGATGCTGCAGCACCTCGCCGGCGGTCGCGTCGACCTGATGATGGGCCGCGGCAACACCGGCCCGGTCTACCCGTGGTTCGGCCAGGACATCCGCAACGGCATCGCCCTCGCGGTCGAGAACTACGCGCTGCTGCGCCGCCTCTGGCGCGAAGACGTGGTCGACTGGGAAGGCAAGTTCCGTACGCCGTTGCAGGGGTTCACGTCGACTCCGCGCCCGCTCGACGACGTACCGCCGTTCGTCTGGCACGGTTCGATCCGCTCACCGGAGATCGCGGAGCAGGCGGCGTACTACGGGGACGGGTTCTTCCACAACAACATCTTCTGGCCGGCCTCGCACACCAAGCAGATGATCGACCTGTACCGGCGCCGGTTCGAGCACTACGGCCACGGCGCCGCGGACCAGGCGATCGTCGGGCTCGGCGGCCAGGTCTTCATGCGGAAGAACTCGCAGGACGCGGTGCGCGAGTTCCGGCCGTACTTCGACAATGCGCCGGTGTACGGCCATGGGCCGTCGCTGGAGGACTTCACCCGGGAGACGCCGTTGACGGTCGGGAGCCCGCAGGAGGTCATCGAGCGGACGCTGACGTTCCGGGAGCACTTCGGTGACTACCAGCGGCAGTTGTTCCTGATCGACCACGCCGGACTACCGTTGAAGACGGTGCTGGAGCAGCTGGACATCCTCGGCGAAGAGGTCGTTCCCGTGCTACGCAAGGAGTTCGCGGCCCTGAAGCCCGCGCATGTGCCGGACGCTCCGACCCACGAGTCCCTGAAAACCGCGGCCGAGCGCGCGCGTGATCTGGAGACACTATGAGCGCCGAGCGTGTGATCGCAGTCGTGACGGCTGGGCTCACGACACCGTCGTCATCACGACTGCTCGCCGATCAGCTGGCGGCCGCGGTACAGGATGAGTTGTCGGCGCGCGGGCAGACGTCGCGGACCGAGGTGATCGAGGTTCGCGACCACGCGCACGACCTGACCAACAACCTGCTCACCGGCTTCCCCTCGGCCGAGTTGGAGAAGGTGCTCACCACCGTCACCACGGCCGATGCGCTGATCGTGGTCTCGCCGACGTTCTCCGCGTCGTACAGCGGTCTGTTCAAGATGTTCTTCGACGTCCTCGACGACCAGGCCCTGGCCGGCAAGCCGGTCCTCCTGGGCGCAACCGGCGGAACCGAGCGCCACTCCCTGGTCCTCGACTACGCCCTCCGCCCGCTCTTCGCCTACCTCAACGCCCTCCCCGTCCCCACCGGCGTCTACGCCGCCTCCACCGACTGGGGCCCCAACGCCGCCACCCTCCGCCCCCGCATCACCCGAGCCGCCACCGAACTGGTCGCCACCCTCCACCACGAAACCCCGGTGAAGCCGGACCCGTACGCCAACCCGACGCCGTTCGAGGACCTGCTGAATAGCTGATACTTGGCGCATGCAGATCCTCGGGGGCTACGTCATCGCCACCCCGACGACGCTCGGCCCCGACGATCTTCCACAACCCCTGTGGACGATCAGCCCCTGCCTGCTCGCCGGGGGGATCGAGGAAACACTCGCCCAGGCCTTCCGCACCGAACGGGCAGACTGGTGGGCCCGCAATCCCGTGCTCGCGAGCTCGGGTCGAGGCAAGCGCGAGACCTCGAGTGACGAGCCTGGCCTGGACGACTTCTTCCACCTGCTCGACCAGCATCGCCCGCTCCCACCGGACGCGGAGATCCTCGGCCACGAACTCGTTGGCCTCGAGGTCGGCTTCACCTTCCACTCGTGGCACTGCTTCCCGTACGCCGACGAACGTCGCGTGCTCGGCGTCACGCTCGCCTCCGACGGTCTTCTCGCCGACCACGACGATGCCCGCCGCGTCCTCGACCACATTCGCCAGGACCCGCCGTACGAGATCCCCTGGACAGTCGCAAGTCTGGCGGTGCTGGGGCGATGAGACGGTGGGCGGCGTTCTTCTTTGTGTTGAGTGGGCTGGCGCTTGTGGCCGGTTGGTTGACGTACGGCGGGGATGGGCGGCTGGATGGTGCGCCGACGACGACTGCCACGGTGGTGGGGGTGGGTGAGTCGAAGCTCGACCTCGATCTGACCTTGCCGGACGGGCAGGTGGTGCGGGCGTCGACCACGGATTTCGGCGCCGTACCGGAGAAGGGTGCGCAACTGCAGGTCCAGTACGCCGTGGACGGGAAGGATGTGGTCGTGCGGGAGGCCGGGGTGAAGTCGGGGCAGGACGCGTGGGGATCGTTGATCGCGGCCGGCGCGTCGGCGCTGATCGGGTTCGTCCTGCTGATTCTCCGGACGCGAGGCGAGCAACCGAGCGACACCGGCAAGAAACGCGGTTAGCTGAAACTGGCGATCGGCTCATTCATTTGAGGACGATCGTGGCTGCGTAGCCGGCGTCTCGGGAGCTGGGCCGGGTCCGGAAGAAGGCGAGGTGGCCGTTGTGCCAGTCGACGGCACCGGCATCCACGTTCTGAGTGAGGTCGCTGCGGCCGGGGCGGGTCATGGACTTGGTTGCCGGAGGCAATGTCGCGGTCGCGGTCAGGATGCCGCTCTTGCGATCCACCCGCACCAGCGCGCCCGGATCGTCCTTGGTCGGCAGCAGGTAGACGATCGGATGGCCGTCGGCGTCCAGTCCGATCGGTTCAGTGACCTTGTGCTGGGTGCCCCAGGCCGATCGCCACAACGCGTTTCCGGTCAGGACGTCGTACGCCTCGATGCCGTTGCGCTGCTGGAGATACAGAGCGCCCGCGGAGACGACGTGCCGTGAGCAGTCGTACAGGCCGTGGCCGCCGGCCGGTTCGCAGGGATCGGAGGCGGATCGTGTCCTCAGGTCGACGACGACCTGGTGTTTGCCGGTCCGGGGCTCGAGTCGCCAGACCTCCTTCCTGCCGAACCCGTCCAGGACGCGGACGAGGAGCGGATCCACCGAGAGCACGCCGACGAGCAAGGTCGGGCGCTTGCCCCGCACGGGCAGGTTGAACTTCCAGAGAATCTTGCCTGCGGCGTCGAACCCCACCAGGTGGCGGCCCTTGTCGCCCGACCGCGAGCAGTTCCGGTACGCCAGCCCCACCGGGCCGATCGCGTCGTAGTGGGTACTGAAACACTCACGCTTCGGATTCGGCTGCTCGATCACCGTACCGTTGGTCAGGTTGAGGATGTGCCCACCCTTGTCGGTGGGGATGTAGAGCCGGTCCCCAAGGATCGCCGGGGTGTGGTCGGCCCGCGGGAAGTCCAGGATCGTCGGCTCCGAGCGGACCTGGCCGGCCGGCGCGAGTTCCTTCGACCAGACGACCCTGCCGTGGACGACATCGATGACCGTGACTCGCCGGCAGCCATCCTGCCGCGTTCCCTGCAGTACGGCGACGTACCCCTTACCGGACTGTTGCCGCGAGGCCGCACAGAAGTGATTGTCCGGCAGGCCCACCTTGTACGCCGTCTGACCGGTGGCGAGGTCGTAGCCGATCAACTCGTTCGGCATCGAACGGACCAGGTACTTGCCGGTCCACCAGCGCGCCGTCAGACGGTCGCTGCCCTCCTTCGGAATGTAGTTCGACGCGAACCGCTCCTGCAGCACGTACTGGAGTTCGCGGTCGACATCGAGTCTCGAACCACCGAACAGCCCGAGCGGGATCCGGAAGTAGTACAGCCCGCCTCCGACGACGCCGATCAGAGCGACGACCAGCACCAGCGCGAGCGCGACGAGGCCGCCCTTCTTCCTCGGCTTCCGATGATTGGGCCCGAGCTGCGGCGGCCACGGCGGCTGCTGGCCAGGAGCGGGGTGCTGGGACCACTGTCCCGCCGGCGGCCCGTACGGCGTGGGCTGCGGTCCGTACCCAGGCGGTTGCCCATACGGACCGGGCGGAGGAGGCGGTTGAATGGAGGACACACACGGAAGTGAACCGCCGCACAGCGGCCATCTGCTGCGCGCGGAAAGCAACCAGAAAGCGGGCCGAAAGCAGCTTCTCAGATGCCGGTCACATGCCCAGCAGTTGCCGCACCTCGATCGCCTCGGGTGACCCGTAGGCCTCGAACATGTTCAGCGCTTCCCGCAGATGCTCGCGCCCCGCCCCGCCCTCACCCAGAAGCCGAAGCGCCCGAGCCTGTCCCAGGAAATGTCCCGTCCGCCGATGGATCGCCAGCGCCTCCTGCCCACGCCCAACCGCATCCCCTGGCCGCGCCAACGCCAACTCGACCCGCCCCAGCGTGACCACCGCGCCAGCCAGCTGAACCGGCGCCCACCGCCAACCGCGAGCGGCCTCGACCGCGTTGACGGCATGGACTTCGGCGTCCGCCGGCCTACCCGCCGCCAGTTCGGCCTCGGCCAGCCCGCGGATTGCCGGAATGCGGTATTGCGGCAAACGTCCCACGTCGGCGAACTCGATGGCGCGCTCGAACTCCGCGCGCGCCAGGTCGACCTCGCCGCGCAGGAGCCGGCTGCGGCCGAGGTAGTAATGAGCATCGCTGCAAGCCCACGGCTGATCCATGTGCTGCGCATAGCGGACGGCCGCCGACGCCTCGTCGAAAGCTTCGAGGTGGCGTCCTGTGTCGCAGTACCAGGCACACCGACAGATGCGAAACTTGTGTGCGTTGATCCAACGGCCGACGCGTGTGACCGCCTCGTCGGCTTGTTCGATCAGTTCGTCGATGCCGTCCAGGCGTCCGAGCATGGCGCGTACCCTGATCAGCCAGGGCAACGCGAGCGCGTTAAGCCGGTAGTTGTCACGGCCCGCGAGGTCGGCGATCTGTCCGAACCACTGCTCAGCCCGGCCAAGATCCCCACGCAGGGTGGCGATCATCCCGAGGTTGCTCAACGTCCTTGCGTGTCCTTCCTCTTCAGCATCTTCGATGTCGAGTGCGCGGACGAGGTACTGCTCAGCGACATCGAAAACACCTCTGCCCTGGCACACGATCGCGGCCAGGTTGAGGCAGTACACGAGCAGGGGTGGGTGATTCACCTGCTCGGCATGCTGCAGCGCTTCCTCGAGCAAGTCGGTGTTCACGGGAAGATCGAACTGGTACCGCAGCGCAAGGAGCTCGGCGAGCAGGTTCGCGAGTGCGTGCTGGTCACCCGCGGTCCTGGCGGCAGCTATGCCGCTGTCCGCCATCGTGTGGATGTCGACGATGTAGCCCTGCTCGGCCATCGGAAGCAGCGCCCCGGCTGCGAGGTGCCACGTCCAGTGCAGGTGCTCCTCGTGGTCCGCGGCTGCGCGGACGGCAGCAGCGATGTTGCGCATCTCGGCGCGCAACCAGTGGTTCGCGTCCTGCGGATCGTCGAACGCGATCGCTGGGGTTGCGTCAGGCATGGCGGGCGCCGGCGGCAGACGACGGATCCTGGCGACCATCGAGGCCGCCGCGAGCTTGGTTTGGTAGTACCAGGCGTAGAGGCGCTCCAGAGCTTCGTCGCGGGCTTCTGGGGAGTCCTCGGATTCGGCTCGGTGGCGGCTGTCGTCGCGGAGGAGGTCGTGGAAGCGGTAGCGACCGGGGGCATGCTCCTCGAGGAGATGTGCCGCGGTGAGTTTGCGGATGGCGTGGCGCGCGGCGGATGGCGTCGTACCGTTGAGGGCCGCGACCGCGTCGACGGTGAAGTCGAGGCCGGGGACGAGACCGAGGCGGCGGAACAGCTGGCGAGTTGCGGGATCAAGGCGCTGGTAAGAGAGGTCGAAGGCGGCGATGACGGCTGAGTGTTCGTCGTCGGGCAAGGCGAGTGCGGCCGCGCCGCGTTCCTCGAGCTCGGTCAGGTAGTCGGCCAGGGTGCGGTGGGGTTCGTCGGCGAGTTGGGCGGCGGCGATGCGCAGCGCCAGGGGGAGGCCGGCGCAGGCTTGGATGAGGGCGGCTGCGCCGTCTGCCTCGGCGGCCAGGCGGTCCGCGCCGACCAGGCGGGTGAGCAGCGCATAGGCATCCTCCGACGGGAGTTCGCCGACGCCGATCCGGTGGGCGCCTTCACTGGCGATCAGGCCGGTCAGCTTGTTCCGGCTCGTCACCACGGTCAGGCAACCAGATGTTGCCGGAAGCAACGGACGGACCTGGTCGGCGGACGCCGCGTTGTCGAGCAGCACCAGCAGTTTGCGCCCGCTCAGCACGGAGCGGTACTCCGCGGTCGCGTCCGCCACCGACTCCCACGCCTGCTTCGAGTCGGCACCGAGCCCGCGAAGCAGTTGCCCGAGTGCGGTCATCGGATCGAGCGCCGGTCCGGTCGCATGGCCGCACAGGTCGATGTAGAGCTGGCCGTCGCCGAATCGATCAGCCACCTGATGGGCGTACTGCAGAGCCAGACCGGTCTTGCCGATCCCGGCCATCCCGGTCAGCAGCACCAGGCCATCGGCCTCGTCGAGCTCGTCGAGCTCGTCCTCACGCCCGAAGAACGCGCCGGGCGGCGGCGGTAGTTGACTGGGCCGCACGGCCGCAACTGCCGGAGCCCGTACGGCGGCCTGATCGAGCGACGGATCCTCGTTCTGGATCGCCTCGCCCAGCCTCCGCAGCTCCCGCCCCGGTTCAGCCCGCAGCTCGCGAGCCAGCCGCTGCCGCGCCGTGCGGTACGCGACCTCCGCTCGTGTCCGCCGTCCGGACCGGTACAGCGCAAGCATGTGCTGACCGATCAGTCGCTCCCGCAACGGATACTCCGCGACCAGTTCGGTCAGCTCGGGCACGATCTCCCGCGCCCGGCCGCGCGCCAGTTCGGCGTCGAACAGTTCCTCGTACGCGACCAGGCGCGTCTCCGCCAACCGCTGCGCTGCCGACGCGACCACCTCGGTGTCAGCGATACCGGCGTACGGCGCACCCCGCCACAACGCCAGGGCCTCACGAAGGATCGCAACAGCCTGCTCGAGGTCACCCGACCCCGCCGTACGACGTCCTTCGTCGTGCAAGCGGCCGAACTCGTCGGCGTCCAGCTCATCCGGGCGGACGCACAGCTGGTAGCCACCGGAGATGCTGACCAGCCGGTCCGGGCTGTCGAGAACCAGGCGCAATCGATGTATGTGCACCTGCAGGCTGTTGCCCGGACGTTGCGGTGCCGAAGCACCCCACAGGGCTTCAACCAGCACCTCCGTCGGCACCGGACGACCCGCTCGCACCAGCAGGACAGCCAGCAGCTTGCGCCGCAGTTCCGAGATCGGCCCGACCACCTGCCCGTCCTGGACGACTTGTACCGGCCCCAGCACCTGAAAGCGCATCCCGAACCCCCTGCCCCCAATCATCGGGCACGAGTGGTCCACTTTCGAGCGCTGTGTCCTACTGCTTGTCCGGACGCGAGGCGATCAGCAGAGCAATCCCGTCAAGAATCCGGCCCAACCCGAAGGCCAGGATGTGATCGGCGTCGAGGGCGGCCTGGAAATGTTCGCCGACCGACGTGCCGACGCGGCCGGCGACGGGGAAGGCGACGCTGGAGCCGGACATGACGTGGGTGAGGGTGGGCGAGATCTGCCGCCACCACTCCTCGTCGGACAGGCCGGAGTCGCGTTGAGTGCGGAGCTGCTCGGCGCCTGCTCGGGCGGTGCCGCCGACGTGGGTCAGGATGAGAGAAAGCGCGGAGTCCATCTCGACGTCGGTCAGGCCGAGACCGTCGAGCGGGCGTAGCTCCGCCTCGTACTTGAGGGTGATGTTCGGGCCCAGTGCCGTCCGCATCGTGTGGACCTCGTGGATCCACGGATGCCGGACCAGTACGTCGAAGTTCCGGTGCGCGATGAACTCCAGGGCCGCACGCCAATCGGACTGACGGGCAGGTTCGTCGACGTCGGCGTACAGGTCGCCGTACACGTGGTCGAACATCAGGTCCGTGAGCTCGGCCTTGCCGGGCACGTGCGTGTACAGCGACATCGTGCCGGCCTTGAGCCGCTCGGCCACGACCCGCATCGACACCGCGTCGAGACCCTCCGCGTCGGCCACCTCGATGGCGGCGTCGACGATCGCGCGCACGGTCAGACCGGAGCGGCCGGGTTTGGTGTGACTACCCCACAACAGCGCCAGACTGCGCGCCGGATCGGCGGCCGCCACTTTTTTTCCAGCCAACGGAACAAACTCCCAGCGCTCGTCGTTGCACCGATCGTACCCGAGTCGTACGGTGTACGGTACACTCTACGATTCAACACCGAACGAGAGGCGGGAAGTGACGAAGCAACAGGTGATCGAGGCTGCCGATGTGCGGAAGAACTATCGCGGCGGCACCGAGGGGGCAGGCCTGAACGGCTTCGATCTCGAAGTCACCGCCGGAACCGTGACGGGCCTGCTCGGCCCCAACGGCGCCGGCAAGACCACCGCGGTGCGGATCCTGTCCACACTGCTGCAACTGGATTCCGGTACGGCGTCCGTCGCCGGGTACGACGTTCGCCGCCAGGGGGCCGAGGTCCGGCGCCGGATCGGGCTCGTCGGGCAGTACGCGGCGATCGACGAGGTACTGACCGGCCGGCAGAACCTGGTCATGTTCGGCCGGCTCAACCATCTCGGCCATGCGAAGGCGGTACGGCGGGCCGACGAACTGCTCGACCAGTTCAGCCTGACCGCGGCGGCCGGGCAGTCCGTCGGGAAGTACTCCGGCGGGATGCGCCGCCGTCTCGATCTGGCAGCCAGCCTGATCGTGGCACCAGCCGTCCTGTTCGTCGACGAACCGACCACGGGCCTGGACCCGGCCGGCCGGCTCGAGGTGTGGACGGCCATCCGGCAACTCGTCGACAACGGCACGACCGTGCTGCTCACCACGCAGTACCTGGAGGAGGCGGATCAGCTGGCGAACCGGATCTCGATGTTGAAGGACGGCAAGGTGGTCGCGGAAGGTACGCCGGACCAGCTGAAGACTCAGCTCGGTTCGGACTGGCTCGACCTGGTCCTCGTCGACCCCGCGCAGGTCGAGCAGGTACGGCGCCTGGCCGAACCGCTCGCGGACGGCGAGATCCGGGTCGAGGGCACCCGGATCAGCGTTCCGGTGAAGGACCGCACCCGAGCCCTCACCGTGATGGCGAACTCGTTGCATGAGGCAAGAATCGAACCGGAGGACATCACGTTACGCAGACCGACATTGGACGAAGTGTTCCTGCACCTGACCGGAGCATCGGTATGAACGCCCTCGGCTGGGCCATCGCGGATGGCTGGACGATCACCCGCCGGACGTTGACGCACTGGCGGATGCAGCCCGGGCTGATGATCTTCTCCTGGTTCTTCCCGGTGCTGATGCTGCTGGTGTTCGGCAGCCTGCTCGGGGGCGCGATCGAGATGCCCGAGGGCCAGGCGTACTACGAACTCCTGGTGCCGGGGATCTTCGCGCTGACCATGCTGTTCGGGCTCGAAGGCACGATGACCGCGGTCACCCAGGACAAGGACAAGGGCGTGACGGACCGGTTCCGCTCGCTCCCGATGAGCTCCGCCGCGGTCGTCCTCGGCCGCTGTATGGCGGACATGCTCGACACCCTGGTCGCACTCGCCGTACTGGTCGCCACCGGGCTCGCGCTCGGCTGGCGCTGGCACGAGGGCCTGCCGTCGGCGCTGGCAGCCTTCGGCCTCCTCCTGCTGCTGCGATTCGCCTTGCTGTGGGTAGGAATCTTCATCGGCCTGTCGGCGAAGAACGCGGAGAGCCTGACCGTCGTCCAGGTCCTGATCTGGCCGATCGGCTTCCTGTCCAGCACCTTCGTCGCCACCTCCACGATGCCGGACTGGCTGGGCACCATCGCCCAATGGAGTCCGCTCTCCGCCACCGCCACCGCATCCCGAACCCTCTTCGGCAACCCCGACGCCTCGACCACCACCACCTGGATCGGCAGCCACTCCGTCCTGATGGCAGTCATCGCACCCCTAGTCCTGACCGCGATCTTCCTACCGCTCTCCGCCCACCGCTACCGCACCCTGTCCCGCTAGAAGGTGCGGCTACCTTTGCGGAGGTAGCCGCACCCGCTGACCGGGCTCTGGCGGCAGCCACTCAGCCGCCAGAGCCCGTTGCCGATCCACATCCGCAAGCGCCGCTGCCTTGTTCCGGTAGCGGACCTTCTCGAAGCGCCCCCTGTGCCAGATGTGCAGCGTCCATCCGAGCCGGAAGACGAGCAGGTGGGTGAGCCGGTTCAGTACGAAGACGACCGGAAGCGTCAGCACGGCAAACGGAGCGGCCAGGGTCATCTCGCCCGCGATTTCGTACGGCCAGTCCGCACAACCGGAGCGGCGTACCTCGATCTGCACATCCCCCATCCGGTCAGCCTACGAGTTGGCCGCCGTTGATCTCGATGATCTGGCCGGTGACGTAGGAGGACATGCGGTCGGAGGCGAGGTAGAGGACGCTCCCGACGCATTCGTGCGGGGTGCCGGTCCGGCCCAGCGGGATCGTGCTGACCATCGTCTGCATCTGGTCCGAGCCGGTATGACGGTCGTGGAAGGGGGTGCTGATGACACCTGGGGAGATGGCGTTGACGCGGATGTTGTCCGGAGCGAGCTCCTTGGCGAGGCCTCGGGTGAAGGTGCTGACGGCACCCTTGCTGGTCGCGTAGACGACCGAACCACCGGCGCCGCCGGTCCGGGCCGCGATCGAGGTGACGTTGACGATCGACCCACCGCCCTGCGCGCGGAACACCGGAACCACCCGGCGGCTGAGCGCGAACACCGAGGTCAGGTTCACCTCCAGGATCCGCTGGAACTCCTCGTCCGGTACGTCGACGATCGGCGACCGGTTCACCAGATCACCGGCGTTGTTCACCAGTACGTCGATCCGCCCGTGCTTGGCGAGAACCGCGTCCACCAGCGCCCCCGCCGACGCCGGATCCGCGAGATCGGCCTGGTGCAGAGACGCCGTACCACCGGCCGTCTGAACCGCGGCCACGGTATGCCGCGCCCCATCCTCGTTCCGGTGGTAGTGCACCGCAACGGTGGCCCCCGTCTCGGCGAACCCCACGGCAACCGCCGCCCCGATCCCGCTGCTGGCCCCCGTCACCACCACAACCTGGTCCGTGAAATCCAGATATCCCATCCCTCCATCCTGCCAAACCCCACGACCATGGTTGGTGGGTGCACAAGGTGGAGGTACGGCGCGCCGGAGGATGTTTCGGGGAAGTAACGCGGCGGTAGATTCGATGGATGGGATACGCGCTGGGGCGGCTCGATCTTCGGCGGTGGCGGACGGCAGATGCGCTCCGTCTGGTTCAGGCGCACTCCGATCCCGACATGGTCTATCAGGGCGGGATCGTGGACCGGGCGACCGCGCTGGACTGGATCGGCCGGGTGGCCGACCTCGACAACGGTCATGTGTACGCCGTGGCCGACGCCGACGACCACCCGGTGGGTTGTGTGGGCGTGACCAACATCGACCGCCACCAGGTCGGCTGGACCTGGTACTGGACGCTCGCCGAGATCCGCGGCCAGGGCGTCGCCCGGGATGCCCTGCGTGCGCTCGCCGACTGGGCCCACCACGACGCCGGCCTGTACCGGCTCGAGCTCGGCCACCGCCTCGGCAACCCGGCCTCCTGCGGTGTCGCGGGCAGCGCCGGCTTCCTCGCCGAGGGCGTCGAGCGGCACCGCCTCGCCTACGACGGCACCCGGTACGACGTCGAGCGGCACGCCCGCCTGGCCTCGGATCCCCTGACCCCGCCGAGCCGCCCGGTCACGATCAGCGTTTAGAGCTGGTACGACCGCCAACGCTCGTCGACGACGTACCCGAGGGCCTCGTTCGCGCCCAGGCTGCCGTCGTTGATCGCGGCCCCGCCGGTGCTGAACCGGGTGATGCCGACATCCAGGAAGGCGAGGATCGACGCGGCCTTCACCGCCTGCCCGACCCCACGACGCCGGTACGGCGCGAGCACGGACGTGAACCGGGTGTCGCCCGAGCCCTCGTGCCGGCGGATCACCGTGGCACCCACCAGCCGTGATCGGTCGAACGCCCCGAAGACCCGGTGTTCCGGCCACAGCGCCCGGATGTCGGCGAGTTCACCGACGACGCGATGGGTGGCCGGCGTGAAAGGGTAGTCCGACTCGTTGGCCTTCTCCAGCTTGTGCAGCGCCTCGGCCGACTCGGCGCCGAGCTCACGCAGCGTCAGCCCGGAGGCGGTCGCCCGGCTGACCGCGGTCTCCAGCAGATCCCGGTCGGGGTCGACCAGGTGCGCGGCCCAGGACTCACCCACGACCCGGTACCCGGCTGCCTCCAGCTCGGTGCAGCGCGGGTCGGTGTCCTGGACTATCTGAGTGTCGGGCACAGCTCGATTGTGTGGTGCCCGACCCCAGACCTCAACCCTCGAGTTTGCGTAGCAGCGGCAGAACGTCCTCGGTGAACTGGGTCAGGAACCGCTCCTGGTCATGCCCCGGACCGTGGACGACGAAGTGGTTGAACCCCGCCTCCAGGTACGGCAGGAACTGCTTCACGACCTCTTCCGGGTCCGATGCGACGATCCAGCGCTTCGCGACCTGCTCGATCGGCAGCTCGTCGGCCAGCCGCTCCATCTCGGTCGCACTCGTCACGCTGTGCTTCTGCTCCGGCGTCAGCGACAACGGCGCCCAGAACCGGGTGTTCTCCAGCGCCAGGGCCGGGTCGCGGTCGTAGGAGACCTTCACCTCGAGCATCCGGTCGATGTCCTCGAACTTCTTCCCGGCCGCCTCGGCACCTTCCTTGACCGCCGGAATCAGCTTCTCGGTGTACAGCTCCATGCCCTTACCCGAGGTGGCGATGAACCCGTCACCCGCGCGACCGGCGTACTTGGCGACCAGCGGTCCACCGGCGGCGACGTACACCTTCAAAGGCACCTCGGGACGGTCGTAGATGAACGCGTCGACGGTCTTGTAGTACGGACCCTCGGAGCTGACACCCTCCTTCGTCCACAGGTCGCGGATCAGCTGAACGGCCTCCCGCAACCGCGCGTACCGCTCCTTGAACTCGGGCCACTCCCGACCGGACACGGCGATCTCGTTCAGCGCCTCACCCGTCCCGACGCCGAGCATCACGCGGCCCGGGTACAGCACACCCATCGTGGCGAACGCCTGCGCGATCACCGCCGGGTTGTACCGGAAGGTCGGCGTCAGCACCGACGTACCGAGCAGCACCCGGTTCGTCCGCTCGCCCACCGCCGCCAGCCAAGCCAGCGCGAACGGCGCATGCCCGCCCTCGTGCCGCCACGGCAGGAAGTGGTCCGACACCGTGACGCTGTCGAGCCCGAGCTCCTCGGCCCGAACGGCGTACTCCACCAGATCCCGCGGCCCGAACTGCTCCGCCGACGCCTTGTACCCGACCCGAATGCTCACCCTTGACTCCCAACAGTTTTTAGCCGACCCCGACACCAACCACGTCCAGGTCCGACTTTATGCCGCCGCGGGGCGGTGCTTGACCCGGCACCGCGGGATCGGCCAGGATTGAGCCCGGCGCGGCCCGCGCCTCACCTCCGTTGACCGGCTCCGGCCCGGTCTCGTCGCAGGGGGCAAAGGGACTTCTGGTCTCGGGCCGCTCGTCCTGGTCAACTGCTGCGGACGGGATCGCCGGAGGATCGAGTCTGCGCATGCGGAAGGCCAGATGACAGCGCACAGGAACCTCAAACGGCGGGTTCGCGCCCGCGCCGCCAAGACGGGCGAGTCCTACACGTCTGCCCTCCGGCACTTCCGCCCGACTCCCAGCGGAGAAGACATGTCGGAGAAATCCCTACGCATCGCCGTCGCCCAGTCGACGGTGGACCGAGACCCAGGTAACCCGGAGCTGCTGCGCGCCAGCGGCGCCGAGGTCCGTTCACTGCTGAGGCAGGCGGCCGCAGCCGGCGCCCGCCTGGTGCACTTCACCGAAGGCGCCTTCAGCTTCCCCAGCAAGTTCGTCATGTCCTCGCTCGGACCGGACGAGGTCGGTCCGAGCGACTGGACCAAGGCCGACTGGACAGTTCTGCAGGAAGAGCTGGACAGCGTCGTGGCGCTGTCCGGCGAGTTGGGCGTCTGGACCGTCATCCCGTCGATCCACCCACTCCCCGACGCCCGGCCGCACAACAGCATGTACGTCGTCTCCGGCCAGGGAAAGGTGGTGGCCCGGTACGACGAACGCGCGTTGTCGACGACCAAGGTCACCTGGATGTACACGCCGGGCACGCGGCCGGTGACCTTCGACCTGGAAGGGTTTCGGTTCGGTCTGGCAGCCGGGCTCGACGTGATGTTCCCGGAGTTCTTCACCGAGTACGACCAGCTCGGCGCCGATGCCGTCCTGGTCTCGTACTCCACGTCCGGGGTCACGCACCACGAGCACATCGCAGTCCAGGCCGCCGGCTGTGCGGTCAACAACACGGCCTGGATCAGTCTCTCGGTCCCGGTCAACGCCGAGGGCGGTCTCAACTCGGGTGTGGTCGACCCGCAGGGTGCATGGGTGGCTCGGACGGCCGCCGACGACGTACCGGGGATCGCGGTCGCCGAGCTGCAGCACAAGGACTGGTCCAAGGTCGGCCGGGCCTTCCGGCAGCGGACCCGCGAGCGCATCGGATCCTGACCCTCACACCTTCGGGTGCTGACGCGTTCCATGGGCATGAACAGGCACATGATCGTCAGCACCCGGCTGGGTGAGCTCACGCTGGTCGCCTCGGACAACGCGCTGGCCGGTGTCTACTTCCCCCATCACTGGGTGAAGCCGATGCCGCTCGGCGAGCGGGTCACCTCCGACCCAGTGCTGTCCGAGGCGTCCCGCCAGCTCGACGAGTACCTGAGCGGCGAGCGCACCTCCTTCGACCTCCCGACCACCCTCACCGGCGACGACTTCCAGCAGCGCGTCTGGTCCCGCCTCAACGACATCCCGTACGGCGCCACCACGACGTACGGCGAGATTGCGGCCGAAGTCGGTGATCACGCCCAGCGCGTCGGCAAGGTGGTCGGCCAGAACCCGCTGTCGATCGTCATCCCGTGCCACCGGGTCGTCGGCAAGAACGGTTCGCTGACCGGCTACGCGGGCGGGCTCAAGCGCAAGCAGCTCCTCCTCGATCTGGAGGAGCCGGCCGAGGTCAGGCTGTTCTGAGCCCGAGCCGTTGAGACAGGGCCTCGGCGTCGAACGGCGAGCGGACCTTCACGTCGTTGTCGAAGTAGACGTAGACATCACGCCGATGCCGAGGCGGCCGGTCCGGCGACACCGTCTTGCCGCCGGTCGGCGTGCGACCCTGATGCCAGGTCCGCGCGCGAGCAGCCCAATGGTCGAGCCCTGCCGAGTCGTACCCGCTGACGTAGAGCTCGTCGGCCCCGTGCAGCCGCACGTAAACGAAGTCCGCGGTCACGTCATCGAGCATCGGCCATTTGCCCGCGGTGTCCGCGCACACCAGCGCGATGTCGTGCTCACGCAACAGGTCGATGAACTCGGCCTTCTCGAAACTGTCGTGCCGGACCTCCAACGCATACCGGATCGGCTGCTCGGTCCGCGCCTCCAGGAACACCCGATCCTGCATCCGGTCCTCGTGCTGCTTGGCGATCTCCACCGCCGCCACGGTTGTCCGCGGCAACGATTCGAAGAACGCTGCCAGCCGGGGCCCGTCGTACCGGAAGTTTCCCGGCAGCTGCCACAGCACCGGACCGAGTTTGTTGCCCAACGCAAGCAGTCCGGAGGCGAAGAAGTTGGCCAGCGGCGCGCCGGTGTCCGCGAGCCGCTTCATGTGCGTGATGAACCGCGGGCCCTTGACCGCGAAGACGAAGTCGTCCGGCGTCTCGTGGTACCAGCGCTGGTACGACGACGGTCGCTGGAGCGAGTAGAACGAGCCGTTCAGCTCGACCGAGTTGAGCCGCCGCGACACGTACTCCAGCTCGGCCCGCTGCGGCAGACCCTCGGGGTAGTAGACCGAGCGCCAGGGCTTGTATCGCCAGCCGGAAATGCCCACGCGATAGACCACAACTCTGATTATCTATCCCGATGCAGGTCGATCGTGGGAGCTATCCCGACGCGCGCACGCCGTGGGACCACGCGGCGTGGCGCCGCGAGGCGATGGGCTGGCTGGTGGAGCAACTCGACCGGTTCGAGATCCGGGAGACCGGGGCGATGCGGGTGCGGGTGCGCCCGTGGTCGGTGATCGTGCGGGTCGAGGCAGCGGAACCCGTGTGGTTCAAGGCGAATCCGCCTGGCAGCGCCTTCGAGCCCGCGCTCACCCGGCGGCTCGCCGAACTCGTCCCGGAGCATGTGCTCACGCCGTACGCCGTCGATGTCGAGCGCGGGTGGTCCCTGCTCCCGCACGGTGGGCAGGTGCTGAAGGAGGTTGAGCGGGAGCCGCGGCACTGGGAGGAACTGCTCAGCCAGTACGCCGAATTCCAGCGCGCGCTGGTTGACCGGGTCGGCGAGTTCGACCAGCTCGGCGTACCGAACGGGCGGCTCGCGGTCCTGCCGGAGATTTTCGACCAGCTTGCCGATGAGGGGCTCCGCAAGCTGCGCCCGGAACTGGTCGACTGGTGTGCCGAACTCGCGTCGTACGGCATCCCCGACACGCTCGACCACGCCGATCTGCACGAGAACCAGATCTTCTACGGTTCCCGGTACACGTTCTTCGACTGGGGCGACGCAGCCGTCTCGCACCCGTTCTGCAGCCTGACCGTCCCGCTCGACCGCGTCGCAGACCAGCTCGGCCCTGACCACGTCCCCCGCCTCCGCGACGCCTACCTCGAACACTGGCCCGGCGACGGCCCCACCCTGCGCCGCGCCGCCGACCTCGCCTGCCGCCTCGGCACCTTCGGCCGCGCCACCTCCTGGCAACGTCTGTTCCCCGGCAACACCTCCATCGGCGACGCCGGCATCGCCGAGGCCCTCGATCGCCTACGGTAATCACATGGCGTTGTTCCCGAAGAGTGGCAAGGTCGAGTCGTTCCTGACGATCGTGGTCGGTGGCGGGTCCGCGTTCGGCCTCGTCGTGCTGACGTCGCGGTCGTGGAAGGCGTGCAACGTGGACGTCGCCGGGCCGATGCCCAACGGCCTGACCCTGCTGTTCCTGGGCCTCCCGCTGGCCCTGATCGTCAACCTGATCCTCTTCACCATCGCCTACCGCTACGCCGGCAAGACCCTGTTCATGGGCCTGGTCGCCGCCGCCATCGCGATCACCATCGCCGACCTGGCCCTCTACTCCTGGCAAGGTACCCCTGCCGCCTCCCCCGGCACCTGCCCCGGCAACGTCCCGCCCTTCTGGCCGGTCTGGATCCCGACCTGACAGCGGCTTGAAAGGGCCTTGCCGTTCGCTGGACACCAACCAACCTGCGAGGTGACCCATGATCCGGCTCTACATGTCGATGTCCCTGGACGGTTTCATCACCGGCCCGGACGACCGCCCGGGCCAGGAACTCGGCCGGCACGGCTTCCGCCTGTTCAACTGGCTGGACGACCGGTTGGAGCCCGGCATCAACGGCGAGGTGTACGGCGAGGCGATGGCGACCGGCGCGATCATCGCGGGACGCAGGACCTTCGAGCTGGCCGGCCGCTGGGGCGGTGACCACCACAACGGCGTACCGATCAACATCCTCACCCACCACATCGACCCGGACGACGTACCGCCGGGCACCGCGAAGTTCTACACCGACGTGGCAGCGTGCGCAGCTGACGCTCGCGCAGCCGCAGGCGACCGCGACGTCATGGTCCACGGCGCCGGTGCCGCCACAGCGCTCCTGGCCGCGGGTGAACTCGACGAGCTGGAGCTACACGTCGTTCCGGTCCTGCTGGGCTCCGGACGCCCACTCTTCGACTTCGACAACACCCCCGTCGAGCTGGAACTGCTCCGCCGCCTAGAAGGCCGTGGCGTCACCCACCACCGCTACCGCGTCCTCAGTAGCTGAGCGCCGCCCCCACAACCGCACAGGTCGTGGGACCTCCGAATGCCGCCGCAGCCTCAGCTGTGGCCTGCTGGGGGTCGAGCAGCGGACCCACGTGAGTGACGACGAGGTGCTTGGCCCCGGTACGGCGAGCTAGCGCGCCCGCCTGCACCGGAGTGTGGTGAACCGGGGTCGGCTGCGGGTCGTTGGCCTCACACAGCAGCAGGTCAGCCCTGGCTGCCACCTCATCCAGAGCGTCGCACGGCGCGCAGTCCCCTGAGTAGGCGAGCACATGCCCGCCGGACTCGGCCCGGAGCGCGTAAGCGTCACACCCGTGCTCCACAGCCCGGCTAATCAGTCGCAGGTCGCCCAGCTCAACCACATGCCCGTCTGACAGCGGCCGGAGGTCCAGTACGTCGGTCAGTCCGCCGAAGAACCCGACCAGACGCTCCTCCAGTGCAGCAGGCGCGTACACCGGCAACGGCGCTCGGGCGGGGAGTTCGCCGTACGACAAGGCGTAGTACGCGTTCAGCAAATCACCCATGTGGTCGAGGTGCAGGTGCGACAGCCACACGGCGTCCAGTGCCGACAACGTGGTGTGCCGGAGCAGCTCGGCGAGTGACCCCGGACCGGCGTCCACCCAGACCTCAGCGCCGCCGGCACGCAGCAGGTAGCCCGAACACGGGCGGTCCGGCTGCGGGTACGGTGCGGCGACGCCAAGGACTGTCAGTGAGCTCAGAGCTTGGCTCCGATGAGCTGGTAGATGTCGTCGTGCGCGCCGGGCAGATCGTCGTGACCGAAGTCGGGGTAGGCGCGGAGCTCCTTGGTCGAGGTGATCCGGTTGTACGCGGCGAACTGGGTCGAGGGCGGGCAGACCTGGTCCTCGAGGCCGACGAAGAGGGTGACCTCGGCGCGGATCCGCGGGGCGAGGTGCTGGACGTCGATGTACCCGAGGGTGGTGAACACCTCGTCCTGCCGCAAGTGCCGCGGGTCCCGCTTCTTGAACCAGGTGACGATCTCGTCGTACGGGCCCGTGTCCAGGTTCAGGTCCCAGGTGCGCTGGTAGTCGCACAGGAACGGGAACACGCTGGCGACGTACTTGATGCCCGGCGTCAGCGCGGCCGCGACCAGGCTGAGGCCGCCGCCCTGGCTCCAGCCGGTCGTCGCGATCCGGGTCTCGTCGACCTCGGGGAGCGCGCCGATGATGTCCGCGAGCCGCCTGGTGTCCAGGAAGACGTGCTTGTAGAGCAGCCCGTCCGGTCCGGCGTCCAGACCGTGCACGAGGTGGTTGTGCAGGTTGAAGTCGTTCCCGGTCTGGGAGACCGTCCGGAACCCGACCTGCTCCCGGACGTCCAGCGCGGCCACGGTGTACCCGCGCGCGGCATACGCCAGCAGGTCGACCCACTTCGGCTGCTCACCGCCGTACCCGTGGAACACCAGTACGGCGGGGCCGGTCGGCTCGTTCGGCCGGATCACCTTGGCGTGAACGCGGTAGCCGCCGGTGCCGGTGAAGTACAGGTGCTGGGCCGTTGCCGTGCTCAACGGAAAGTCGGTGGCGTCGGCGAACTCGGTCTCCGGGTCCGTCCCGTCCAGCTCGAGCAGCGCCTTCTCCCAGAACTGGTCGAAGTCGGCCGGCCGCGGATTCGTGCCCTGGTAGGTCAGCAGTTCGTCGTACGACAGCTCGAAGGACAGCACAGACGCTCCTCAGGTCTTGGGTCGTCCTTATTCTGCGGGAGGTTCGGTGTCCGGGGCAGTGCCGTCCCAGATGGTGTAACCGTGGGCTGCGTTCAGCTTGTCGCGCAGCGTGGTCTCCAGCACCGGCACGTGCTTGGGCGCCAGCCACGCCAGCGGCAGCAGGACGGTGTCGTCCGGTCGCTTGGTCCGCAGCGCGAGTGCCGCACCGTGCGTCGTCTCGACCCGGCCGACCTCGGTGACATCGGTCCACACCGTCTTCACACCGCGTACGTCGATCGCGTCGTCCCGCAGCCGCAGTACGACGGGCGGCCGGGCCACGATCCACAGCCCGGCCAGCGCGACCAGACCGCCGAGCACCAGGAACACCCCGATCACGGCTCCGGGCGCTGCGAGGGCCCAGGTGATCGCGGCCACCCCGAGCAGGATCAGGCCGGTCGCCAGTACTCCGAGGAATCGCCCTGCCCGCATCCGGTACGTCGTACGCATCCGGCCATGATCCCATCGGTTCAGAACGGGTCTACATCCGAGGTGGACGCGTTCCCGCCGATCACCGGTGACAGCGTGACCGTCCAGTCGAACTTGCCGTCGAAGCGGTCGTCGTACTTGGAGAAGGAGCAGCCCTCGGTGAACTGCCGGCTGACGCCGTCCCAGGCGCTGCCGGACTTGAAGAACACCCAGTAGCTGCCGCGGATACCGCGCAGGGTGGCGTCGGAGTTGTGCCGGACGTAGATCGAGACCTGCGGCTGCCGCGGCACGCTGTTCGCGACGACGACCACGACATCGGCCGAACCGTTGTTCTTGATCTGCAGCGTCCCGGCACCGCGGGGCCCGGACCGCTGGATGATCTGGCCGTTCGTGCCGCGGCCGGTCATCTGCGGCGGCGGCTTCAGCGCCGGCGGCGTCATCCGGAGGCCGAAGTTGATGCCCCTGCCGAGGCTCTTGTTGACCGCCTGCGACAGCTCGACGATCGACGTACGGATGCCGGTCTTCGCCTCGTACAGCCGGACTGCGCTCGCCTTCGGCAACCCGCAGCCGGTCTTGGTCTCACCGGACTTGGCCAGGTTCGTCGTCACGCTCTGGGCGTACCCGTCGAAGGCGCGGAGGGCCTCGGAGTGTCCGGTGCGGGCTGTCTGCGGGGGCTGGAGCTTGCCCAGGTCCTGCCGCTGGCGGGCGATCGCGGCCGCGAGCTGCGCCCGGGCCTGGTCGAAGGCAGCCAGCGTCGGCGCGTTCATCACCCGCTGCACCCCGCGGACGAGGTTCGTCTCGGAGGTGGCCAGTGCCTTCTTGTAGCCCACCGGACTCAGCGTCGTCTGCGTCGGCGTGGTCGACGACGGCGGTGGCGTCGGTGCCGGCGCCGGGGTGGTCGGTTGATCTGTCGGGGCGCTGATCGTCGTCGAAGGCAGCGGCTTGCTGCTCTCCGGTTCGCTACTGCACCCAGCCACGACCAACGCCGTACCGACCGCTACTGCCAACCATCGCCGCATCTGTCCGCCCCCAGCTTCTTCGGTGCGTGCATCCTTCCCCAAAGAAGCTGAGCCAGTCCAGATTGACCTGTTCTTGTCAGTTCGTCCCGGTCTGGGTCGGGTCGTAGGCGCAGGCGTCGTTCAGGTCCTGGGCCGCACCCGGTGTCGAGGTCGTCTTCACCGGCTTCTTCGTCGTCCCGGTGGTCGGCTTCTTGGTGGCGGTCGTCGACGGGGTCGAGGCGATCGGCTTGGTCTTCGGCGCGATCGCCTTCGCGACGAGCTCCTGCATGGCCGAGTAGTCCGGGTTCTTGCCGGTCGGGAAGTTCTTCCGCTTGTCGAGGTCCACGTTCGAGACCTTCGCCGACTTGACCTTCAGACCGAGCTCGATGAACGCCGGCAGGATCTCCTGCGGGATGTCGGTCCGCAGCAGGTCCTTGCTGGCCGAGGCGATCTGCTGGTACTTCGTCACGAGGGTGGCCGGGTTCACGCTGTTCACCAGCGCGTGGATCGTGCAGCGCTGCCGCTCCTGCCGCGACGGGTCGCTCAGGCCGTAGCGGCCGCGGGCGAACCAGAGCGCGTGGTAACCGTCGAGCTTCTGGTTCGGGCCGGGCTGGATGTAGCCGGACGGCTTCTTCTCGCCACGGGTCCCCGGGCCGGCGCCGTAGTCGCCACCGATCGGCACCTTGTAGTTGACGTTGACCGTGATGCCACCGATCGCGTCGATGATCTTGCGGAACCCGGCCAGGTTGATCTGCATGTAGTAGTCGATGTCGAGCCCGAGCGCGGCCCCCGCGGCCAGCTTGACCACGTCCGCGCCCATGTTGTCGGTCGCGCCGAGAATGCCCTGATGCTTCTTCGGGACGTTGTCGTACATCGAGTCCAGGTAGTACTCCGGCTGCTCGACGTTGCCGAGGCTCGGATCCCAGTAGCCGTCCGGATACTCCTTGTGCAGCGGGGAGTCCTCCGGGAACGGCATCCGCATCCAGTTCCGGCTGAGGGAGATCAGGGCGGTGTCACCGGTCTTGGTGTCGATACTGGCCACCATCACCGTGTCGGTCCGGACGCCCTTCCGGTCGGCGCCGTCGTCCGCACCGAGGAGCAGCAGGTTGAGCCGCGGGGTCTTCGCCCACGGGTCCTCCTTGTCCACCTTCGGCCGGGTCGCGCTCTTGGAGTTGCCCTCGGACTGGAAGACGCTGCCGACCAGGTCGCGCTGCGCCATCACCGTCTGCGCCGCCACCGTCGTCGGGACGGCGATCGCGAAGCACAGCAGGCCGACGAACATCGAGCCGGCCAGCCGGCCTGTGTACGTCATGCTCACCGGCCGGAGCAGCTTGTGCGAGGCCACCACGACCCAGATCCACAGCACCCCGAGCACCACCACTGCCGCGGTCGCGATCAGCAGCTGGCGCGGGGAGACGAGCAGCTCGAGAACCGAGTTCCGCTGGGTCAGGCCGACGTACGCGGCGACCAGCAGCAGCCCCACGGCGAGCGTCAGGACGAACGCCCCGAGCTTCGTCCGGCCGCCTTTGATCAGGCCGAGACCCGGAACCAGTGCGCTGAGCAGGGTGAGACCGATGGCCTTGGAGGTCGTCCGAGCGCGCTGCGAGCGGTGCTTGGACCGGCTGGCGCGAGGCGCGGACCTCCGTCCGGCGGCACGAGTACTCCGCGACATGGCTCCGTTTCCCTGATCGACGATGTGGCGACCCACCGTGGAACGCTTGAAGCGTTCCACGATACCTATGACGCCCACGTCCGCCGTTCGGTTGACGTGTGCTGGCGACCCCCGTCGGTGCACGCCAGGTTACACACGGGTCAGCCGACACTCCCAAACCGCCGCCCCCGACCCACTTTGCCGCCAGACCTACTGAGCAGATAGTCTTGGTCGTCGTCGGCTCGCTCAGAACCTTGAGCGAGTACGTCGGAGGAGGCGTCGCCTAGTCCGGTCGATGGCGCCCGCCTGCTAAGCGGGTTGAGGGTAATCCCCTCTCGCGAGTTCAAATCTCGCCGCCTCCGCGCCTGCAGCGCCCTTGCCCACGAAAGCGTGGACGGGGGCGCTTCGGCATTTTCCGGGGGGGGTGCACCCCCCGGCCCCCGCCCGGCGAGCTTCACCCCCGCCCCCCGCCGCAGCCACCTCAGCCATGGAACCCGGGCCTCTCGATCACAACCCACGGCCGGAGCGGCGGGGACCAAAGGCAACCGGGTCGGCCGCATTCGTGACGGCAACAACCAAGACCGGTTGGCCTCTCGAAGGATGTCTGCCTCGGCGCAACGCTCAGCGGTTCGGCGCCGACGGCAACCGACTACCCCTCGAGCAGACGTTTGGCTTCGGCCAGGCGTTCGGCGGCTCGGGGAGTGACGGGCTCAGTGGCCACGATCAGGTGGTCCACACCAAGCTCCTGATACGCCCCGAACACCTCGGCCAGCTCCGGCACAGTACCGGCGAAGGCAGTCGGATCACCCTCGTTCGGAGTCTGCTCCGGGTCGCGGACGACAAGGCCGACGGTAGCTGCGACCGGCTTGCCGACCTCCGCGGTGACGGCACGGAACCCTTCGAGACGCTCAACCGCCTTCTCGCCAGGAGCGCCGTACCAGGCCATGTTCCAGGCGTCGGCCCACTCGGCGGTGAGCCGGAGCATCCGCGGCCGCGAGCCGGCGACCAGGATCGGGATCCGGCGCGCCGGTGCCGGGGTGAGATTAGCGTTGACTGTTTTGTAATACGTGCCGTCGAAGCTGACCGTCTCGCCGCGCACCATCCGCGCCACGATCTCGAGCCACTCCTCGAACCGCCCGAACCGATGATCCGTCGGCAACCCGAACGCCTCGTACTCCGGATCGTGCCACCCCGCGCCCACCCCGAGAGTGAGCCGCCCACCTGACACCTCGTCCAGCGTCGCGGCCATCTTCGCGGTCAGCCCCGGGTCCCGGAACGTCGAGCAGAGCACCATGTTCCCGAGCTCGACCCGCTCGGTCACCGCCGCGACCGCACTCAGCAACGTCCACGACTCATGCATCCCATGCACAGCCCCGTCCGCTGCCCGGTAGAAGAAGTGGTCCGCGATCCACACCGAATCCAGCCCGCTGGACTCAGCCGTCAGAGCCATCGCCTTGACGTCGTCCCACCGCGGCATCCCACCGGTCGGCCCGTCGGACCCACCCACTGGCAACATCAACCCGATCTTCATCCCGCCAACCTACGCACCCACTGCCCCCCAAGCGACCGGGTTTGCGTACAGAAGAACTGTTAGTACGTCACCCACCGACAGCATCCGAGCGCCGCCCCACGCCTGAGACACCCCCTGGGCCGCCGCCTACTACCCGTCCGTCTGTACAAACAGCGCGGCGCCCTGGTCATGGTGGGACCAGGGCGCCGCGTGCTTCCCGCTGCCGGCTTCCGACTCGGCAGCGGAGTCTCAGCCCAGCCGGGCCTTGAGGTGGTCGAGCTCGACCTTCAGCTCGGCCGGAACGGTGTCACCGAGCTTGGCGAACCACTCCTCGATCAGCGGGATCTCGGCCTTCCACTCCTCGGCGTCGACGTTCAGCGCGATCTGCAGCTCCTTCTCGCTGAGCTCCAGCCCGCTGACATCCAGCCCGTCGGCCGTCGGCACGTACCCGACCGGCGTCTCGACCGCGTCGGCCTGGCCCTCGATCCGCTCGATCATCCACTTCAGCACGCGGCCGTTCTCACCGAACCCCGGCCAGACGAACTTGCCGTTCTCGTCCTTGCGGAACCAGTTCACGTAGAAGATCTTCGGCAGCTTGCTCGCGTCGTTCTCCTTGCCGACGGTCAGCCAGTGGTCGAAGTACTGGCCCGCGTCGTACCCGAGGAACGGCAGCATCGCCATCGGGTCCCGCCGTACGACGCCCACCTGGCCGACGGCCGCCGCGGTCGTCTCCGAGGACAGCGTGGCGCCCATGAACACCCCGTGCGCCCAGTCGCGCGACTCGGTCACCAGCGGCACCGTCGTCGCCCGGCGACCACCGAAGATGATGGCCGAGATCGGTACGCCGTTCGGGTCGTCGTACTCGTCGGCGAGGATCGGGCACTGCTCGATCGGGGTGCAGAACCGGCTGTTCGGGTGGCTGGACAGCTCGCCCGAGGCCGGCGTCCACTCGCGGCCCTTCCAGTCGGTCAGGTGGTCCGGCGGGGTCGGCGAGTAGCCCTCCCACCAGACGTCACCGTCGTCGGTCAGGGCGACGTTCGTGAAGACCGAGTTGCCCTTCTCGATCGTGCGCATCGCGTTCGGGTTCGTCTTCCACCCGGTACCGGGGGCGACGCCGAACAGACCGAACTCCGGGTTGACGGCGTACAGGCGCCCGTCCTTGCCGAACCGCATCCAGGCGATGTCGTCGCCGAGCGTCTCGACCTCCCAGCCCTCGAGCGTCGGGTCGAGCATCGCCAGGTTGGTCTTGCCGCACGCGCTCGGGAACGCGGCCGCGATGTAGTGGACCTTCTTCTCCGGCGAGATCAGTTTCAGGATCAGCATGTGCTCGGCCAGCCAGCCCTCGTCGCGCGCCATCGCGCTGGCGATCCGCAGCGAGTAGCACTTCTTGCCGAGCAGCGAGTTGCCGCCGTACCCGGAGCCGTAGGACCAGATCGTCCGCTCCTCAGGGAACTGGACGATGTACTTCTCGTCGTTGCACGGCCACGGGACGTCCTTCTGCCCGGGGGCAAGCGGGGCGCCGACAGAGTGCAGGCAGGGCACGTACTTCGCGTCGGTGCCCATCTTCGCCAGTACGTCGGACCCGGTCCGGGCCATGATCCGCATCGAGCCGACGACGTACGCCGAGTCGGTGATCTCGACCCCGAACATCGGCTGCTCGGCGGTCAACGGGCCCATGCAGAACGGAACGACGTACATCGTGCGGCCGCGCATCGAGCCGCGGTACAGGTCCGTCATCAGGACCTTCATCTCGGCCGGGTCCATCCAGTTGTTGGTCGGACCGGCGTCCTTCTCGTCCACGGAGCAGATGAACGTGCGCTGCTCGACGCGGGCAACGTCACTGGGGTCGGTGCGGACCCAGAACGAGTTCGGCTTCTTCGCCTCGTTGAGGCGGACCATCGTGCCGGCGTCGATCAGCCCCTGGGTCAGTACGCCGTACTCCTCGTCGGAGCCGGTGACCCAGTGGATCGCGTCCGGCTGCGTCAGCTCGGCGACCTCGGCCACCCATGCCAGCAGGCCCGCGTGCTTCGTCGGTGCGCCGGACAGGTCGTACGCCGTGGTGGTCGTGGCGGACGCGGTCCCGGTCGGCGCGTTCTCGGTGAGATCGGCGGTGTGGGTCGGGCTGGCGGTGGTCGTCATCGGCGGCTCATTCCCTCTCAGCTGTCGGTCCGGCTGCTGCTCCGGCTCCTCGACGCTGAGGAAACGGGTACGGCACCGGCCGCCGGGGTCTCCAGCGGTTCGATCCAGCGGACTGGCGGTGTGATCTGTCGCATACCAGTGATTGCAGTGGACGCATACCAGTGTGCAAGTGGTACTAACGGTACGCGACGGAAACGGGTGCTGTGAACCCGTCGAACGTGAACCCGGTCACAAAGTTTTTCCGACAACCGCTTTCCGGCCGACCTTGTGAAAATGAGAACGGCCCGCGTCGGGACGCGGGCCGTTCGGTGAAGATTTTTCGATGAATCAGCTGGTCTGCCGCCAGATGTCGTTCAGGATCCGCTGGACGTCAGGCTCCTCGCCGGGCTTGCCGGTGACCGTCACCCCGACGATCCACCACTGACCACCGCTCTGGAACGCGCGCGTCATCGTCAGCACGTACGGCTTGTCCTGAGTCGTCAACCAGGTCCGCCCATCCTTCGCGACCGACGGCACCGGCACCTGGAAGACCTTCGTCCACTCCTGATCGAACGCCGCCCGGCCTTTGACGCAGTCCGCCAGGTTCGAGCAGGCGCTCAGCGCGACCCGCAGGTCCGGCGGGACCTTCCGCCCGGTCGACTGCTCGTCGGTCTGGATCCGCCGATACGCGATCGTCGACGACTCGCCCAGGAACGACACCGCCGGCGGCCGCGGCCACCCGAGCGCAAACGGCAAGTCCGCATTGGTGACCACCTGTACGTCGGCACCCGCGGGGTACGTCGCTCCCACCAGCCCGGCACTGCCATCCGGCCGCTTGTACGGCGCGGTGGTGATCTTCGGCAGGCCGGGCAGCAACACCGTCGAGGGGAGTGCCGCCGGACTGACCGCCGCCGGCGGCGGCGCCGCGTCGGGCGCCTCCTTCACCGCACTGCCGACCGTCGCCCCGGCCGAATACACCAGGGTGAACACGATCAGCACAACAACCACGGCGACTGCATAAACCCAGCCACCCAGCCGGTCCACCACCCCGGCCACTGCCGCACCGTTGCCTCCGGACCCAGCCACGGCGGGGCCAGGCGCCCCGGGGGCAGGCACGCCGGGGGCAGCCTGCCCACCTGGTCCGGCCGGATCCGGCCCACCGACGTACGAGGGGAAGCCCGGTCCGGCAGTCGGCGCGATCCCGCCGTACTGGCTGAGCAGTGAGCGCACCGCCTGCAGCGACGCGTCGTCGTTCCCGACAATCCCGTCGAGCGGATCAACCAGCCGCTCCGCACCCGTCTGCCCGGGAACGAGCTGCGTGATCGCATACGGCCGCGCGGCACTGAAGTTCGCCGCCCACAACGGCGTCTCCGCCTGCCCCGGCTCGAGCGCTGCCTGCCGCCCGGCCTGCACCAGCCGCTCCTGCACCACCTGCTCCCGCGCGCCCGCCTCGGTCAGTACGAGCGCGACAACCTCCATCCCCGTGAAGGCCCGTCCGCGCCACACCTCCGCCAGCGGATGCGCGAGCAGCAACTGCTCGAACCGGTACCCGGCAATCTCCGGCGCGTTCACTTCGTCTCCCAGATCGCCCGGTCCGCCAACACAGTCGCCGCCTGCCGCGCTGTCTCCGCCTGCACCGGACTGGCCGTGTACTCCACCAGTACGACGACATCCGCCCGCTGCACGAGCACCCGCGTCGTGAACGACTCACCCGCCAGCCCGACCGCCGTCTGATCACCCTTCGTCGGATAAGGCCGGTCCGGCACCGCATCGAACGGCGACCGGTCGAACGCCTTCTTCGCCATCGCCGCCGGCGTGAACGGCGCCTCACCGGCCCCGGCCAGCTTCCCGCCGTACGGCGTGATCGTCACCTTCACCGAAGCCGCCGAGAACGTACTGGCCTGCTGCCGCCCGACCACCGCCGAACACGTCACCGCACCCGACCCCGACTGCGCCAACCGCCCACTCGATGCCTTGGGCAACAGCACCGACACGTCCCCGAGCCGCGCACACAAGTCCGCGGCCAGCTTCCGCGCCGGCACCACATCCTCGTCCTGCACCGGCTGCCCCAACGCAAACCCGACGCCGCCCCCCACCACCGCAGCCACCCCGGCCGCGATCGCCGTACCCCGAACCACCCGACTAGCCATACCCGAGACCTTAGTCAGTCCCAGGGCCGCAACCCCCCTCAGTCGAGCAGCTTCTGCACCGACCCACCCGACTCACTCAACTTCGTCCCCAGCCCCTTCAACGCCTCCCCGACATCCGCCAGAATCCCCGACAGATCCTGCAGGTTCCCGGCCAGGCTCTCGATCTCCGTCGCCACCCCGCCGATCTGCCCACTCCCGTCGTTCAGCTTCTTGGCCGCCGCATCCCCGATCCCCGGGATCTTGTCCAGCTCACCCGCCAGCCCTGCCAGCATCCCCGCCGCATCATGCAACCGGTCCTTGGCCGTATGCATCGTCGTAGCACTCCCACTGAGCGCCCGCCGAGCCCCACCCTCCCCGTCGTCCCCCACCAAGGCCCCCGCAGCCTTCCCAGCCTGCTCCCCCGCCTCAGCCAGCCCAGACCCGATCGTCTTCAGCAACTCAGGCAACTTCCCGATAAACCCCACCGCCCCATCCGGCAGCCCCCGCACCAACTCCAGCACCTTCTGGAAGTCGTCCGAGTTCTCCATCACGAACCCGACCGCCTTCTTCACATCCCCCAGATCCCGCCCACCCAACAGCTCCTCAATGCCCATCCCCGGATGCTAAGTCCCCACCCCCGACCCCGATTGGCATCCACACACCCTCTCCCTGTATCGTTACTCGACGTTGCCCGGCGCTCGTAGCTCAACGGATAGAGCATCTGACTACGGATCAGAAGGTTGGGGGTTCGAATCCCTCCGAGCGCGCCAGCAAAACCCCAGGTCACCAGATAGATGACCTGGGGTTTTCGCCTTTTCAGGGGCCGATCTTGCTAACGCCTTGCTAACGCGGTGCCAGCGCTGACGGGTCCGGGCCGTCTTCCTCGTCCGCCTGGTTCTCTTCGATCTGGGCCGCCGCGGCGGCGAACACGTCGGCGATTCCGGCGGCGCGACGACGGATCACATGGGCGTAGACCCGGAGCGTCACCGAGGGGGTCCGCGTGCCCCAGCCGGTCGGCGCCACCAGGAGCAAGGTGGCGTGAACGTGCCTCAGATCGTGAAGCCGGGCATGCGGCAGCGGGAACTCGGGGGCCTCCGCGTTGTCGGCGGGCTCGTTGTAGGCCTTGATTGACTTCGCGATGAGCTGGCTGAGGGTGTCGGGGGAGATAGGCAGCCCGAACCCAGTGGTGAAGACGTGCCCGGTGTCGACCCACGAGTCTCCGGCAACACGCAAGTCCTCCAGTCGGCGGCGACGGTGGGCCTTGAGGATCTCGACGGTTCCGGCGTCAAGGCGCGCCTCCGGCGGGGGCCTCACGACTCCGGGATGACGGATCCGAATCGGCCGGCACTGTGGTCGGGGGTGCGTCTTAGCTTTGCGAGGCGGGCGCAGATGCGGCCCACCAGCTCACCCGTTGCGTACGAAGCCCAACTCGTTGCCGTCTGGGTCGGCGATTGTGAACTTGCGCGTTCCGTAGGGCGTATCAAACAGCGGCTCGACGACCACGGCCAGCTCGCGCACCTCGTGCCAGAGGGTGTCCGGGTCATCAACGGTGAAGTTGAACCGCCCGCCTCGGCCTTCGGCCTCCATCACTGCGAACGTCGCACCACCTTGTGTCTTGAAGTGCGCGTAGTTCGGCGCCTCCGGCGGCCAGTACGCCTCGACCTCGAAACCTAGAACCGTTGTGTACCACTCGACGGCAGCGTTCAGGTTAGCCACGTTCGCGCGGACATGCTCAAGCCTCGTCCCAACCATGCTCCGAGCCTGCCACAGATCGAACCTTGGGGCTTCACCAGAGAATTGCTAACGGGCTTGCTAACAGCAGCCTCGGATTGGACCGGACGACCCTGGACATTTCGTCCGATCGACGCCTGCGTTCAGGCGCGCGGTGGTCAGCGATGGACGGTCTGAACTCGACTACGGATCAGAAGGTTGGGGGTTCGAATCCCTTCGAGCGCGCAAGAATGACCCAGTCAGAAGCTAACTGACCTGGGGATTTGCAGGTCCGGAGCCGGACTTTGCTGACGCTCTGGCCAACTCGGCACCAGGGCTGCGGCGGTCGGACCCTCGTCCGGATCTTCGTTGCTCCCAACGAGTTGAACCGGCGGGCTCGGCCTTCATCCGGGTGACAGCATCAGGCCATGTCCGCCAAGCGCGACTTGTCCCGCCGCTATCTTCGCGACATGGCGTTGTTCACCGAGGAAGAGACAGCCGCGCAGAAGCGAGTGGTCGAGTCCTATGTGAAATCGCATGGGCGACCTCCAGCCCAGGCTCAGGTGTTCGCCATCCTGGGGTGGGACTTCCAAGCCTTCAAGCGGGACTTCGAAGGCGCGAACAGTGATCCCGATCCACTGAAGTGGAGCTGGCGCCACCGAAGGCTCCGTTAGCCTGCCGACTCGTTCATGTGCGGGGCGTAGTAGCTGCTCGCAGCGGACCAGGTCGTCGGCATGTGCTGTGCAGACCCTCCGGCACCTAGCTGTTGGCTGAGGTTGCTGGTGTGGCGCCGGCGAGTGCGGCCCTAGTGGCGGAGCGCCCGGGGCGGCCGTTCTTGAGTAAGGGGATGAGAGGGGCGATGGTGATCACGGTCGCGATCGCGATCGTCAGCCCGAGCGGGATGGACAAGGTGTAGTCGCAGACGACCGCGACGCCGTACCCGATCGGCCAGCCCAGGGTGGCGAGTAGCTTTTCGGGGCGAGTCCAGCGGTCGGAGGTCCACAGCAGCCAGACGCCGGCCAGCCAGCCGATCAGCAGGGCGAAAGGCCCGAAGAGGAGCAGCGCCACCGCGCCGAAGTCCCGGGGGCGAAAGCGCGGCGGGACGTCGGTCTGGACCAGGCCGTCGGTCGATGCGGCGACGATTTCGTAGGGATCACCGAGTCGCTGCAACACTGCGCGCACGTCGTCGTCCGAGGTCGCCCCGTCGGCGCGCGCCTCTGCGATGTGCGTCGTCATGTCGGCGATGAGCTCGGTACGGCGCTCCGCCGGCAACCCCTCGGCGGCCGTGGCCAGCTCATTCAAGTACGCCTCGACCAGCCGGTCAGCGTTCATTTCGCGTCTCCGTCTCTCCGTCCTGAGTGAGGACCTTGTCGACTACCTTGCGACACAAGGTATCTGTCAACACATGAGAGTGCAACCGCGATCGCAGGATCGGAGGGCACGGTCCAGATGCGGCCTCGTCAGGAGCGTGTCGGACGGCGACAATGGCTGCGTAACCTCCGAACCGGCGGGTCGGCCCTCCTGATCGGTGAGGCGGCGGCGGGACCTGGTGGCCGGGGCGACCCAACGCCGCCCGTTAGCCGGGCACGTACGTCGTCAGGTCCTGCCAGGATTCCCTGCTGTCCTGGGAATCGGTGTGCGGTCGTCGGAACAGCTGCACGTAGGTGGCAATTTCGGCGAGCGACCACCAGACGCGGAACAGTTCTAGGGCCGCGGTGCGCGGGCTGATCGGGCCGGCCTGCGCCTGGTACGCCGGCAGGACGTCGGTGGGGCCGCCCAGAACCGCGGCCAGGTCGCGTTCGCGCGGAGCGAGCCGCACGGTGTCCCAGTCGATCAGCCGCATTCGGCCATCGTTGGTGCGTAGGACGTTGGCACTGTGTGGCTCGCCGTGGGTCACCACCCATGGATCATCTGACGCCTCGATCTCGCGAACCAGCGTGTCGTAGTGCGCGAGTCTGGCGCGCAGATAGTCGAGGGCTGCGGACAGCCTCAGCCGGGTGGGCTCGGCGTACGGTCCTGACGACCAAGGACGATCGAGGTCCGCAAGTGCCGTCAGCAGTACGTCTCGGCCCGGTACGGCGAAATCCCAGCGCTGCAACGTTCTTGGTGGCGTCGCGGCGTGTAGGCGGCCGAGGATGCCGGCGATCTGCTCCCGCTCCGCTGGATCGTCCCACGCACCGTCTGAAGTGCTCCACCCTTGCAGGTAAGGAAAAACGACGAGCATCCACCCCGCTGGGACTTCCCGAACGAGGTGGCCGGTGCGGTCGGGCAACGGTGCGACAACGAACTCGCAACCGCTGTCAGCCAACTCCTTTGCCGCCTGCACCGCCGACTCGATGGTGCCTTTCATCTGCTCAGCGGTCGAACCCATCCAGCTGCCACTCGGATCGAGACGATCTGCAGTCACGAACCACCGCGGACCGTCGACTCCGGCGGCGATCCAGTGATGACTTCCAGAGCCGACCGGGGCGTAGACCACCTCGCCGACCCGAAAACCCCAATGCTCACTGAGCATTCCGGCAACCAGGTCACACGAAATCTCGCCTGGCTCGTCCCTCATGCCCGTCACCCTAACCGCAGGCCCAGGAGAAGTTCAGCCCGTTTAGTCCCTGAGACCAGCGGCGCAGCCTGACCCGCCGTCTAGCCAACGGTAGGCCGGCTCGGGTTCTTGAGCTGCCCTTCCCCACGAGTACAAACCAGGCCGCCGAGCCATTTCGCGGGTCGGCAGTCACCCAAGGCCGCTATTGGAGAGTGGTCAATGACGATACGCCAACTCGGCTTGCCCGACCAGCCCGGCATACGTCGATTGCGGTGCGCATGCGGTGTTCGGACTTGCCCGGTCGAACACGGCGGAAATGAGCTAGCGTCGGCCGCGATTCCAAAGGTCGGCGTACCCGCCGTTCTGCCGTCATTGAAGAGTGGGGGTTGATCTTGCCGTATCTGCTGACCGCCAGCCGGACCGATTATTCGCAACGCAAAGCGAACTGGAAGACCCCGGACTACCGTTCACGTACGCGGAAGTTCGGAACCCTTGAACGGCCGCTCCAATTTCCAGGGGTGATGGCACTCGTCGACGACGACGGCGACATCCGCACGATGGAATCACTGTGGAGCCCTAAAGGGATGCACGTCCATGACCACGGAATTATGGTGGCGTGCTATTCGCAACTCCGCGAATATTCTCTTGACCTGACCTCCTCGCGGGTACTGATCGACGAACCGTGGTGCAACGACCTGCACTCCCTGCGGCCGGGACCGCAGGGCGTGCTGCTGGCGGTGTCAGGCCTCGATCTCGCGGTCGAGTTCGCTCCCGCCACCGGGCAGGACCTGTGGAAATGGTGGGCGGTCGATCACGGGTACGACGCCGACGTCGAGGGGCGGCCGTGGTCACTCGACCGCGACGCCGACCATCGGCGCTGGTCCTATCCGATCGAGTTGCAGAGCCTGCACATGAACGCGATCGCCATGCTGAACGAGGACACCCTCGTCGCGACCCTGCTGCACCGCAACGAACTGGTCGAGATCGATCGGGCCAGCGGAAAGACTCGCGTCCTCCTGGACGACCTGACGCGTCCGCATGCGGTGCGCGTCCTGCCGGACGGCCGGCTGACGCTCGCCGACACCTGCCGCGGCCGCGGGCTCGTGGTCGAGGTCGGCGCCGGTGGTGCACGAGTTGTGGATCACGTGCAGATCGAGACGCCCTGGCTGCACGACGCGGTGTTCGACGGCGACGGGTGGTGGCTCGCCGACGGAGCCAACGCGCGGGTGGTACGCACGGATTCCTCCGGGGCCGTGACGTCAATCCACCAGTTCGATCCCGAGTGGTGTCTGTACGAGGTGGTGCCGCTGGCCGACGACACCCCGGTGGGAAAGGCGCTCGGTTGAATCTACTGGGACTGCTGGCGAATCTGGCCGAAGCGTCGGCCAGCAATTCGGACGAGACATATCAACTCGCGTGCGCGTGCGAACAGATCTACAGTGACTTCTGCCTGGAGGCGCCGGCAGAATTCGCTGACGACCTTCAGTTCTACCGCGTGGCCTGGAGAAGTATCTCGGCCCGCGTTGCCGACCAAGCCTATTGGCCCGACGGGGCGAATTCTGCCGCTCTCGTTGACCACATCCGCAGCTCGGCGCGGCAGCAGCTGCGGCGTTGGAAACAACCGGACAGCCTGGAATGGATCACGGAATCGCCGACTGCCTGGGCAGTCATTCCTGAGGTCTTCAGCCGCGATCTGGCCAAACTCTGCGATTACGCGCGATTCGTCGACGGCTACCTCGCGGGGCACCGTCCGGCATCCTTGCTGGTCATCGGAATCCGTACTTCCGGAAGCTACCTGGCCCCGATCTGGGCCGCGGCGGCGGAACGGTGCGGCATCCCCCAGCTGGCCATCAGCGTGCGCAGTCCGCGAGACACCACCAGGCCGGACCGGCTGGCGGATCCGGTCAGCGAATCCATCCCTGTCATGCTCCCACTGAGGCCGGACCACGACGAGGTACAGATCTTCGTCGATCGTCACGGCTCGGCGGTCGCGGCCGCTGTCCTCGACGACCTTGCCTTCAGCGGCACCTCATTCCTTGCCGTGCGTCATTATCTCGACGCTCTGAAGGTAGGACCGGCGGTCTTCGCGCAGAATTCGACACTGATCGCCACAACGCTCGCTCCCGGACCACGCAAGAGTTTCGAGCGCACTCCGGTCCTGGTCGCACCTCGCGGCGAAGACGGCCCCGGCCGGGCAGGCGTGTCGCCGACGGTGTTCTTCGAAGGCATTCTCAACGAGAGCGCGGCCCCGCAGGAATCGGTGCGGGTTCTGCGGGTCGAACGCGGACCTTCGCCATACATGCATCGGTACTACGCGGCCAGGACCACCGTCCCGCTCGACGTCATCTCACATTTCGACCCCCGCGGACGTGACCGCCATTACCTGGTCGAGGTCGAGACCGACGGGCGACGTCGCTCACTCTTCGCCAAGGTCCTCGGGTCCGGGGTCGCCTCTGCCGCTGAATTCGACCGGCTGCGTGCATACGAGGTCATCGGACGCACCTGGTTCGGTCATGCCGCCGGGTTCATGTTCGAGCCGTGGAACGACGGGCAGGCGCGCGCATTCGGCGATGCGTCGCCAACCACCGCCGAAGTGGATCAGCTCGCCCACCACGCCGCCGTCCTCTTCGGCACGAATGCCTGCGGCAAGCTCGCCACCTCGCTGTACGTCGACGATGTCCGGCGCCGGGTCATGCGGGTAGCGACGACCCTCGGCAGCTCGGTCGAGCAGACGGCAGCACAGATCGACTGGAACGGCCTGCAGGCCCGAGCCGGGGCCCGGATTCCGTTGGTGCAAGCGCCAAGGAATCAAGGGCATTGGCACTATCTCTTCGGCGACACCAAGGTGACCCGAGTCCATCTCGAGCTCGGTGAGTGGTCGTGGCGGATCGATCCGGCTGAGGATCTCGCGTCGACTGTCATCGAGCTGGGACTCGATAGTGCGCAGGCCCGTCAGTTGCTGGCCGGAGCGCTGACCGGATCCGACCGGACCGAGGCGGCGAACCGTCTCCCTCTCGGCGCGCTGTCCTATCTCGCGCGCGCCTTGAACGCCTACGCGTACTGGGAGGACCAGCTTGCGCTGATACCTCGCCGATTCCTCCGGCCGGACAAGGAAGTCGCCGCGGCGGCCGAGCTGGTTCGTCAGCGGCAGCTCATTGCCGCCTTCACGAATCTCATCGAGGACCCCGAACGGTTCTGGCCTGAGGACGTGACGACGTGACACATCGCCAGCAGGACCTGTCGTCGTACGTCGGACTCGTGAGCCGGCTCGCTCCGCGATTCGGCCGACCGGCGCCCGGCCCGGACGAGGATCTCGGCTTCGGCGGCTACGGCCTGACGCTGCCCGAGTACCTGCAGGTGCTGGACGCCGTCCTGGCCGGCAGCGGAGCCGATCCCGGATCAGGTCCGGAAGCATGGCCGGACACGATCCGGACGCTCGATCGCGTGACGAGATCACAGGCATGAAGCTCGGGATGAGCGTGGAGCTCCAGGAGGACATGACCTGGGAGCGGCTGCAGGAACTACTTGCCTGGTGCGAGCACTACGGAATCGACTCGCTGTGGTTCTCCGATCATTTGCAGTCCCTCGATGCCGGTGCGCGGAAGTCCTCGATCGACTGCCTTGTTGCGATGACCCATGCTCTCTCGGTGACGGAGAAGCTGCACGTCGGATCGCTCGTCTGTCCGGTCACGTTCCGGCCGGCCTCGGTCATCCTGAAGACCGCGGCTGCCCTGGAGGCTCTGGCTCCAGGCCGCGTGACCCTGGGCTTGGGGCTTGGCTGGAATGCCGCCGAACATGAGAGTTTCGGGATCGACTTCCCTTCCGCGCAACGGCGTGCGGACATGCTCGACGAAGTCGTTGCTGCGCTGAGGTTCGCCCAGGACGCGCGACCGGTCAGCGTGGCCGGCCGGTATGTCCGGCTGCAGGGCGCAGTCATCAGTCCGGCTGTTCGGCTCCGTCTGCTGATCGGCGGTCTCGGACGGCCCCGCCTCGCACGGCTGGTCGCCCGCGGTGCGGACGAATGGAACACGCCTGCAACCGGCCCGGCCGGCTACCGAAGACGGTCCGACGCTCTGGCGCGTCATTGCGATCGGCTGCATCGCGATCCGGCCACTGTGTTCCGGTCGATCGCAGCCAACCAGGCCATTGGGCACACGACGCAGTTGGCCGATCAGGCGCAGGCGACTCTCCTGGCCGCCACACCGGCAGAGTTTCGGCCGAGTGATTCCGACGGCTCACCACAGTGGATCACCGGCACGGTGGCACAAGCCGCCGAGCAGGTCGGCGAGTTCGCGCAGCTGGGAGTCCAGCGCGTGATTCTTCAGTGGAGACACCCACCGGACGAACAGGACGTAGCACTGGTAGGACAGCTCGCCCGGACGGTCGGCTGAGACAGATCGGCGTGCTCAGACAAGAGAGGACAGAATTGTGGAGAAAGTCCGAATTGCGCTCACGGGTGTCGGCTCCTGTGCCTCCAGCCTGGTTCAACTCGTGGAGAGTGCGGCCTCGCCAGGGGTACAACCCGGTGTCGGCCGCCCCCGAATCGCCGGCATCGGAATCGACGACGTGACGTTCGTAGCGGCTTTCGACGTGGACGAACGCAAGGTCGGCGCTGATCTGGCGAAAGCCGTCCAGACCGGCAACGCCGCCACCACATTCCTGGACATCGGTCATCAGAACGTCACGGTGTCACCCGGCATGCTGCTCGACGGGCTGGAAGGCAATCTGAAGGGTCAGGTCACGCCGGACCCCGCCACCTACGATGTCGGTCCGGCGGAAGTCATCGAGGTGCTCCGTGAGTCGGAGGCCGAGGTTCTGGTCTGTTTCCTGCCGACCGGGGCCACCCACGCGGTCCGTAGCTATGCCGAGGCCGCGGCACGCGCGGGCGTCGCCTTCGTCAACGGCACGCCCGAGCAGGTCGCCAACGATCCCGGGTTCCAGGCGTTGTTCGCCGAGCACAACGCCCAGTTGGTCGGCGATGACACCCGCAGCATGGTCGGAGCGACCACCGTGCACACAGCGCTGATCGAGCTCCTGCGTGCCAAGGGTGTCACCACGACCGGCACGTACCAGATCAACGTCGGCGGCAACATGGACTTCCTCAACCTCGCCGACGCGGATCGTTCGGCCAGCAAAGTCGCGTCGAAGCGGAACGCGTTGTCGGCGGCCGGAATCGACGCGAGCACAGTCCTCGCGGGGCCGAACGGTTTCGTCGGCTACCTCGGGGACACGAAGATCTGCCACCTCAGTCTGGAAGGTGAGTCGATCCTCGGTTCCCGGATCAAGATCGATCTGCGATTGGAGGTCGAGGACAGCCCCAACGCCGCCGGCACCATGATCGACGCGGTCCGCGTCGTTGCCGGAGCCCGGCGGGCCGGTCAGGTCGGCCTGATCGCGCCACCCTGCGAGATGCTGTTCAAGTCACCGCCGACGCCGGCGGCACACAGCGAGGCGATGGCGAACTTCGACGCGTTCGTCGCCGACCTCGATCGGCAGTTGTCGCGACAGGTCGACCAGTAGTGAGGTCCGACTCGCTCTCGGGCCGGACCGCCGTGGTCTCGGGCGGCGCTCAGGGTATTGGTGCAGCGATCTGTCACGAGCTCGCCGACCGCGGAATGGCGGTGGTGATCGCCGACGTCGACGAGGCGGCCGGCGAGAAGACCGCCGGCCTCCTGTCGGATCAAGGCTTCCAGGTGCTCTTCCAGTCCACGGACATCGCCGACGAGCGGTCCGTTCGCGCTTCGATCGACCGGACCGCGGACCGCTACGGCTCGATCGACGTTCTGGTCAACTGCGCGGGCGCATTCATCATGCGAGGTGTCGACGCCGAGGTCGACGACTGGCGGACCATGTTCGACGTCAACGTGCTCGGCTACGCGTTGATGGCCAAGCACGCGGTGCCGTACCTACGGGCCGGCGGCAACGGCAGCATCGTCAACATCAGTTCGATCTCGGCCTTCATCGCGCAGCCCGGCCTGACGACCTACAGCACGATGAAGGCAGCGGTCACCCATCTGACGAGAATGCTCGCCCAAGAGCTCGCCCCTCAGATCCGGGTCAATGCCGTCTGCCCTGGAAACATCTACAGCGACAACAACGCCGCGGTTCTGCGCCGCACCATGAACCTGGATCGAGCAGCTGCCGACCAGCACCCTCAGGTCGGCGGCCGCGCCATGCTGCGGCGGGTAGGCGATCCGGTCGAGGTCGCCAGGGCCGTCGCCTTCCTTGCCTCCGACGACGCCAGCTTCATCACGGCCGAGAACCTGGTCGTCGACGGTGGGCACATGACTCAGTGAGGAGCCGAACTTGTCTGTCAGTATCGGTCAGGAATTGACCTGTGACGCCTTCAGCAGTGACTTCGAGCTCGTCGAGCGAAAGGGAGTAGGCCATCCCGACACCATCTGCGACGCAATCTCCGAGACGGTCTCACGCAGGTACTCGCAGTACTGTCTTGATCGCTTCGGGCGCGTCGCCCACCACTGGTTCGACAAGGTGCTGCTGGTCGGCGGCGAGGCGGATATCGCGTTCGGCCGCGGAACCATCGTGGTGCCGTACCACATTGTCGTGGCCGGCAAGTGTGCCTTCGCTGTCGGAGACGCGCAGATTCCGGTCCAGGAGATTGCCCACGCGGCTGCTGTCGAGGTTTTGAGCAGTGTTCTGACCGGATTCGATCCCGCCGCACATCTCACGCTGGAGCTGCGGGCCGTGGACTCCACCGGCCCGGGCCGAAGCTCGTCACGCTATCGCCCGTCCGGGCCCGAGGAACTGGCCGATCCGGACGACACCCCGCTGGTCTCGAACGACAGCAACATTCTGGCTGCCTTCAGCCCGCTGACCGAGCTCGAGCAGATGGTACTGGCGGCGGAGAGGTTCCTGAACGGAGCCGCCTTCAAGCAGCAGAACCCCGACGTCGGCTGGGACATCAAGGTCTTCGGCCGTCGGCACGGCCGGACGTTCGAACTGCTCGTCAACGTGCCCTTCCTCGCGGCTCATATCCCTGACCGTGCACACTACGACCGGCGCAAGAAGGAGCTACTGGACAAACTGGCGGTGGTTTTGACAGAGCGGTTCGATGCCGACATCACCATCCGCCTGAATGTGGCCGATGACCACGACAAGGTCTATCTGACCGCTCTCGGCTCGGTTGCCGACACTGGTGACGTCGGTGTCACGGGCCGTGGCAACAGGTCGAACGGCCTCATCACCCCGATGCGGCCGATGAGTATCGAGGCCCCCGCCGGAAAGAACCCGCTCGATCACACCGGCAAGCTCTACGGCCTGTCCGCGCAAGCCATCGCCGACGTCCTGGCCGCGGATCTGGACGCACGGATCGAGGTCTTCATCCACACCGCCAAAGGGAGCCCGACCTCCGAGCCGGACGATGTCGTCGTCAATGTCGATCGCGCCGTCGACCAGGACGAGGCGCGCCATATCCATGCGGTGATCGACCGCGAGATTCAGCGGCTGCCGGTTCGCTCGCGCGAGCTCATCACGAAGGGCATCGAACTGTGGTGACCGCCCCCAACCCTCAGACCGATCCGCAGGGCGGAGGCCAACGGCGAATGCGCAGAATTGTCATGATCACCGATTGCGTCGATGTCGCCTTCAACGAGATGTGCGGCGCGGTCCATGCCGAGGCGGACCGGATCGGCAGCGTCGCCACCGTGGAGCCGCTGGTCGCGGTCGAGTCGTTCTCCGAGACGAACGCCGCGTTCCTGACCCGGCTGGTGGCCGAGACCTATCCGGCCGGAACGATCCTGTTCACCCTGGTCTCCAAATCCAAGGATCTCGAGGCGACCCATCGCGTCATCTGGGGCGAGACGAAGTCCGGCCATCTCTTCGTGGGGTCCAACTTCGGGTACTACGGCTGGCTCGCCCGGGATCTAGGTGTCGAGCGTGTGTACGAACTCCCGGACGTGCCGCGGAGCAGTTTCTCCGGGAAGACATTCATCGCACCGATGGCCGCTCGCCTCGCCGCGGGCTGGGATGCCGCGCTGGCCGGCTATCCCGTGGATCCCACCGAGATCCACGACATCCCGATGAGGGCCGGAACGACCGTCCACGTCGACAGCTTCGGGAACGTCAAGGTGCTACGGGACACCGCCGACCTGCGGCCCGGATCCCGCCTCGAGATCCTCCGCAACGGCCATCCACTGTGCCAGGCGACGTTCATCGACAGCCAGATCTATCTCCAGCCCGACGACGGGCAGGTGATGGTGTACCAGTCGACCTCGTTCCCCGACATGGCGGACATCGCCGCCGTACGGGGTGATTTCGCGACGCGGTTCGGGGTTGCGGTCGGCGATGAGATCGACTGGCGGCCGGTACCGACGCACACCGGACCGGGAGGCCGATGATCGTGCTCGCCCATCAGGCTGTCCATCGAGTCGCGGCCGAAGCGCCCGATCGCGTCGCGATCATCGCCGATTCGACCACGATGACCTACCAGGATCTGAGTGCCGCGGTGCGCACAGCCGGCGGCTCGCTGCACGACGCCGGTGTGCGGCCCGGAGATCGGGTCGCGGTCGCTGTCGCCGACCGGCCGGGGGCGATCGTCTGCATACTGGCTGTTCTCGCGATCGGCGCCACCTGCGTACCGGTCGATCCCAGCTACCCGGCGGCGCGCCGCCTCATGATGCTGGAAGACGCGAAGGTTTCGTACGTCGTCGCGGACGGCGAACCGGCCGGACCGCCGGCACCTGGTGCGCCGCACATCCTGGAACCGAACCGTCTGCTCGACGGATCGGCCGATGGATCCGCCCGCGGCGTTGAGCCGGCACCAGACGGCCTGGCCTATATCTTGTTCACCTCGGGATCGAGTGGACGTCCAAAGGGCGTTCTGATCGACCACGAGGCCCTGTACGACGTCGCCCGCAAGACCGCCGAGCTCTTTCAGCTGACCCCGTCCGACCGGCTGCTGCAGTTCGCGTCCGTGTCGTTCGCGGCCTCCATGGGCCAGATCTTCGGGCCACTGACAGCCGGAGCAACGCTCGTCCTCCGGACTCGCCAGTACAGCGCGAAGCAGATCATCCGATACGCCGCTGAGCACCAGGTGACAGTGCTGTGGGTGACACCGACCGTGCTGAGCTATCTGGTCCGCAGCGAGGAGCCTTCGGCGGCCGATCTCACCAGTCTTCGCTTGGTCCGTAGCGGCGGCGAGGCGCTGACAGCTGAGCTGTTGACCAAGTGGTTCGCCAAATCGTCGGTGCCGGTGATGAACGTCTACGGTCCGACGGAGGCTGTCCAGGACATCACGGCTCGGACTTTCGTCGACGCGTCCGCACAGGTCACCATCGGAACGCCGCTCTTCGACGCCCAGATCGCGATTCTGGACTCTGATCAGAAACCGGCCGCTGCGGGCGCCGATGGCGAGCTGTACTTCGCAACGCCCGGCATGGCCCGTGGCTACCTCGACGACCCGGTGCTGACGGCGCAAAGATTTCCCCAGCTGACGGTGGGGGGCGATTCGCTCAGGTACTACCGGACCGGCGATGTCGTCCGGCGGCTCGACAACGGCGAGCTGGAGTACCGCGGACGCTGGGACAACCAGGTCAAGATCCAGGGATACCGGATCGAGCTGGAAGAGGTCGAAGCCTGTCTGCTGACGCATCCGGAGATCGACACCGCGGCAGTTGTGATCGTCCAGAACGAGGCGGGGGTCGCGCGGCTGATCGCCTTCTACGTTGCGGCGCATGCCGATCCGGTGGCCGGCAGCAGCCTGTTGAGCTGGTGCACCGAACGGCTGCCGATCCAGTCGGTACCGGCGCAGTACATCGAGGTTCCTCGACTTCCCCTGAGCCCGAACGGGAAGCTCGATCGAAAGGCCTTGGCCAGGGACTTCGGAGAAGGTCGCGCTTCCTACTCTCGTGGGTAGCCGACGACCCGTCAAGAAACACCGCTGCACAGCTGCGAAAGGCGTCGTGCGACTGCGAATTTTCTGCAGTCGCACGGCTCAGCTCGGCGTCGGCCGCGGCCCGGGCGACAGGGCAGCGACCCATACAGTTTCGGGTTGTACGGGTTGTACCTGTTGAGCGTTTGAACACGGACCTATGCTCGTCTGAATCTGAGCTGGACCGGTTGCTTTCTGTCATATCGAGAGGGCTTCTGGGGAAAACCGTGAGAGCTTCGATGGGGGTAATTGACTTGTCTTTTTCAGTGCCCGGCTCGTCGTGTGACCATCGCGCGGACGAGGAGCAGAAACAGCTGACAGTTCCGGTGGACAGCGTGCGCCCAGGAGTAGTGCTACGGCTGTCGGGACTCGATGAGCAGTACGCGCTCCAACTTGCGGAGTCCGGTGGAGAGCTCCCGCCGATCATCGTCCGGCGACATTCCTGGCAGATCATCGACGGCCTGCATCGTTGGCGCGCCACGCAGCTCCGCGGGCTGCGGGAGATCGCGGTCGAGGTGGTCGACGACGATGACGACGAGGCGTTCCTCCGAGCTCTCCGGGCCAACGCCGGACACGGCCTGCCACTCACACTCGACGACCGCCGAGCCGCGGCCGAACGCATCCTCTCGATCAAGCCGGAGTGGTCCGACCGGGCCATCGGCCGCGAGACCGGCCTGTCCGGAAAAACGGTCGCCGTCATCAGGCGCGCCGACGGTGCCTTCTCCGAGGGTGGGGCCAGGCACGGCCTCGACGGGCGGGTCCGGCCGATCGACCCCGCAGCGGGCCGCCGACTGGCCGGCGAGTTCCTGAAACGGCGACCGGAAGCATCGTTGCGCGAGGTCGCGAAGTTCGCCGGGATCTCCGCCTCGACCGTGCGTGATGTGAAGCAGCGCCTCAGACGTGGCGAAGGTCCGGTCCTGTCGCCCCGGGCAGCGTCGACGCCTTCTGCTCCCTACGAGGAAGAGCCTGCCGAGCACGAAAGGGCTGAGATCGGGACGGTCCTGCGCAGCGTGATGCGCGATCCGTCCCTGCGCTACAGCCAGGCCGGTCGAACGGTTCTGAGCTGGTTACGCCTGCAGGTCGAACTGACCCAGGAAGAAGAGATTGCGCAGGCACTTCCCCCGCACTGCCTCGAACGCATCGCGGACCTCAGTCGGCGGACCACCGCACGCTGGGAGCACCTCGCCCACCTGGCCGCCGCGCAGAAGCGGCCACGCGACGGCAGCCGCACCGGCACGCGATCGGCCAGCTGATCATGTTCCAGGGTTCAGTTACTGCCGCGGGGCGAGCCGTGCGCCGGGTCGACTCCGTCGAACAGACTGCTGACCGACTCTCCGTTGTGGACGCGGCGAATTGCCTCCGCGAAGAGGCCGGCCACCGAGCGAACCTTCACCTCCGGCCAGTCCTTCGGACTGGGAACCGAGTCCGTGGTGATGACCTCACGCACCATGTGATGATCGCGCAGCCGGGCGACGGCCTTCCCGGTGAACAGACCATGAGTGGTCGCCAGGATCGCTTCGACGCAGCCCAGCTCCTCGAGCCGGTCGAGGAGCTCGACGATCGAGCCGCCGTTCGCGATCTCGTCGTCGAGCACGATCGCCTTCTTACCGGCGACATCACCGACGATGGCATCGATGACCACCTTGTCGTCGCTCAACCGCCGCTTGCTACCCGCGGCGACCGGGATGCCGAGCAGCCGCGCGAACTGGGAGGCAGTTTTCGCGTTACCGAGGTCGGGCGAGACGACCACGGTGTCGGTGAGATCCCGGCCCTGGAAGTGGTCCGACAGCACGCCGAGCGCTGTGAGGTGGTCGACCGGAATGGAGAAGAAGCCGTGCACCTGCGGGGAGTGCAGTGTCATCGTCAAGACACGATCGGCTCCAGCCGTCACCAGCAGGTCCGCGACCAGGCGCCCACCGATCGAGATCCGCGAGGCGTCCTTCTTGTCGGATCGCGCGTAGGCATAGTGGGGGATCACCGCAGTGATCTGGGCCGCGGACGCCCCGCGTGCCGCGTCGAGCATCAGCAGCATCTCCATCAGCGCGTCCTGTGTCGGCGGGACGAACGGCTGCACGATATAGACGTCCCGCTGCCGGCAGTTCGCCTGGAGCTGCACCTGAAGACAATCATTGCTGAATCGCGAGATATGTACCCCCGAGAGCTCGACACCTAGTGCCTTGCAGATCTCGGCGGACAATTCGGGATGGACACTCCCGCTGAATACGACGATTTCCCGCACAATATCTCCAGAGACTTAGCTATCGACGGTCCGGCGAGTCTATCGACAAGGGCAGCCGGTCGCCAATCTGCCCTGCGCCGAGGCGGCCGGCCTCAGCTACCGTTACTCCCGGAACACGCCGACGAAGACCTGCCCGACCAGAACCCTCCGTAAGGACGGCTATGTCACGTTCACGGCCACTGATGAGTTGCTTCAGCGTCCCCAGGAACACCTCCGAGTTCGCCGACCGGTGGGCCACGCGGACCGGCGCCAAGTCACAGGACTACGAACGGCTTCACTTCGCGTCGGACGAGATCGGGATCGTGGTTCCCGACGATGTCGGCGCCACTGCGACCATCTTTGTGGGCATCGGTGCTTCGCCGGCTGAGATCGTCGTGGAGGTACTCCTGCTCGCGGACGCGCTGTCCCGTCAGGGCGTACAGGACATCACCTGTGTTTTCCGGTATCTGCCGTACAGCCGCAGCAACCGACTCGACCGCCAAGGAATAGCCTTGGGAGCCAAGGCGATCATCGCGGCGCTCGAGTCGTCACCGATCAGCCGATTCATCGTCTTCGACCTCCACTCTCGCGAAGTTCTCGGCTTCTTCTCCAAGCCCGTTCAGTGGCTGCCGACCCTGCATCGGCTGAGCGATCTGACCCCGCGGCTGCCCGGCGAGATCGTCGTGAGCCCGGACCGGGGCCGGTACGACGACTGCGTGACACTGGCCAACCGCCGGTCGAGCGACCTCGACCTGCTGATCAAGATCCGCCGGGACGACAGTGGCTCGAGCGAACTCGTGGCCGGAGCACGGACGGATGTCCGTGGGCGATCGGTGCTGTTGTTCGACGACGAGATCTGGTCGGGCCAGACCATCACCCATGCCGCGGAGGCGCTGCTCGCGGCCGGCGCCGCGAATCTGCACTACGTCACGGTGTACGACTTCTCCACGGACGAGACCAAGAGACGACTGCTCGACGAGGTGGGTTTCTCCACGTTCACCTCGACAGACCTCGTCAACACCTCCGACGCCGACTTCGGTGACCGTTATCAGGTCGTCGACGTGACGTCGATACTGGCCGACTACGTCGATCGCGAATGAGGACAGCGTTCGAACGGGTCCACAACTTTCGCGACATCGCTGACACCATCGGCACGCTCGCGACCGGTGAGCGGATCGCTCCCGGCCGGATCTTCCGGTCCGCGGTGCTGGCACAGGCCAGCGCGGCTGACCGGAAGGTCTTGCGTGATCTCGGCGTCCGAACCGTGATCGATCTGCGATCGCAGGAAGAGCTCGACGCCTTCGGCAGGTTCTCAGCGCCGGATATCCGGACCCTGCACATGAGCCTGCTGGACCAGCAGAGCCGCGACAAGCTGGCTGCCGCGTCGTCGCTGGCCGATTGCTATATCTCGTTCCTGAACGGGCCGTCGCTACCGACCGCACTCGTCCAGGTTCTCGAAACACTCGCCGACCCACAGATCTCCCCGGTCGTCGTGTCCTGCAGTGCGGGCAAGGACCGGACGGGCATTGTGATTGCGGTACTCGGACTGCTGCTCGGCGCGAAGGTCGATGCCGTCGTCGCCGACTACGCCGCGACCGGGGCGAATCTCGATGGGCTGTATCGCCAATGGGCAGAACATCCGCGATCCAGCATCGTCGCGGATCTCGCCGCCGGCAGACCAAACCTATTGGCCCCGCCTGAGGCGATGCTCGGGCTCTGCCAAACCCTGGGAGCCGAAGACCTGGCCAGGCTCATCGCCCGGTACGGGGCTCTGCCGGACCTGACCGCCCGACTCCGGCACGCCTTCCTCGTCGGTCCGGCGACTCCTACTGCAGTGCCTTGACGTTCCATGCATAGATGCACCGCTGACCGTGATGGTCCTTGATCACACTCAGCGCGGATGTCGCGGACGCGAAGATCCTCCCGGCCGATGCCTCGAGGCCGAGCGCGCGGGCGGCGAGAATCCTCGAGATGTGCCCATGCGACACCACAGCAACAGGCCCGGCGCCGTCTTCGATGTTCTTCAGCAGCCGGTCGGCTCGTGCGGAGGCTGCGTCGATGCTCTCACCTCGCGGGCAGCCATGGTCCCAGATCGACCAGTCCGGGCGCTCCTGCTGGATATCGACCCGGCGCCTGCCTTCGTAGTCACCGTAGTCGAACTCGCGCAGCTCGTCGATGACCTCGACAGCCCGCCCCGGCAGGACGATCTCCGCCGTACGCCGGGCTCGGCTCATCGGGCTGACCAGAACCCGATCGATTTCGCGGCCGGAGAGGGCCGCCCGGACCACCTCGCGCAGCCGCTCGGCCTCGGCGATTCCGTGCGCGGTCAGTGGGAGATCGGTCCGGCCGGTATGCCGGCCGATCTCGCTCCACTCGGTCGCGCCGTGCCTGATCAGAAGCAGTTCCACGCGCATCTCCGATGATCGATTCAGCCGCTGTCGTTGCGTGACAGTCCACTCGCTGTACGCCGTTCGCCAGGGCCTGGATTCTGATTAGATGAGGTCATGCGAGTGAGGCAGAACTCTCCGTCCCCGCCGACCGCTCCGACACGTTACTCGTCCGCGGAACTGCTGACGACCCTGTCTGCACAGGGATACCGGTGGTTCACCGGCGTTCCGTGCTCGTTGTTCGGAGACCTCTTCACGACAGTTGCCGAGGACAACGATTGGACGACGGTTCCGGCCACCCGGGAGGATCTCGCGATCGGTACGGCCGCAGGCCTCGCACTGAGCGGGCAACGACCGGTGGTGGCGATGCAGAACTCGGCGGTCGGGATGATCGGCAATGCGGTCAGTTCGCTGCTGCGGATGTACGGCATCCATGTTCTGCTGCTGATCAGCTGGCGTGGCGAAGGGGCTGACGCGCCGGAGCACATCGAGTCGGGCCGGCAGATGATCGAGATGCTCGACCTCATGGGCATCCGGCACGAGTTCGCAGCCGATGCGTCCCTGCTTCGGCCGGACTTCTTCGGCGTCGGTGGTCCGGTGGCCTTGATCGTCCGTCGTGGAGAGATGAGTGACCATGCCTGAGCACCGCGCCGCCGCTCCGGTCGGCGGCAGAGCAACCGCCCTCGCAGCCGTTCTCGCGCAGCTACCCGACCACCTGCCGGTGGTGTACGCCAATGGCTATATCGCCAGAGAAGGGATGCGGGAACGTCCCGAAGGTGCCGCCTTCCCCATGCTCGGCAGTATGGGGCTCGCAGGCTCGATCGGCCTCGGTCTGGCGCTCGGCAGCCGACGACCGAGCGTTGTCGTCGATGGCGACGGCAACGCGTTGATGGGCGCTTCGGCCTTGCCAGTGATCGGAAAGGCTGCCGCCGACGCGCACTGCGATCTCCTGCACATCGTGCTCGACGACGGGGTGTACGCGTCGACCGGCAGACAGCAAACCCTTGCTGCACATGTCGATTGGCTCGGCCTGGCCACCGCATGTGGTTATCGCGCCTCGCAACCGCGCACCGTCGCCGAGCTCGAAGAAGCAACTCGGTCCTGGCTGGCCCGGGGTGGCCTCGGCTTCCTGCACATCGTCGTCGACAGTGCGGGTGAATCACCCGCACCGAGAGTGCCACGCACACCGCCGGAGATAGCGCGGCGGCTGACGGATCAGATTACTCGATCGACGCCTTGATCAGCAGTGCGGACCCAGCGGATTTCAGCTCCACACAACTCCGCGCGACTCGTGCCGACAGGCCGTCCTGAGCCTTGCGAAGATACTTTCGCGGATCGTAGGCCTTCTTCTCCCCGACCTCGCCGTCAATCATCAGCACACCGTTGTAGTTACGCATCATGTGATCCACCACGGGGCGGGTATAGCAATACTCTGCCTCGGTACTGATGTTCATCTTGACAACACCGTGGTCGATCGCCTCATGAATGCTGTCCAGACCTGACCCTGAGCCACCATGGAAAACCAGGTCGAAATCCTTGCCGCCGGTTCGCTGCCGAACCACTTCCTGACCCCGGCGTAGTACCTGCGGATCCAGCTTGACATTTCCCGGCTTGTAGATTCCGTGGACATTTCCGAAGGTCGCGGCGACCAGGTATCTACCCTGTGCTCCCGCACCCAGCCGGTCCACCACGGCGAGGAAGTCCTCCGGTGTCGAGTACAGCCGATCGGGATGGTCCGCGCTGAGCCCCTCACGTTCGCCGCCGATCACCCCCACCTCGATCTCGAGCAGGACATCAACGGCCGCGCAGCGAGCCAGCAGCGGCTGCGCGATGTCGAGATTATCCTGCAGGGACAGGGCGGAGCCGTCCCACATGTGTGAGTTGAACAGTGGGGGCAGCCCGCAGCGACGGCGCTCCTCGGTGATCGCCAGCAGCGGGACGACGAACCTGTCCAGATCATCCGCGCCGCAGTGATCCGTATGCAGGGCAACAAGCACCGGATAGCGGTCGGCCACCCGATGCGCGAACTCTGCGAAGGTCTGCGCACCCAGCACACAGTCGTTGACGGTCGGGCCGGAAAGAAAACGGCTGGCACTGACCGAAATTGCGATGATGCCGTCGGATTGGGCATCGGTCAGACCCTCGAGGACTGCCGTCAGCATCTCCAGTGAAGACACATTGTAGGCCGGCAGCGCATATCCTCCCCGCCGCGCCGAGTCCAGCATCTGCCGATATTGCTCCGGGCTTGCCAGTGGCATTCTGTCGCCTCCGCACTTGACCGCCGACTCTGCTGAGTCGACGCTCCGGCATACGCGTCATCGTGTCAACTCGATCGGACCGACGCAGGTCTCGGCTTTGGCCGGCATGCACGAGCTTCACTCGCGCACAGCGCACATTGTGCGTTTACATTGGCCACGATTCTGGCCGCGACGCGCAGAATCTGTGGCGGAGATCCCGCGTTGAAAGCCGATGAAGGGGGCTCGTTGTCAGACCACCAGGCCGCGGCACCGCTCGAGGAAGTTGCCGCGCGGTTACGCCGGCGGACGCTGGAAATGATCTCCGCGGCCGGCGCGGGGCATCCGGGCAGTTCATTGTCCGTGATCGAAATCCTGACCGCGCTGTACTACGACGTCCTGCGCTGGGATCCGGCGGCGCCGGACGCGCCGGACCGCGATCGGTTCGTCCTCAGCAAGGGCCATGCGGCGCCGGCCCTCTACGCCGTGTTGCTCGATACCGGCGTTGTGGATGCGGCCTGGGCCGACAGCTTGCGCACATTTCGCAGTCCGTTGCAGGGGCACCCGGATCCACGATTCACCCCGGGGATCGAGTTTCCCGCCGGATCGCTGGCGCAGGCACTCAGCGCGTCGGTAGGTCTTGCCCTCGGTCTGCACCGCGCAGGATCGCCGGCGAGAACGTTCGTGCTCGTCGGCGACGGCGAGTGCCAGGAAGGCCAGGTGTGGGAGGCCGCCGCCTTCGCCGCCCACCATCGGCTCGACGGCCTGACCGTCATCGTCGACGACAACCGGTTGCAGCATGACGCGCCGACGGCAGCGATCGCCGGCGCAGGTTCGCTCGTCGATCGCTGGAAAGCCTGCGGCTTCGAGACCGAGGTGGTGCCAGGACACGAGCTCGACCGCCTCACCACCTGTTTGCGCCGGCGCGGTGACCGGCGTCCCCGCGCCGTAGTCGCGCGGACAGTCAAGGGCAAGGGCGTGGACTTCATGGAGGATTCGGTGGACTGGCATTCGGTGTTCGACGCGGCACGTCTGCCCGAGGCCGTCGCCTCCCTTGCGGACCGCGCGCTATGAGGTCGGCCTTCGGAGCGCGGCTCCTGGCTGCGGGTCACGCGGATGAGCGGGTCTTCGTCCTCGATGCCGATTGCTCGACCTCCACGAAGACCTCGATCTTTGCCGACGAGTTTCCGCAGCGATTCGCCAACGCGGGTATCGCCGAGCAGAACATGGTCGGGATGGCCGCCGGCCTTGCGTGTCTGGGGTACCGCCCGGTGGCGAACTCGTTCGCCGCCATGTTCGTTCATCGAGCACACGAGCAGCTGATGCAGAGTATCGGCTTGGTTCACAGCGACGTCCTGCTGGTCGGCCACTACGCCGGGCTCTCCTCCGGGGTCGAAGGGGCGCCGCATCATGCCATCTCGGACGTCGCGCTGATGCGGGCGATCCCAGGGGTCGAGGTGTGGTGGCCGTACGACGACGAGGACGCGGCCCGGCTGACCACCCACTTGCTGTCCAGAAAATCGATCGGCCCGCGCTACCTGAGACTGGAGCGTAATCCTGTCGTCGCGCTTCCTGGCCCTGATCTGAGGACCGAGACGCTTTCGGCGTGGGGGTCTCCCGGAGAAGTCGCGGTCATCGCAGCGGGTAGCTGCGTGGGAGCAGCCCTCGCTGCAGTCGACCCGCAGCAGACCCGAGTGATCGCGGTGAGCCGCTTGAGTCCGCTCGAGACCGGCACGCTCGAGTTGTGGCTGGAGCCGTCGAGGCACGTCGTCGTGGTCGAAGAGCACGGGCGGACCGGTGGCTTGTGGACCGTCCTGGTCGAAGCCGGTGTGGTCTCGCCCCGTAACAGCACCCACTGCTGCATCCCAAGCTTCACCGAAACCGGGTCGCCCGCACAACTGCGGGCCTCCTACGGCATCGACGCCGACGGCATCCGATCCGCGCTCGCACAGGTCGGGCGCGACACACCCGTCCATTGAACGATCACGGAGGTAAGAGGTGCGCGGATATTTGAGCTGGCTGCAGGAACCGCGGAAGGTCGGTGTCGCGGAGTTCGACGTGCCACGACCCGCGCCGTCCGACCTGGTCGTCGAGGTGATCCGGGCGAACGTCTGCGGATCCGACGTCAGCATCTGGAAAGGCAACCACGCGCGACTCAAGCAGCCACCACTCGGACACGAATTCGTCGGCGTGGTCACCGCACTGGGAAGCGAGGTCTCGACCGATCGGGCCGGAAACCCGCTTGCGGTCGGCGATCGCGTCGTGTCGACCTACTTCCCCGTCTGCCACCACTGCGCGGCGTGCGCCCGGACGCAGTACGGGTCCTGCGAACGCGCCTACGCCTACCGTGGCGCGCCCGTCGACGTGGCTCCGTATTTCCACGGCGCGTTCGCTTCGCACTACTACATCCATCACGACCAGTACTTCTTCAAGGTGCCCGACCGGGTGTCCGACGCGGCCGCGGCCGGCGCCAACTGCGGCATCGCCACCGTCCTGGAAGGCTGCAACCGGTTGTCCCCGGTCGAAGGTGGCATCGCAGCCGTCATCGGGCTCGGCGGCCTCGGAGTCAGCGCCTCGGCGATCCTCGCCTTGCGTGGCTGGCGAGTGATCGGTGTCGACCTGCTGCCCCAGCGCCGAGAGACGGCGAAGAGTTTCGGTGCCGCCGAGGCTGTTGCCGAGAGCAAGGATGCACGCTCGTTGCTCGGACGACGCGGTGCGGACGTCGTCATCGACGTGTCCGGCGACCCGGCAGCCTTCGCAGAGGCCGTTCTGACGGTCGCGCCAGGCGGAACGATCCTCGAGATCGGCAACGTCGACCAAGGGCCGAACCTCGTCACGTCGCTGGCGCCTGCGGACCTGGTCAGGCGAAGTATCTCCGTCCACGGCGTGATCCGGTATCCACCGGACCGGCTCCTCGCCACTCTCGACTTCCTCGCTGCCGAGGGCAACGACATCCCGTTCGACGAACAGTGTGACCAGACGTTCCCGCTGTCGGCAGTGGACAAGGCGCTGCTGGCCGCGGAGCAGCGCACCTGCACTCGAGTCGCTCTCACCCCCGCCGACGCCTGAAGGGTCCGCCAATGACCATTCTCCCCCCGTTGTGCATTCTGGCCTTCGACCATCGCGCGACCTTTCGGGATCTGGTGCGCGACTTCCACTCCGGACGGGACGCCGACCAGGCCATCGCCCACTGCAAACGCATCATCTACGAGGGCTACCTCGAAGCTGTCGACGGTGGGCTGCCGGTAGAACGGACGGCGCTGATCATCGACGAGGAAGGCGGCAGCCGGCTGGCAACCGACGCGGCCGAGCGTGGCTTCGCGCTGGGAATGCCGGTCGAGAAGACCAGTCAGGAGATCTTCGCCTTCGAGTACGACGATGCGTGGCGTGAGCATGCCGCCGCATTTCCCGCGACTTTTCACAAGGGCCTCGTTCGCTGGAACCCGCACCAGGCAGCGACCAATGACCAGCAGATCGCCCGGCTGGCCGAACTGACAGGCTGGCTCTCGGAGCAGGGCCGTGGCTTTCTGCTGGAACTGCTCGTCCCACCGACCGATGAGCAGGTCGCGCGCTGCCCAGGTGGCTGGGCCGAGTGGGACGAGCAGGTACGCCCCGGCTTGACGGTGGCGGCGATGCAGCAGTTGCATTCCGGCGGTGTCACACCAGACATCTGGAAGATCGAGGGCGTCTCCGATCGCACAGCCTGCAAGGCAATCGGGGACGCTGCGAGCTCCCATCCGGACCGTCCCGACGCCTTCTGCATCGTCCTGGGGCGAGGCGCCGATGAGCCACAGATCAAGCAATGGCTGCAGGCGACCGCCGGAGTCCCTGGCTACGGTGGATTCGCCCTCGGTCGCAATCTCTTCGACGGTCCTTTGAAGTCCTGGCTGCGCGGCGAGATCGAAGCTGACAGTGCCGCAGTCCAGATCGGCACAGCCTATGTCGAGTTCGCTCGCTGGTATCTCGCCAACTGCGCCTCCGCAGGACCCGATCGCCAGACACCGTCCACCCTGGAGCACAAGTGAATGCCATCGATCATCAGACCTCTGTCCGTCCTGGCCGCCAGTTGCGGAGCCTGCTCGCCGGCGACGGCGCGGTGCGCGCGATCGGCGCCCACGACGCGTTGAGCGCTCGCATCGCGGCGCTCCAAGGATTCGAGTGTATTTGGGCGAGCGGACTCGGCATCTCCTCCGTGAGCGCGTTGCCCGACATCGGCCTGATCAGCTTGACCGAGACCGCCGACGCCGTCCGCCGGATGCGCTGGACGACACCGACACCGATCCTGGTCGATGCCGACTCGGGCTCGGAAGACCCCCAGGTCATGCGGCACATCGTTCGGAGCCTCGAAGACGCCGGAGCCGCCGGCCTCTGTATCGAGGACAAGCAGCACCCGAAGCGCAACAGCTTCCGCAACGGCAACGTACTGGTGCCGCAGAAGCTGTTCGCTCAGCGCATCGCTGTCGCGACCCGAGGCCGCGTCGATCCGTCCTTCATGATCGTGGCGAGGATCGAGTCGCTGATCGCGGGCACCGGCCTGGACGACGCGCTCGAGCGGGCAACCCTGTATGCCGAGGCCGGCGCGGATGCACTGCTGATCCACTCCAAGGCTGCCGACACCTCCGAGGTCGAGCGATTCGCGGCAGAGTTCGCGTCCACCGGTGTCGACGTCCCGCTGATCTGCATCCCCACCACCTATCCGCGGACCACGGTCGAGCTGCTGAACCGCGCCGGATATCAGATGATCATCTTCGCCAACCAGCTGCTGCGAGCCTCCGTGCGAGCGATGGTCGGCGCGGCCGAACATGTGAAGCAGGCAGGCAGTTCTTCCGCCCTCGAGGACGACATCACCACGCTCGGCGAACTGTTCGATCTCCTGGGATACGACGCCGCCGAAGCTGATGAGTCGCTCCGCAGTACGCCGATCTCCGGCTGAGGACGGGGCTGCCGGAGCAGCGGGGTCCCGGACTCAGATCGCGTCGAGCCAGGAGCGAACCTGCTGCTCCGGGACCCATGCAGAGCGGTGGATCACTTCCAGCTCGAGGCTTGTCCTGGTGTCGGTGACCCACAGACTGAAGTCGAAGAGTGGACTGCCCGAGTCGGCCTGCCGCCGGATCGGGCTGACACCGTTCAGCGCGAAGGTGAACGGCGTCATCCCGGCGATGAAGATCGACCGCCGACGGTTCGGGTAGGTGTCGGCGATGCTCTGCGTCGGGGTGGTCGCCGCGTGCAGTTGATCGAAGGGGTATGCCTGATGGGTGAGCGTCCACACCACGGCGGCCCGGACCGCTTCGAAGAAGCCGCCGGGTTTGGCCAGAAAGGGTTCGATCAGCACCGGCAGGAGGTTCACGAAGTTGCCGACCGCACCGGTGGCCGATGGCACGAAGCGGCCAGGCATCGGAGAGAAGAAGTACAGCTCGCCGCCGACCACAGCCGGCTGCAACGCCTCCATGACCTTGGCCGCGGCCAAGGCGAAGGACGTCATGCGGCGTCGACGCGCCTCCTCTTTGAAGGACTGGTAGCGCGGCCCGGTCTCCTGGACCGCGAAAGCGCCACCTTCGGGCGGAGCCTGCCCGAACGGCTCGTCGACGTTCAGCTTCAGCTCGGGAATGCCGTGCGGGAGCAACGCGTGCCACTCGGACCGGAGCTCGGCACGCTCCGCGGCCGCAAGATACTCCTGTTCCTCGGCCGCGATCTGCTGGAGCCGAGGCCTGACCTGATGCCGTGCCCACGCGGCCGGTTCCGTCTGGCTGTAGGCGTCGGCGACGTCCGCCAGAAAGGACTGGAGAGAAAGTCCGTCACACACGGTGTGATCCATCTTCATCACCAGAGCGAATGTTTCGCCGCCCGCCGCGGCGACGCAGGTGAACCTCACCACCGGATCGTGCCGAAGGTCGTTCTTGCGGCTCAGATACTGTTGAACGAGCTCTTCCGCGGCCTGTCGGACGGCCTCGAAGGTGTCACTGCCGAGGTGGACGACCTCAAGCAGCTGCCGGCCGTCGACCGGATACGTTTGATACCCCGGACCCTGCTGCGGGTGTAGCCGGTAGCGACTGTGCAGCGCGTCGTGAACAGACACAGCCGCGACCAGAGCCGCCCGCAGCCGGTCGACGTCGCACTGCAGTCCACGGAAGATGAAGTAGTCGCAGGTCAGCGTTTCGGAACCGATCGAACCGTCCGGCTTCGTCTGCCGAGTGATTCCCACCGCCATACGATTCGGCAGCGAAGACCAGACCGAATCCATCATGCGCACTTCCCGTCCTGTTGTATCCTGCCTGGGGCTCCGGCGGTACACAATAAGCCACAGGTGTCACAGATCGCCCATCTGAGCTCACAAGGAGCATTGCATGACCGGTCGCGGTGGCACTAGCCGGATGCTGTCCTGGCTGCCGCCTGCGGGGCTGCCCAGAAAGCTTTGCACGCAGACCCTGATCTCTGCTTTCGGCCTCGGATTCTTCTTACCCGGGAATGTCGTTTTCTTCACTCAGTACGTCGGCTTACCGGCCACTCTTGTCGGTCTCGGACTCGGCATATCCAGCGCCATCGCCATTCTGACCTCAGTACCGCTGGCACGGCTGGCTGATCACTTCGGCACCAAGCAGATCTGGGCCCTGTGCACATTCATCGACGCAGTTCTTTACCTTGCCTATCCGTTGGTCAAGAGCTTTCCGCTGTTCTTGATCGTCGTCAGCTGTCTGGCGGTCAGCGCCACCACCGGAGGAAATGCCCGGATGGCGTATTCATTCAATGTCGTGCCGCGCGACCAGCAGGTCTCGACGATGGCCTATGTCCGATCCGCACTCAACATCGGTCTGGCCGTCGGCGCGGCCGGAACCGGGCTCGCGCTGGCCCAGGACTCCAACACCCTCCTGGCCCTGCTGCCGATGACGACCGGTGCCGTCTTGCTGGCCAGCGCGCTCTTCACCGCGTATCTCCCGCCGGAATCGAGGGCGGGAAGCGAAGGCCGTCCGCGGCCGGCCCGAGCGAATCCATTCAAATCCCGCGCCTTGACCGACTGGGCTTTCGTCAAGCTGGCCGGCGTGAACGGGATCGTCGGAAGCTTCACGACGATTCTCAACGTCACGCTCCCGCTCTGGATCCTGGAAGCAACCGATGCGCCGAGATCACTCATCGCGATCCTGTTCCTGATGAACACCCTGTTGGTGATCACCTTGCAGGTCAGAGCAGCCAGAGGTGCGGGCACCCTGGAAGGCGCAATTCGGCTCAGCCGACGCGCGGGCATCCTGATCTGCGCGACCTGCTTGATCGCGCTGGCTTCCGGCATCGTCGACGGGCCGATCGCCGCCATCGTCTTGATGACGCTGGCCTATCTCGTCCTCACGGCGGGCGAGTTGTTCTTCGCCAGCAGCGATTGGGGCCTGTACGCGAAGTTCAGCCCCCGGGCGATGCGCGGTGAGTACCAGGCGGTCTGGCAACTGGGCGGCCAAGTGCGCAGTCTGGTCGCGCCGGCGCTCTTCACGTGGCTCGCCATCAGCCATCGGCCCTGGGGCTGGGCCGTCATCGGCGGCATGGTTCTCGGCGCCGGTCTCTTGATCCGGCCACTTGCGCAGGCCTGCAAGACCTACGACGACGAGCCGGAATCGTCGTCCGATCAGGTCGGCTGACCTAACCGGCGGCCACCTCCGCGAGGGCGGCTTCGACGACTCGAAGGTCGCCATCGGTCAGCAGCACCTCGAACGGCACCACCGCGCCGGACTCGGCCTCTACTCGCGCAGCCAGCTCCACCGCCGTCAACGAATCGCCGCCGAGCTCGAAGAAGTTCTGGGCCGGGTCAGCGCTCGGGACATCGAGCAGCAGGCACCAGTTCCTTCGCAACGAGATGACGGCGCCGGACTCACTGCCATCAGCGGCGCCCACTGCGCTTTTGTCCATGCTGAATTTTACCGAGAAACGAGCCGCTCGTACACCGCCCCCGGCCGTAGACTTCGACCTGTTGTCCATTTCCGCGCGGCACATCGGAGACCGCAGTGAGGCTTGACGATTCGGCTGGGAGTCAGGACAGTGTGCAAACCACCGAAGGTTGCACCGTCTGGCTGACCGGTTTACCCAGTGCCGGCAAGTCGACGTTGGCACGGGCCACCGCAGAGGTTCTTTCTGGTCGCGGCCGGCGGGTCGAGGTACTCGACGGTGATGAAATTCGGCGACACCTCGGCGGCGCCCTTGGATTCGACCGTGCAGGCCGGCAGGCAAATGTCCGTCGAATCGGCTGGCTGGCCGAAGTTCTCGCCCGCAACGGGGTGACGGTTTTAGTTGCCGCAATCGCCCCGTACGCCGAAGACCGGCGCGAAGTGCAGGAGTTGCACGAAAAGGCCGGAATCGCGTTCGCCGAGGTCTTCGTTTCCGCTCCGGTCGAATGTTGCGCGGCCCGCGATGTCAAAGGACTCTACGCAAGGCAGCGGGCGGGCGAGATTTCCGGTCTGACTGGCGTGGACGACCCGTACGAGGTACCGACCGACCCCGCCCTTCGCTTGGAGACCAGCCAGGCAGAGGTTCGCGAGACAGTCGCCCAGCTGGTCACCTACCTGACGTCGCAGGGCATGGCCTAGTCGGCATCGCCGTCCGAGAACCATGACAGACCGACGCGATCTGCTGGAGTGCGAATCGATCTTCGTTTTCCGTGAGGTGGCGGCGGAGTTCGAGCGGCCGGTGATCCTGTTCTCGGGTGGTAAGGACTCGATCGTGATGCTGCACCTGGCCCGTAAGGCGTTCGCGCCGGCCGGGGTGCCGTTCACGCTGCTGCACGTCGACACCGGGCACAACTTCCCCGAGGTCCTCGCCTACCGCGACAACACCGTCGAACAGCTCGGCCTGCGCCTCGAGGTCGCCAGTGTCGAGGACTACATCGCCGACGGCCGCCTGCGCGAACGCTCCGACGGCACCCGCAACCAGCTCCAGACCGTGCCACTACTGGACGCGATCAACCAGCACCGCTTCGACGCCGTCTTCGGTGGCGGCCGCCGCGACGAAGAACGCGCCCGGGCCAAGGAACGCATCTTCAGCCTGCGCGACGAGTTCGGCCAATGGGACCCACGCAACCAGCGCCCCGAACTCTGGTCGCTCTACAACGGCAAACACAAACCCGGCGAACACGTGCGAGTGTTCCCGCTGTCGAACTGGACCGAGCTCGACGTGTGGAACTACATCGAACGCGAACAGATCCCGCTCCCGTCGATCTACTACGCCCACGAACGCGACGTGTTCGAACGCGACGGCATGCTCCTGGCCGTCGGCCCCTACTCCCAGCCCCGCGACGGCGAAACCGTCACCCCACGCACCGTCCGCTACCGCACCGTCGGCGACATGTCCTGCACCGGCGCCGTCTCCTCGGACGCGACCACCGCCGCCGAGGTCGTCATCGAGGTCGCCGCCTCCACGATCACCGAACGCGGCGCGACCCGCGCCGACGACCGCGCCAGCGAAGCCGCCATGGAAGACCGCAAACGAGAGGGGTACTTCTGATGAGC